>NZ_QKVM01000099.1 GCF_003231305.1 Pseudomonas sichuanensis | reverse complement strand
TCGCGATTTGGCATTTCCCGGCCCTGGCCTTCTGCCCGTTGCCTGACCGGCCGCAGCAGGTTGCGGTGCGCTACGTGGTCGATGGCGATACCGTTCGCCTGGTTGATGGCCGCAGTGTTCGCCTGATTGGTATCAATGCCCCGGAAGTCGCAGGTAAAGGGCGGCCCAGCGAGCCCTATGCCGAAGCGGCCAAGCGCCGCCTGCAGGCGTTGATCAAGGCCAGCGATGGCCGGGTAGGGCTGGTGCCCGGGGTTGAAAGCAAAGACAAGTACGGGCGCACCCTGGCGCATATCTACAGCCGTACTGGCCACAATCTGGAAGCACAACTGCTCAGCGAAGGCTTGGCCTACCGCATCGCATTTGCGCCCAACACACGCCTTGCCGAGTGTCAGCAGCAAGCTGAACAGGCAGCGCGCAAGGCGCGACTAGGGCTTTGGCGGCAATCGCCGGTGCTGCGTGCACGGGATGTGCGGCAATCTGGTTTTGCACTGATCAGCGGCAAAATCAATGGCATCGAGCGCAATAGCGGCGGTGCCTGGCTGGAACTGGACAATAACCTGGTAGTGCGGATTCCCGCTCGTCTGCAGCGCAACTTCCCCGCCAGCTTCTTCGCTAACCTCAAGGGACGCCAGGTCGAGGTGCGGGGCTGGGTGCTGGATCGTTCCCGCAAGGGGGCGCTCAAGCCCGGGCAGCGGCGCTGGGTGTTGCCATTGACCGATCCGAGTATGTTGCAGCCTGCTTCTGGCTAAATAGTTGTAGACATTTTGCTATTGGATTGTACACACTAGGCTTTCGCAAGCCCCGTGGGTTATAGCGTAAAGTCGTAGGCCAAAGGCCTTGACACTAGTGACCGGGCAGTCTTGTCGCCCCCCGGCACTTTGCGTATCCTCGGCGGTCCGTCAGAACAGTAAATAGCGGAATGCCCATCATGTCAGACCTGAAAACCGCCGCTCTCGAATACCACGCCCAGCCCCGTCCGGGGAAACTGAGCGTCGAGCTCTCCAAGCCCACCGCCACTGCCCGTGACCTCGCCCTGGCCTACAGCCCAGGCGTCGCCGAACCGGTGCGCGAGATTGGTCGTGATCCAGAGCTGGCCTACAAATACACCGGCAAGGGCAACCTGGTTGCGGTGATTTCCGACGGTACCGCGATCCTCGGTCTGGGTGACCTGGGCCCGCTGGCCTCGAAGCCGGTCATGGAAGGCAAGGGTGTTCTGTTCAAGCGTTTCGCCGGTATCGACGTGTTCGACATCGAAGTCGAATCGGAAAGCCCACAGGCTTTCATCGACACCGTTCGCCGCATCTCCATCACCTTCGGTGGCATCAACCTCGAAGACATCAAGGCACCTGAGTGCTTCGAGATCGAGCGCACCCTGATCGAACAGTGCGACATCCCGGTGTTCCACGATGACCAGCACGGTACCGCGATCGTTACCGCGGCCGGCATGATCAACGCCCTGGAAATCGCCGGCAAGAAGCTCGAAGACGCCAAGATCGTCTGCCTGGGCGCCGGCGCTGCCGCCATCTCCTGCATGAAGCTGCTGGTGAGCATGGGTGCCAAGGTCGAGAACATCTTCATGATCGACCGCAGCGGTGTGATCCACGCCGGCCGTGACGATCTGAACCAGTACAAGGCGCAGTTCGCCCACGCCACCGACAAGCGCACCCTGGCTGACGCCCTGGACGGTGCCGACGTGTTCGTTGGCCTGTCCGGCCCGAACCTGCTGAGCGCAGAAGGCCTGAAGTCGATGGCTGCCAACCCGATCGTGTTCGCTTGCTCGAACCCCGACCCAGAGATCTCCCCGGAGCTGGCTCACGCCACCCGCAGCGACGTGATCATGGCCACCGGTCGTTCCGACTACCCGAACCAGGTCAACAACGTACTGGGCTTCCCGTTCATCTTCCGTGGTGCCCTGGACGTTCGCGCCAAGCGCATCAACGAAGAAATGAAGATCGCTGCCGCCGTCGCCCTGAAGGACCTGGCCAAGCTGCCGGTGCCGAAGGAAGTCTGCGACGCCTACGGCGTACAGGCACTGGAGTTCGGTCGTGAGTACATCATCCCGAAACCACTGGATGCACGCCTGATCACCGTGGTTTCCGATGCCGTGGCCAAGGCCGCCATCGAGTCCGGCGTAGCGACCCTGCCGTATCCGAAGCACTACCCGCTGAAAAGCGTGGATGACGTGTTCAACGGCTGATTCAGTCGTAGCGTCATGAAAAAGCCCCGGCTCGTGAGAGTCGGGGCTTTTTTTGTTTGGCTGGACACATCTCCACCTTTCAAGGGGCCGCACGTACGTAGCGGGCCCTTTTTCATATCAAGTTCAGAGGGTCGGACGGATCGTTCTGGGCATCGAGCATGGCGAAGATTTCGTCGGAGGTGACTACCTTGATCTCCGGCACCCTGGAGGCACGCTCCGCCGGCGCCATGGCCAAGGGCTCGACACGGGTGTTGGTAAGCTGCGCCTGCCACCGTGCCAAGGCTTCGGCCAGTTGCGGCTGGCCGGCGAGGGATCCGTAGACGTCGGCCTCGCTGACCGGTGCGCGGCGCAGGCTGCCCAGGCGTGCATGGGTGGCCTCCAAGCGTTCCAGTTCCCGCTCGATCTGCGGCAAACTGGCCTCCTGAGGGCGCCGGTAATGGTCGCCCAGCGCTAGCCTGGTGCGGTGCTCGCGCAACTGCTTGTCGATCGCCTTCAGTGCAGCCTCCACCACTTCCAGTTCCCGCACGGTCACCGCCGGCGTGCGGTTGGCCAGCGCCTGCTGGTGGCGGCGCAGCATGGCCCAGCAGGCCGGGACATAGCTGCTGACCATGTAGTGATCGTTGAGGCTGAACGAGCGGTGCTCGGGCAGCTTGTCCACCTGCCTCAGGTACTGGTTGCAGGAAGCTTGCGCGGTGATGGTAGTGCAGCCCGGGCTCCAGAGGATGGCCGACTCCTCCTGGCCACTGAGCTGGATCGGCATGAAGTGGCGCAGCTCGCCATGGTGCTCGTAGGGCTCGCCGTCCTGGTTGACCAGGCCTGTGTGCATGATCTTCACGCCCAGCGGGAAGCTGATCGGCGCCAGGATGGCGCCTGGGGCGATCACCTCGTAGCGGGTGTTCATCCACGGCAGCGGCAGGTTGGGAATGAGGTCGTCGTTGCTGACGATGCGGTGGTGCAGCAGGTCGGCGGCGCTGCGGGTGAAGGTGGTGTCGCCGGCACGCGGGGCGCCGTAGGTGTAGAGCTGCAGGGGGTAGCGGCTGTCGGATACGCGCAGCATTTGCGCCAGCAGCAAGGCGATTGCACCGCCAAGGCTGTGGCCACAGATGATGAGCTGTTGTGATTGGTAGAACTTGCGCAAGTAGCTTGTCACGAACCGCCTTGCTCGCTTCGCCGCCAGGTAAAAGCCCCGATGAACCATACCGCTGCCCTCTTCGAACGGCACCTGCAGGGCATCGAAATCGCGAAGCAGGTCGGGGATCATCTCGCTGGTGCCGCGAATCGCGATGATCATCACGTCGGCGTTGTGGGTGATGAAGGCCTGCGTGTCCGTAGCGTCTAGCTCCTTCCGGTCATCCAGGAAATGAATAGAGGCCGGGTTCTCCTGCTCTTCACCCAAATCGGGACTGTTCTCCTGATAGAGATCAGGATCGAATGGCACGATTTCCCATCGCTGGGAGTAAGGCACATCTTCGTACAGGGGGAAGTACTCCTTGCGCTGGGACGAATCAACGCGCCAGATCTCCTGAGCACAGGCCAGCGCCTCGCCAAACCAGTTTCCGACGGTGGGGGCATGGGGAAAGCTGACCGAAGCGGCCAGCACAGGATGGCCCGGTGGCTCCTGGCCGAACGGGTTGTAGCTAAGCGTGGCCATCAGCGCCAACTGATAAAGATTCAGCGCGCAGAACTCAGGGTCCATTGATAGCACGGGCCGGAACGCTCGAAGCGGGCGGACCTCCAGCACGGTATGCTTGCCGGGCATGAGCGCCACACCCCACTCGCAGTGCTTGCCCATGATCCGCCGGAGCCCTTTGGCGGGTGGAAAGGAACATGCTGATAGCGGAGGAAGGTGGCAGCCATGACGGACTAGCTCCCGAACTTCTACTTGAAGGAAATAGTCCGCATGCTCGCCTGCCGGGTTGGAGGTCGTTCGAGTACTGTCATGGTTCACATAGTGAGTCTGTTCTGCACGAACCTGAATATCCGTAATCATCAATGGATAATGGTCGCGTTGTTGCAACGATGAGTAGTAGTCGTTGCTACCTGCATAATTTGTTTTGAATCGCAAGCATACCGGACCAGCATAGTGATTTGAGACTTCTCCTTTGCCCTCTGCATTTAGTGAGCCGCTGTACACAACCCCTTCAATATCAACCACCTCATAGAAAGCCCCCGCATAACTAACCCCGCTTCCAGATTCATCTACCAACTGAAAACTTGTTGATCCGTCACGACTTGGGCAGACCAACATGAGGCCATTCACTGGATGATTTATCTCTTTTATGAATTCGTCTCGACTTATCATTAGTCACTCACCACAGTTTGGATAAATACTGCAGATGCGTCCATCTGGCATCTTGAAATCAATGAGGTCGGTTGTATTTCCCCGACAAAATCCATACATATCCTCAACCCCCTTCCCTAGACACCGTTTCCAACCAGATGGAAACTCAACCCAGGTGTCTCCTCCAGAAGGATGCTCTTTTTTCGAGAGCCTAATATTCATTCTGATCGTTTTTCCCGGCAGCTGATCTACCAAGTAAGCGCCAAACGGGCTTCCAACATTAAGCTCACCACGCTCATTATCTTTTTTGCAACGTAGCAACTTTGCAATAACGCGATCCGGCCCCATGGTGCGAAAGCGCCATTGGCATTCACCGTAGAACGTATCTCCATCTTCGGCATTCATGACGCGCCGATATTTCTCGTCCAGCTCTGTATAGATGCCAACATTGGCTCTGTCTTCTGCCTCATGGTAAAAGGCACTCCCATAAGTTGCCATGATTCTGATTTTTATATGCCTAACAATCATCCTGCAGCCCTTGATCGTTTTTCGAATTTCAATGGTCAACGTCGGGCTGTACTCTTTAGGCCAATTCCTATTGAACGACGGCATGGTTCTACGCCAATCGGTCACTTCGCACTTTGTCCCGGGCTCCGGTTCATAGAGCGCAACCGCCGCGTACCCAAAGTCAGGGGGTAATTCACCCACTAACTTGAACGTATTCGGTTTTTCTTCAGCGCATCCAACCAGCGCGATCAAGCCAGTCAGCAACAAACATCTCGATATTCCTCTTCTCATAACGTTCCTTCTTGAATCATCCAAGGTTTTCCGAGTTTTTTAATTTTCGACTTCACAGCCGGGGTAAATATTGCAGATGCGTCCGTCTGGCATCTTGAAGCCAATGAAATCAGTTGTATTCCCCCGGCAAAAGCCATACATGTCCTCGACTCCCTTCCCTAGGCACCGCTTCCAGCCAGATGGAAACTCAACCCAGGTATCACCTATAGAGGGACTCTCCTTTTCCGAGAGCCTAATGTTCATTCTGATCGTTTTACCTGGCAATTGATCAACCATATAAGCGCCGAAGGGGCTCCCAACAGAAAGCTCACCGCGCTCATTATCTTTCTTGCAATCTAATATTTTTCGAATTACACGATCCGGCCCCATAGTGCGAAATAGCCACTGACATTTACCGTAGAACGTATCTCCATCCTCGGCATTCATGACGCGCCGATATTTTTCATCCAGCTCTGTATAAATTCCAACATTGGCCCTGTCTTCTGACTCATGGTAAAAGGCACTCCCATAAGTCGCCATGATTCTGATTTTTATATGACTAACAATCATCCGGCAGCCCTTGATTGTTTTTCGAATCTCAATGCTCAACGTCGGGTTATACTCTTTAGGCCAATTCCTATTGAACGATGGCATGGTTCTACGCCAATCGGTAACTTCGCACTTTGTCCCGGGCTCCGGCTCATAGAGCACAACCGCCGCATACCCAAAGTCAGGGGGTAATTCACCCACTAACTTGAACGTATTTGGCTTTTCTTCAGCGCATCCAACCACTGCGACCAAACCGACCAGCACCCCACACTTGAGTATCGAACTCTTCATACTTTCCTCCCTGTTCAAAACACCGTGCGAAGCCGCAGCCGCTCCAGGTGCGCCTGAGGGCTTTCATCAACCAGCGGCGCGCACTCACGCGGCACCTCGTACCCCGGCGAGTGCAGGCTCAGCATCAGCAGGAACTCGATCGCCTCCCCCGTATGCCAACCCCAGGCCCAGGCCTGGCGCAGCTGGCTTTCCAGCCAGTCGAGGGGCGCCTGGCTTTCGGCGAGGGCGCTGTAGGCAGGCAGATGCCGGCTGCAGAGATAGCGATGGGCATTGGCCAAGACGACGCCATCGCTTGCG
>NZ_QKVM01000098.1 GCF_003231305.1 Pseudomonas sichuanensis | reverse complement strand
ACTGGAGTGGATGGAGCTGGAAGCGGTCATGGTGGGCCTTAGCTGGTTTGAATGGCCATTCATTTCCCGGTTAGGGCATCCCGTTTTACCAACGCCATGCCTGACCGTCGCTCGGTGACTTTCGTACACGCCCTAACTTGTCTTGAAGGCGGCATACAATAAGTTCCTATGATTGCTTTCCCCTTTGCTGCCGTACTTGACTTCGATTCGTACAGTACTGCCGTATTCGTCGATAAGTTCTAGCAGTATTGGCCCTGCAAGCCCTTGTTCTTCTTCACCCTGTCGGTAGTAGGTATCCATGATGCGGTGGTTGGTGACAGCAATCTGATCGTCATCGATAGCGATGTCACCCGCCAAAAAGTGCTTGTCCGGGATGCCCATGTTTTGCAGTGCATCCTTGTCGTAGAGAATCTTTCGTTGATCGTCTTTTCCGACAATGACTCCCGTGAAACTGCAGAACCGTACATTCGCACTGTCGCGTTCCCAGCGAATCATCGACTTGTTCTCTCCGATATAATTGAGTTCCCTGGCCTTGAAGTTGGCGATGGAAAAAATCCAATACTCTAGAGTTTCATAGTTGTAGTGATAGATGTTCGAATCACCCCCGGGTGTCGGTTCGATGTTGAAGCCGCTGATTCTTCGAACGTCCTCGTGATATCTCAGTGACCGCTGATGAGCCTTGACAAAAATAGTATTGTTTCGGGTGTGGCTGTTGCTGTAATGCCAGAAACCATACTTGTCCCGGAGACCGGCATAGAATTTTCGCGAGTTATCAGAGGTCGCCAGGCTGTGCAGGTATCGCTCCACCGGCGCAGCCCCGGCCCGCTGGAGAATGGGTTGTCCCGAGCTGGCAGCCTTGTATCTGTTGGGTAATCGGGCCGTGGCCCAATGAATGCTCTCGTCCTTCAAGACCGGATTATCTCCCGGATCAACGGGTAAAACGGCCACTTCCTGATGGGTGAGTAAATCGAATACGCGTATCGTTTCCAGCTCTTGAGGGGCAATCAAGGCTTCGCCTACGGGCTGAGGATCGATATGCAGTTCCATTTGCTGATGCCCATTGGCATACAGAGCGGTCTCGGGTGTATTGAGAAAAGCCGGGGCTGTGAAGTTGAAACTGGTCAGGGTCTGCCAACTGTCTTCCTCACCGGGAGACGGGATTACGGTCACTGTGCTGATGGCTTCTGCAAGCAGAACATCGTTTCTCCAGATTTGACATGAAACGGTTGCCTGATCGGAGTCCTCATCCATGCTCGCGCTGTAGCGCCCGGTTTCGGGGTCCAGTGCGCCTGGCCCATCCAGATGCCATCGACGCTCGCCCTCCAGGATGAAAGAGGGATCCACAAGGTAGGGGATGCGTAGGCTTTCATGGACAGCCTCGACGAACGGTTGAATGACAGCTTTTGTAGGCTGTGCAGCTTGAAAGTCAAGCATCGTTTGTCACTCCCGTGTCTGGGTGAGGTCGACGACTCTGTTCGGTTTCTGATCAGTTGGCGCTCAAGGTGATATCCACGACGTTGAGTTTGATCTCGGCGTTGGAAGCGCTCAGGAAAATACTCGTGTTGAACCGTATCGAGCTGCCCAACAGCAACTTGTCGAGAAAACTGGAATTGGCAACCCTGCAGGTAAATGCCTTGCTGTCTACCTGAGCTTGGGTGACGGGGTTATCGCAAATCGTGAATGATTTACTGTGGTCATTTTTATCGTATGCCGTAGCCACAATTAGGACGCGTTGCCCTACTGCCATGAGCGGCCAACCTGGCAACACATATTCACTTGATCCCTGTGCGCGCGAAAGTGGCAAGGTGGTTCGTCCTTGTGCCTGTGTGCATTGAAGCCAGGGTAGTGAATCCTTATCCAGCGTTTTGACAACCAGCGCTAGCACGGCCGACTGGGTGGTTTGACCACTCGAGTTGGTGAATTGATACCGCACCGTCAAGGTGTTGTCATTTGCGCCAATCATCAGCATGGCCAATGCTGCTGGAACGTCCAGCAACAGGTTTTTGTCGCTGTCTTGCCGGTACGCGCCGACGCTGAACAAGAGGGCATCATTGTCCATCACACTCAGCTCCACCGTTCCCGTGTCGAGCACAGGATTGGCCCCGATCTTGAATGTGGTACCTTCCCGCAGCCATTGCGCCGCAAGCTCACTGCCATCAAGATTGGTCGGCGCAGCCAGGTTCAGGCTTTCCAGCACCTGCAGGACGATCTTGCGCCCGCTCAGTGCCAGGCCGGGGCGGGCACAGGCGTAGTGGAGGGCAAATGGCTTGCCTTTGCTGTTGTTGAGAAAGCTCGGGGTCAGCTTGAACTCCAGCAGCGTCTGTTCTGCTTCGACGCGCTGCCAGTGCCTTTCAGGCCTGGCACCATTCGCGCCGATGCCCTCGGCAAACAACATCACCTCATCTTCGGCAAGCATGCCTTCATAGGCGTCGATCACCACCTTGGCGCCCTCCGCTCCCGGGAACAGGCTACCGTTGACCACGCCCTCGACCGTCGCGGCAGTCAACGGTGGAGCCATGGGAGGGTCGTTGTCAGTGATCGTGAAGGTCTGCGGGTCCGAGGTGAATTTCAGATCGCCTGTGCCTGAGGCAATGACGCTGAAATGGAACTGGAGTCTGTAGCCTACCGCGTCGCTGAGATGATCGCGGTCCATCGTGAATTCGACAGGCTCGTCCGGCTGGCCGACCGAACGTTCCACTATTTTTCCAGGGGCCCCGACGGGCGTCTGGCCATCCATCTTCTGCCAGTGCAAAGTCACCGTGTCGCCCGTGGCAATGTGCTCGTTGGGCAGTACGTAGAGCAGCCCTGACGAAGTGAAGGTGGCGATTGCCACTTGGCTATTGATCGCCTGTTGGAAATGCACCACGGGGCCGGGCTTGATCGGTACCTGCAGCTTATCGATGCGAAGTTGCAGGTGTTCGCTACTCAGTGCGTGTTGGTGGCGGGCGAATTGATACAACAGCGTTACGGTTTGCTCCTCGTTTTGGACCAACCAGGTGCCCGGCAACCTGAACTCCAGCAAGTGAGTGGTCAACTCTCGTTCTCCTACTCTCTGTCCGGCCGGCGTAAAAGGCTTGAGGCCGTTCAAGTAGAAAATGCACTCGTCACCCATGGCCATTGCATTGGGTGCGTTGACGATGACTTTCGCACCGTTGACGTCAGGAGGGAGCGTGCCATCTTCGCCTCCCTGCACAAAGGGCGCTGGCAGCCTTGGCCTGGGCGACGGGGACCC
The DNA here is from genome assembly GCF_003231305.1 of Pseudomonas sichuanensis. Classification (GTDB taxonomy): domain Bacteria; phylum Pseudomonadota; class Gammaproteobacteria; order Pseudomonadales; family Pseudomonadaceae; genus Aquipseudomonas; species Aquipseudomonas sichuanensis. The sequence continues at coordinate 4,013 of NZ_QKVM01000098.1, read as the reverse complement.
TTCCACGACCTTGAATTCTTGTTCAGCGCTGGATAGCAAGGAGTCTTTGGCCTGGACGCTGTAGCGCAGTCGGGCAGTGCTGCCCTTGGCCCTCTGTACTTGGTCGCGATGAAGCGTGAAGGGGATTACCTTGCCCACTTCGGAAGGGGTCACGGTGTGGTAAAGGGGGAACGTGGTTTCCGGCACGCCGTTCCTGTAGGGCGTCCAGAATACCGTGAGCTCGTCCGCTGCTTGCATGTGCTGATAGGGCAGCACTGCCAGGCTTGCATCCTGCTCGAGCGACTTGAGGTCGATCACCAGGTCGTGGGAATGCTGGCAGTGCACGAGTGAGGTTTCGATCGCATCGGCGGCTGGAATGATATGAAGCCTGAGTGGCTCGGCACTCAATGCCTGGTCCTGGCGGCCATATTGGTAGCTCAAGTCGATGAAGGAATTCCAATGCTCTCGCAGCAATTCGGCGTCAAGTTCGAAGTACAGGTGGGATACATCTTCATTTTCTATGCGCAGCCACTGTGTGGGCACAGGGTAGTCGGCGTCGATGTAAAACAGCACTTCGTCGTTGAGTTTCATGCGCGGATAGGCGGGGATGATGACTTTCGCGCTGTGTATCGGCCCGATCAGCTCGTTACCCATAGCGCCCTCGACCTGAGCCGACGGCAGGCGCTTCTCGATACCTTCGGAGGGGGCATCGACGACCTGCACCCGCTGTATATCGGACTCACGTAGCGGTCGGTTGGGCGCCTTGACGGTGAAACTCATGTGGAAAATGGCGTTCGGCACCAATCTGCTTCGGGGAAGATCAAAGCTCAGTGGCTGGCCCACTTCGTCGATTGATACTGTGTGCTCGATCGGCGAGGCTCCCGATGGAGGGGCTTGTACTTCCTCCCAACGCACGGCGACTGTATCGCCCTCGGCCATGTCGGGGTAGGGCAGCACGGTCAGGTGGGCATCACCACTGAAGGATGTGAGGTCGACTGTCAGGTCGTGTGCCTCCTTGAAATGGGCACATGTGTTGGGCATGCGCGCCGAACGCATGCTGACCGGCAGCGTTTGGGGCTGCGAGCTCAGGCATTGGCCAGGGCGCGCGAATTGATATTGCAGCGTGATGTGTCTGTCGAGATTGGCCCGCAGGAAAGATTCGGCGAGGTAGAAGGTGACGGTGCTGTCGTTGAGATGCTCCTGGTGCACTCGCAGCCACTGAGGCCTGGGTTGTTCGGCGCCTGTGGCATACAACACCAGCTCGTCCTCCAGTTGGGCTCCCTCGTACAGTTCGAAGGTGAGGACGAAGTTGCCGGTGTCGGGGTGCACGACCTTGATCGGCAATGCCTCGAGCGCGGGCTCCGATGGAGGCGTGTCGTAGACGACCAGAATGTCTTGCCGACTCGATTCGATCTGGCGGTCACCGAACCGGACCTTGTAATACAACTGAACGAGGCGGTCGGTCATAGCGTCGAGGCGCTGTCGCGACAACACGAATGACATCGTCTGCCCTACATCTTCCGGTCCTGTGACCCGCTCGTCCAACTTTTCGGAGGATGGCTCACCTGCCAATTGCCAGAACACTTCAACCGTCTGACCAACTGCCATGCTCTGATAGGGCAGCAATATCAGCATGCTGTCGCCTTCGAACGTTGCCAGGTCCACTATACGATCATGTGCGTGCGGGCAATGTAGCACCGTGCCTGTGGCCGGCGAGTCATGGCGTTCGCCGATGTCGAGCCGCAACGATTCACTGGTCAACGCATGATTGGTGCGAGCGACCTGGTAGAGCAGCGTCAATGGCCAACCGGCGTTGCTGATCAGCCACGCTTCGGGGAGCTCGAATGCGAATCGACCCTCGTCCATCTCTTTCTTGCCGATACGCAAGGACGGACTGCGCAGCGGCCAGGCACTGTCGGCATAGAAAATCAGCTCGTCCCCGATTTTCATGTCAGGGTAGGCATCGATCAGAACCGTTGTAGGACCTGCATCCGGCGGCAGTTCGCCGTCATTCGCACGTTCGACAATCGGCGCGGGCAAGCGGGGTTTTGTGCTGGCGTCACCGACGGTCAGGGTCTGACTGAGGGACTGCAGCAGATCGGTACTACCCGTCGCTCGGACACTGTAGCTGATACGGACTTGATGTTCGTCAGCGGCCTCCACGAGGGTATGTGGCAGCCTGAAAGTGATGGTCTGGCCGGGCTCGTTCGTATCGACCCGATGGCTCTGTTCGTATGGCTCAATCGGGCTGTCGAGCACTTCCCACTGCAGGGTGATCACGTCGTCTTCGGCCATGAATCGATAGGGAAGCAGCGTGACGAGCGCATCACCTTTGAATGTCGATGGGTCGATGCTCAGATCATGCGATTGCTTGACATGCATGCGGGATTTCACCACAGCGTCTTCGAACTGCACGATATCGAAGTTCAGGGGGCGGCCGGAGCGTGCTGCTCCCATGCGACCCCACTGGTACTGCAGCGAAATGAACTCGCCGACGTTCTCGTTCAACAGCTTGGCTCCCAAAGTGAACTGGAGGTTGCCGGCGCTGTATTCATCCGGCCCCACCTGGCTCCACTGGGTAACGCTTGGCAATCTGCCGTCGGTGTAGAACAGCACATGATCGCCGACGGCGTTCGACTCACCTAGCGCGATGGTGACCGATACCCCTTCAGGTGTCGGGTAGAGGATATTGTCAACAGCGCCCTCGATGAATGGATCAGGCAGGCGCAACTCAGAGGGCGAACGGTCGTCGATGATGGCGAATCGTTGAGAGTCCGATTGCAGGGATTTGTCTGTTCCTGACGCTGGCACGACGGAGTAGCTCACTTCGATGTCCCGTCCTGCTACGAGGTATTGGCGTTCGAGCTCTAAGGTGATCGGGTCGCCAACCTGTTCTGCGGGGACTTCGTAGTCAAGCGTTACAGGATCTTTTGGCGGATCACCCGGAAACACCAGCTGCACATTCAACTGGTCCTGCGCAACCATGTCTGTATAAGGCAGCACCGTAAGGTGGGCACTGTTCCGGAAGTCCTTGAGGTACAGGTTCAGGTCGAGGGCCTCCCTGAGGTGCGCGACTGGCTCGGATACCTGCTTTGCGCTCACCTTCAGGCTCAAGGGTCTGGCACTCAGGGCTTTGCCCTCGCGGGCAAATGCATAGAGCAGCGTGATAGTCGTGCCCTGGTGATCATTGAGAAAGCTTTCATCCAGTCGCAGGAAGAATGAGTCCTCCCCTGTATCGTCTTCCTCGATTTGCTTCCATATGAGCTCGCTGCCATTCACGCCGTCGGCATACAGAATCACCTCGTCCCCGGGCGACATGTCGGCATAGCGTTGGAAGTGAATCTTCACGCTTCCAGGCTCGGGATGGATCTCGCCTGGCGGCACGTTTTCGATGTAGGGCGGCGCAAGGTAATCGTTGGGCTCGGGCTGGCTCTGCACAACGTTGAATACCTGCCATTTGGACTCCAGCTCCCGGCCATTGAAGTCGACGATGTAGTAGAGCTCGTTGGCATGGCCGACCGAGGCTTGCAAGTACTCCCGCGGGAGGTCGAAGATCAGGGGCAGGTCGGTATTCTGCTCGTCGATCATGCAGGTGTCCTCCCAGGATGCGCCCTGGCCGGCACTCTCCCAGTACAGATACACCTGATGGCCTGGCGCCATGTTGGTGTAGGGCAGAATCACCAGCTTGGCGTCGTCTGTGAAGGATTGCAGATCGACCGTCAGGTTGTGGGACTGACGCACATGCACGACAGCAGCGGTGACCGAACCTTGCACGTCATCTTCGCCGCAGTCGTCTGACCATTGAGCTTCTTTTGGCTGCATGGCGGTCTCCTATGTAGGCACGGTACTGGGGGCACCTAGGAATGGTTTTTACCCTGCGTTTGATCGATTCGAAACTAGCAAATATGCCAGGTGTGCGAGCTTCGCTGCGCCACTAGAGTCTTCGAACAAGGCGGCAGGTATTGAGTGTGGCCGTCACAGATGTTCTTCATGAGGGCTCAGGCATGTCCGCTTCCAGTTCCGTCCACTCCAAC
>NZ_QKVM01000097.1 GCF_003231305.1 Pseudomonas sichuanensis | reverse complement strand
AAGAAACACCTTAGTAGTAGGCGTTTTCTTTCTGACTGTGGTCAGTCACGTCACGCACGCCCTTGAGCTCCGGAATGCGCTCGAGCAGGGTGCGCTCGATGCCTTCCTTGAGCGTCACGTCGGCCTGGCCGCAACCCTGGCAACCGCCGCCGAACTGCAGCACGGCAATGCCGTCATCGACCACGTCGACCAGGCTCACGGCGCCGCCGTGGCTGGCCAGGCCCGGGTTGATCTCGGTCTGCAGGTAGTAGTTGATCCGCTCGTTGATCGGGCTGTCTTCGTTGACCATCGGCACCTTGGCGTTGGGGGCCTTGATGGTCAGTTGGCCGCCCATGCGGTCGGTGGCATAGTCGACCAGCGCGTCTTCGAGAAACGGCACGCTGACGGCGTCCAGGTAAGCGGTGAAGCTCTTCAGGCCCACCGGCTCGTCGTCGGGTTTTTCTTCGCCTGGCTTGCAGTAGGCGATGCAGGTCTCGGCGTACTGGGTGCCCGGCTGGGTGATGAAAATACGGATGCCGATCCCCGGCGTGTTCTGCTTGGAGAGCAGATCGGCCAGGTAATCATGGGCGGCGTCGGTAATAGTTATAGCGCTCATGGAAGTTCCTCACAGACTTGCCGGCAGTGTACGCCAACCCGTGCCCCGAACAAAGTCCTAGTATTTGACTCGGGATAGCGCCAGCGCGGGTTCCGCGGCCACGGGAGCCGCCAACCAGGCCTTGAGCCGCCCGTACAGGCCACGTTCCAGCCAGTGATAGCTGAACCACGACATTAGTCCGATTGACGGCACGCACAGGGCGAATACCAGGTACGGGTTCAGGCGCAGGCGCTGGCTGGCGAACAGGCCGGCGTAAAGCACCAGCACATGGATCAGGTACACCGAGTAGGAGCAGTCGCCCAGCATCTTGAGCAGCCGGTTGCCTTTGAAATACGGCTCCAGGGCAATGAACGCCAGCACCACCAGCGCGCTGGGCAGGCCCCAGTGCAGCAGGCGCTGCGAGGCGTCCAGGTGATAGAGCGCGAAACCCGCCAGCGCCAGCAGCCCCAATGGCAGCCACAGCCCCTCGCGGATCAACCCGCGCCGGTACAGCACCCCCAGGCCGATGCCCAGCAGGAATTCGTAGACGATGTCGTTGTTGTAGAAACGGCTGAGCACACCCAGGCGACCGAGCACTTCGCTGACCAGCAACAGCGCCGCCGTCACCAGCAACAGGTGATGGCGCTGGCGCACCAGGAAGGCCAGGCCGAACAGCAAGTAGAAGAACATCTCGAAGTTCAGCGTCCAGCCGACGTTGAGCGTGGGGTACAGCCCATAGCCACCGGGGTTCTCGGCCGGGATGAACAGCAGCGACAACAAAAGGTGCTGCCACTCGAATACCTGGTGCGGCATCCAGCGGCTGGCGATCAGCATCAATATGGCCATCAACAGGGTGTAGAACCAGTAGGCCGGGACGATGCGCAGGGCGCGGTTGAGCAGGAACTGCCCGGGGGCGATGTCCTTGTCGCGGGTGGACAGGTAGATCACCAGCCCGCTGATCACGAAGAAGATATCCACCCCCACCGCACCGCGCTCGGCGAGCAGTTGGCCGATCGGGCCGTTGGCGTGGAAGTCGAAGAAGATTTGCCGGAAGTGGTGGCAGACCACCACCCAGGCGGCGAATGCCCGCAGAGCTTGAAGCGAATACAGCATGAAATACCTGCGATTGCCGGTGCATTGAGGTCCTGGCAAACACCCATCGCGGGGCAAGCCCGCTCCCACGCCAGTTACCTGTTGCTCAGGTTGCGTGGGAGCGGGCTTGCCCCGCGATGGGTGCATCCGGAACCACCCTGCATGTCCGACCGCAGGATGCCGGGAATGTCCCGGCTGACCGATCAGAGGTTCTCGTAGCGGTTCATGTCCAGCACGCCCTCCTCCACCGGATCGGTCTCCTGCAGGTAACGGCTCAGGTCATGGAAGTAGCGCCAGAACTCGGGGTGGCTGCGGCGCACGCCCCAGCGCATGACCACCCGCTCGAACTTCGCCGTGTCGTCACGGGCGGCCTCCAGGTCTTCGACGAACTCCGGTACATCCTTGGCCGGCACATTGAAGATGAAGTTGGGATAGCTGCTGAGCACGCCGGGGTACAGCGTGAGCGTGTCCAGCCCAGGCTGGTAGCGGTACGCCTCGCCGAGCAGGAAGGCCACGTTGCTGTGGGCGCGGTTGCGCAGCAGGCTGTAGACCTGGCGCTGGCCGCCCTGCCCTTCGATGCGCAGCATGGTCGCCTCGGGCAACTGGCCGATCACCTTCAGGCCGGCGGCCGGGCGTGAGACCAGACGGCTGAGCGACTGCTCGACATCACGGAACTCCTCGCTCATCTGCGGCCGCGAGCAGAAGGCGCCCTGACAGCGGTTGATCGGGTCGGGCGCGGCATTCAGGCTGCCGGTGCGCTGCAGCAACTTGAGACCGAAATCGCGCTTGGGGTCGTGCTTGTCGAGCTTGAGGGCACTGGGGGTGTCGGTGTCGATGTCGGTGTAGTCCATCCACATCTTCACCTTGCCGCTGTTCTGGTACCAGTTGCCGAGGATCTCGCCGCGCTTGTTGGCCGGCATCAGGCGCAGGAAGTTGACCTCGGCGCCGTTGCGGATCAGGTCGAAGTACAGGCGGGTCTGCAACTGGTGCGAGACGTTGCCGAACACGTCGAAGTTCACCGCCAGCTGGTAATAGGTGCGTTCGAACAGCGGGTAGTCGAACAGCCACAGGGTCAACGGTACATCGCCGATCAGGCCCTTGGTGACCGAGGCGCTGTCGAAGTGGCGGAAGATGCTCAGCAGGGCATTGTCGTTACCCGCCCACAGGGTCGACCAGCTCGGCGCGGGCTGCTCGGCATAGGCCTCGCGGCGCAGCGCCTCATAGTCGTTGCGTTTGTCGCGGTAGGCGTGCCACAGGCTCAGCACGCTGCCCACGTCGTCGATCTGGCCCGGCATGGCCAGCAACGGCGTGGCCTCGCCACGGTAGCGCGCATCGGTGACGTAGAGGTCGTGGGCCGGTTCCTGGAACAGCGCCCAGAAGTTGTCACGGATCACGTCGGTGGCGATCTGCCCGCGGCACACCGGGCCACGGATGAAGGTACGCACGAAGTATTCGGCGTTATCCAGCATGAACTGGTAGCGCGCCACCGCCGGGATCGCCTCGAAGGTTTCGAACGGGTTGGCGCGGTGGCGCGGGCCGTAGCCGGGCAGCGCATCGGCGTGCCAGTCGCCGCTGTAGAACAGCTGCTTGACCCGCTTGAGCTTCTGCGGGCCCATCGGGTAGGTGATGTGGGTCTTGTGCACGATCACACCCTGCACCGGGATCAGCCGGTAGTAGAAGTCGGTGCCGGGCGGGTCGTTGGGGCGGCGGGTGGCGATCAGGTCGACCGGCTGGCCGCTGGGCGTGCGCGAGCGTACCCACTGGAAGAAGTGGCCCTGCTCGCCGCCCTTGAAATAGATGTGGGCGAGGAACAGGTGCTCGTACAGCCAGCGGCCGACCAGCGCTTCGGTCGAACCCGGGCGGTTGAGCAGTTCTTCCCAGTCGGCGATCTGCTGCGCTTCGACGGCACTCGGCTGGATCGGGGTCTTCTCCACCGGGGCACCGGCCGCCAGCCAGCGCTGCAGGGTCTGGTACTCCTGGTCGGTCAGGCCGGTCACCGCCAACGGCATGCCCTCCTTGGGGTGGGCGCCGGCGTAGGCGTCGAACTCGTGGGGCATGGGGCACATGTTGTTGCGGTTGAGCCCCAGCACGATCTCTTCGGGCAGCTTGGCGTTGGGCGTGAGCGGGGTCTTGTGGCCCAGTTCGAGCATGCGCGCCATCAGCGCTGCCTGGCTGCCCTGCTTGTCCAGCACCGAATAGAAGCCCTGCTTGCGCCAGCCAGCTTCGTCACGGGCGTCATAGAACAGCCGGGTGGTGGGCACCGCCTTGCTGCGCTCGCCCTGATAGACCGGCACCTTGGAGGCGCCGCGCTCGGCGCCTTCGGCACTGCCCAGGTTGAGCTGGCAGGCGGCATCGTTGCAGGCGTGGCAGGCCACGCACTTCTCGGTGAAGATCGGTTGAATGTCCCGGGTGTATGAAACCGCCGGGCTGGATTGCGGGGCCTGCGCGAACGCCGCGCCACTGATCAGCAGTGCGAAGGCGCTGGCAAGAATGCGAAACAGCATGTGCCGAATGTCCTGGTTACTTGAAGCCATCACGATGTGCCTGGCGGGTCCTGAGGTGTGGGTAGCGCCGCACAAACATGAGCGAAATTCATGCAAATGGGCAGAGCGCCTAAAATCCATGCAGCTTTGTTATTATTCGGCACCTTCTGATATTCGCCCGACCAGGTAGTCCTATGTCCGACCGCAGCGCTCGTTACCAAGCACTCCAGAAAGCACTCAAAGAGCGCATCCTGATCCTCGACGGCGGCATGGGTACTATGATCCAGAGTTACCGCCTCGAGGAACACGACTATCGTGGCACGCGCTTCGCCGATTGGCCAAGCGACGTGAAGGGCAACAACGACCTGCTGCTGCTCAGCCGCCCCGATGTGATTGCGGCGATCGAGAAAGCCTACCTGGACGCCGGCGCCGACATCCTCGAAACCAACACCTTCAACGCCACGCAGATTTCCCAGGCCGACTACGGCATGGAAGCGCTGGTGTACGAGCTCAACGTCGAAGGCGCGCGCATCGCCCGCCAGGTGGCCGATTCGAAAACCCTGGAAACCCCGGACAAGCCGCGCTTCGTCGCCGGCGTGCTCGGCCCGACCAGCCGCACCTGCTCGATCTCCCCCGACGTCAACGACCCGGGCTATCGCAACGTCACCTTCGACGAACTGGTGGTGAACTACATCGAGGCCACCCGTGGCCTGATCGAGGGCGGCGCCGACCTGATCCTGATCGAAACCATCTTCGACACCCTCAACGCCAAGGCGGCGATCTTCGCCGTGCAGCAGGTGTTCGAGGAAGATGGCGTCGAGTTGCCGATCATGATCTCCGGCACCATCACCGATGCCTCCGGCCGCACCCTTTCCGGGCAGACCACCGAAGCGTTCTGGAACTCGGTGCGCCACGCCAAGCCGATCTCCATCGGCCTGAACTGCGCCCTGGGCGCCAAGGACCTGCGCCCGTACCTGGAAGAGCTGTCGGGCAAGGCCGACACCTTCGTTTCGGCGCACCCCAACGCTGGCCTGCCGAACGCCTTCGGTGAATACGATGAAACCCCGGCCGAAATGGCTGCCGTGGTCGAGGAGTTCGCCGCCAGCGGCTTCCTCAACATCATCGGCGGCTGCTGCGGCACCACCCCGCCGCACATCCAGGCCATCGCCGAAGCCGTGGCCAAGTACAAACCGCGTGAAATCCCGGACATCCCCAAGGCCTGCCGCCTGTCGGGCCTGGAGCCGTTCACCATCGATCGCCAGTCGCTGTTCGTCAACGTCGGCGAGCGCACCAACATCACCGGCTCCGCCAAGTTCGCCCGGCTGATCCGTGAAGAGAACTACACCGAAGCGCTCGAGGTCGCCCTTCAGCAGGTCGAGGCCGGCGCCCAGGTGATCGACATCAACATGGACGAAGGGATGCTCGACTCCCAGGCCGCCATGGTCCGCTTCCTCAACCTGATCGCCGGCGAGCCGGACATTTCCCGCGTGCCGATCATGATCGACTCCTCCAAGTGGGACGTGATCGAGGCGGGCCTCAAGTGCATCCAGGGCAAGGGCATCGTCAACTCCATCTCGATGAAGGAAGGCGTCGAGCAGTTCAAGCACCACGCCCGCCTGTGCAAGCGCTACGGCGCCGCCGTGGTGGTGATGGCCTTCGACGAAGTCGGCCAGGCCGACACCGCCGCGCGCAAGAAAGAGATCTGCCAGCGCAGCTACGACATCCTGGTCAATGAAGTGGGCTTCCCGCCGGAAGACATCATCTTCGACCCGAACATCTTCGCCGTCGCCACCGGCATCGAGGAGCACAACAACTACGCCGTCGACTTCATCGAGGCGTGTGCCTATATCCGCGACCACCTGCCCTACGCCCTGACCTCGGGCGGTGTGTCCAACGTGTCGTTCTCGTTCCGTGGCAACAACCCGGTGCGCGAGGCGATCCACTCGGTGTTCCTGTATCACGCCATCCAGAACGGCCTGACCATGGGTATCGTCAACGCCGGCCAGCTGGAAATCTACGACGAGATCCCCGCCGCGCTGCGCGAGAAGGTCGAGGACGTGGTGCTCAACCGCACCCCCGAAGGCACCGACGCCCTGCTGGCCATCGCCGACGACTACAAGGGCGGCGGCGCCACCAAGGAAGTCGAGAACGAAGCCTGGCGCTCGCTGCCGGTCGACAAGCGCCTGGAGCACGCCCTGGTCAAAGGCATCACCGCGCACATCGTCGAAGACACCGAGGAGTGCCGCCAGCAATGCGCGCGCCCGATCGAGGTGATCGAAGGCCCGCTGATGAGCGGCATGAACGTGGTCGGCGACCTGTTCGGCGCCGGCAAGATGTTCCTGCCCCAGGTGGTGAAATCGGCCCGGGTGATGAAGCAGGCCGTGGCCCACCTGATCCCGTTCATCGAAGCGGAGAAAGGCGACAAGCCCGAAGCCAAGGGCAAGATCCTCATGGCCACGGTCAAGGGCGACGTGCATGACATCGGCAAGAACATCGTCGGCGTGGTGCTCGGTTGCAACGGCTACGACATCGTCGACCTGGGCGTGATGGTGCCGGCCGAGAAGATCCTGCAGACCGCCCGCGAGCAGAAGTGCGACATCATCGGCCTGTCCGGCCTGATCACCCCGTCGCTGGACGAGATGGTCCACGTAGCCCGCGAGATGCAGCGCCAGGACTTCCACCTGCCGCTGATGATCGGTGGCGCCACCACCTCCAAGGCGCACACCGCGGTGAAGATCGAGCCCAAGTACTCGAACGATGCCGTGGTCTACGTCACCGACGCGTCGCGCGCGGTGGGCGTGGCCACCCAGTTGCTGTCCAAGGAGCTCAAGGCCGGCTTCGTCGAAAAGACCCGCGAGGAGTACGTGCAGGTGCGCGAGCGCACCGCCAACCGCAGCGCCCGCACCGAGCGCCTGAGCTATGCCCAGGCCATCGCCGCCAAGCCGCAATACGACTGGGCCGGCTACCAGGCCGCAGTGCCGTCCTTCACTGGCGTGAAGGTACTGGACAACATCGACCTGCGCACCCTGGCCGAGTACATCGACTGGACCCCGTTCTTCATCTCCTGGGACCTGGCCGGCAAGTTCCCGCGCATCCTCACCGACGAAGTCGTCGGCGAGGCGGCCACCTCGCTGTACCAGGACGCCCGCGAGATGCTCGACAAGCTCATCGACGAAAAGCTGATCAGTGCCCGCGCGGTGTTCGGCTTCTGGCCGGCCAACCAGGTCAACCATGACGACATCGAGGTGTATGGCGACGACGGCAAACCGCTGGCCACCCTGCACCACCTGCGCCAGCAGACCATCAAGCCTGACGGCAAGCCGAACTGGTCGCTGGCCGACTTCGTCGCGCCGAAGGACAGTGGCGTGACCGACTACGTGGGTGGCTTCATCACCACCGCCGGCATCGGTGCCGAGGAAGTGGCCAAGGCCTACCAGGACAAGGGCGACGACTACAGCTCGATCATGGTCAAGGCCCTGGCCGACCGCCTGGCCGAGGCCTGCGCCGAGTGGCTGCACGAGCAGGTGCGTAAAGAGCACTGGGGTTATGCCAAGGACGAGCACCTGGACAACGAAGCGCTGATCAAGGAGCAGTACAGCGGTATCCGCCCTGCACCGGGCTACCCGGCGTGCCCGGACCACACCGAGAAGGAAACGCTGTTCCGCCTGCTCGACGGCAGCGCCATCGGCGAAACCGGCCCGAGCGGGGTGTTCCTCACCGAGCACTTCGCGATGTTCCCGGCGGCGGCGGTCAGCGGCTGGTACTTCGCCCACCCGCAGGCGCAGTACTTCGCCGTGGGCAAGGTGGACAAGGACCAGGTCGAGCAGTACAGCGCACGTAAAGGCCAGGAACTGAGCGTGAGCGAGCGCTGGCTGGCGCCGAACCTGGGTTACGACAGCTAAGGCTGCGG
>NZ_QKVM01000096.1 GCF_003231305.1 Pseudomonas sichuanensis | reverse complement strand
CAAACATTTTTTGACAGGCACAAAAATGGGGCCCCTGAGGGCCCCATTCTTGTGCAACCTAAACCGGCTTACTGGGCCAGTTTCTTGTGACGCACACGGTGCGGCTGTGCAGCGGCATCGCCCAGGCGCTTCTTGCGGTCGGCTTCGTACTCGGTGTAGTTGCCTTCGAAGAACACCACGCTCGAGTCGTCTTCGTACGCCAGGATGTGGGTGGCCACACGGTCCAGGAACCAACGGTCGTGGGAAATCACGATGGCGGCGCCCGGGAAGTCCAGCAGGGCTTCCTCCAGCGAACGCAGGGTTTCGACGTCGAGGTCGTTGGACGGTTCGTCGAGCAGCAGGACGTTGCCGCCCTCTTTCAGGGTCAGGGCCAGGTGCAGACGGCCACGCTCACCACCGGACAGGTCCTTGACGAACTTCTGCTGGTCGCCGCCCTTGAAGTTGAAGCGACCGACATAGGTACGCGACGGGATCTCGTAGTTGCCGATGCGGATCTGGTCGGAACCGTCGGACACCTGCTGGAACACGGTCTTGTTACCGTCCAGGTCTTCGCGGCTCTGGTCGACGCAGGCCAGTTGCACGGTTTCGCCGATCTCGATGCTGCCCGAGTCCGGCTGCTCCTTGCCCATCAGCATGCGGAACAGGGTCGATTTACCGGCACCGTTACCACCGATCACGCCGACGATGGCGCCTTTAGGCATGGCGAACGACAGGTTGTCGATCAGCACGCGGTCGCCGTAGCCCTTGGTGACGTTCTTGAACTCGATGACCTTGTCGCCCAGGCGCGGGCCGGCCGGGATGTAGATCTCGTTGGTCTCGGAACGCTTCTGGAACTCCTGCGACTGCATCTCTTCGAAGCGCTGCAGACGCGCCTTGGATTTGGACTGGCGGGCCTTGGCGCCTTTGCGCACCCACTCCAGTTCCTCTTTCATGGCTTTTTCGTGGGCGCTCTGCTGCTTGGATTCCTGTGCCAAGCGGTCCGACTTGGCCTCCAGCCAGCCCGAGTAGTTGCCTTCGTACGGGATACCGGCACCGCGGTCCAGTTCGAGGATCCAGCCGGCGACGTTGTCGAGGAAGTAACGGTCGTGGGTGATTGCCACCACGGTGCCGGGGAAGTCGTGCAGGAAGCGCTCCAGCCAGGCCACCGAGTCGGCGTCCAGGTGGTTGGTCGGTTCGTCCAGCAGCAGCATGTCGGGGGCCGACAGCAGCAGGCGGCACAGGGCCACGCGGCGCTTTTCACCACCGGACAGGTGCTCGATCTTCGCGTCCCAGGCCGGCAGGCGCAGGGCGTCGGCGGCGACGTCCAGCTGGCGCTCCAGGTTATGACCGTCGGCGGCCTGCAGGATGGCTTCGAGCTTGGCCTGTTCGGCGGCCAGCTTGTCGAAATCGGCATCCGGGTCGGCGTAGGCGGCGTAGACCTCGTCCAGGCGGGCCTGGGCGTCCTTGATCACGCTGACCGCTTCCTCGACCACTTCACGCACGGTCTTGGTCGGGTCCAGCTGCGGCTCCTGGGGCAGGTAGCCGACGTTGATGTCGGGCATCGGACGGGCTTCGCCGTCGAATTCCTTGTCGACGCCCGCCATGATACGCAGCAGCGTCGATTTACCCGCGCCGTTCAGGCCGAGCACGCCGATCTTGGCGCCCGGGAAGAACGACAGGGAAATATTCTTGAGAATTTCCCGCTTCGGCGGCACGACCTTGCTCAGCCGATGCATGGTGTAGACGTATTGAGCCAAAACCAAGCCCTCTATCAGATAGGTAAAGACATCGACGTACGCCCGAGGCGGTTGCCCGGGGGATGTGTTTACGGGGTGTCATTGAACAAAGTGGGCCATTCTACGCCAAGCGCAGGCTTTGCACAGAGTGGTCGCAGGTTGGCCGAGCCCTTGGGGCAGGAGTGACAGCGATGGCCTGTCAGGACCTCATCGCAGGCAAGCCCGCTGCCACAGGGTTCGCGCCGCCTTGAGGGGCTTCGACATACCTGTGGCAGCGGGCGGCCAGTAGGGTCTGGCAGGACTCAGACGTGCGACTGACGGGCCTTGCCACGCGGCAGGCGGCAACGGTCCGACTGCTCGGCCAGGCGTGCGGCCCAGGCCGACTTGACGCTGAAGCCGCCACTGCGTGCAGGCTTGTCGACGTGCTGGGTGGCCGGCTTGCTCACCGCCTTGGCGGGTGCGGCGGCAGGCTTGGCGAGCGGCTGCACGGCGACTTCGGCAACAGGCTCAGCGGCGGCCTTGGCCGCCTTGGCCGACTTGCGCAGCTCGGCCAGCGACGGCGTCTTGTTCAGGCTGGCAGCAGCCGCGTCCGGCTTGGCCAGCGAGCGCTGGCAGGTCTTGCAGGATACGTCCTCGGCCGCAGCAGTGCTGACCAGGGTCTGACTGCTGCGGCCACAGGCAGAATCAAGACCATTGGTGGAATAGTGGGTAACCAAAACCTTACTTCTCCGATGCGTTGACTATGAAGCGGCCGGCATTCTCGCACAGGATGCAGGGGCTTGCCGAACCGGCAAGACCGGCTGCGATCACACCCACTGGCACTTTGCCATGTTTGAAGGCATGCTAGGCGGCTTCACATTGGCGGCTTATAGTGCGCCCGGCGGCTTGCCTGGCCACGGCATGCGCCGTGCATGCGCCCTCCCTGCCGTCAGCCCAATCGCAGGACCAACGCTTGACCAATCTCACGCATCCGTCATCCCTGCGCCCCGCTGCTGCCAAGACCGGCACCCACCTGCGCGGCTCGCTGAAAGGGGCGCTGGCCCTGCTGGCGCTGGTGTTGCTGGGCCTGCTGCTATGGCAACTGTTCACCCAGTTCCGCCACACCCAGGCCGACCTTCGCCAGCAAAGCCTGACGACCAGCGCGGAACTGGCCGACCATCTGAGCCTGAACATGGCGCTCAAGGCACAACAGGCGCTGAACCTGGTCCAGCCCTACGTCAAAACTCCGGCGCCCGCCGCCCTGCCGACCCTGCTCGAAACCTTGCAGGCGCGCCTGCCTGCCCTGCAGCAGTTGGCCTGGCTGGGCAGCAATGGCCAGACCCTGGTCGACACCCAGGCCGGCAGTGACGATCGCCCACTGATCGACGAGCTCCTGCAACTCAACCAGGGGCGTGCCTTCTTCTATACCAACAGCCCTGACAACACACGGGTCTACCTGCTGCTGCGCCAGCCCGCCGAGCAGGACCGCGGCTACTGGCTGCTGCGCCTGAGCCCCGACTACTACAAGGAACTGGCCCAACACCTGGACGGCCCCGGCCACCCATTGTGGTTGCTGGAAAACAGCCGCAACGGCGAGGTGATCGAGCGTCACGGCCCGACCACCACCAGCGACGAGCCGCTGCAGAGCGTGATGCTGGCCTACATCGACAACAGCAGTTGGCAGCTGCGCGGCCTGTTCGACGCCGGCCTGGCCCGTGGCAAGTTGCTCCCGGCGCTGATCGGCAAATGCGTGCTGGTACTGTTCTGCGCCTTGCTGCCGGTGCTGGCGCTGATCAACATGCGCCGCCGCCAGCGCGCCTTGCAGGAAGACCGACGGCGCTATCAGGAAATCTTCGAGGGCACCGGCGTGGCCCTGTGCGTGCTCGACCTCTCCAGCCTGCCCGGCCAGCTCGACCGCTACCACTTGCGCAACCGCGCCGCGCTCAAGCAGAGCCTGGCCCTGGACCCGAACCTGCGCCGCTCGCTGCTGGCCGAACTGAAGATCACGGAAATCAACCAGGTCGCCCGCCAACTGCTCAACGTCGATAGCAATGAAGGCGCCTGGCAACGCCTGATCGATGGCAGCGGCGACGGTCGCGACAGCGTCGGCATGCAACTGATCGACGCGCTGATCGAGGAACGCAGCCAGCTCGAACTGGAAGTGCGCCTGCCGGCCCCGCTGGGCGGCGAACTGCACCTGTGGCTGATGGCGCGCCTGCCGCAGCAGCGCCGCGACCACCAGGCGGTGATCCTGAGCATCAGCGACATCACCAGCCGCAAGCAGGTGGAACTGTCGTTGCTCGAACGCGAGAGTTTCTGGTCGGACGTGGTCCGCACCGTGCCCGACCAGCTCTACGTGCAGGACGTGCACAGCCAACGGATGATTTTCAGCAACCGCCACCTCGGCCAGACCCTGGGCTACGACCGCGCGGAGCTGGCGCAGATGGGCGAGCGCTTCTGGGAGTTGCTGCTGCACCCCGAGGACGCCGAGCACTATCAAACGCTGCGCCGGCAACAACTGGACAGCAACCGTGAACAGTCACTGTACTGCCAGCTGCGCTTCCGTCACCGCGACGGCGGCTGGCGCTGCTATGAAATTCGCGAGCAAGTGCTGACCCGCGACAGCGACGGCCTGATCACCCGCATCATCGGGGTGGGCAAGGACGTCACCGTGCAGATCGAGGCCAGCGCGTCGCTGCGCGACAGCGAGCAGCGCTACCGCATGCTCGCCGAAAGCATCAGCGACGTGATCTTCTCCACCGACAGCCTGTTGCAGCTCAATTACGTCAGCCCGTCGGTGCAGGCGGTGCTCGGTTACCCGGCCGACTGGATCTTCGCCAACGGCTGGCAGTCGATCGTCGCCAACCCGGCCCAGCTCAGCGGCGTCTATGGCCTGATGGAGCGGGTCAGCAAGGCCCTCGGCGACAGCCAGCAACTGGCCCTGCTGCGCACCACCCTGCCCACGCAACTGTTCCTGTTCGACTGCCTGCGCGCCGACGGCCGCAAGATCCCCATCGAGCTGCGCCTGGTGCTGGTGTGGGACGAGCATGAGCACTTCGAGGGCGTACTCGGCGTGGGCCGCGACATCAGCCAGCAGCGCCGGGCCGAGAAGGACCTGCGCATGGCGGCGACGGTGTTCGAGCACTCCACCTCGGCGATTCTGATCACCGACCCGGCCGGCTACATCGTCCAGGCCAACGAGGCGTTCAGCCGGGTCAGCGGCTATGCGGTCGCCGAAGTGCTCGACCAACTGCCGGGCATGCTCACCGTCGAACACCAGCAGGACGCCCACCTGGGCTACGTGCTCAAACAGCTCAACCAGCGCGGCAGCTGGGAGGGCGAAGTGTTCCTCAAGCGCCGCAACGGCGAGCACTACCCGGCCTGGGTCGGCATCACCGCGGTACTCGACGACGAAGGCGACCTGGCCAGCTACGTGTGCTTCTTCACCGACATCAGCGAGCGCAAGGCCAGCGAACAGCGCATCCACCGCCTGGCCTATTACGACGCCCTCACCCACCTGCCCAACCGCACGCTGTTCCAGGACCGCCTGTACACCGCCCTGCAGCAGGCCGAACGGCAAAAGGCCTGGGTGGTGCTGATGTTCCTCGACCTCGACCGCTTCAAGCCGATCAACGACTCCCTCGGCCACGCCGCGGGCGATCGCATGCTCAAGGACATGGCCGAACGCCTGCTGGCTTGTGTCGACGACGACGACACCGTGGCGCGCATGGGCGGCGATGAGTTCACCCTGCTGCTGCAACCCAAGGCTACCCGCGAACTGGCGCTCAACCGCGCCATCCACGTCGCCGAGAACATCCTCGGCAGCCTGATCACCCCGTTCGTACTGGAGAACCGCGAGTTCTTCGTCACCGCCAGCATCGGCATCGCCCTCAGCCCTCAGGACGGCAGCGAGCTGAGCCAGCTGATGAAGAACGCCGACACCGCCATGTACCACGCCAAGGAGCGCGGCAAGAACAACTTCCAGTTCTACCAGGCGGACATGAACGCCAGCGCCCTGGAACGCCTGGAGCTGGAGAGCGACCTGCGCCACGCCCTGGAGCAGAACGAGTTCATCCTCTACTACCAGCCGCAGTTCAGCGGCGACGGCAAGCGCCTGACCGGCGCCGAGGCGCTGCTGCGCTGGCGCCACCCGACCCGCGGCCTGGTACCGCCGGGCGACTTCATCCCGGTGATCGAGGAGCTGGGGCTGGTGGTGGATGTCGGCGACTGGGTGCTGCGCGAGGCCAGCCGCCAGCTCAAGGCCTGGCACCTGGCCAAGGTGCGGGTACCGAAAGTGTCGGTGAACATCTCTGCCCGGCAGTTCTCCGATGGCCAGCTTGGCACGCGCATCGCCACCATCCTGGAAGAGACCGGCCTGCCGCCGGCATGCCTGGAGCTGGAACTGACCGAAAGCATCCTGATGCGTGAAGTCCACGAGGCCATGCAGATCCTCGACAGCCTGAAGAACCTTGGCCTGAGCATCGCGGTCGATGACTTCGGCACCGGCTACTCGTCGCTGAACTACCTCAAGCAGTTCCCCATCGACGTGCTGAAGATCGACCGCACCTTCGTCGACGGCCTGCCCGAGGGCGAGCAGGACGCGCAGATCGCCCGGGCGATCATCGCCATGGCCCACAGCCTCAACCTGGCGGTGATCGCCGAGGGTGTGGAAACCCACGAGCAACTGGAGTTCCTGCGCGAGCATGGCTGCGACGAGGTGCAGGGCTACCTGTTCGGCCGGCCGATGCCGGCCAACCAATTCGAGGCGCAGTTCAGCAACGAGACGTTGTTCATGTTCCAGTGAGCTACTGCAGGCTGGTGCGATCCATGTGGGAGCGGGTTTACCCGCGAAGCAGGCCACACGGTACATGGCACCGGCTTGGCCGGTGTTCGCGGGTAAACCCGCTCCCACAGGTACGTCGTCGCGACAGAAATGCGCATCTGAAAACGGACCCAAGAGTCAACTCTCATCTCCGCCCAGCCCAGACAGGGCGCGGCCTGCAACATGAGCCCCATTGGTCCGCGACTTGATGCCACTTCATATGCCAGGCGCGAATCAATCGGTTAGAATGCCCCCCCAATCCAGCCCGATCCTTGAGGACCGCCATGTTCAGCCGTGATTTGACCATTGCCAAGTACGACGCCGAGCTCTTCGAAGCCATGCAGCAAGAAGCCCTGCGCCAGGAAGAGCATATCGAGCTGATCGCTTCGGAAAACTACACTAGCCCCGCCGTCATGGAAGCCCAGGGTTCGGTACTGACCAACAAGTACGCCGAAGGCTACCCGGGCAAGCGCTACTACGGTGGTTGCGAGTACGTCGACGTTGTCGAGCAACTGGCCATCGACCGCGCCAAAGAGCTGTTCGGCGCCGACTACGCCAACGTCCAGCCGCACGCCGGCTCGCAGGCCAACGCCGCCGTCTACCTGGCGCTGCTGTCGGCCGGTGACACCATCCTGGGCATGAGCCTGGCCCACGGCGGCCACCTGACCCACGGTGCTTCGGTAAGCTCGTCGGGCAAGCTGTACAACGCCATCCAGTACGGCATCGACGGCAACGGCCTGATCGACTACGACGAAGTCGAGCGCCTGGCGGTCGAGCACAAGCCGAAGATGATCGTTGCCGGCTTCTCGGCTTACTCGCAAGTACTGGACTTCGCCCGCTTCCGCGAAATCGCCGACAAGGTCGGTGCCTACCTGTTCGTCGACATGGCTCACGTTGCCGGCCTGGTTGCCGCTGGCGTGTACCCGAACCCGGTGCCGTTCGCCGACGTGGTCACCACCACCACCCACAAGACCCTGCGCGGTCCACGTGGCGGCCTGATCCTGGCCCGTGCCAACGCCGACATCGAGAAGAAGCTGAACTCCGCCGTCTTCCCGGGCGCCCAGGGCGGCCCGCTGGAGCACGTCATCGCCGCCAAGGCCATCTGCTTCAAGGAAGCCCTGCAACCTGAGTTCAAGGCTTACCAGCAGCAAGTGGTGAAGAACGCCCAGGCCATGGCTTCGGTGTTCATCGAGCGCGGTTTCGACGTGGTTTCCGGCGGCACCCAGAACCACCTGTTCCTGCTGTCGCTGATCAAGCAGGAAATCTCCGGTAAGGACGCCGACGCCGCCCTGGGCAAGGCCTTCATCACCGTCAACAAGAACTCGGTGCCGAACGACCCACGTTCCCCGTTCGTCACCTCGGGCCTGCGTTTCGGCACCCCAGCCGTGACCACCCGTGGTTTCAAAGAGGCCGAGTGCAAAGAGCTGGCCGGCTGGATCTGCGACATCCTGGCAGACCTGAACAACGAAGCGGTGATCGATGCCGTGCGTGAGAAGGTCAAGGCCATCTGCAAGAAGCTGCCGGTGTACGGCAACTGATTGGCAGACGCCTGATGTGAAAAAGCCCGGCTATGTGCCGGGCTTTTTTGTGGGTGTATGCCATCACCGAACAGGCACGACCTCTGGGACAAGGCGGATTTCCACGCGCTGGCCCAAGGCTCTTGCCGCACTGGCGAGCATCGCCAGGGCTTAAACGAGG
>NZ_QKVM01000095.1 GCF_003231305.1 Pseudomonas sichuanensis | reverse complement strand
TGCGCAGGTACGCAACCAAGGGGTGATCGAGGCCGGGGTCGAGGCGGACAAGCGCCGCAACGACAACGCCGACCTGACCCTGACCAGCACTGGCCTGGTCAACAGCGGCCAGATCGTGGCCAGCCGCGACCTGAGCGTGACCGTCAACGACACCCTGGTGAATAGCGGCGGCCTCAAGGGCCAGCGCCAGACCGTGGTGGCCGACACCCTGGACAACCGCGGCGGCAAGGTGCTCGCGGACAGCGAGCTGAAGGTCACCAGCCGGGTGCTGGACAACCGCGCAGCCGGCGCCCTGAGCAGCGACGGCAGCACCACCGTGACCGCCCGTGAACGCCTGGACAATCAGGGCGGCAGCGTGGTGGGCAACACCGTCGAGGCCACCTTCGACCGGCTCGACAACCAGGGCGGCAGCCTGATCGCTCGGGAGGGTGAGGCGACCGTTACCGCCCACCAGCAACTGAACAACGGCGGCGGTACGTTGCAGGCCAAGACCCACCTGCAGGTCAACGGCGGCGAGCTGCTCAACCAGGGCGGCGCGCTGTTGGGCGCCAGTGTCACCCTCGATGGCACGTCCTTGGAGAACGGCCAGAAGGGCCGGGTGGTGGCTGATGAAGGTGAGCTGAAGGTCAAGGCCAGCGGGGCCGTGAACAACAGTGGCGGGCGCTTGCAGGCGACTGTCGCGAACGTGGACATCAGCGCCGCCAGCCTGGATAACCAGAGCGGCGTGGTGGTCGGCCAGCAGGCGGTGAAGGTCACTGCCTCCGGCGGCACCCTCGACAACCGCGCCGGCCAATTGCTCGGCAGCCGCCTGGAGCTGACCGCCGACACCGTCGACAACCGGGTGGGCGGGCAGGTCCTGGCGGGCAGCGAGGGCCTGCTGATCAAGGCCGCAACCGTGCGCAACCAGCAAGGCAAGCTGCTGGCCGGTGGCTCATTGGCCGAGCTGCTGCTCGGGTCAGGTCGCCTGGACAACCAGCAGGGCAACTTGACCGCCAGCGCCATCACCTTGGTGGCCGGCGATGCCGACAACAGCGGTGGCACCCTGGCCAGCTTGGCCGGCAACCAGCAGCTGGCGGTGCAGCGCCTGATCAACCGTAGCGGTCTGATCGAAGCCAGCCAGGCCATCGAGCTCGATGGCCAGACCCTGGACAACAGTCAGAACGGGCGAGTTATCGCCCATGCTGGCGACAAGACCCGCATCGAGCTGGGCGGCGAACTGGATAACCGCGGCGGGCGTATCGCCAGCGCCACCACCGACCTTGAGGTCAAGGCCGCCAGCCTGTTGAACCAGGGCGGCACCCTCGAACACGTGGCCCAGGGCAACCTGCTGATGAAGGCGGCCAGCTTCAGCAGCAATCAGGGGACGGTCAGTGGCCTGGGCCGCGGCACCTGGACCTTCGGCAGCGTCGACGGCGTCGGCACTTGGCACACCAATGCCGGCCTGGACATCAGCGGCCTGCAGCACCTGACCCTGAACAACGGCGAGCGCATCGCCAGCGCTGGCGACCTGCGCCTGGCCGGCGTGCAACTGAGCAATGCCGGGGAGCTGGTGACCGACGGCAAGCTGACCCTGGAGATGACCGGCGACCTGCTCAACCAAGGCCTGTTCTCCAGCCTGAAGGCTATGGGCATCAACGGCAACAACCTGACCCAGGACGGTGGCCGCATCGCCAGCAAGGAGGCGATGAAGCTGACGCTGGACGGTGCGTTGAGCAACCGTGGCCGGCTGACCAGCAGCCAGACCCTGGCCATCACCGCCGCCAGCATCGACAACCAGGGCACCCTCGGCGCCCAAGGCAAAACCACCCTGTATGCCCGCAGCGCAATCACCAACCAGCAGGACAGCCTGCTGTTCGCCGGTGGCCCGCTGGAGCTGCGCGGCACCAGCCTGCTCAATCGCTACGCCGACATCTACAGCAAGGGTGACCTGAGTTTTGCAGCACTCGATGGCGGTAAGGCTGCCAGCCTGCAGAACCTCTCGGGCAGTATCGAGAGCGAAGGCAATATCGACCTCAAGGTCGATTCGCTGGAAAACGCCAAGGCCATCTTCGTCCCCGGCCGCACCATCGCCAATCGCTACATCCGCATCAACTGCACCGACTGCAGCGGTGACCATCACACCGGCACCTACATCGTCACCACCACCTACAAGGGCACCATCGAAAGCGATTCGCCAGCCGCACGCTTGCTGGCCAACCGCGACATGACCCTTGAGGCCACCACGGTGGACAACCGCCAGAGCCTGCTGGCGGCCAACGGCAAGCTGACCGCGAACGCGGTGAACTTCTACAACCGTGGCCTGACCCTGGACAGGGAGATCGAGGAGGTCAGCTACTGGCTGCTTGGGGTAAGTCAGGGTGCCTACCGCGTCACCGAGGCCGCCACCAACGCCTGGAACGCGCAATACGCCGGGTTGCCCATCGCGCAGCAGGCGCCGATCCCCACCGCGGTCACCCAGTATCCGGTGTCGAGCAGGACCAGCCAGGTGCTGCCCGGCACCGACACCGCCTACGCCGGCACTGTCCAGGCCGGCGGCACTCTGGCACTGAATGTCAGTGGCGAGCTGGTCAACGGCACCCTCGATGCGCAGAGCAATGCCCAGCTTACCGGCAAGGCGCTGGACAGCACGGCCATGGGCGCGGGTGGCGTGCGTATCACCCTCGGCACCCAGGCTGGCGATCCGGGCCTGCCCACCGACGTCAAGCGGGTCGAAACCATTGGCGCCGACGGCAACACCCAGGTCAGCTTCGTCCCGGTGGACTTCAGCGGCGCACCCTTCGTCAGTGTCGACCCGACTGCCTTGCCGAGCTTCCGCCTGCCCCAGGGCGAATATGGCCTGTTCGTCCGCAACCAGGGATCGAACGCCCGCTACCTGATCGAAACCAACCCCGAGCTCACCGACCTGGGCCGCTTCATGGCCTCGGACTACCTGCTCGGCCACCTTGGTTTCGACGCCGATCAGGCCTGGCGCCGTCTTGGCGACGGCCGCTACGAAACCCGCCTGGTCGCCGACGCGGTACGCGCACAGATCGGCCAGCGCTTCCTCGCCGACGGCCTGAGTAGCGACTACGAGCAGTTCAAGTACCTGATGGACAACGCCGTGGCCAGCAAGGACGCCCTCGGCCTGAGCGTGGGTGTGGGCCTCACCAGTCAGCAAGTCGCGGCGTTGACCCATGACATCGTGTGGATGGAGGAGCGGGTTGTCGATGGCGAGAAGGTGCTGGCCCCGGTGCTGTACCTGGCCAAGGTCGATTCGCGCAATCTGCGCGGTGGCAGCCTGATCCAGGGCCGTGACCTGGAGCTGGTTACCGGTGGTGACCTGAAGAGCGTCGGTACCTTGCGGGCGGGGAATGATCTGACGGCAGTGGCCGGTGGCAGCCTGTACCAAGGCGGCCTGGCCCAGGCCAATGAACACCTGGCGCTGATGGCCCAGGACAGTATTCGCAATGCCCTGGCGGGCGAGATCCGTGGCAACCAGGTCGATCTGGTGGCGCTCAAGGGCGACATCCTCAATGACCGTACCGCCGCCGAAGTGGCGGTCGGCGGGGGCCGCAAGACCCATGTGGATGCTGGTTCACTCATCGAGGCGCGCGGCAGTCTGGCGATGAATGCCGCCGGCAACCTGACCAACAAGGGGCGGATCAGCAGCGGGGGGGATCTGACGGCACAGGCTGGTGGCGACCTCAACCTGCTCGCCGTATGGGGATGGTACGGCCTTCGCCTTGCAAGTTTTACAGATGGCCGCCGCAGGTAATCTGGCGAAGAATGCTAGGGTTGGCGGTGCAAAAGCAACAGGCGAGGTAGCTACTACCGTGCCGCGCACTCCGCTAGCAGGTCCGACAGGTAACTGGAAAAATTACACTCACGCAGAGGCTGTCATTCAGACCCAAGCATCGGGCCGGTTGGTAAATGCAGAAAAAGCGGTTATTGATCCGGGCAAAGTGACATCTTATGCATTGAACACAGCGCATCCTGTTGGCGGTAACAAAGCAAAGGTCTTTGAGTCGGCGTTGGGCTATAATCAAACGAATGCTGCAAGTTTAATAACGAAAGTGCAGGAGGGTGCAAGGCTGTATCCTGCGAAGTTAGGTGCTTCTGATAAATTTGGTCAGCGTATAACTATAGATATGCCAATAACAGGTCCAAACGGTAATACCGCAACCGTCCGTACAGGCTGGATATATGATCCGGGCTCTGCAACACCTAGGATGACGACCCTCTATGTCAAGTAAGGAGTATAAGGTGGACTATTCGCTTTTTGACGTGGTTGTGTTAGTCGAGGATATCCCGGAGGAGGGGTTGCGAGCAGGTATGAAGGGGGCGATTATTGAGGTCTATAGACAGCCAGTTGAGGGATATGAAGTAGAATTTTGTGACGAGCAGGGACGCACCGTTGCGCAGTTGGCATTATCCTCTGATCAATTCCAACTCTATAAGTAGGTGTAAAAGGGACATCTACGGCACCAGGCGGGCACTACCTGGCTCACTCGTATGCAGGATCACATCGTCGACCTTGGCACGAACGGTGCTAAGGTCGATGGACAGTTGGCCAAAATGGCGCTGGATATACGGGTTCAGCCAGGCGGTGTCGACGCAGCCCGACAACTCATCGAATTCGGTGCCGAGAACAAAAGCGAGCTGAGCCGGTTAGAGTATGGGGATGGTGCGGCCTTCGTCTTGCAAGTTTTACAAATGGCCGCCGCAGGTAATCTGGCGAAAAATGCCAGGGTTGGCGGTGCAACAGATGCTGGCACCATCAGTGCTGGGCCTAAAGTCCCTCCAATATTGCAAACGCTGTCAAATCCACCTTTATCTGCTTACTACAAAGCCTCTCGTCTTTCGCTGCTCGCTTTGGTCGTGGCCTGAGCGAGCAGGGTATCGAGCATCTGCGCAACGAATTTTTGTTGGCTCTTGGGCAGTTGGTCGATGGCCTCCAATTGCTGCTGCCATTTCGGAGCAGGGCCACGTTTACGCACAGTGGTTTCCTGCTGCTAAACCGGCGGTTTCAACATGATCGGCGACTGGTCCTTGGGCAAGTACCCTGATGGCAGCCTGCAGAACGTCATGGTGCATGCCTTGTTTGGTGGTCTGGTTGCCGAGGCCTCGGGCAGCGACTTCATGACCGGTGCCAACGAGGCGTTGAGCAAGGCCTTGTCGAAAAAGGTCGGGGGCGAGGAGAACTTCGAGTTGATGGCATCCTAGATTGTTGGGGTGTTGGCGGTGGTGGCAGTGGATGGCGATTTGTCTACAGGCGCCGAGATTGCGAAATATATGCCACGGCATACAACCAGCAGGTCCACCGACAAGCGAAGGAGCGCTTGGAGCGTGGGCTGAAAGTCCTGCAAGCGCAGGGCAAGTACCTCAACCTCGATGCTGACACCGTGTTGGTCGATCTGCGCAAGATTGCCGATGGTGAGGTGTCGAGCATCAAGGAACTCAACCCGGACGTGCTTGCATTCCTGGGTGCTGAATTTTCACCTGGAAGCATGAGGGAGACGTTGTTCGAGGCAGAGCGGTGGGAGCAATACGCCGAGATCGCCATCGACTTGATGTTCCCTTCGCCGGCGGGTAAAACGGCTGCTGTGCAGCGCATTGGCGGGAAGCTTTCCAAAGAAGCGCTAGCTGCGTTGGAGGCGAAGTTTGGCGCTGACTTGTTGGTTGTCGGAGCGAAAACGCCAGCAACCGTCGGCGATATCAAGACCGTTGTCTCCTCTGCCCAGGCCGCTTACAAGGGGACGACCGTGGTCGGTCATGCGCTGTCAAAACATGCCGGCAGAAATCCAGGGATATGGGGGAAGGTCACCGGCTCGATGACGACGTGGAACGAACAGGCAATGAAACACCTGCGCGAGATCAGCCGAGCTCCCGGCGACTACCAGAAGGTAACTACAGACAAAGGCTTGACGTTCATGGAAAAGCGTCTGCCTGATGGTCGTGGTGTGCGGCTTAACATGGATGGGACTTTCAAGGGCTTTGTGGATTGATTTCTATGTCTGAATCCTATGAGGTTGTGTTTGAACAGGTCGCAATGGGCGACTTGCCAGGTGTATTGGCACATCTGCAAGCAAGCGCAGACGCTGTGCTTGAGCTGACCGTCTCTGAGTACCTCGGCGACTCGGGAAAGGACGGCATCGATAAGGCGCTTATCGAGGTGATCATTGCCCATGCAAGCGATGTGTGCCTGACAGCACAACTTCATGGCTTTCAGGTGTCGGAGCATATCAGCCTTGCTGTCGTGCTGTTGAGAGTGCTCAAGTACGGGGGGGCGGTGGATGTCGAACTGTCCTTCGATACTGTTACTCCGGCCGACGTGGAGCATGTGATGTTTGCCATGCAAGCGTATGCCAAGGCGCTGTCGGCCGATTTTCATGTCACCGCATTTTTCGGCGGGTTGGAACCGGCGGCGGATATTGAGAGTCGCTATTTTACAGGCGATGTACTGGGGCCTCTGGGTGTTTGAGCGGCAGGGGCCGTACGTCTGCTGGAATCAGGATGGGTGATGAGCTTCAAGTTCTTTGTCGTTTCCAAGGCGCGGGATCAATTACCCGCGTGAGCAGCGTTGCTCGCGGATGCCTGGGGTGACCTGCCGGTGTCCTATATGCAAGGGGATGAAAATCTGAACAAGGCGTCTTTCATTGATGCAAAGGTCAACAAATGGGAAGTCAACCGTCGCTGGGGTGACGTCTATGGAATTGAGCCGACCGTCAGGGTCGAACTCCTTAAGGGCGATGCCCTGAAAACCTATGTCACTGACGAAAAATGGGTGCCTGAGGTTGATCTTGAAGCCGATCGACTGGTTGTTTTGGAGCGCGATGAGGGTGGGAGTGAAATTGATGATGTTCTCGCCATCGCGTTGCTCAGCGTGTTTGCAAGGGGTGGGGAGTGCTATCGGTTGGAAGAGGGCTTGTACAGGCTAGGAGAAGCGTTCTTCTCGGCATTGCCCTCGAAAGACACCATCAGGGCGGCTATCGAAGCGGGGCCTGAAGCTTAGAGACCCAGTGAGCGTGAAGAACATTCTTTTTCCTGGCGTGCTCCAGTCAGCCCAGGTGTGTCCATGGCAGGCATTCCCCTTGGCATGAGCGTTGAGCGCTTTTAGCACGTATTGTCGGGCTACCGGTGGACGTCGAAACTGTCCTCTGAAACTGTGCCGCCGGCTGATGCGGGGCGTGTGATGCTTGCCATGCAAACCTACGCCAAGACGTTGTCGGCGGGCTTTCAAACCGCAGCATTTTACGGTGGGTTGGAACCTGCAGCGCGGATCCCGCAAGCCGGTATTTTTCAGGCGATGTACCGGGGCCCCTGGGCGTTTGAAGCGCATGCCTGGGTGATGTGCCGGTGTCCAACATGCAAAGTCATGAAAACCTGAGCCCGGTTTCTCTCCTACCCTGAAGCCTTGAACGTAACACCTCGACCAGGGTTTCAGCCTTCAAGGAGCTTCGATGAATAAAGTGTCGGCGTGTTTGGGCCCTCTGATCGTTCTGTCGCTGGCAGCATGCTCAAGCATCCCTTCCCAGCCATACCAGGAGCCGGCCGACTCCACACCCACCGCGCGCATGCGGGTGATCAGCAACTCGGACGTGTTTGGTGACAGCGTCACGGGGCGATGCGCGCCGAACCTGCGCCACCAGATGGTCCAGGCCGGGCGGTTCTCGGCGGGGCGGGCAGTGGAAAATTATCCGCAGTTTCCAAAGGCTCCGGCCCAACTGGGCATGCCCCAGCGCCTGTCGCCGCCGTTGCTCAGCCTGACGCCGACCGTACGCATGGCCGAAGGCCGGCTCGAGGAGGTAGTCGCCGAATACCGGGTGCCGACTTCGGCGCCGTTCCAGCTTGCAACTACGGGGGCGGGGGCCGGTACGTCGCTGGGCAGGGGGATCTACTGTGCCGAAGAGGCCAGGGTCTACAACCTGGAGGCGGGGCGCGACTACGAAGTGACGATCGGCATGGGCGCCATCGGCCAGGGTGAGAATGCCCGCCTGGCCTGCCGCTTCGATGTGCGTCTGCTGACCCCACTCGGCCCGGGCGACATGCTGATGCCGGTACCTGTGGCGGGGGCGGCAGCGCCGAGGAAGTTTTGCGATTGAATGGTGATCGGGATCGTTGATGGGAGCGCTTGAGCTGAGTGAAAGCGCTTGGGAGCGGTAACAGTGGAATAAAAGTGATATTAAATTGACGTCAAGATGATGTCTAAATAATATCACCGCTCATTTTCCGAGCGCCCAAAGCAAGCTCGTTGGTGTCGTGCCAACGCCAGAGGCCGCTTTTTGAGTGGCCTGTGCACCCTTGAGGATTGCACGGCCTGCTCGAAGCTCCGCTTTGGCTTCTTCATCTGCCCCCCTGATTCACGAGACCTGACATGGACGTTCGCTTCTTTGCCTTCCTGGCCGGCCGCCCCTCGGCCGCCATTCAGCCCCGTGAGCAGTTCTGCGGCCTGCCCAAGCGTGCCCTGGCCTTGCTGCTGGCCAACGTCATGTTCTGGCAGCCGTTGTGGGCCCAGGCCGACGGCATCGCGGTCAGCGCGCCGGGCACCAG
>NZ_QKVM01000094.1 GCF_003231305.1 Pseudomonas sichuanensis | reverse complement strand
CGCCCGAATAAAAAACACATAAACAACAGCCAAACCTAGATAGCCGTATCACTGCTCTTGATCTGCTCTTGATCTGCTCTTGATCTGCTCTTGATCTGCTCTTGATCTGCTCTTGATCTGTTTTTGCTTTTGCTTCTAAGCGCGGTAGTCCAGGCAACACAAATTGCGACTTCAGGAGGCCGAGTGGAGGTGACTGGAGGGCCCTGGTGCGCAGCACCCTTCGGCGTAGCCGAAGGCGCGAGATGTAGACTTGCGCAGCAAGTCGTAGGCCGCGCGGGCCCGTAAGGCACCGGAGCGAGGGGACCCCGGAGCGTAGCGCAGGGGCCGTATGATGGGAGCGGGCGGCTTTGGTTACTTTGGCCAAGACCAAAGTAACCCGCCGTAAGGGCGGAAAGGTGACTAAAAGTCGACATCGCCGCTGAATGCGCATACATCTACAAAAACCAACACCCTGAAACCCGAGCCCGAACCCCCACTCAACGAATGAAATGCACCTTCCCGGTATCATCATTCCCCATATAAATCCCATACACCCCCGCCTGCCGCTCAAGAATGTACCGCTCCAGAATCTGCCGAATCGCCGGGTAGTAGATCTCGTCCCACGGAATCTCGTCAGGCGCGAAGAACTTGTAGGCCAGAGTCTCAGCCCCATACTCCCCGGTCTCCTCGGTCGCAATGGCCCGGAAGATGATGTACACCTCGCTGATCTGCGGCACGCTGAAAATCGAGTAGGGCGAGACGATCTCGCCGCGCACGCCACTCTCTTCCCATACCTCGCGCAACGCCGCCTGCTCGGTGGTCTCGCCGGCCTCCATGAACCCCGCCGGCAGCGTCCAGGTCCCTGGCCGCGGCGGGATGGCCCGCTGGCACAACAGGTACTTGCCGTCACGCTCGATGATGCAGCCGGCAATGATCTTCGGATTGATGTAGTGGATATAGCCGCACCCGGTGCAGTGCAAGCGTTCGTGGGTATCGCCGTTGGGGACGCCCCGGGCCAGTTCCGTGGTGCAGTGCGGGCAGTAGCGCGGGGCGGTGGGCATGGTCAGCGGCCTATGCGAGGGTCCTTGAGGGGCAGGGGAGCGACGATTTCGCGGACCTTGGCGTTGTCGTCCTGTTTCTGGCGCAGATAGTCCAGTGCCACTTTCGCGGCGGCGCGTACATGGTCGACCGAGGCCTGGTGGGCGACTTGCGGGTCGCCGCTCTTGATCGCCTCGACGATCTTCTCCATTTCACGGTTGCTGGCGCTGCGGCGGTTCTCTTGCGACACCGACGTGGCACGCAGGTAGCTGATGCGCGCCTGCAACTGGCGCAGCTGCTGGGCGGCCACCTGGTTGCCCGAGCCTTCGAGCAGCACGTCGTAGAAGCCTTGCACCGAGTCGAGCACCTGCTGCAGCTCGCCGTCTTCCAGCGCTTCGCGGTTGACTTCCAGGGCGCGCTCCAAGGCGCGGATGTCCTTGGTCTTGGCGTTGAGGGTGAACAACTGGACGATCAGGCCTTCGAGCACGCAACGCAGCTCGTAGATGTCGCGGGCGTCTTCCAGAGTGATGATGGCCACGCGCGGGCCCTTGGCGTCGGCGAACTCGACCAGGCCTTCGGATTCGAGGTGACGCAGGGCTTCGCGGACCGAGGTGCGGCTGACGCCGAGGCGATCGCAGAGGTCGCGCTCGACCAGGCGATCGCCCGGCAGCAGGTGGAAGTTCATGATCGCGCTGCGCAGTTTGTCCAGCACGATTTCACGCAGGGTAACGGGGTTGCGGTTGACCTTGAAGCTGTCGTCGAGTGGCTGGCGTTTCATCAGGGGCGCTCTTTTATGAGGCTGTTGCGCCAACATCGCGAAGGGCCACGAACCGTGGCGCTCCTTGCAGTGGTTCGAAACAGCCCGTTGTTAACGGGTTGACTCTGCATCGGCTTCGGCGAAGGCCTCGCGGGCCAGGCGGAAACTGTCCACCGCCGCAGGTACGCCGCAATAAATGCCGACTTGGAGCAGGATCTCGCGAATCTGTTCACGGCTCAGGCCATTGCGCAAGGCGCCGCGGATGTGCAGCTTGAGCTCGTGGGGCCGGTTGAGCGCGGAAATCATGGCCAAGTTTATCATGCTGCGCTCTTTGAGCGACAAGCCATCGCGGCCCCAGACATGGCCCCAGCAGTACTCGGTAACCAGCTCCTGGAGCGGCTTGGTGAACTCGTCGGCGTTCTGGATCGAGCGGTTGACGTAGTCCTCGCCGAGTACCTGGGTGCGGATCTTGAGGCCTTTCTCGTACTTTTCGTTGCTCATCTGCCGAGGTCCTTGAACGTTGATCAAAAAGGGGGCCGCAACCGAAGGTGAGGGGGTATGCGCGGCCCCCGGAAACTGTGGAGCAGCATCGCGGGGCAAGCCCGCTCCCACGCAGGTGAGTTCGTGGGGGCGGGCTTGCCCCGCGATGGAGTATCAACCCAGCGGCGGCAACGCGCCGAGCTTGCCCTTGTGGTAGACCATCGGGGTAACCGGGTCGGCAGGCAGCACCAGGTTCTTCACTGCGCCGACGATGATCGCGTGGTCGCCGCCGTCATACTCGCGCCACAGTTCGCACTCGATGATCGCCGTGGCCTTGGTCAGCAACGGGTTGCCCAGTTCGCTCAGCTGCCAGTCGATGCCCCGGGCCTTGTCCTTGCCCTTGCCGGCGAAGGCATAGGCCTCGGCGGTCTGGTCGGCGGACAGCAGGTGGATGGCGAACTGCTTGCTGTCGCGCAGGATCGGGTAGGTGTCCGAGGCGTAGTTGGGGCAGAACAGCACCAGTGCCGGCTCGATCGACAGCGCGCTGAACGCGCTGGCGGTGATGCCGACGATGGCGCCGTCGGCGTCCAGGGTGGTGACCACGGTGACACCGGACGGGAACGAGCCCATCACGTCTTTGTAGATGCCGGGTTCGATCATCTCGTGTTCCTCCTAGCGCATCACGAACGGGTCGGGCATGGGCGCGGTGGAGAGGTTGATCCACACCGTCTTCAGCTCGGTATAGGCCAGCACCGAATCGATGCCGCTCTCACGGCCATAGCCGCTGTTCTTGAAACCGCCGATGGGGGCCATGGCCGATACCGCGCGGTAGGTGTTGACCCAGATGATCCCGGAACGCACGTCGCGGGCCAGGCGGTGGGCGCGGCCCAGGTCGCGGGTCCAGATGCCGGCGGCCAGGCCGAACTGCGAGTCGTTGGCCATCGCCAGGGCCTGCTCCTCGGTCTTGAAGCGGATTACCGCAGCGACCGGGCCGAACACTTCTTCCTGCATGATGGTCATCGAGTTGCTGTCGCACTCGAACAGGGTCGGCTCGTAAAACCAGCCGTCACCGTCGACCTCGGCACGCTTGCCGCCCATGCGCAGCGTGGCGCCTTCGGCCTTGGCCGCGGCCACCAGGCCTTCGATCACGGCCAGTTGCTGGGCGGTGGCGATGGGGCCCATCTCGCTGCGTTCGTCCTGCGGGTTGCCGATGCGGATGCTTTTGGCGCGGGCGATCAGGCGTTCGACGAACTCGTCGAAGATTTCGTCCTGCACCAGCAGGCGCGAACCTGCCACGCAGCTTTGCCCGGAGGCGGCATAAATGCCGGCCACGGCGCCGTTGATGGCACTGTCCAGGTCAGCGTCGGCGAAGATGATGTTCGGCGACTTGCCGCCCAGCTCCAGCGACAGCTTGGCGAAGTTCTCGGCGCTGCTGCGCACCACATGGCGGGCGGTGGCGGCACCGCCGGTGAAGGCGATCTTGCGCACCAGCGGATGGCGGGTGAGGGCGGCGCCGGTGCTTGGGCCGTAGCCGGTCACCACGTTGACCACCCCGCCCGGGAAGCCGGCTTCGAGGGCCAGGCGGGCCAGCTCGAGGATGGTCGCCGAGGCGTGCTCGGAGGGCTTGAGCACGATGGTGTTGCCGGCGGCCAGGGCCGGGGCCAGTTTGATCGCGGTCAGGTACAGCGGGCTGTTCCAGGGGATGATCCCGGCCACCACGCCAATCGGCTCGTGCACGGTGTAGGCGAACAGGTCCGGCTTGTCCAGCGGCAGGGTGCCGCCTTCGAGCTTGTCGGCCAGGCCCGCGGTGTAGTGGAAGAATTCCGGCAGGTAGCCGACCTGGCCGCGGGTTTCGCGGATCAGCTTGCCGTTGTCGCGGCTCTCGAGCTGGGCCAGGTGTTCCTTGTTCTCGGCGATCAAGTCGCCCAGGCGGCGCAGCAGTTTGCCCCGGGCGGTGGCGGTGAGGCCGCGCCAGGCTTTGCCTTCGAAGGCGCGCTGGGCGGCCTGCACGGCCAGCTCGACGTCGGCTTCGGCGGCGTCTGGCAGTTGCGCCCAGGCCTGGGCGGTGGCCGGGTCGAGGCTGTCGAAGGTCTTGCCGCTCTGGGCATCGAGCCACTGGCCGTCGATGCACATCTGGAAACGAACGAGGGTCATGCAACAATCCCCTTGGCGGATTCGGTGAGGGTGCGGGCTTGCTTGAGGAAGTCCAGCAGCATCTTGTTGACTTCGCGCGGCGCTTCCACCGGCATCATATGCCGTTGCTCGGCGAGGACCACGCTCTGCGCACCGGGAATACGCGCGGCGAGCTGGCGGGTCATGGCCGGGGTGGAGCCGCTGTCGAGTTCGCCGGTGGCGATCAGCGTCGGCACCTGGATGCTGCCCAGGTCGCCTTCGCGGTACATGTCCTGGGTGGCGAACAGTGAATAGGTGGTGTGGTAGCCCTGCGGGTCGTTGCTGGCCAGTACCTGGCGGATGGCGGCGACCTGGGCTGGGTTGGCCGCCTTGTATTCGCGGCTGAACCAGCGCTCGAGCGCTGCGTCGACGTTGGCGTCGGGGCCCTGTTCGAGGGCTTGCGCGGCACGGGCGATCACCCCGGCGCTCTGCTCGGGGGTGCGGTTGAACACGCTGTTGAGCACCACCAGCGCGGCCAGGCGCTGCGGGTAATCGAGCGCGAAGGCGCGGGCCACCAGGCCACCCATGGAAAAGCCGATCACGGTGGCCTGGGCGATCTGCAGGTGGTCGAGCAATTCGGCGAGCTGTTCGGCGTAGCCTTCGAGCGGCGTGTCGGTGGCGGGCACGCGGCTCTGGCCATGGCCGAGCATGTCGTAGGTGATGACGCGGTAATCGTTGGCCAGGCCGACGATCTGCCCGCCCCACATTTCCTTGTTCAGGCCCACGCCGTGGATCAGTACCACGGGCTGGCCCTGGCCGACGGACAAGTAACTGGTCCCGGCCGGTGTACGTTCAGCGACAGGCTGAATCATGGAGGGCGCTCCTTGAAGGTCGGGCGCGGCGGGTATGCTCGCCACGCCCAGGCCCGTCTTGGTTGTTGTTATTGAGCGTTGGCTTTTTCGGCAGCCAGTTCTTCCAGGTCGATGTAGCGGTTACCGATGCGTGGGTGCAGGCGGCCACCGTCGGCGGCGCCCAGCACCACGACGATCTCGTCGGCGCGCGGGGCGTCCTCGATCTGCATTTCCAGGGTGATGTAGTGCGAGCGCAGGCCTTCGTCGTCCTTCTGCATCATCGGGATCTGGATCGAGGTGCCCGGGCCGCCGCGCTTGTTGGTGAAGCTCAGGTAGCTCTTGGCCTGCACGGCTTCGCGGTAGTGGTTGCCGAAGCGCAGGGTGTGGATCACCGCCGAGGCGTGCTCGATCTCGCCGTCGGCGCCGACCACGGCGGCTTTGCCGTAGGCCTCGATCTTGTCGGCACCGCCGATGGCGGCGGTCAGGCGCTCGACCATCAGTGCACCCAGTTCGGAGCAGTTGGCGCGGATTTCCGGCTTGAGGTCTTCAACGAAACCGCGGCCGGCCCATGGGTTCTTGATCACCACGGCCAGGCCGACCATGGTCACCGGCTTGTCGGTGGCCTTGCCGCCTTCGATGCGGGTTTCTTCGGAGTAGGTGACGATTTTGCGGATTTCGAAACTCATGGGGGGCTCCTGGTGAGGGTTATCAGCTCTTGTTGTCTGATGGTATACCATAATATTTGATGTGCAAGAGGTGCCTGAAAATTTGTTTCGCCGGGGGACGAAAGGTCGGCCGATGCCTTGAAATACGGGCTTTCTGTACTGGCTCCATCGCGGGGCAAGCCCGCTCCCACGTAGACACAGCGCTGCGTGGGAGCGGGCTTGCCCCGCGATGGGGCTAAAAAAATGCCCACTCTCAGCGGCCGCGAAGGCGCTGAGAGCGGGCTGATCCCGCAATCAATCAGGCAAAGGGAATTCAGGCGAAGGCCGGCACCACTTCCTTGATGAACAGCTCCAGCGACTTTTTCTTTTCGGCATGGGGCAGGCTGTTGTCGCACCAGAAGCTGAACTCGTCGACGCCGAGTTCCTGGTAGTACTTGATGCGCGCAATGATCTCTTCGGGGGTGCCGATCATGGTGTTCTTGCGGATGTTGTCCAACTCGAACGCTGGCACTTCGGCGAACTTCGATTCAGGGCTGGGCTCCAGGAAGCCATTGACCGGGGTGGTCTTGTTACCGAACCAGGCGTCGAAGGTGCGGTAGAAGCGCGAGATGGCCTGGGCGCCGACTTTCCAGCCTTCAGGCTCCGACGGGCTGTGCACGTGGGTGTGGCGCAGCACCATCAGTTGCGGGCGCGGCACATCCGGGTTGTTGTCCAGGGCGGCTTGGAACTTGTTCTTCAGGTCCAGCACTTCTTCGTCGCCCTTCATCAATGGGGTGACCATGACGTTGCAGCCATTGGCCACGGCGAAGTTGTGCGAGTCGGGGTCGCGGGCGGCGATCCACATCGGCGGCGTGGCGTTGAACGGCTTGGGCACGCTGGTGGAGGTGGGGAACTTGTAGACTTCGCCGTCATGGGCGTAGTCGCCTTCCCACAGCTTGCGCACCACCGGCACCATTTCGCGCAGGGCCTTGCCACCGTCGGTGGCCGGCATGCCGTTGGCCATACGGTCGAATTCGAACTGGTAGGCACCGCGGGCCAGGCCCACTTCCATGCGACCGTTGCTGATCACATCGAGCAGGGCGCATTCGCCGGCCACGCGGATCGGGTTCCAGAACGGCGCGATGATGGTGCCGGCGCCCAGGCGGATTTTCTCGGTGCGTGCGGCGAGGTAGGCCAGCAGCGGCATCGGGCTCGGCGAGATGGTGTACTCCATGGCGTGGTGTTCGCCGATCCATACGGTGCTGAAACCGCCGTCTTCGGCCATCAAGGTCAGTTCGGTCAGGTCTTCGAACAGCTGGCGGTGGCTGACCTGTTCATCCCAACGTTCCATGTGCACGAACAACGAAAATTTCATGGGGCTTTCCTCGGAGCTTGTTGTCTTGTTGTTGCCTGCCGGGGCAGGTTTTCAGATGGGTTGTATCAGGCGAAGGCTGGCAGGCTGGCCATCTTGCCGCGGCAGTAGATCATCGGCCGTGGTGCCTCTTGCGGGACGATCAGGTTGTGCACCTTGCCGACCATGATGGCGTGGTCGCCACCTTCGTATTCGCGCCACAGTTCGCATTCGATGACGGCGGTGGCGCCGGCCAGGATCGGGTTGCCGAGATCGCTCAGGGTCCATTCGATGCCGCTGGCCTTGTCCTTGCCCTTTTTCGCGAATGCATAGGCTTCGGCTTGCTGCTCACCGGACAACAGGTGAATGGCGAAGCGTTTGTTCTTCATCAATACAGGGTAGGAGTCGGAGCTGTAGTTGGGGCAGAACAGCACCAGTGGCGGGTCCATCGACAGCGAGGAGAAGGCGCTGGCGGTGAGGCCGACGATCGAGCCGTCGTCGTCCAGGGTGGTGATGACGGTAACGCCGGACGGGAAGGAGCCCAGGACGTTCTTGTAGACAGTTGCGTCGATCATCTTGTGTACCTCGGAAGGGCTGCGGTGGTCCGCGGTTTTTATCGTTGATGTGTCTGATGGTATACCGTAATACCTATTTTGCAAGCGGAATTTTCTGGTGCGCGGATAACGCGATGAACGGTTAAGGCCCCGTATTCATTGGGTTTGACAGTGAAATGGCTGCGCCACGGCGGGGCACTGGGCAGATCAGATGCGCTGAAAAAGCGCGGTGCAGTGTTGTCAAAAGTTTGGAATACCATAATATGGTCTGCAGCTGAGAGGCCGCCTTGAGCGGTTTCCATACAAAGATAAAAAACGACCTTTCGAGCTGAAAACCTATGTCCCAACCGTCGTCGCAACACCAGTTTGTCGAAAATCACACGGTCGATTACGTTCCACCTGCCGAGCGCCATGGGAAGGCGCGCGACCTGTTCACCCTGTGGTTCAGCACCAACATCGCGCCACTGCCCATCGTCACCGGGGCCATGGTGGTGCAGGTGTTCCACCTGAACCTGTTGTGGGGCCTGATCGCCATCGCGCTGGGCCATCTGCTGGGCGGTGTGGTACTTGCCCTGGCCTCTGCGCAGGGACCGCAGCTGGGCATTCCGCAGATGGTGCAGAGCCGTGGCCAGTTCGGCCGCTATGGCGCGCTGCTGATCGTGTTCTTCACCGCGCTGATCTACGTCGGCTTCTTCATTTCCAACATCGTCCTGGCGGGCAAATCGATCCACGGCATCGCCCCCAGCGTGCCGATGCCCAGCGCCATTGTCATCGGCGCCCTGAGCGCCACCGCCATCGGCGTGATCGGCTACCGCTTCATCCACATCCTCAACCGCATCGGTACCTGGGTGATGGGCTCGGCGTTGCTGGCCGGTTTCATCATGATGTTCGCCCAGGACCTGCCGGCCGACTTCTTCAGCCGTGGCGCGTTCAACCTGTCGGGCTTCATCGCCACGGTGTCGCTGGGCACCATCTGGCAGATCAGCTTCTCGCCGTACACCTCCGACTACTCGCGTTACCTGCCGCGTGAGATCGGCATTGCCAAGCCGTTCTGGGCCACCTACTTCGGCGCCACCCTGGGCACCATCCTGTGCTTCAGCTTCGGTGCGGTGGCGGTGCTGTGCGTACCGGAAGGTACTGACGCCATGGCGGCGGTCAAACAGGCCACCGGTTGGCTGGGGCCGATCCTGATGGTGCTGTTCCTGCTCAACATCATCAGCCACAACGCCCTCAACCTTTATGGTGCGGTGCTGTCGATCGTCACCGCGATCCAGACGTTCGCCGCCCAGTGGACGCCGAGCATCAAGGTGCGCGTGGTGCTGGCGACGGTGATCCTGGTGGCTTGCGGCATGGTCGCGCTGAACGCTTCGGCCGACTTCATCGGTGAGTTCATCGGCCTGATCCTGGCACTGCTGCTGGTGCTGGTGCCGTGGGCGTCGATCAACCTGGTGGACTTCTACCTGATCAAGAAGGGCGAGTACGACATCGCCTCGATCTTCAGCGCCGACGGTGGCATTTATGGCCGCTTCAACCACCACGCGATCATCGCCTACGCCTGCGGCATCCTGGTGCAGCTGCCGTTTGCCAACACGTCGCTGTATGTCGGGCCGTACTCGAACATCGTCGAAGGGGCAGACTTGTCGTGGCTGTTCGGCTTGATCGTGACCGTGCCGCTGTATTACTGCCTGGCGACGCGCAATACGCCGGTGAAGGCGGGCAGGGTGGTCGGCGCGAACGACTGATTCATCGCGCAGA
>NZ_QKVM01000093.1 GCF_003231305.1 Pseudomonas sichuanensis | reverse complement strand
TGCGTCGACATCACATATGAATGCGCATACAACTTTCAAAACCAACAAACCGATGGTTAGTGGCTAATGGCTAAGGCAACCAGAATCACCCCAACAACACCCGCAAATCAGCCCCCGCCTCACCCATCGGCGGACACCAGTAATACCCCCCACTCAAAGGCCGGCTGAAGCGGTAAAGCCCATCAACCACTCCATCCTCCAACCCACTCATACGCCGCAGCTGCACCTCGAACGCATCCAGCGAATACCCCAGCGCAACAAACGCCAGCCCCGCCCCACGCTCATCGGCCCAAGCCACCGAACGCCGCACGACAAACGCCTCGGGCGCGAAGCTCTCCTGGGCCGTACGCTTGACGTGCGCCGACTCCGGCGCGTCATCAAGCTCCTCGTTGTCGCTCAGGCGCCGCCCGATGATGTTGTCCTGCTCATCCTGCGGCAGCGCCTTGAAATAGTTCAGGTCATGCTTCCACAACTGGAACGCGGCAAAGCTGGAGCCGGCCAGGCCTGGTACGTCACCTGGAACGATGGCGGCATCGACCGCATCCTGGTCCACCGGGTTTTCTGTACCGTCCTCGTACCCCGTCAGGTCATGCCCGCCGCGATGCAGGAAACCATCAACGCTATCGACCAGGCGCAACGCCGGCGCCAGCATCGCTTGCAGCGCCTGGGCCCGCAGGAACAGCTCTCCACGCTCCTCGCCACGCAGCCACAACCACAGCGCGTGCTGGGTCGCCGGGTTCTCCACCACGGCGTCCAGCTGCGGGAAGCTGCGCAGGCCCGGCACTTCGCGGCCCAGGGCCTTGGCAAGCGGCGCGCCGACGCACAGGATCAGGCTCTGCCCATCGACTTCGCCGATCAGCTGGTCGAGCACGGTAGGCAAGGCCTCATGGCTATCGAGGGCGAAGAACAGGTGGCGGGCATGGGCCGGCACCGGGGTGGCAAGCAGACCTTGCTGGAACGGCATCACAGGCTAATCCTTCGGCAAAACGCAGATGCTACTGCGCCAGGCGCAGCATCGCAACGCGACGCAGGGCCGCTGTGCCCGTGGCCTTGGTAATAAATGGTTACCAAGTATGGCCCTTTGCGATTAGCTATCGTTCAGCCGCCACCTAGACTGCTCGGGATCCTTCGCCCGAGAGACCACCCATGACCGCCTCGCCGCTGCTCACAGCAATCCTGCCCCTGGCTCTGGGCATCATCATGCTCGGCCTGGGCCTGTCGCTGACCCTGGCCGATTTTGCCCGGGTGGTGAAATACCCCAAACCCGTGGTCATCGGCCTGGCCTGCCAGATCCTGCTGCTACCCCTGGTGTGCTTCCTGATCGCCAACGGCTTTGGCCTGGAGTCGGCGCTCGCCGTGGGCCTGATGCTGCTGGCCGCCTCCCCTGGCGGTACCACCGCCAACCTGTTCAGCCACCTGGCCCATGGCGACGTGGCCCTGAACATCACCCTCACGGCCGTGAACTCGCTGATCGCCATCCTCACCATGCCGTTGCTGGTCAACCTATCGCTGATCTGGTTCATGGAGTCGGACCAGGCCATCCCGTTGCAATTCGCCAAGGTGATGCAGGTGTTCGCCATCGTCCTGCTGCCGGTGGCGCTGGGCATGCTGATCCGCCACTGGGCGCCGCGCTTTGCCGCGCGCATGGAAAAACCGATGAAGCTGGTGGCGGCGCTGTTCCT
This sequence comes from Pseudomonas sichuanensis, assembly GCF_003231305.1. Taxonomy (GTDB): domain Bacteria; phylum Pseudomonadota; class Gammaproteobacteria; order Pseudomonadales; family Pseudomonadaceae; genus Aquipseudomonas; species Aquipseudomonas sichuanensis. The sequence goes on along the minus strand of NZ_QKVM01000093.1, from coordinate 8,828 downwards.
GGCCTTCACCATCGTCCTGGCGCTGGCCAAGGACTGGCAGACGGTGGTCGAGTACGCACCGATCGTGGGTGGTGCCGCGCTGCTGTTCAACCTGCTCAGCCTGGGGGTGGGTTACTGGCTGCCACGGCTGCTGAGCATCCCGAAACGCCAGGCGATCGCCATCGGCATGGAGATCGGCATCCACAATGGCACCCTGGCCATTGCCCTGGCACTGAGCCCTTCGCTGTTGAACAACGCGACCATGGCGGTGCCAGCGGCGATCTACAGCCTGATCATGTTCTTTACCGCAGGGGCCTTTGGCTGGTGGGTGAGCCGGGGGCGTGAGTTGGAGACGGCTACAGAGCAGAAGGCCGTAAGCTGATCCAAAGGCCAATCGCCGGCAAGCCGGCTCCCACAGAGCATGCGCATGGCTTGAGGTGAGCGCGGTCGAGGTGGGAGCCGGCTTGCCGGCGATTGGAGCGCGACGCGCGCCCTAGCGCTGCCGGCGCTTCAACTGCTGTTTCAACACCCGCAACGGCGGCGCATAGAAGAACCCGAACGACACACTGCCCTGGCGGCCTTTCACCGCATGGTGCAGCCGATGCGCCCGATGCAGGCGCTTGAGGTAACGGTTGACCGGCTTCGGCGCCCGTGGCCAGTGCCGGTGAAAGAGGCCGTCATGGGCCAGCACGTAGGCCACGCCATAGCCCGCCACACCGCCGCCCACCCACTGCAAAGGCGCGTGCCCGGCCTTGCCCAACGCCACCAGCGCCGTAGCGATCAAGCCCAACGCGACAAGATACAGGTCATTGGTTTCCAGCATGCCCAGCTGCGGTTCATGGTGCGAGCGGTGCAGCCACCAGCCCCAGCCATGCATGACGTACTTGTGGGCCAGCGTGCCGACGCCCTCCATGGCCACCAGGGTGCCGAACAGCACGGCGAGATTGAACAGCATGGGAGGGTCCGCAGGTTGGCAACGAAAGGCGCAAGGGTACCACTGCCCAGCGCCGATGTTCCATGAAGGCCGCCCGCCTGCACGCGCCTGCGTAACACAAATGTCATGCGCTCAGCCTTGACCCTGCCAGGCTCAAGGCGTAAGGTCCGCCGCGCATTCAAGCATCCCCCGCACAGGAGACCCCTGCATTGGACAGTAGCCCCAGTCGCTTGCGACAGGCCCACACGGCGAGCTAGTCCGGCAGTGTCCCTGCCACTGTCTCGCCGCACTCGGTAGACGGTGGTTTCCTCAGGTCTTTGACGACCTACCCTTCCTCCTCTTCCCCGCCCCGCCACTTCGTTGGCGTGCCGGCCCGTGGTCCTGCGCATTCACCGTTTTCAACCGCGCCGCCGTGCAAGCGGCGCCTGCATGGGCCAAGGCCTGTGGAACGAGGTTCGCTATGGATTGGAAAATCTTTCTGCTGCGCGTGAGCGTGGCTCTGGTACTCGGCGCGCTGATCGGCGCCGAGCGGCAACTGCGTCAGCGCCTGACCGGCCTGCGCACCAACGCGCTGGTCAGCACCGGCGCCTGCCTGTTCGTGCTGATGACCCAGGCCGTGCCGGGCATGAGCCCCAGCGATGCCTCGCGCATCGCCGCCTACGTGGTGTCGGGCATCGGCTTTCTGGGCGGTGGCGTGATCATGCGCGACGGCTTCAACGTACGCGGCCTGAACACCGCCGCCACCCTATGGTGCACCGCCGCGGTCGGGGTGCTGTGCAGCCTTGGCCTGCTGCTGGAGGCCGCGCTGGGCAGCCTGGTGGTGCTGTGCGCCAATATCCTGCTGCGTGACATCGCCCAACGCCTGGACCGCCAGGAGGTGGTGCCGGCCAGCGAGGTCGAGCAGCGTTTCGAAGTGCGCATCGTCTGCCGCGCCGAGGACGAGATCCAGGTGCGCAGCCTGATGCTGCACAGCCTCAGCGACCCAGGCCTGCGCCTGCAGTCGCTGCACAGCGAGGACCTGGCCGACCCTGCGCGCCTGGAAGTGCGTGCCGAGCTGTTGGGCAGCCCGCAGGCGCCCGCCACGCTGGAACGCCTGGTCAGCCGAGTGAGCCTGGAGAAAGGCGTGAGCTCGGTGCGCTGGCAGCTGCAGGCCCTGGCGCTGAACAGCGATTAACCATCGTGGCGCAGATGCCGCTCCCGCAGCTCCTGGCGCTCCTTGGCCTCGATGCTCAGGCTGGCGGTGGGCCGCAGCAGCAGGCGGCGCAGGCCGATCGGCTCGCCGGTTTCCGCGCACCAGCCGTACTCGCCACGGGCCAGGCGTTCCAGCGCCTGGTCGATCTTGTCCAGCAGCTTCTTTTCGCGTTCCAGCGAGCGCAACTGCCAATGGCGTTCTTCCTCGGCGCTGCCGATATCGGCCGGGTCGCTGTGCACCTCCTGCTCGCGCAGGGCGCGAAACTCACTGTCGATGCGGGCCTGCAGCGCGTCGCGTTCGGCCAGCAGCAGGTTGCGAAAGTATTGGCGTTGGGGTTCGTTCATGTAGGCGCTGGCAGGCTGGCGCAGCAGTTCGTCTTCAGTCATTGGTGTACTCCTGTGAAATTCTAGGGGCGCTTAGCGCCCCAATCGCTGGCAAGCCAGCTCCCACACCTACAGCGCCTGTGGGAGCCGGCTTGCCGGCGATTGGGCTAACGCTCGAACATCAACGGCAGGCCCTGGCAACCGTCCTGCACCCGCCCCTCGTGCCAGGCCAATTGCCCGGAGACCACCGTACTGCGCACCACATGGTGAAAACTGCGCTGCGCAAACGGCGTCCAGCCGCAATGGGCCAGTACCGGATCGGCCGCCACCGGGCGCGGCACGGCCAGGCGCTCTACCAGGGCAAAGTCGGCCCAATACCCCTCACGCAAGAAGCCCCGCTCGCGAATGGCGAACAGCTCGGCCACCGCGTGGCTGGTCTTGCGCACCACCTGCGCCAAACTCAAGGCCCCCTCGCTGACCAGCTCCAGCGCCGCCGGTAGCGCGTGCTGCACCAATGGCAAGCCGGCCGGCGCGCGGCTGTAGGTTCGGCGCTTTTCCTCCAGCGTGTGCGGCGCATGGTCGGTGCCGATCACGTCGATGCGGTCCTCGGCCAGCGCCCGGCGCAGCGCTTCGCGGTCGCTGGCGGTCTTGATCGCCGGGTTGCACTTGATCAGGTGGCCGAGGCTGGCGTAGTCGCTGTCGTCGAAATGCAGGTGGTGCAGGCACACCTCGGCGGTGATGCGCTTGCCGGCCAGCGGGCCGGGTTCGAACAACGCCAGCTCCCGCGCGGTGCTGAGGTGCAGCACGTGCAGCCGGGTGCCAAAGCGCCGGGCCAGCTCGACGGCCAGGCTGGACGAGCGATAGCAGGCCTCGGCATCGCGAATCAGCGGATGCGCGGCCGGCGGGATGAACTCGCCGTGCCGGTCGCGCCACCAGGCCTCGTTGTCGAGGATGCTGGGTGTGTGTTCGCAGTGGGCGAGCACGATGGTCGGCGCATAGACGAACAGTTTTTCCAGCACCTGCGGGTCGTCCACCAGCAGGTTGCCGGTGGACGCCCCCATGAACACCTTGATCCCGGCCACCTCGCGTGGGTCGAGGGCGGCAATGGTGTCGAGGTTGTCGCGGCTGACGCCGAAGTGAAAGCCATAGTTGGCCTGCGACCCCGCCGCCGCCCGGCGCCGCTTGTCGGCCAAGGCTTCGCGGGTCAGGGTCGGCGGGCTGGTGTTGGGCATGTCCATGAAACTGGTGATGCCCCCGGCCACCGCCGCCCGCGACTCGCTGGCGATGCTGCCTTTGTGCGGCGCGCCCGGCTCGCGGAAATGCACCTGGTCGTCGATCATCCCCGGCAGCAGGAAGGCGCCCTTGGCGTCGATCTCCCGATCTGCGCGCACGTTATCGATGCTTGCGTCGATCCGCTCGATGCGGCCGTGGCGCACCAGCAAATCGGCGTCGAACTCACGCCCCTCGTTGACCAGCCGGGCATTGCGTACCAGCAACGTGTCCATGCTCAGAACTCGTTGTGCAGGGCCTTGTAGCCCTGCACCAGGTCGATGTTGGTGCGCGCCACGTCCTCGGAGAACTCCGAGGCCGAAACGCTCACCGGCGGGTAGCTGGCAAGGTCGGTGTGCGGGCCGATGTGTTCGGTGGGCGGTACGTAGAAACGCGCCGGCAAGTCGCGGCCATCGACCACCGAGTTGTGCCGCACCACGCTGCCGTCACCCACCTTGCAGTTGAACAGCACGCTGTTGAAGCCGATGAACACCCGGTCGCCGACCTCGCACGGGCCGTGCACGATGGAGCGGTGGGCAATGGAGCTGAATTCGCCGATGCGCACTGCAGCGCCGGACTTGGAGTGGATCACCACGCCATCCTGGATATTGGAGTTGGCGCCGATGACGATGGGCTGCATGTCGCCGCTGGCATCCACCTCGTCGGCGCGGATCACCGCGTAGGGGCCGACGAACACGTTGTCGTGGATGATCACCTTGCCGCAGATGATCGCGGTGTGGTCGATGTAGGCCGAGGCGGCGATTTCGGGGAGATGGCCGGAGGGGTTTCTGCGGATCACGGAGGGAGACCTTGGTCGGTGAGAGCTGCAAATGTTACGTTATAACAATTACAATGCAAGCACTCTCGACAGGCCTCATCGCAGGCAAGCCTCCCCCACTTGATTCAGGCTTGTGCGGTTGGTGGGAGCCGACGAGGGCTCAACAACCGGATCAAGGTGATCAAGCGCATGGCCTACGGTTACCGGGACAACGAATTCCATTTCATGAAGATCAGGAATGATGTTCCCGGTAATCCGTGAGGAACCTTTTTCATACCAAGTTCAGAGGATCAGACGGATCGCTCTCGGCATCGAGCATGGCGAATATCTCATCGGAGGTGACTACCTTGATCTCCGGCACCCTCGAGGCACGCTCCGTCGGCGCCATGGCCAAGGGCTCGACACGGGTGTTGGTGAGCTGCGCCTGCCACCGCGCCAAGGCTTCGGCCAGTTGCGGCTGGCCGGCGAGGGATCCGTAGACGTCGGCCTCGCTGACCGGTGCGTGGCGTAGGCTGCCCAGGCGTGCATGGGTGGCCTCCAAGCGTTCCAGTTCCCGCTCGATCTGCGGCAAACTGGCTTCATGAGGGCGCCGGTAATGGTCGCCCAGCGCTAGCCTGGTACGGCGCTCGCGCAACTGCTTGTCGATCGCTTGCAGGGCGTCCTCCACCACTTCCAGTTCCCGCACGGTCACCGCCGGCGTGCGGTTGGCCAGCGCCTGCTGGTGGCGGCGCAGCATGGCCCAGCAGGCCGGCACATAGCTGGTGACCATGTAATGATCGTTGAGGCTGAACGAGCGGTGCTCGGGCAGCTTGTCCACCTGCCTCAGGTACTGGTTGCAGGCAGCTTGCGCGGTGATGGTGGTGCAGCCCGGGCTCCAGAGGATGGCCGACGCCTCCTGGTCACTGAGCTGGATCGGCATGAAGTGGCGCAGGTCGCCATGGTGCTCGTAGGGCTCGCCGTCCTGGTTGACCAGGCCTGAGTGCATGATCTTCATGCCCAGCGGGAAGCTGATCGGCGCCAGGATGGCGCCTGGGGCGATCACCTCGTAGCGGGTGTTCATCCATGGCAGCGGCAGGTTGGGAATGAGGTCGTCGTTGCTGACGATGCGGTGGTGCAGCAGGTCGGCGGCGCTGCGGGTGAAGGTGGCGTCGCCAGCACGCGGGGCGCCGTAGGTGTAGAGCTGCAGGGGGTAGCGGCTGTCGGATACGCGCAGCATTTGCGCCAGCAGCAAGGCGATTGCACCGCCTAGGCTGTGGCCACAGATGATGAGCTGCTGTGACTGGTAGAACTTGTCCAGGTAGCTTGTCACGAACAGCAGGGCACGCTTCGCCGCCAGGTAAAAGCCCCGATGAACCTTGCCGCTGCCCTCTTCGAACGGTACCTGCAGGGCATCGAAATCGCGAAGCAGGTCAGGGATCATCTCGCTGGTGCCGCGAATCGCGATGATCATCACGTCGGCGTTGTGGGTAATGAAGGCCTGCGTGTCCGTAGCGTCTAGCTCCTTCCTGTCATCCAGGAAATGAATAGAGGCCGGGTTCTCCTGCTCTTCACCCAAATCGGGACTGTTCTCCTGATAGAGGTCAGGATCGAATGGCACGATTTCCCATCGCTGTGAGTAGGGCACATCCTCGTACAGCGGGAAGTACTCCTTGGGTTGGGACGAATCAACGCGCCAGATCTCCTGGCCACAGGCCAGCGCCTCGCCAAACCAGTTTCCGACGGTGGGGGCATGGGGAAAACTGACCGAAGCGGCCAGCACAGGATGGCCCGGTGGCTCCTGGCCGAACGGGTTGTAGCTGAGCGTGGCCATCAAGGCCAACTGATAAAGATTCAGCGCGCAGAACTCAGGGTCCATTGATAGCACGGGCCGGAACGCTCGAAGTGGGCGGACCTCCAGCACAGTATGCTTGCCGGGCATGAGCGCCACACCCCACTCGCAGTGCTTGCCCATGATCCGCCGGAGCCCTTTGGCGGGTGGGAAGGAACGTGCTGATAGCGGAGGAAGGTGGCAGCCATGACGGACAAGCTCCCGAACTTCAACTTGAAGAAAATAGTCCGCATGCTCGCCTGCCGGGTTGGAAGTCGTTCGAGTGCTGTCGTGGTTCACATAGCGAGTTTGTTCTGCACAAACCTGAATGTCTGTAATTTTTAGCGGATAGTGGCGCCGTTTTTGCAGCCATGAATAACATTCATCACCGCCCGCGTAGTCAACTGTAAATCGCAAGCACACTGGACCAGCGTAATGACTTTGGATCTCCCCTCTACCCTCTGCATTTAGCGCACCCTTATATATCACCCCCTCCATGTCGACAACCTCATAAAAAGCCCCCGCATATGAGGAGCCACTCCCTAGCTCATCCACTAACTGAAAGCTTGTTGATTCGTCACGACTTGGGCAGACCAACATAAGGCCATTCACTGGATGATTTATCTCTTTTATGAACTCGTCGCGATTCATCATTGATTATTCACCACAGTTTGGATAAATGTTGCAGATGCGTCCGTCCGGCATCTTGAAATTCACAAAATCTGTTTGATTTCCCCGGCAAAACCCGTAAAGATCATTCACACCCTTCCCTAAGCATCTCTTCCATCCATAGGGGAATTCGATCCAAGTATCTCCAATTGAAGGGATTTCTTTACCTTCGAGCCTAATATTCATCCTCACTGTTTTTCCAGGAAGTTGACTGGCCAGGTAAGCACCAAAAGGACTCCCGAGAGAAACCTCGCCGCGCTCATTGTCTTTCTTGCAGTCTAATATTTTTCGAATTACACGATCCGGCCCCATAGTTCGAAATAGCCACTGACATTTACCGTAGAACGTATCTCCATCCTCGGCATTCATGACGCGCCGATATTTTTCATCCAGCTCTGTATAAATTCCAACATTAGCCCTATCTTCTGATCGATGGTAAAAAGCGCTCCCGTAAGAGGCCATTATTCTGATTTTTATATGACTAACAATCATCCGGCAGCCCTTGATTGATTTTCGAATCTCAATGTTCAACGTCGGGTTGTACTCTCTTAGGCCAATTCCTATTGAACGATGGCATGGTTCTACGCCAATCCGTAACTTCGCACTTTGTCCCGGGCTCCGGCTCATAGAGCACAACCGCCGCGTAGCCAAAGTCAGGGGGTAATTCACCCACAAACTTGAACGTATTCGGCTTTTCTTCAGCGCATCCAGCTAATGCGGCCAAGCCGATCAGCAACAAATATTTTGATGCTTCTCGATTCATAACTTTCCTTGTTAAATCTCAATAATTTTTCGGGTTTTCAATTCGCAACTTCACAGCCTGGGTAAATATTGCAGATACGCCCGTCCGGCATCTTGAAGTCAATGAAATCTGTTGTGTTCCCCCGACAAAAACCATACATATCCTCAACCCCCTTCCCAAGGCAGCGCCTCCAGCCCGATGGGAACTCAACCCAGGTGTCTCCTCCAGAAGGACGCTCCTTTTCCGAAAGCCTAATATTCATTCTGATCGTTTTTCCCGGCAGCTGATCCACCAAGTAAGCACCGAACGGACTTCCAGCAGAAAGCTCACCGCGCTCATTGTCCTTTTTGCAATCTAGCAACTTTGCAATAACGCGATCCGCCCCCATGGTGCGAAAGAGCCACTGACATTTTCCGTAGAATGTATCCCCATCCTCGGAGCTCATGACACGGCGATACTTTTCATCCAGCTCTGTATAAATTCCAACATTGGCTCTATCTTCTGATCGATGGTAAAAAGCGCTCCCGTAAGAGGCCATGATTCTGATTTTTATATGTCTAACAATCATCCTGCAGCCCTTGATCGTTTTTCGAATTTCAATGGTCAACGTCGGACTGTACTCTTTAGGCCAATTCCTATTGAACGATGGCATGGTTCTACGCCAATCGGTAACTTCGCACTTTGTCCCGGGCTCCGGCTCATAGAGCGCAACCGCCGCGTACCCAAAGTCAGGGGGTAATTCACCCACAAACTTGAACGTATTTGGCTTTTCTTCAGCGCATCCCGCCAGTGAAACCAAACCGACCAGCACCCCACACTTGAGTATCGAACTCTTCATACTTTCCTCCCTGTTCAAAACACCGTGCGAAGCCGCAACCGTTCCAGGTGCACCTGAGGGCTTTCATCAACCAGCGGCGCGCACTCACGCGGCACCTCGTACCTCGGCGAGTGCAGGCTCAGCATCAGCAGGAACTCGATCGCCTCCCCCGTATGCCAACCCCAGGCCCGGGCCTGGCGCAGCTGGCTTGCCAGCCAGTCGAGGGGCGCCTGGCTTTCGGCGAGGGCGCTGTAGGCAGGCAGATGCCGGCTGCAGAGATAGCGATGGGCATTGGCCAAGACGACGCCATCGCTTGCA
>NZ_QKVM01000092.1 GCF_003231305.1 Pseudomonas sichuanensis | reverse complement strand
GGCCTTAGCGCTTGCCGCTCTTGATCATTTCCAGGAACGCCGGCATCGCCGCGTCCTTGTCCGCCACGATCCGCGCCATGTGCGGGTTCTCGCGCAGCTTGTCGAGCAGCGCCTTGGCTTGCGAGAAGTCTTCCAGGAAGTCGATGTTCAGCACCTTCTTGCCCACCAGGGCGGCCAGATCCACCGAGAAGCAGAACATCAGGTCGGCGATGGTCAGCTGCTCACCCGCCAGATAAGGCGCGAACTTACCATTGCGCTTGAGGGTGGCAAAGCCTGCCAGCAGGTCGGCCCGCGCCCGCTCCTTGATCAGCGGCTCCACCGCCGCGCCGAAGAACGCCTCGGCATAGCAGGTGCGCGCCGGCAGCTCGATATACAGCTCGACTTCCCTGAGCAGCTCGCGGACCTTGGCCTGGCCGAAGGCATCGGCGGGCAGCAGCGCCTTGCCGGGCTGGGTCTGCTCGATGTAGTCGAGGATCACGCCGGTCTCGCTGAGAAAACCCTGCTCGGTCTCCAGCACTGGCACCTTGCCGCGCGGGCTCACCGCCAGGGCCTGGGGCGCCTGGCCGCCGAAGAACAGCATTTCTTCGAACGGCAAGCCTTTCTCCAGCAGCGCCAGCTTGACCATGTTGTAGTAGTTGCTGACCGCGAATCCATGAAGCTTGAGCATTGAGACAGCCTCCAGGCCGTGTGGGGATGGCCGGGCTGTTATAGCGCCCTTCCCCAAGCATGGCCAGCGTCATGGGCGCGGTCGATGGCCGGGCATTGCCGAAGCGGGCATGGCACACTGTGCGCCTCACCACAGGAGCACCGCCATGAGCGAACCCCAAGACATCGACAGCAATGATGAAGAAGACTTCGCCGAGGCCACACTGACCCAGGCCATCGAAAACCAGATCGAAAGCGGCGAACCGCCTGCGGCCAAGGCCACGTTCAACAAGCTGACCCTGGTCGGCTACGAGCGCGAAGACATCCTCAACCTCATGGCCCACGTGCTGGCCATCGAGATCGACGCCATGCTCGACGAGGACCGTGCGTTCGACACCGAGTGGTACGAAACCGCCCTGCGCGCCCTGCCGGAGCTGCCACCTGAGGCGGATCAAGGCGACATCGAGTAACTCTGACTACACTCCTGACTTCATCCTTGTCTGGAAGTCAGGAGTCGCCCTATGTCCTTCACCCCCGAACTGATCGCCGAACTGGAAGTGCTCGCCCTGTTCAACCTGGGCAATCACCAGGAAGGCATCAAGGTTGGCAGCCACGCCTCCCCCGCCCTTATCGCCGCTGCCCAGCGCCTGTACGACAAAGAGCTCACCGACCAGCCTGATGGTGGCTACCTCACCAGCCTGGGCAACGATGCCGCCGAAAGCGTCCAGTTGCTCCTGACCATCCTCAAGGCGCCACAGCCGGCCTGATTTCGCCAAGCCCGCCCTCACGCCTCGTGGGAGCGGGCTTGCTTCGCGATGAGCCGCAAACAGGCGCTGTAAATCTGACGCCAAAAAGCCAGCAACCCCTTATCCGACCGCACCACTCAGGCTAAACTCGCCACTGCTCCGCTGCCCGCCTGAGTGCGCAATGAACCACCCTCACGAAATTCGCCCCGATATCGCCCAAGGCATCGACCGCAAGGAGCTGTCGCGGCTACGTGCACGCTTTCTGAAGGTCAGCCAGGGGCGCCTGGGGCGCGCCATGGAGGGGCTGTCGACGCGCCAGCAACAGGTGATCACGCTGTTGCCGCTGTTCTTCCACGTCAACCACCCACTGCTGCCAGGCTATGTCTCGGGTACTACACCCGCAGGTGTCTCGGGCTTCGAGCCAGATGCCGAATTGCTGGCCGAAGCCCAGCGCCTGACCCGCTCGTTCACCTACAAGGCCCGCCACGGCAACCCACCGCAACCGATCCACGGGCTGTTCCTGATGGGCAGCCTGGGCACCCTGGCCCAGGCCGAGCAAAGCGACATGGATGTGTGGGTGTGCCACGCCGCGGACCTGAACGAACAGGCCCTGGGCGAATTGCGCCGCAAATGCCAGTTGCTCGAGGCCTGGGCCGCCAGCCAGGGGGCCGAGGTGCACTGCTTCCTCATCGATGCGCAGGGCTTCGTCCAGGGTGCGCGCGACAGCCAGCTCAGCTCGGACGACTGCGGCACCACCCAGCACTACCTGTTGCTGGACGAGTTCTACCGCACCGCCATCTGGCTGGCCGGACGCACCCCGCTGTGGTGGCTGGTGCCGGTCTACCAGGAGCACAACTACCGCGACTACACCCAGACCTTGCTGTCCAAGCGCTTCATTCGGGCCCGTGACGACATCGACCTGGGCCACCTGGCGCACATTCCCCAGGAGGAATACGTTGGCGCCGGGCTGTGGCAGCTGTTCAAGGGCATCGACTCGCCCTACAAGTCACTGCTCAAGCTGCTGCTCACCGAGGTCTACGCCAGCGAGCACCCACAGGTGCGCTGCCTGAGCCTGGACTTCAAGCAGGCGGTGTTCGCCAACCAGCTGGAACTGGACGCGCTCGACCCCTACGTGATGGTCTACCGGCGCATCGAAAGTTACCTGCTGCAACGCGGCGAAACCGCCCGCCTGGAACGGGTGCGGCGCAGCCTGTACCTGAAAGTGAACAAGAAGCTCAGCAACCTCGCCTCGCGCAGCGGTGGCTGGCAACGCCGCCTGCTGGCGAAGCTGGCCGAGGAGTGGGGCTGGGACGAGCGCCAACTGGCCCTGCTCGACAGCCGCAGCCAATGGAAGGTGCGCCAGGTGGCCGTCGAGCGCCGTGAGCTGGTGGCCGAACTGAACCACAGCTACCGCTTCCTCAGCGAGTTTGCCCGCACCCAACAGGCCGACAGCCGCGCCGACCCGCGCGAACTCAACGTGCTCGGCCGGCGCCTGTACGCCGCCTTCGAACGCCGCGCCGGGAAGATCGAAGTGATCAACCCCGGCATCGCCCCGGACCTGGCCGAAGACACCCTGACCCTGGTGCAGTCGGCCAACCGCAAGGAGCCCGGCACGCATCACTGGGGGCTGTACAACGGCAACCTGGGGGTGCACGAATGGGAGCACTTCAGCCCGATCAAGCGCTGCCGCGAACTGCTCGAACTACTCACCTGGGCCCACCGCAACGGGGTGATCGACAGCAGCACGCGGATTGCCTTGCACCCGGGTGTCAGCGATCTCAATGATTTCGAGCTGTTCAACCTGATCGGCAGCCTGCAGCACAGCATCGTGCTGCCGCTGGAGACGGTCAGTGAGGCCCGCCTGCTGCAACCGAGCGTGGCCGACGAAATCCTTTTGCTGGTCAACGTCGGTGTCGACCCGCTGCGCCACCACCGCGACCTGAACATCCTGATGACCACCGAACGCACCGACTCGCTCAGCTACGCCGGGGTGCGCGAAAACCTGGTGCTGACCCTCGACCAGGTCACCCTCAACAGTTGGAACGAGGTGCTGGTGCAGCGCTATGACGGCGAGCATGCCCTAATGCGTTGCCTGCGTGACCACCTCAACAGCCTTGGCCGGCGTAGCCACCGCCCGCGGGTGCGGGTGCGCTGCTACTGTCACAACCGCGCCCAGGCCATCAGCCAGCGGGTAGAGGAGATCTTCGCGACCGCGCAGCGGCTGTTCGACCAGGGCCTCAACCACCGTTACCTGCTGCAGGTGGCCCAGCACACCCACGTCCTGGAGCTGCTGCCGGGGCAGGTCAGCCTGGCCACCCTCGACGACCACGATGCCGTGCTGGCGGCACTGGGCGAGGTCCGCAGCGCCTACAGCCCACTGCATCTGGATGCCAACGCCCTGCAGGACCACGACCTGCCGCTGGTCCTCGAGCAAGGCCGGCCAGGCTGTATCCAGGTGTTCTACCGCCTGCTCGATGGCTGGGCCGACCTGTATGTGCTGGATGAGCACAACGTCTTGTGGCAGCAGCGCGTGGTGCTGCAGGACGAGCAACACCTGTTGTTGCCACTGCATCGTTTTCTACGGTCGATGGTGATCCGCCGCGATGCCCAACTGCCACTGGAGAGCCTGCAGCAAGCGTCGCTGGAGATCACCTATTGCCAGTTGCTGCCTTCAGGCCTGGGCAAGGCCCGCAGCCTGGAGCCTCGCCTGGCGCCGCTGGACGGCCGCAGCCAGCCTTACTACGAGGTCCAGGCGATTGTGCAGGGCGGTGCGGGCGGCGCCGTGCACGTCACGCTTTATTGCGATCAGCAGGAGTTTTCCGAGCTGGAACACGGCGACCAGCTGTATGCCGTGGCCGCCCGGCAGATCCTGCGCCAGCGCCATGGCGCCAGCAGCTACCGCTGCTATATCACCGACCTGGACCTGTCCGACCTGCTGGGCGACGACCCAGGTTCAACGAGCCTGTGCCTGCGCTACAAGCGCGAGCTCGAGCAAGCCTTGAACGATGGCCTGGAGCAACTGCAGGCGGCGCTGGAGCCCTGAGGCCCAAGGCCCGCGTCAGAGGTCGAAATCGCCCGCCGCTTCCGGCTGGTATTCCACGGCCAGCAGTTCGAGCTTGAGGGTCTTGCCTGCGGGGGCCGGCCAGTCGATCTGGTCACCCACCGACAGCCCCAGCAACGCACAACCGATCGGCGCCAGGATCGAGACATTGCCTTCCGGGCCGGCATCCTTCGGATAGACCAGGGTCAGGTGGTAGTCCTTGCCGCTGGCGATCTCACGGCAGTGCACGCGCGAGTTCATGGTCACCACGCCAGCCGGCACCTCTTCGTGACCGACCACCTGATCGGCGCGGTCCAGCTCGTCCTGCAGGGCGAGCACACCCGGGGTGCTTTCATCGAGGCTGTCGATCAGGCGCTCGAGACGCTGTACGTCCAATCGGGTGAGGGTGAGGGAAGGTTTGGTGCTCATGATCCAGTCAGACTCCTTTGAACAGGCAATTTGCTTGAGGCAGATAAAGCAAAACCCCGCCCAAGGGCGGGGTTTGTGAATGCTGTGGCGTCACCGACGCAAGACCCGACACTACCACAGCAGAGCAAATACTCAAGCCCGCAGCGTCAATGGGGTTATGCCTGGGCCCGCGCTTTCAGGGCCAGGGCCTCGCGGCAGATCTGCCGGCGCCGGTCGTCGTCGGCCGCACGCCACTCGCGGATATGCTCGACATGGCGATGGCAGCCAGTGCAGACCTTGCGTTCATCGAGGCGGCACACGCTGATGCAGGGTGACGGCACGGCTGGGCTGACATTGCTGTACAGCGGCTTGGGGGGCCTAGGCTGGCTGCTCATGTCAGATTTCGTCGAAGTCCAGCTTCTCGCCGGCACGTTCCCAGACGATGCGCTCGAGCATCTCGCCGAGCAGTTCCTCGGTTTTCTCGCACGTCCACTTGCCGCTCTCTTCGTCGTAGTCGAAGTGGAAACCGCCGGACTTGTCCGCCAGCCACAATTGGCGCAGTGGCTCCTGGCGGCTGAAGATCAGCTGGCTGCCGTTGTCGAACTTGATGGTCAGGACACCGGCGGAGTTTTCCATGTCCAGGTCCAGGTCACTCTCGTCGAACAGGTCTTCCAGGGCCTGTTGGGTCGCGTCGACCAGGTCGTGGAAACGCGCTTCGCTCAAACTCATGTGCATGGACCTCGAAAAATGGCTGCGTTGCAAGCAAGGCGGGGAAGATACGGGCGCCAGCAGTTGAATGCAAAGACTAGCGGATACCTGGGCGGGCCCCTTCGCGGGTAAACCCGCTGCCACAACGCCCCTGTGGGTGCGGGTTTACCCGTGACGGGGCCGGCACTGAGAGCTCAAGAATAACGCCGCCCGGCGGGCCGGCCCTTGCATAGGCAATCGGGTGGTCGCTCGGTATACTCGGGCGCAATACTGCTTATTTCAAAGGATTTCACCAATGAAGCGCCTGATTTCCTCCCTCGCGGCGCTGGTCGCGGTTGCCTGCCTCGTTTCGGCCTGCGGTCAGAAGGGCCCCCTGTACCTGCCGGAAGACGGCAAGGACGGCAAAGGCCCGAGCAAGTCGCACCAGCAGCACAAGCACGCCCAGCCGGCCGCACAGCAAGACGAGCTGGAGCAGCCCGAGCAGTCTCCCGCGCAGTAAGGAAATCCCATGGATGCATTCAACTACCGTGGCGGCGAGCTGTTCGCGGAGGGGGTGGGCCTGTCAGCCATCGCCGAGCGTTTCGGCACCCCCACCTACGTGTATTCGCGTGCCCACATCGAGGCCCAGTACCGTAGCTATACCGATGCCCTGCAGGGTGTCGAGCACCTGGTCTGCTTCGCGGTCAAGGCCAACTCCAACCTCGCCGTGCTGAACCTGCTGGCCCGGATGGGTTCGGGTTTCGACATCGTCTCCGGCGGTGAGCTGGAGCGCGTGCTGGCAGCCGGCGGGCGTGCCGATCGCGTGGTGTTCTCCGGTGTCGGCAAGACCCGCGAAGACATGCGTCGTGCCTTGGAAGTCGGCGTGCACTGCTTCAACGTCGAATCCACCGACGAACTCGAGCGCCTGCAAGTGGTAGCCGCCGAGCTGGGCAAGGTGGCCCCGGTGTCGCTGCGGGTGAACCCGGATGTCGATGCCGGCACCCACCCGTACATCTCCACCGGCCTCAAAGAGAACAAGTTCGGTATCGCCATCGCCGATGCCGAAGCCATCTACGTGCGCGCCGCGCAGCTGCCAAACCTGGAAGTGGTCGGTGTCGACTGCCACATCGGTTCGCAGCTGACCACCGTCGAGCCGTTCCTCGATGCGCTGGACCGCCTGTTGGTACTGGTCGATCGCCTCGCCGAATGCGGCATCCACCTGCGCCACCTGGACCTGGGCGGCGGTGTCGGTGTGCGTTACCGCGATGAGCAGCCGCCGTTGGTGGCCGACTACATCAAGGCCATCCGCGAGCGCGTTGGCGACCGTGACCTGGCCCTGGTGTTCGAACCGGGCCGCTACATCGTGGCCAACGCCGGCGTGCTGCTGAGCCGCGTGGAATACCTCAAGCACACCGAGCACAAGGACTTCGCCATCATCGACGCGGCGATGAACGACCTGATCCGCCCGGCCTTGTACCAGGCCTGGATGGGTGTCAGTGCAGTCAAACCCCGTGAAGGTGAAGGCCGTGCCTACGACCTGGTCGGACCGATCTGCGAGACCGGCGACTTCCTGGGCAAGGACCGTGTGCTGAACCTGGCCGAAGGCGATCTGCTGGCCGTGCAGTCCGCCGGCGCCTATGGTTTCGTCATGAGCTCGAACTACAACACCCGCGGCCGCTGCGCCGAAGTACTGGTCGATGGCGACCAGGCCTTCGAAGTGCGTCGCCGCGAAACCATCGCTGAATTGTTCGCCGGCGAAAGCCTGCTGCCGGAGTGAACCCATGCTGCTGCGCTTTACTAAAATGCACGGGCTTGGCAACGACTTCATGGTCCTCGACCTGGTCAGCCAGCACGCGCATATCCAGCCCAAGCATGCCAAGCAATGGGGTGACCGCAACACCGGCATCGGCTTCGACCAGCTGCTGATCGTCGAAGCGCCGAACAATCCGGACGTGGACTTCCGCTACCGGATCTTCAACGCCGACGGCTCCGAGGTCGAGCAATGCGGCAACGGCGCGCGCTGCTTCGCCCGCTTCGTGCTGGACAAGCGCCTGACCGCGAAAAAACGTATCCGCGTCGAAACCAAGAGCGGCATCATCGAGCTGGACGTGCGCAACGACGGCCAGATCTGTGTCGACATGGGCCCGCCGCGCTTCGTCCCGGCCGACATCCCGTTCATCGCCGATGAGCAGGCTTCGAGCTACCCGCTGGAAGTCGACGGCCAGGTGCTCCAGATCGCTGCCGTATCGATGGGCAACCCGCATTCGGTGCTGCGCGTCGATGACGTGCGCAGCGCGCCGGTGCATGAACTGGGGCCGAAGATCGAGCACCATCCGCGCTTCCCGCAGCGGGTCAATGCCGGCTTCATCCAGGTCATCGACCGCCACCGCGCCAACCTGCGGGTGTGGGAGCGCGGCGCGGGTGAGACCCAGGCGTGCGGCACCGGCGCTTGCGCCGCCGCCGTCGCGGCCATCGCCCAGGGCTGGATGGACTCTCCGGTGACCATCGACCTGCCAGGCGGGCGCCTGAGCATCGAGTGGGCTGGCCCCGGCCAGCCGGTATTGATGACCGGCCCGGCCGTACGTGTATTCGAAGGACAGGTTCGTCTTTAAGCGAGTAGCCGCCATGACTGAACAGCCGCACGTTGTACCCGAGCTCGACGCCGACGCGGTGGTCGCCTACCTGCGCGCCCACCCCACGTTCTTCGCCGAGCATGACGAGCTGCTGATCGAGCAGCGCATCCCCCACCAGCGCGGCGACAGCGTGTCGCTGGTGGAGCGCCAGCTCAAGCTGCTGCGTGACCGCAACATCGAGATGCGCCATCGCCTGTCGCAACTGATGGACGTGGCCCGCGACAACGACCGGCTGTTCGACAAGACCCGCCGGCTGATCCTCGACCTGCTGGATGCCGCCAGCCTGGAAGAAGTGGTGATGGCCGTTGAAGACAGCCTGCGCCAGGAGTTCAAGGTGCCCTTCGTCAGCTTGATCCTGTTCGGCGAGAATGCCGCGCCGGTCGGCCGCTGGGTGTCCGGCAGCGAGGCCCAGCAGGCCATTGGCGGGCTGATCGGTGGCGGCAAGACCATCAGCGGCAGCCTGCGCGAGCACGAGCTGGCCTTCCTGTTCGGCAATGACCAGCACAAGGAGGTCGGCTCCAGCGCCGTGGCCACCCTGGAGTACCAGGGCCTGCATGGCGTGCTGGCGATCGGCAGCCGCGACCCGCAGCACTACAAGAGCAGCGTCGGCACCCTGTTCCTCAGCTACATCGCCGAAGTGCTGGGCCGCGTGGTGCCACGCTTCACCCAGACGCTACGCTCGGTGCGCTGATGGAACGCCAGCTGGAGGCTTATTGCGCACACCTGCGCAACGAGCGCCAGGTGTCCGAACATACCCTGCTGGCCTACCGCCGCGACCTGGAAAAGGTCATTGCCTACTGCAACAGCCAAGGCATTGGCGGCTGGCCCGCGCTGCAAGTCCAGCAGCTGCGCCAACTGGTGGCACGCCAGCACCATCACGGGCAGTCCTCACGCAGCCTGGCGCGCCTGCTTTCGGCGGTGCGCGGGATGTACCGCTACCTCAACCGCGAAGGCCTGTGCCAGCACGACCCGGCCGATGGCCTGGCGCCCCCCAAGGGCGAGCGGCGCCTGCCCAAGGTGCTCGACACCGACCGTGCGCTGCAGCTGCTCGATGGCGGCGTTGACGACGACTTCATCGCCCGGCGTGATCAGGCCATCCTCGAACTGTTCTACTCTTCCGGCCTGCGCCTGTCGGAACTGGCCGGCCTCGACCTCGAGTACCTCGACCTGGCCGCCGGGCTGGTACAGGTGCAGGGCAAGGGCAGCAAGAGCCGCGTACTGCCGGTCGGGCGCAAGGCGCGCGAGGCGCTGCAGGCGTGGCTGCGCCTGCGCGGCATCGGCGGCCCACAGGACGGCGCGGTGTTCATCACCCGCCAGGGCAAGCGCCTCAGCCCACGGGCCATTCAGCTGCGGGTCAAGACCGCCGGCGAGCGCGAGCTTGGCCAGCACCTGCATCCGCACATGCTTCGCCACTCCTTCGCCAGCCACCTGCTGGAATCGTCCCAGGACCTGCGCGCGGTGCAGGAAATGCTCGGCCACGCCGACATCAGCACCACGCAGATCTACACCCACCTGGACTTCCAGCACCTGGCCGCGGTGTACGACAGCGCCCACCCCCGGGCCAAACGCAGCAAAGGCACAGACTCATGAGCATCAAGCTGATCACCTTCGACCTGGACGACACGCTGTGGGACACCGCGCCGGTCATCGCCAGTGCCGAAATCGTCCTGCGCGACTGGCTCGCCGCCAATGCGCCGGTTCTGGGCGCGGTGCCGGTCGAGCACCTGTTCGCCATCCGTGAACGCCTGGTGCAGGCCGAACCCGGCCTCAAGCACCGCATCAGCGCCCTGCGCAGGCGTGTGCTGTTCCATGCCCTGGAAGAGGTCGGCTACAGCGAGAAGCACGCCCAGGAACTGGCCAACGAAGGCTTCGAGGTGTTCCTCCATGCGCGGCACCAGGTCGAGGTGTTCCCCGAGGTGCAGCCGGTGCTGGAGATCCTGCGCCACCACTACACCCTGGGCGTGGTCACCAATGGCAATGCCGATGTACGCCGGCTCGGGCTGGCGGACTACTTCCGCTTTGCCCTGTGCGCCGAGGATCTGGGCGTAGGCAAGCCGGATCCGGCACCGTTCATGGAGGCCCTGAAACTGGGTGGCGTGGACGCCGGAGCGGCGGTGCACATCGGCGACCACCCGGGCGACGACATTGCCGGGGCACAACGGGCCGGGTTGCGCGCGGTGTGGTTCAACCCACAGCACAAGGCCTGGGCGGGCGAACAGGCGCCGGATGCCGAGATCCAGCGGTTGTCGCAGTTGCCCGACGTGCTGTCGCGCTGGCGCTGACAGGGCTTCGCTATCCCTGTAGGAGCGGCCTTGTGCCGCGAAAGGGCCGCAAAGCGGCCCCAGGGTCGTTGCCGATATTGAGATCCTGGGGCCGCTGCGCAGC
>NZ_QKVM01000091.1 GCF_003231305.1 Pseudomonas sichuanensis | reverse complement strand
CTGATGTCATGACCGCCGATACCTCTGAAAAATCACGTCCAGCCCAGGCGGCGGTCGTCCCTCTCGATCAGATCGGCATGGCCGACGTCAGCCGCGGCGCCGCCGTGTTCGACGCTTGGCTGCGCGAGATCAGCGGCGGTTACGTCAACCTCGAACGGCTCAAGGACACCGCCGAGGTGTTGCCGGTGATCGGCAACATCATCGCCCTGGTGGATGCGGTGGGCGATATCGTCACCCTGGCCACGGCCAAGGAGCCCGACCCGTGGGATTGGGTGAGCCTCGGTATCAACCTGATTGGTGTGATCCCTGCGCCGCCGACCATGGCTGCCGCGCGCAAAGGGCTGCGGCCGATGCTGACCCTGGCTCGCCAGGAGGGCAAGGAGATCCTCGGCGACGCGCTGGTCGAGATCATCGTCGGCCACCTCAACGCCGACCTGCTCGGCGAACTGGACACCTTCCTGGTCGACGCCCAGGGCCAGCTCGACAGCATCCTCGGCGATGCTGCCAAGACCGGCGAGAGGCTGATCCTCAACACTGCCGACGCCATCGACGCTATCGTCCTCGGCAAGCTCGACAGCAAGGGCGACCTGGACAAGGCCACGCAGATGGCGCAGAAGGTCAGCGATACCTGGAAGTCCGACCCTGCGGTGGCCTTCGAGAACGCCTTTGGCGCGCTGAGCAATGCCTACTCGGCCATGGGCAAGGGCGCAGCCAACACGCTGCTGAGCAACGCCGTGCCCACCTCGGTGCAAAACGACGTGCTCAAGAGCACCCAGCAGTTCCGCAAGCTCGCGCCGCAGATGAGCGGCAAGCTGATGAGCCTGGCCAATGCGGACAACAAGGACTCGATCAAGAGCCTGCTGGTGATGCTGCATGACAGCAGTACGAAGTGGCACCACCGCAATCCCAAGGCTATGCCTACCGTGGTCAAGCAGAATTCGACTGCTGAGGCCCGGCATCAGTCTTCTGAAGGGCGAAACGAGTCGATCAGGATTCAGGGGCCGGCCGAGCAGGCGGCTAAAGACGAGAAGAACGAGGTCTGTACCAGCACCTGTAATCGCATCAACTTCGCCTTGGGCAGCGAGTCAGTGCACCATACCGACTTCAGGCTGCCCGGCCCGTTTCCGGTCACTTGGACGCGCACATACAACTCACGCCTAGACAAGCTGGACGACGGCATCCTCGGTGCCCGTTGGATCACCGAGTTCACTACCTGCATCGACGTGCTCGACAAGCACATAGAGTTCCACGACTACGATGGTCGCAGCCACGATTACCCGTTGCCCAAACAGGGCAAACCACACCATGACGCAGTGGAAAACTTCACCCTGGTGCGAACTGGTGAGCAGCAACTGGTTTTGCTGCGCGGCCTCGAGCGGCGCGAGACCTATGCCCGTCATGGTGATCGCTTCTATTTGACGCACATTCAACTGCGCAGTGGCGCGGGGGCGATGTTGCACTACGAGCACCGCCATCACGACTGCCCGGTGCTGTCGGACATCAATACTTATGAAGAT
Organism: Pseudomonas sichuanensis; assembly: GCF_003231305.1. GTDB lineage: Bacteria > Pseudomonadota > Gammaproteobacteria > Pseudomonadales > Pseudomonadaceae > Aquipseudomonas > Aquipseudomonas sichuanensis. Next base: position 9,039 of record NZ_QKVM01000091.1, on the reverse strand, counting down.
GACGACCCGAGCAAGGTCCACCTGCAACTCGGCACGCTGCACGATGAGCGCGGGCACTTACAGGGGCTGTGGCAAGTGGTTGACGGCAAACCATTGCGTCAACTATGCGCCTACCACTATGACGACCAAGGTGACCTGACAGCAGCCCAGGACCAGCATGGAGCTGCCTGGCGCTACATGTACCAGAACCACCTGATCACCCGTTACACCGACCGCACTGATCGCGGTATCAATCTCGAGTGGGATGGCAGTGGCCCGCACGCCAAGGCCATTCACGAATGGGCCGACGATGGCAGTTTCGAAACCCGCCTCGCATGGGACCCGAACATCCGCCTGACTTACGTTACTGACGCTCATGGCCAGGAGACTTGGCACTACTACGATCAGCAAGGTTACACCTACCGCATCAAGCACCCGGACGGTAACTCCGAATGGCTGTTCCGTGATGCGTGCAAGAATGTCATTCGTCACGTGCATCCGGACGGTAGTCAGGACCGTTACGTTTACGACTCGCGCAGCAATCGCCTCAAGCACATTCGTGCCGACCACAGCGTGGTGCATTACGCCTACGACGATCAAGACCAGCTGATCAAGATCCGTGATGCCGAGGGCGGGCTGTGGCTGCGCGATTACGACGAGCGCGGCAATCTGGTCGAAGCCACGGATCCGCTGGGCAATAAAACCGAGTTCGCCTACACCCCGACCGGGTTGGTCAAGGCGATCAAGGACTCCATCGGCAACGAGAAGAAACTGGCCTATAACGACGCTGGCCAACTGCTCGAATACACCGACTGCTCCAGCAAGACCAGCCTTTGGAGCTACAACACGCTCGGTCAGTTGATCGAGTTCGCCGATGCCGCCGGTAACAAGACCGCCTACGAGTACAAGGCCGGGCAACTGGCTAGGATCACCCACCCGGACAAGACCGAGGAACGCTTCGAGCGTGATGCTGAGGGCCGTTTGCTGGCTCATGTCGACGCCCTCGACCGCTGTACCACCTGGAAATATGGCGCTGCCGGCCAGCTTGTCGAGCGCGTTGACGCCAACGAGCACACTCTGCGCTACCTTTGGGACAAAGTCGGTCGCTTGACTGGGCTGGAGAACGAGAACGAGAGCAAGGCCAGTTTCCTCTATGACCCCGTTGGGCGAATGCTGCAAGAAACCGGTTTCGATGGCTTAGTCACCCGATACCAGTACGACCCGTATAGCGGCCGCCTGGCGAGCACTCAAGTCGGCCAGCGCCGCATCGAGCTTCGGTTCGATCGTAGAGGACGTCTATCTGAGCGTACTGCTCACCTGCGTGACCAGAGTCAGACTGAGAGCTTTGTCTACGATCGCAACGGCCAACTGATCCAAGCGGTCAACGCCTCCAGTAGGTTGCAGTGGTTCCACGACGAAGCAGGCAACCTGACTCGTGAGCACCAGTACTACCTGGCCACTGACACACCGATGGTCGCGGTGTGGCAGCACGAGTACGACGCCCTTAACCAACGGGTGTCGACTATTCGTCCAGACGGTCACAAGGTCAGCTTGCTGACTTATGGCAGCGGTCATTTGCTGGGGATGACGCTCGACCAGCATGAAATGCTGGCCTATGAACGTGACGATTTGCACCGCGAAGTGGTACGCCACCAGGGCAACAAGCTGATGCAGACCCAGGCGTGGGACCCGGCTGGGCGTTTGCAAGAACAGCTATTGGGCAGTCATGACGGTCAGAGTACTTTGCTCAAGCGGCAATACCGTTACGACGCTGCAGGCCAATTGACCAACATTCACGACAGCCGACGTGGCCCGCTGGAATACCAGTACGACCCGGTTGGCCGTCTGTTGCAGGCCACCAGCCGCCTCGGCGTGGAGACTTTCGCATTCGATCCGGCGGGTAACCTGCTGGATCAGAAAACGCAGGAGCTTAATCGCCCGCTGGAAGCGGATCCGCGTCGCAACAAGCTGATGGACAACCTGCTTCGCGAGTATGCCGGTACCCATTACCGCTACGACGAACGTGGCAACTTGGTGCACCGCCTGAATAACGGCGCACATGCCCACTTCACCTGGGACCTGTTCGACCGGCTAGCCAGTTACAACGATGACAAGCTCAAGGTCGAATACTGCTACGACGCATTGGGGCGCCGTCTGCACAAATACTCGGTGGCGCATTTCTGGGACCGGCCTGAGGCCGGTACCGGCTGGAACCAATTGGAGCGAGCCAAACGCCAACGCGAGCTGGGTTGCGGCTTCACCTTGTTCGGATGGGATGGCGACACTCTGGCCTGGGAAAGCTCGCCACCACGTGATGAGGGCGATACCGGGCGTACCGTGCACTACTTATATGAACCGGGCAGCTTCGTGCCGGTCGCCCAAGCGTTGCGCAAGAGTCCGATCCGCCTGCACAAGCAACCGGACTGGAGCCAGCGGGAGTATGACTTCGATCAAGATCCCTTGTGGCACACCGAGGTGAAACCACAGCCCTTCGACGCAATTGCCTGGTATCAATGTGACCACCTTGGCACGCCGATGGAGCTGACCGATGAGCAGGGCAATGTCGCTTGGGCGGGGCAATATAAGGCGTGGGGTGAAGTCCGCGAGGAGCGTTCGGACTGGGCTAAGCAGCATGGGCTGACTAACCAGATACGCTTCCAGGGTCAGTATCACGATCATGAGACCGGGTTACACTACAACCGAAATCGGTACTACGACCCTAAAACGGGACGATTCATCGGGCTGGACCCAATTCGTTACTCCGGGGGATTGAACCTCTTTGCGTATGCGGCTAACCCTATTGAATGGGTTGACCCACTTGGTTTGGCGAAGAAGCCTCCATCAGCATTTGCAAAAACTGATGGGCAGGGAGTAAGCCCTCAAGTGATGGCGCAAAGCAAGGAGGATGGTGGCCACCGGCGAGGTCAGGATAAGGTTCGCGATGGACTCATTGGGGACGCGGATGATAACAATAATGGCGTCTATACCTGCTGGAGATGTGGCCATAGCTCTACAAATCCGTCCGATATGCACCTTGGTCATACGAATGTCCCCACGTCGAAGGGGGGGAATTTGGCACCATGTAATACCGCGCTGGAGGGGGCGTCTTGTAATCTGAGTGCTGGGAATAGTGGTTATGTGAAAGAAGGAATGTCTTGTGTTGAGAGAGGAAGCTGCGGAGCGCCTTATGGAAGGTAGAGAAGATTTTTGTGTTATTAAGGTGTTTGTTTCGAAAAGAAAAGGCCCAGTCTATGAAGAGCTTCCTGCTCTTCGAAAAGGCGAGCATATCTATGAGCTCTTGTCATCTCCAGGGCTCGCCCTTAATCTTGCAAAGGGGGATCTGATTAGTATTGAAGATCCAGACTCCCCTGCTGTAGTGATAAAAAGAGGGGGTAATTTCTGCATTAATTTGTATGCGGAGCATATTGATGCGGACACGATTTCAAGGCTTGAGGCTGAAGTGAATAATTCGCTGGGTGGTACGCTTGATGGCGTATATCGAGGGAATTTGGCGTTTAGTGTTCCGGCGAGAAGTGGGCGGGATAAAATTAGGGAGGTGTTTAATAAGTTCAAGGAGGAGACAGGCATAGAGTGGTACTATTCGAATATATATAAGAATTTCAATGATCTTGATGATGATACGTTATTGGACTGGTGGCTAGATAGTTAGGCTCATTGCTTTGTGGGGGTGGCAGGCGCGGCTAGTTTGACGGCTGTTAAGAGTTTCTTGTGCGAAAAATTTCGTATGGCAACTGCTTTGTTCAGCTGTAATCGCCATGTCACCAAGAGCCTGCGCATTACGGCCGATTGGTTAGCTAAAGGGACGACAAACTCAAGATCGACTACAGCTACAGCGTCCTAGGGCTCCGTCCGCAAACCATTCGAAAGCACACTTCCGGGGCAGGCCCAAGGCCGATAACAGGTGGAGCCAGTAGAGTACTATTGGACGGTAACTAATGATGCTGCTGTAAAAAATTATGTTTCGGCAGCGCAGTTGCACTGTCAAATATGCTCAAGGCAGCAAGGTGGGCAGGCTTCTGTATTTTCTAAAGTGATGAAGAAAAATGAGCAGCTAAATAATGGAGAATGAACTCAGGGGCAATCCTAGTCATGAGCAAGAGGAAGCATGTAAGCGGTACGGTGTTCCACCGTACGCACCTGAAGAGCGAGTGGCTGTAGCGTTTAATACTCTAAGTGAGTCTCCGATCTACGGTACACGTATTCGAGATGCGAAAGAGGGTGGAGTGAGTTGGTTCTTCTATTGCGGAAATCATTCGGATGCGGATGACTTTTACCAAGCGCTTCACACCCATCATTTAATAGAAGACTTGCCGGAGGTAGTTAAATATTTATATCTTCCAGAAGGCGCTAATTTCATCATCGACAGAAATGGCTATGAAGATGTGTGGTTTGACTAGTTTGCGGCGCAAGTTTGTGGGGCTTTCAGATGGTCTTGAGCGCGCCGTTTCGCAGTGAAGTTGGCTCGATCTTACTCTGCGGAGCACTAGTGTTCTTGAAGCCATGCAGGTCTCGCTGAAGTCTTGAGCCACCTGTATGGCTTTGTCCAAACTCATCCTGCTGTCAGGCTTGACGAGGATGATGGCGTCGGCGGAGTAGTTGATTATATTGCTCGCTATGACCCTCAACCAGCATGAGGTGGTGCGCCACCAGGACAACATGCTGATGCAGACCCAGGCCTGGGATCCGGTCGGGCGTTTGCAGGAACAACTGCTGGGCAGCCATGCCGGCCAGTCCACTCTGCTCAAGCGTCAGTACCGTTACGACGCTGCCAGTCAACTCACCAATATCCATGACACTTGTCGTGGTCAGTTGGAGTATCAATACGACCCAGTCGGTCGTTTGCTGCAGGCGACCAGTCGCCTCGGCGTGGAAACCTTTGACTTCGACCAGGCCGGCAACCTGCTGTATCAGAAAACCCAAGAGCTGAGCCGCCCGCTGGAAGCGGATCCCCACGGACGACAAGCTTGATGTCCATGAGCTTGTGAGAAACAAGGCGCTGAGCAGATGGAGTGTTCAGGCGGTTCATGGATGGACAGCAATCCATCAATTGCACTCACGAGTTACCAAAACGTCAAAGTGCATAGAAATTGACGAGGGAGCATCTAGGGACTAACGGCAAGAATGAATTCGAATTTGTTGCCGATGGTAAGCTCAACAAGAGGTATATGGATGTTTGGCAAGGAGTACTCAGAAAATCAGGTGTAAGCGCGGCTCAAGCTAAGCGAATGCACACACACAGTCAAATACATTTTTGAAGAATATGTGTTGCTGCAACTGATAGGAGAAGAGAATTTTGAGGAAGCTGATATTCAAGCCAGATGCTGTAAGTACTCAGGATCCCCATGTGGGAGGAGGTTGCGCTTTGCCGAATGATTTTGCGTGGCCCAAGGACTCCAAAGGCAAGGCGCTTCTCCATTTAATGACTTTTCCGGCAGGCTGGGTCGAGGAAGACGCGGAGGGCTGGCTGTCATTGTTCACACCTTACGATCAACAGGATACTTATCTTCATTGGGAGGAGCTAACCATTGATGGTGAAAATGAGTCTGTAGTTATATGTCATGATAATTGCGGTCATGTTCGTAATGAGTATGGTGATCTTTCTCCGGCTCGTAAGATTGAGCTTGAAGTTTCTAGTGCTGCGGAAACGGATAAGGATTTTACTTCGCGAGCAGGCGGAGCGATTGCCTGGGTGCAAGACGTAGAGTCTTTGTCAGGTAGCAACTGCCGAATGATGATAAATGGGGATGATATAGATGTTGGCTTTGCTGAAGAGTTAGGCATTTTTTCCGACGGAGTAGTCTATGTTTTTTTGAAGGATAATTTTCAGCTAGATTCCAGGCCTAGCGTGCAGGGAATAATGTCATTCCAGTTCTCCTGATATGGTTGGATTTTGCTAGCCTGGAAGTATTTTGCCTTCAGGTTTTTAAGTATAGGAAGAAGTTCATGGTGTTTTGTTGATTGGTTCAATGTGTTTTTTTGTCGGAAAGTCCAAAAAATGGCACAACTCCTAGCAATGAAAGGCAATACGACCATGTTGAGCGGACTCGAAAGGTGGTGATACGGAAGAGAACGTCCAGGCTCTGTGTAGGAAAGGCAATCGTGGTCTCTCTAATCACCCAAAAGAAAAAACAAGCTATTGAGTCGTATTGGTGTTAGACAATGACTGTGCAGAGAATTTTATGGATTCCTATGAAGAAATAGTTTTTAGCCTCATTTCCGATGAAGATGACTACCCTCCCGTATCAACGGAGGCCATATGGGGAGTAAGAGTCGGGGCTGGCGAATATAAAATTGATAACGTCCCCGCTTATATATATGGCGTTAGCAAGGGTGACGTGGTCAAGGCTGATAAGATAGATGGGGAAACCGTAGCCATTAGCGTCCTGCACCAGGGAGGCCATACCACGCTGAGAGTCTTTGTCGAGGACAAAGACCTTAAGGCACAAGTGATTAAGGAAATCAAAGCCCTCGGTGGGCGTTGCTCGGTGAGCTCGGCCTTCTCGCTTTTCTCTGTAGATCTGCCGCCCGAGGCAAATTTCCAAGCAGTTGACGGTTATCTAGAAGGTCTCGCACAAAGCGGAGCCATTGCCTATGAAGATGCTTGCTTGCAGCATGCGGGTATTGACTCACAGCGGCTGCTGGAAGCGATGAGCCTAGCGACGCTTGGAACACGCCACTGACCACGTCGTTTTTATTGTGAAGGATCAGGCACATTTTTCCGACCATAGTGTGGTGCACCTCAATAGGAGCTTTTAATGTCTAAGACTCGCATCATTGGAACAACGATTGCTGCCATTAAGGATGCTGAGCAGAAACTGAAAATGCAGTTTCCTGAGTCGTTTACAGAGTGGCTTCTATTGAATAATGGAAGGTCGCTTGGCGCACTTGTCATCTTCCCAGTTTTTGATAGTAGAGATCCGCGCAAGACTTGGGAGTCTATAGTTAAAATCTATAGTGGGTCGTGGTCGGAGTGGCTAGAAATTTTTTCTGAAGATGGAAAGAATTTTTCAGGGTTACTGCCGTTTGCGGAATTTGGTACTGGTGATTTTTACTGTTTCAATTATGAAGTCTTGGGTTCCAGTGGCGAACCTGTAGTTGGGATATGGAGTCATGAGGTGGGAGGGTTTGTAAAGGTGGCCGATAGTTTCAATGATTTTATTGGTTCGTCTAAACGACCTGACTAAATTATTTGAGTGGAAAGTCAATCTGGGTGTGACTTATTCATGTCTACTGGCTGAATGTATGCTGGGGCTATGAAGAAGGGTGAGGGATAAACTGAAGGGGAGTTTATATGTGGATTGAGCATGCCTTGAATAAGGAAAAAGTTGTCAATATGTTTGGCGGATTTTTGGATATGACGAGCGCCGAGCTAATGGGGGTGTATGTTCATGAAGAGTATGCGGTGAGGTTTCTGTTTTGTATTAAAGGCATCCCTGAAAAGCATTCTGAGAAATGGGACGGGAAGGGCTATAATTCAATGACCGTTTCGTTGCGTTTTTTTGGGATCAAAAAATTCGAGGCGAATTTGATCAAGATTGGCTTTAGTTGTTGTCCAGAAATTAGAAGTTCGGCTGGGGTGGCTTCCATAAATATTGTTTCTGAAGGAGGGGCGATTTTCTGTGAGTCTGAATTTGTTAGCATTGAGGATATTACTCCTCGAGATGATATAAGGTGGGCTTGATTTCGCGAAAACTGGAGTTGAGATTAATGCATAACCTGTGTTGTGTAAGGGCTTCGGTCGCGACTGTTATTGCTACTATTGAGGCGCGTGGCAAGCTGGTGCATCGCCAGCAGTCTTGTGGAGCCAGATGGGACTGGCCAAGCGCAAGCGCCAACGTGAATTCGGCTACGGCTTCACCCCCTTCGGTTGGGACGGCAAAGCCCTGGCCTAGGAAATCTCACCACTGCGCGACGAGGGGCACTCTCGACGTACCGTGCGCTACGTTTAGGAGCCAGGCAGCTTCGTGCCGGCTGCCCAAGCACTGCACATGAGTCCGATCCGCTAGTGCAAGCAATTGGACTGGAGTTGGGTCGGTAACTAATGCCACCTCTCGTGCTTATGCGTGAAGTATAGGATATTCAAGTGAGGGAGCGATAATGGATGTTGTTAAGCTTTTAGAATTTTTTCTGGAGCGGATGCTTGGCTGGGAAGTTGAGTATAATAAACGCCGTCGCTCTGTCGGATATAAAACAAGTGCTGAGGAGCGGTTCAAGGCTGATATCGAAACAAGAGCTAAGCTTGCAGGTGTTTTCGAAGAATTTCTGAGTTGTAAAGCAAATGAAACTATAGCGCGAAGTCGGCTCGATATGCTAAATACGGCGCGGCCGCCAGAATTCGCTCAGGCAGTAATTGTGGATTCTCAAAAGGAGTCGGGCGGTAGTTTTTTTGTTGAAACTTTTAATGCTAAGGCTTTGGTTCCGTGTCGGCGGTACTGTGTTGTCGTAGAGGATGGGGTGCTTAAAATAAACGCTCTGTACGGCCGTGTCAGTGAGGCGGAAAAGTGGAGTTCAAGAGAATCTATTTGAATTCTGATTTAGCCAAATGTTGTGCCTGGTTTGCATGTGGGTGAGCTTTGTAGATATGGGTTTAATTATTTGGCCACGGGTCGAGAGAGTTTAGCTGGGAATCCCTTGTCGGCGTCATTATTCTGGCAGCCCATAGACAAGACGCCATGCGGGGCGCGCTGGTCACCATCGGGCCGCGCGGCAACGAAGCCAAGCACCACGAGAATTTGCCCAAGTCTGCTGAGCGCTTGATTACAGATTAATTTAAAACGTACAAGGCACAATGAAAGATGAAATCTGTAGAGAAGTTGGTGTGCAGTAAGTTAGAGCGTTTCGTAGAAGGTATCTCGAACAGGGATTCCTCCGTGTTGCAGAGAGAGTTTTCTATAAGCCTCTCTGTGATTGATGAAATATATGAGTCGATTGACGACTATTTTGATCTAGGAACAAAGCTGTCAATTGCGACCTTGGCAGATGCTGGGCATCTCCAGCTTGGAGGGCGGAGTTTGATCGATTTTTACCCTATGAATGATG
>NZ_QKVM01000090.1 GCF_003231305.1 Pseudomonas sichuanensis | reverse complement strand
CTTGTGCCGCGAAAGGGCTGCAAAGCAGCCCCTGGACTTCAAAAGCAAAGCAGGATCAGCGCCCGACCACCTTGGGCTTGTAAGCACAATACCCCGGCCGCGGCCCGACCTTGGGGTGGTTGCGGCAGGTGTCCGGGCGCTTGTCGTAGATGGTGCACAGCCGGCTCTTGCGGTCCAGGTACATGCAGTCATCGTTGCTCATCCGGGTCAGGGTGAAGATCCCCGACTTCTGGTTGAAGCGCTCGATGATGCCTTCCTTCTGCAGGCGCTTGGCCACGTTCTTCGGCGGTTCGTCTTTTTCGAACTCGTCTACCACGCCGATGCGGATCAGATCCTTGATCTTCACCTCCACCGGCAAGGTGCAACAGGTCGAATGGCAGCCACCGCACATGTGGCTGGCATAGCGCTGCCAGGTCTCCAGGCGGTCGACTTCGGCGGCGGCGATCAGGGTCGTTTTCATCTTTATGGGGGCGAATCACGGTCTTGGGGCGCGCGATCATACCGGAGTTGTTCAATTTGTGAACAACCTTTTGCCCGATACCCGCCTGGTGCATGAAATCCGCGAACCGTTGCTGTCGCTCTGTGTCAGACCGTCTAGGCTGAACACTTTCCCTGCGCTTTAGCCTACTTGCCCGAGGATGCCGCATGTCCCAGGAAAACAAGGCCCGTGAGGCCAAAGCTCATCAAGAGGAGGTGGCGGATTTTCGCGCCGCCGTGCTGGCCAAGCTGACCTACGCGGTCGGCAAGGACCCGGAACACGCGTTCGACCACGACTGGTTCGAGGCCATCGCCCTGGCGGCCCGCGACCACATGGTCGACCACTGGATGGACCACACCCGGCGGGCCTACCGCCGTAGCCAGAAGCGAGTGTATTACCTTTCCCTCGAATTCCTCATCGGCCGGCTGCTGTACGACAGCCTGAGCAACCTGGGCTACCTGGAAATCGCCCGCGAGGCGTTGCAGGGCCTGGACGTGGACCTTGAGCGCATTCGCCTGCTCGAGCCGGATGCGGCGCTGGGTAACGGCGGCCTCGGGCGCCTGGCGGCGTGCTTCATGGAGAGCATGTCGACACTGGGTATTGCCGCCCATGGCTATGGCATCCGCTACGAGCACGGGCTGTTCCGCCAGGCGCTGGTCGATGGCTGGCAGCAGGAGCAGACCGAGAACTGGCTGGACTTCGGCAACCCCTGGGAGTTCGAGCGTGCCGAGGTGATCTACCCGATCAGCTTTGGCGGCAGTGTCGAAACCGTGCAGGAAGGCACTGGCAAGCAGCGCCAGGTGTGGTGGCCGGGCGAAACGGTCAGGGCCGTGGCCTACGACACGCCAGTGGTCGGTTGGCGTGGCTCCAGCGTCAACACCTTGCGCCTGTGGCGCGCCCGGGCGCTGGAAGAGCTGCACCTGGAGCGCTTCAACGCCGGCGATCACCTGGGTGCGGTGGCCGAGGTGGCCCGGGCCGAGAGCATTTCGCGGGTGCTGTACCCGGCCGACAGCACCGAGGCCGGCCAGGAGCTGCGCCTGCGCCAGGAGTACTTCTTCGTCTCCGCCTCGCTGCAGGACCTGCTGCGCCGCCACCTGAACATGCATGACAACCTGCTCAACCTGCCGGATGCAGCGGCGATCCAGCTCAACGACACCCACCCGTCGATCGCCGTGGCCGAGTTGATGCGGCTCTTGGTCGACCAGCACGAAATCCCCTGGGACACCGCCTGGCAGGTGACCGTGGGCACCTTGGCCTACACCAACCACACGCTGCTGCCCGAGGCCCTGGAAACCTGGCCGGTGGCGCTGATGGAGCGCATGCTGCCGCGGCATATGCAGATCATCTACCTGATCAACGCCTACCATATCGACGCGCTGCGGGCCAAAGGCCTGCACGACTTCGACGTGCTGCGCGCGGTGTCGCTGATCGAAGAGGACAATGGCCGTCGCGTGCGTATGGGCAACCTGGCGTTCCTAGGGTCGCACAGCGTCAACGGTGTGTCGGCGCTGCACAGCAAGCTGATGAAGAGCACGGTGTTCGCCGAGCTGCACAAGCTCTACCCGCAGCGGATCAACAACAAGACCAACGGCATCACCTTCCGCCGCTGGCTCTACCAGGCCAACCCGCCGCTCACGGCGATGCTCACCGAGGCACTGGGCCCGGAGGTGCTGGACGACCCGGAAGGCAAGCTCAAGGCCCTGGTGCCCTTTGCCGACAAGGCCGATTTTCGCAAGCAGTTCGCCGCCCAGCGCCTGCACAGCAAGCGTGCCCTGGCCGCCATCATCCAGGACCGCCTGGGGGTGACGGTCAACCCCGAGGCGCTGTTCGACGTGCAGGTCAAGCGCATCCACGAGTACAAGCGCCAGCTGCTCAACCTGCTGCACACCGTGGCGCTGTACCAGGCCATGCGCCACGACCCCGGCACCGACTGGGTGCCGCGGGTGAAGATCTTCGCCGGCAAGGCGGCGGCCAGCTATCACCAGGCCAAGCTGATCATCAAGCTGGCCAACGACATCGCCCGGGTGGTCAACAACGACCCGACCGTGCGCGGCCTGCTCAAGGTGGTGTTCCTGCCCAACTACAACGTCAGCCTGGCCGAGAGCATCATCCCGGCGGCGGACCTGTCCGAGCAGATCTCCACGGCCGGTTACGAAGCCTCTGGCACCAGCAACATGAAGTTCGGGCTCAACGGCGCGCTGACCATCGGCACCCTGGACGGCGCCAACGTCGAGATGTGCGAGCAGGTCGGTGCCGAGAACATGTTCATCTTCGGCCTGACCGCGCAGCAGGTGGAGGCGCGCAAGCGCAGTGGCGACTTTGGCGCCAGCGCGGCGATTGGGGCGTCGCACCGCTTGGGCGATGTGCTGCAGGCAATCCGCAGTGGGGTGTTCTCACCGGATGATCCGTCGCGTTATACCGGGCTGGTGGATGGCCTGATCGCCTATGACCGCTTCCTGGTGTGTGCCGACTTTGACGCCTACTGGGATGCCCAGCGGCGGGTCGAGGAGCTGTGGCATACGCCCCAGGAGTGGTGGCGCATGGCGGTGCTCAATACCGCGCGGATGGGGTGGTTCTCGTCGGACCGGACCATTCGTGAATATGCCACCGAGATCTGGAAAGCCCTGGATTGAGCTCCCTATCGCGGGGCAAGCCCGCTCCCACGCTGGTAACACGTGGGAGCGGGCTTGCCCCGCGATGCTTTTCTGGCCGACAGCTGGCCCTCGGCGGGCTGAACTCAACGTCGCCCAGCGAGTCTCTTTGCTCGCTAGCCCGCAACTCTCCCTGTAAACTGCGGGGGTTTTTCTCCCCCTTTCCTTTTCGGAGCCATACATGTCCCGCGTTACCCTGAGTCGCTATCTGATTGAGCAGACCCGCAGCAACAACACCCCTGCCGATCTGCGCTTCCTGATCGAAGTGGTGGCGCGTGCGTGCAAGGAAATCAGCCATCACGTCTCCAAAGGCGCGCTGGGTGGCGTCCTGGGCAGCATGGGCACCGAAAACGTGCAGGGCGAAGTGCAGAAGAAGCTCGACGTCATCTCCAACGACATCCTGCTCGAAGCCAACGAGTGGGGCGGCCACCTGGCCGGCATGGCCTCCGAAGAGATGGACAATGCCTACCAGATCCCGGGCAAGTACCCCAAAGGCGCCTACCTGCTGGTCTTCGACCCGCTGGACGGTTCGTCGAACATCGACGTCAACGTCTCGGTCGGCACCATCTTCTCGGTCCTGCGTTGCCCTAACCAATACCTGAGCCAGAACGAAAGCCTCAACGAAAACGCCTTCCTGCAGCCAGGCACCGAGCAGGTCGCCGCCGGTTATGCCATCTATGGCCCGCAGACCATGCTGATCCTCACCCTGGGCAATGGCGTCAAGGGCTTCACCCTGGACCGCGAGCTGGGCAGCTTCGTGCTGACCCACGAGAACATCCGCGTGCCGGAAAGCACCGCCGAATTCGCCATCAACATGTCCAACCAGCGCCACTGGGAAGCGCCGATCCAGCGCTACGTGGGCGAGCTGCTGGCCGGTGAGACCGGCCCGCTGAAAAAGAACTACAACATGCGCTGGATCGCCTCGATGGTGGCCGACGTGCACCGCATCCTGACCCGTGGCGGCCTGTTCATGTACCCACGCGACGCCCGCGACCCAAGCAAGCCGGGCAAGCTGCGCCTGATGTACGAAGCCAACCCGATGTCGTTCATCATCGAACAGGCCGGCGGTGTGTCCACCGACGGTTACCAGCGCATCCTCGACATCAAGCCAGAGGGCCTGCACCAGCGCGTGTCGGTGATCCTCGGCTCGAAGGAAGAGGTCGAGCGCGTCACCGCGTACCACAAGGAGTAAACCATGCTCGCACCTTGGCAGCCGTTGCTGGAGTGGTGGTTCGGTTGGGGCGCCAGCCCCCAGGCCGTGGCTGACGAGAAGAGCACGCTGTGGTTCGGCAAGCACCACGATGCCGAAGCCCAGGCGCTGTTCGGCGACCTGATGGAGCACGCCCTGGCGGGCGGGCTCGAGGATTGGCAGCAGAGCCCGCAGGGCTGGCTCGGCTTGCTGATCCTGCTGGACCAGCTGCCGCGCATGATCCACCGCGACACGCCGCGCGCCTTCGAGGGCGACCGGCGGGCGCAGGTGGTGGCCATGCAGGGTTTGCAGAAAGGCTGGGACTACCAGCTGCTGCCGATCCAGCGGGTGTTCGTGCTGCTGGTGCTGGAGCATGCCGAGGTGCTGGACTGGCAGAACCTGTGCGTCGAGCGCTACCAGACCTTGCTGGGTGAACAACCGGAGGCGAATCGCCGGTTGTTCGAAGGTTTCCTCGACTATGCCGAGCAGCACCAGCGGGTGATTGCCCGGTTCGGGCGCTTCCCGCACCGCAACCTGGTGCTGGAGCGGCCGAGTACCAGTGAAGAGATGGATTTCTTGCTGGAGCCTGGTTCGCGTTTCTAAGCCCTGTGCTTTGTGTGGGAGCGGGCTTGCCCCGCGATTGCGATGGTGGTTCTGACATCGCAATCGCGGGGCAAGCCCGCTCCCACATTACCTAATCAGATCCTGAAACTGCCCACCAGATGCTTCAACCGCTCCACCTGGTGCTCCAGGTCGGTGCAGGCACGCAAGGTGCTCTGCAGGTTGTGCACCCCTTCCTGATTCAGCGTATTGATCTCGGTGATGTCGACATTGATCGACTCGACCACGGCCGTCTGCTCTTCGGTGGCGGTGGCCACCGACTGGTTCATGCCGTCGATCTCGCCGATGCGCTGGGTGACGCTGCCCAGGCGTTCGCCGGCCTGGTTGGCGATGCCGACGCTGCGGTCGCTGTGCTGCTGGCTCTGGTTCATGGTGCTCACGGCCATCTGCGCGCCGGCCTGCAACTCCTCGATCAGGCGCTGTACCTGCTGCGCCGAATCCTGGGTGCGATGGGCCAGGTTGCGTACCTCATCGGCCACCACGGCAAAGCCACGGCCGGCCTCGCCTGCGCGGGCGGCTTCGATGGCGGCGTTGAGCGCCAGCAGGTTGGTCTGCTGCGAGATGCCACTGATCACATCGAGGATCTGGCCGATGTTCACCGTGTGGTTGTTCAGCGTCTCGATGTTGCCGCTGGCATCGCTGATGCGCGCCGACAGCTGGTTCATCACTTCGATGGTTTCGCCGACCACCTGTTGGCCTTCCTCGGCCAGGCCACGCGCGGCACTGGAGTGCTGCGAGGCCAGGGCGGCGTTCTGGGCGATCTCCTGGGCGGCGGCACCGAGCTGGTTGATCGCCGCGGCCACGCTGCTGGTGCGGCTGGACTGCTGGTCGGCATTGTGGATCGAGGCATTGGAGGCGCTGACCACCTGGCCCGCCACGCTGTTGACCTGGCCGGTGGCCGAGGCCACTTCGCGGATCGATTCGTGAATACGCTCGACGAAGCGGTTGAACGACAGCGCCAGGCTGCCGAATTCGTCCTGGGCGTGAATCTTCAGGCGCCGGGTCAGGTCGCCTTCGCCTTCGGCGATGTCATGCATGGCACGGCCCATCACGTGCAGCGGCTCCATCAGCACGCGGATCAACAGGCCGAGCAGGGCGATGATCACGATCACCGCGATCAAGGTCGCCACCACCGCCGAAGTACGCAGTTCGCCGAGCATGGCGAAGGCTGCGTCCTGGTCGAGAACCAGCGCCACGTACCAGTCCGCCGACGGCACGCCGTCGACATGGGTGAAGCTGATGAACTGCTTGCGGCCATCGACCTCGACTTCTTTCAGGCCATTGCCGATGCGCGGGGTGTTGGCCGGGTAGACGTCGCCGAGGGTCTTGAGTGCCAGCTCGCCCTTGGGGTGGATGAGGATCTTGCCCTCGCCGTTGACGATGAAGGCGTGGCCACGGCCGTCGAAGTCGAGGGTATTGATCAGGTTGCTGATGGTCTGCAGGTCGGTGTCGACGCCACTCACGCCGATCAGGCGGCCGGCCTGCTGCACCGGGGTGGCCAGGGTGATCACCAGCTTGCCGGCCGAGGCCGAGATATACGGCTCGGTGACGATGGTCTGGCCGGCGGCAGTGGCCGCCTTGTACCAGCCGCGCACGCGCGGGTCGTAGTCGGCGGCGCGGCTGCCTACCGGCACCGACTGCATGCTGCCGTCCTGGCCGCCGAAGTAGCTGAGCATGAAGTTGCTGGCGTACACCGGCAGCGCCAGGCTGCGGTCCAGGCTGGCTTTGCCCGGGCCGTCCACGGCGACCTGCTGGGCCAGGGTGTTGAGCAACTGGATACGGCTGTCGAGCCAATTGCGGATGTTACCGGCGGTGAGATTGCCCAGGTCCTGCAGAGTGGCCTCCGTGTCACTGCGCAGGGACTGGCGTTGTCGGTAATCGTTGAACAGCACGAAACAGGTGAAGGCAACGGCCACCACCAGGGCGGCAGCCAGCAGGATCTTGTGGCTGAACTTGAGGTTCTTGGTCATTTTTAGAAAGTCTGCGCACGGGCACGGAGGAGGGCAGGTGCGGCGAAACGCCACACCGTCGGAAGCTGTGTCGTCAGTGTTGGAAAAAACATTAATCGTTTGCGCAGATACCGACTGGCGGTGCGGCAGGAAAACCTCGGGTGGCAGGGAACCGCAGGCCCTTTTTCCCTTCTAAGCTCCCAGCAGGCCTCTCAGAACCTGTGTATCCACCTCCAGGAGTGTCACTTTCATGTCGTTGCGTTCCCTCGCCCTGTTGTCCTTGTGCGTCGTCCTGACTGCCTGCAGCAAGATCAACCAGGAAAACTATTCCAAACTCAAGGCCGGCATGAACAAGGCCGAGGTCGAGCAACTGCTCGGCACGCCCACCGAGTGCTCCGGCGCGCTGGGCATGAGCAGCTGCACCTGGGGTGACGAGAAGAGCTTCATCAGCGTGCAGTACGCGGCGGACAAAGTCTTGATGTACTCCGGGCAGGGCCTCAAATGAGGCGTCTGCACCTGCTGTTGAGTGTGTGCCTGGTGATGCTGCTGGGTGGCTGCGCCACGTCCGCCACCGACCCGCTGGCACCGAAGACCGCAGGTGCGGTGGACCTCAAGCGTTATCAGGGTAAATGGTTCGAGCTGGCGCGCTTGCCGATGAAGTACCAGGACGGCTGCGCCCAGTCCGAGGCCCATTACAACCTCAAGCCCGACGGCACGGTGGGCGTGCTCAACCGCTGCCGCACCCTGGGTGACGAGTGGCTGCGCGCCGAAGGCCATGCCACCGTGCAACAGCCCGGGCATACCGACAAGCTGTGGGTGGAGTTCGACAACTGGTTCACGCGCCTGGTGCCGGGCGTGGCCAAGGGTGACTACTGGATTCTGTTCGTCGACGAGCGCTACCGCACCGCCATCGTCGGCAGCCCGGACCGCAAGTACCTGTGGATTTTGTCGCGCACGCCGTCGTTGCCGGCGTGGGAGCGTGAGAACCTGCTGGCCAAGGCGCGCCAGCAGGGCTACGACACCCGCCGGCTGATCTGGCGCACGGCGGACAAGGAAATCGTCGCCCGGCATTGATCAGGCAAATCGCGGGGCAAGCCCGCTCCCACGAACTGGACGCCTCCCAAGCAACTGGGTCGCCCATTTCGTGGGAGCGGGCTTGCCCCGCGATGGTTTTGCAGCTCAGCCCAGCAGTTGGCGCAGCACCTCGCCAAACGCCAGCGCACTCTCTGCTTCCTGGCCGTGTCGCCCCTGGCGCACCACCCACTGGCCGTTGACCATCACATCGCGCACCTGGCGATCGTGGCCTGCAAACAGCCAACGGTTGAGGATGGCGTCGCCGTCCGCCACGGCCAAGTATGGGTCCTGCCCATCGAGCACCAGCCAGTCCGCGCGCTTGCCCACGGCCAGTTCGCCGATCGGCTGGCCCAG
The DNA here is from genome assembly GCF_003231305.1 of Pseudomonas sichuanensis. GTDB lineage: Bacteria > Pseudomonadota > Gammaproteobacteria > Pseudomonadales > Pseudomonadaceae > Aquipseudomonas > Aquipseudomonas sichuanensis. The sequence goes on along the minus strand of NZ_QKVM01000090.1, from coordinate 2,566 downwards.
TGCCTGGGCGCCGCCCACCAGCGCGGCGTCGTACAAGGTGCGCCCGACCATCGGCTGATCGTTGCGGTACAGGCGGTTGCGCCGCTGGTCGCGCAGGCGCTGGCCGTATTCCAGCCAGCGCAGCTCTTCGACCACGCTCAGCGACACGTGGCTGTCAGAGCCGATCCCCATGCGCCCGCCCTGGGCCAGGTAGTCCACCGCCGGGAAAATACCATCGCCCAGGTTCGCCTCGGTGGTCAGGCACAGGCCGGCGATCGCGCCGCTGCGGGCCATGGCGGTGACTTCGTCGGGCTCGGCGTGGGTGGCATGCACCAGGCACCAGCGTGAATCGACCTCGGTGTGCTCATACAGCCATTGCAGGGGGCGCAGGCCGCTCCAGGCCAGGCAGTCGTCGACTTCCTTCTGTTGCTCGGCAATATGGATGTGGATCGGGCACTGTTTGTCGCTGGCGCCGAGCACCTCGGCGATCTGCCCGGGCGTCACCGCGCGCAGGGAGTGGAAGCACAGCCCCAGCTGTTGCGCCGGCTGCGCGGCCAGCACCGGGGCGAGCTGTTGCTGCAGCGCCAGGTACTGCTCGGTGGAGTTGATGAAGCGCCGCTGCCCGTCGTTGGGTGCTTGCCCGCCGAAGCCCGAGTGGCTGTACAGCACCGGCAGCAGGGTCAGGCCGATACCGCTGGCAGCGGCCGCTGCGCTGATGCGCCGGGACAGCTCGGCCGGGTCGGCGTAACGCTGGCCGTTCTGGTCATGGTGCACATAGTGGAATTCGGCCACCGAGGTGTAGCCGGCCTTGAGCATCTCGATGTACAGCTGACGGGCGATGACCTGCAGCTGCTCCGGGGTGATGCGCCCCACCAGGCGATACATCAGGTCGCGCCAGGTCCAGAAGCTGTCGTTGGGGTTGCCGGCCACTTCCGCCAGCCCCGCCATGGCCCGCTGGAACGCATGCGAGTGCAGGTTGGGCATGCCTGGCAACAGCGGGCCGGCCAGGCGCTCGGCGCCCTCGGCGCTGGCATTGGCCTCGACCGCCGTCAGCCGGCCATCGGCGGCGACCTCCAGGCGGACATTGCGGGCCCAGCCCGTGGGTAGCAGGGCGCGTTCGGCGAAATAGGCGGACATCGGTGAAATCCTGTTATTGTTTAACTTGTATATACATATACAGCCGTTTGCCTGCCGGGTAAACTCCGGCAAGCTACCGTTCACTCCAACCGTACAAGGATTCAACGCCGTGCCGACACCTCCTGTCTCCGCGCTGGTTGCCCAGATGGGCGAAGGGCCGGCGCCGCTGTATGCCCGGGTCAAGCAGATGATCGCCCAGCAGATCGAAAACGGCAGCTGGCCGCCGCATCACCGGGTGCCGTCGGAGAGCGAGCTGGTCAGCGAGCTGGGTTTCAGCCGCATGACCATCAACCGTGCCCTGCGTGAGCTCACCGCCGAAGGGCTGCTGGTGCGCATGCAGGGCGTCGGCACCTTCGTCGCCGAGCCCAAGAGCCGCTCGGCGTTGTTCGAGGTCAACAACATCGCCGACGAGATCGCCGGTCGCGGCCACCAGCACAGCTGCCAGGTGATCACCCTGGCCGAAGAGGCTGCCGGCTCCGAGCGTGCCCTGGCCCTGGACATGCGTGAAGGCCAGCGGGTGTTCCACTCGCTGATCGTGCATTACGAGAACGGCGTGCCGGTGCAGATCGAGGACCGTTACGTCAACGCCGCCATCGCCCCGGACTACCTCAAGCAGGACTTCACCCGGCAGACGCCCTACGCCTACTTGTCGCAGGTGGCGCCGCTCACCGAAGGCGAGCACGTGGTCGAGGCCATACTGGCCGAGCCCGACGAGTGCCAGCTGCTGCAGATCGAACGCGGCGAGCCCTGCCTGTTGATCCGCCGCCGCACCTGGTCGGGTCGCCAGCCGGTCACCGCCGCGCGCCTGATCCACCCCGGTTCCCGTCATCGCCTGGAAGGACGATTCAGTAAATGAGTGCGTTGCAGTTGTTGCGTGCGCAGGATTACCCGCGCATGCCCTGGAAGAACGGTGGCGGTTTCACCGAAGAGATCACCCGCGATGCCGGCGACGGCCTGGACGGCTTCGGCTGGCGCCTGTCGATCGCCGACATTGAAGCGTCCGGCGGTTTTTCCACCTTCGCCGGTTACCAGCGCATCATCACCGTGCTGCAGGGCGATGGCATGCGCCTGCTGGTCGATGGCCAGGCCAGCCGTCCACTGTTGCCATTCGATGCCTTCGCCTTCAGCGGCGAGAGCCAGGTCAGCTGCGAGCTGCTGGGTGGGGCGATCCGGGATTTCAACCTGATCTATGCACCGCAGCGCTATCACGCACGGTTGCAGTGGTTCGATGGCACCAGCCGGCTGTTCAGCTCGGCCTCGACGGTGTTGCTGTTTGCCGCGAGCAATCACGTGGAAGTCGGGCTGACGGGGCACGAGACCCAGCAGCTGGGCCGGTATGACTGTTTGCGCCTGGAGGGCAACGAAGGGTTGCTGGCGCTGGACGTGCAGGGGCGGTTCTGCCTGATCGAGCTGATGCCGCGTTAAACCAGCTGTTGCACTCTCGCGGGGC
>NZ_QKVM01000009.1 GCF_003231305.1 Pseudomonas sichuanensis | reverse complement strand
CGCGGACCCATTGGGACTGTGGGATGCACCGTTTGCCAACATGCCGGGCGTGCAGGAGCGTGTTTCGTTGGGTACTCATATGATGAAGAATGGCGAAACGCCTGAAGCAATTGCCAGAGCGATGGCACCACCACCGCCCAAACCGATAGCGACTGCCGAGTGCAGGACGTCCGCTACAGCAGCACTCGGTCCAGGAGTATCAGTAGGAGCAAGTGTTAATGAAGTTTCAGGTTTTGGTGCCCAGTATAGTTTTCCTATGGCCTCGGTTGGTACTCGGATATCAGCAAGCTGCGGGTTAAAATTACTAGATCCTGACGCGAAGCCGCTGAAATCAAATCTGGGACTGGGGATAAATATGGGGATTTTTGTTGTGGAAATTGGCCAGACTTCAACGTATCCAGAGGTCTACTTAGGGTTGGGAGCAGGGGCGGGGCCAGAATTGGAGCTGCCATTGAGTCCGAATGTTTTTGTCCCGATCGAGTAATGGGTTTGTTTATGTGTGAAAATCTTAGCAAGTTGGCGTATTTGATATTTTGGCTTTCATTTTTCTGGATTGGCCTGTCTGCGCTGTATGCCAATTTTTACTGCAAGAAGAATGGGGTCAACATGAGTACGTTTCCTGGCTTGTTTGAGCTATATAGAAGGGTGTTTAACTTTGAGAGCAAGAGACTTTCAGTTGTGATTTTATCAGCTATTCTGGGTGGGGCAGCACTGGCTGTAGGAATGAGCTTTTTAATATCTTATGCCAAGGGGGTCGGCTGTATTATAAATATAAGAACCTGAAAGGTAGCGGCGGAGCGCGACGCTTTTAAGGGGGCTCAAAAATGGAGCAGATTCAATTTGCCTGCTCCCATTTAGGGGCGAGCAGGGAGAAGGACAGATTTATTCTTTCACTCTAATTGCTGCCTACGCGGAGGCGAAGGGGTACGGAGTTCATTGTGTATGTGTGATTGAATTGACGTTGCAAGAAAGTTTCTGCTTGCACTTTGCATGCTACCGGCAAAGCATTGCCCGCCGCAGGCGGGATTGCGTTGGATTTAGGAATATTGAGCATAGAAATTACGCAAGCCGCTACGAGGTCAGACATCTACACAGGTATTGGGCTGAAAACTAAGTCGCCACTCAACCCAAGCATTAATGTGCCATTCTGAGGTAGTTCGATGTGTGATGCTATTTATTATTACAAGGAATTTGCATTTTATTGTGCATTTATTACCGGCGTGTGCACGGTAATTTATATGTCGCGTTACGCCAAAAAAAAAAGGCATCGACTTCAACTCTGTGTTTGGACTGCTTGAGGTTTACAGGTTGGTTTTTGCGTTCAAGAATAAAAAGCTCTCATTTGTAGTATTGCTGGTCATGTACGGAAACTCATTGCTATTGTTGATAGCTTTTGCTCTTCATTACTGGGGAGTGTCTGAAGGGTGCGTATTTAAACTGAGCGGTAAGTGGGCGGACAACTAGAATTTGTACCGGTCGCCCGGGCTCAGCGCAACGGCCCGATCCGTCTGCACAAGCAGCCAGACTGGAGCTTGCGCGAATACGATTTCGACCAAGACCCGCGATGGCACACCGAGGTCAAACCCCAAGCCTTCGATGCCATGGCCTGGTACCACTGTCACCATCTGGGCAATAAATGGCTGTAACACTGGATGCCCTGACGCCAGCCCCGGTGGGCCACCAAGCGTGCGTCGACACAATTGCAGCGCCTGGGAAATCGAGCGCCGCCCGCGCGGCGCATCGCTGGCAAGTCGCAGCGGCGAACCGCAGCTCCCACATCTGTTTCGGGCCAATTACTCCTGTGAAAGTACCGGCGCCAGCCTTGGCGTAAGGCTTGAGTCAGCTGGGGCGGCAGAGGTGTCCGCCCAGAAACCACGTCAATGCGCGCCGCTCACCCCCGCCGCAACCACTCTATGAACTGAGCAAACAACTCCGACTGCGAATTGACCTCCAGCTTCAGATACAGGTTCTTGCGGTGCATGCGCACCGTCTCCGGCGAGATCCCCAGCTCATGGGCGGTGGACTTCACCGAATGCCCCTGCAGCACCATCTGCGCCACTTCCCGCTCACGCTCGGTCAGCACTCCGCAACCAAAGCTGTCGAACGCGGCCTGCACACTGCCCTTGGCCTCCGGCTGCTGCGCCAGCCCGTGCCGGGCAAAGCGCAGCAGCAGCTCGCGCACCATCGGCTCGACCGCCTGCAACAGGTGCAGTTGCTCGATACCCAGCCGGGCACCGCTGCAGCCTTGGAACAAGCTGAGGGAAATCTTGCTGTCATTCTCCAGGTCGACGATGAAGTAGCTGTCCTCGCTGCAACCTGTCCCCAGGTAGTAGGCCTTGTAGTAGTCACTGTCGAAGAAATTGTCCGGGGCGATGTCCTCAAGGTGGTAGAACCCCTGGGCCAGGCCCTTCTGCACCGCCAAGCAGAAGGGATCGAGCAGGTAGCCGGCGGCGAAATAGCGTTCCAGCACCGCCTCGTGGTAACGGGCCGGAATACCCTGCTGGTACAAAAGCTGCGGCGCCTGGGCCTTGCGCTCCAGGCTGATCAGCATCGACTCGGCGCCCACCAGCTGGCTGATGGCAGCCGCCAGCCAGGCCAAGGCGTCCGGGCCCTCGCTGTGGGCGAAGGCCTGTTGCAGGGCTGCGTGCCATTGCTGCAAGGCATGAAACGGCAGGTTTATTGTGGTGTTTTCGTGTGCTCGGCTCATGCCCCGCAGTCTACCGGCCGGGGCATGGGCGCGCACCTGTGGCTGCAGGTGGGTCATTGGCCGTGGTACAGGCCCTGTTCGGCCAGCTCCCGCGCAGCATCGAGGATGCAGCTGCGCAGGGTGTCGACGATCTGGTCCACCTGGGCGTGGGTGATGATCAGCGGCGGCGACATCACGTTCAGGTGCATGATCGGCCGCACCAGCAAGCCCTTGGCCTGGGCCCGTACATGGATACGCTCGCCGATGTTCACTTCATCGGGGAACAGCGCCTTGGTCTGCTTGTTGCTCACGAACTCGACGCAGGCCATCAGCTTCATGCAGCGCACCTGGCCCACCAGCGGCAGGTCGGCCAGGGTCTGCAACTGCTGCTCCAGGTAGCTGCCGACATCGTTTACATGGGCCAGCAGGTTTTCCCGCTCGATGATCTCGATGTTCTTCAGCGCCGCCACGCAGCACACCGGGTGCCCGCTGTAGGTGAAACCGTGGGTGAAGCAACGGCCCTTGCCGGGTTCGGCGATCACCTTCCACAGGCGCTCGGAGAAGATACAGGCACCCAGCGGCAGGTAGGCCGAGGTCAGACCCTTGGCGGTGGTGATGATGTCGGGCGTAACGCCGAACAAGGCCTCGGAGGCGAAGAAGGTGCCCAGCCGGCCGAACGAGGTCACCACTTCGTCGGCGACGAACAGGATGTCGTAGGTCTGGCACACCTGCCACATGCGCTGGAAGTAGCCTTCGGGCGGGATGATCACCCCGCCCGAGCCCATGATCGGCTCAGCGAAGAAAGCGGCAACGTTGTCGGCGCCCAGCGAGAGGATCTTGTCCTCGAACTCGGCCACCAGGAAGTCGAGGAACTCGGCCTCGTCCATGTCGTCGGCGGCACGGTAGAAGTTGGGGTTGGACACGTGGTGAATCAGCTCGTGGGCGTAGTCGAACTCCGGCACCCGGTCGGCAGCCTTGTTGCCGATCGACATGGTCAGGCAGGTGGAGCCGTGATAGGCGTTGTAGCGGGCGATCACGTGTTTCTTGTGCGGCTTGCCGCGGCAGTTCTGGTAGTACTGGATCAGCCGGTAGGCGGTGTCCACCGCAGTGGAGCCGCCAGTGGTGAGGAACACATGGTTGAGGTCGCCCGGCGCCAGGCTGGCGAGTTTCTCGCACAGCTCGATGGCCTTGGGGTTGGCCATGTCGGAGAACGGGTTGGAATAGGCCAGTTGGCGCACCTGGTCGGCGATGGCCAGGGCCATTTCCTCGCGGCCCAGGCCGATGTTGGTGCACCACATGCCGCCGACGGCATCGAGGAAGCGGTTGCCCTCGGTGTCCTGGATATAGGCGCCTTCGCCGGCCTGGATGTTGAGCGCGCCCTGCTCGGCATGCTCGTCGAACATATGGTAGCCGTGCATGTAGTGGGCCTTGTCGGCCTGCACCAGGTGTTGGTTGTCAACGGTGGCGGCCAGCTTGCGAATGGGGGTAGCCATGAGCGGTTCCTTGTCGAAGCGATACGGTGAAAGGTGTCAGATGCCGGTCTTGACCGTGCTCCAGACCCGGGTGATGGCGCGCATGGCCTGGGGGTCCTGGGCTTTCTGGGTGAACAGGCGCTCGCGGGTCTGGTCGTCCGGGTAGATCGCCGGGTCATTGCGGATATCGGCCTGTACCAGCGGCGTGGCGGCGGCGTTGCTGTTGGCGTAGTGGATGTAGTTGGTCACCTCGGCCATGGTCTTGGGTTGCAGCAGGTATTCGATGAAGCGGTGGGCGTTGGCGGCGTGGGGCGCGTCGTTGGGCAGGTAGAGGCTGTCGAACCAGATCAGCGAGCCTTCCCTGGGGATGAAGAACGCCAGGTTGATGTCCTTCTTCGCTTCCACCGCGCGGGCCTGGGCGGTGGCGTAGTCGCCGGACCAGGTCAGGGCCATGCACACGTCGCCGTTGGGCAGGCTGGTGAGGTAGTTCACCGAATCGAACTTCTTGATGAACGGGCGGATGCCCAGCAGCAGGTCCTGGGCCGCCTTCAGGTCGGCGGGGGCGGCGCTTTTCGGGTCTTTGCCGAGGTACTTGAGGGCCAGCGGAATGACTTCGCTGGGGGCGTCCATCAGGGTCACGCCGCAGTCGGCGAAGCGCGAGACGATCTTGGGGTCGAACAGCATGGCCAGCGAGCCGATGGGCGCGTCGGGCATGCGCTGCTTGATCTTGTCGACGTTGTAGGTGATGCCCGAGCTGCCCCAGGTGTAGGGCGCCGAATAGACCATGCCGGGGTCGTAGGCTTGCATGCTCTGCAGCACGTGCGGGTCGAGGTTGGCCCAGCTGGGCAGCTTGGCCTTGTCCAGCGGCTGGAACACCTTGGCCTTGATCAACGGCGGCACCAGCGAGGCATTGAGCATCACCAGGTCGTAGCCGGAGCGGCCGGTGAGCAGTTTGGTCTGTACCGTTTCGTAGCCGTCGAAGGTGTCGTAGATCACCTTGATACCGGTCTGCTTCTCGAAATCGGCGAGGGTGTTTTCGCCGATGTAGTCGGTCCAGTTGTACAACCTGAGTGTGTTGCCGTTGTCCGCCTCGCCGGCCAGGGTGGCGGTGGCGGTACAGCACAGCAACAGACTGGAAATCACCTTGAATGCCTTGCGCATAGCAACTCCATCGTGTGATCAGGATCGGCTCGGGTGAGCGGATGGGGTAACTATCGGGGGGATTGCGGGTGGGGGCTATAACCCGAATGGGTGGGGGCGATGCGATTTTGTGTCGAACCAACAGGGCGGACAGCGGAGATGTCACAGGCATGACTGGCCCGAAACAAACTGTGGGAGCTGGCTTGCCAGCGATGCGCCGCGCGGGCGGCGCTCGATCTCATAAGCGCTGCAGGAACACCGGCGAACACCTGGTGGCCCTGACCCGATATCCCGGCATACACCTGGAGGCCATTACTGAGTCCCGATTTGCCAGGGCCAACAGTGTGACACCCATGTGCTTGTCTTGGGGTTGCGTTGAGGCCACCAGGTGCATGGCGACAGATGTGCAGCGCCCTCAAGATCGAGCGCCGCCCGCGCGGCGCATCGCTGGCAAGCCAGCTCCCACAGTTTGTTTCGGGCCAGTCACTCCTGTGACATCTCCGCTGTCCGCCCTGTTGGCATGGCGCAATTTCTCGGTGCGCGCGGCTATTGCTGCGCCAAGGGATACAGCGCGTCGTCGAATTGCTCCAGGCGCGGGAAAGTCATCGGCAGATCATCCGAAAGCTGCTCCAGGCGCTGCTGGTAACTGCGCAGGAACTCCTTGCGCGCTTCATCGCTGATATACGGCACATGCCACGCCACGAACGGCTCCAGCACCTCGAAACCGACATAGGCCAAGGTGCCGCGCAGAATCGGCCGCAGCATGTCTTGCAGCGGCCCGTGGATCGCCCCTTCGCCAAACATGTGCTCACGCCCGCCCAGGGTCACGGTGACCAGCGCCCGCTTGCCCGCCAACCCGCCCTGGTCATAGAAACGCTTGCCGCCGTAGCACACCCCCGACACCAGCACCCGGTCGATCCAGCCCTTGAGCATCGCCGGCGCCGAGAACCAGAAGATCGGGAAGTTCAGCACCAGCAGGTCGGCCCACAGCAGCTTGTCCAGCTCCTGCTGGATATCCGCCGCGATGGACCCGCTCTTCACCCCCAGCCGTTGCTCCAGCGCATACACCAGGTACTCCGGGTTTTCCCGGTGGCTGAAGTCTTCGGCGCTGGCCACCGGGTTCCAGCCCATCGCGTACAGGTCACTCACCTGCACCTCATGGCCCTGGGCGCGGAAGGTCTCGGCCGCCTGGTCGCGCAGTGCGGCAGTGAAGGATTGCGGCTCGGGATGAGCATGAACGATCAGTACTTTCATGGAGGTTCCTTAAACGGTTTCCAGGACAGATTCAGATTTACGGGCCGCCAGCAATCGGTCGAGCCAGTCGGGGTCCATTTCCGGCTCGCAGGAGAACAGCAAGCCGGTGTAGTCGCGGTACGGCGGCCGGAAGATCGCTTCGCGGCTGCCGTGATCGACCACCCTGCCCCGCTGCATCACCAGCACCTCGTCGGCGATGGCGCGCACGGTGGCGACGTCGTGGGTAATGAACAGGTAGGCCACGCCCAGCTCGCGCTGGATGCGGTCGAGCAACTTGAGCACACCCTCGGCCACCAGTTGGTCGAGGGCCGAGGTCACTTCGTCGCAGATGATCAGTTGCGGCTCGGCCGCCAACGCCCGGGCAATGCAGATCCGCTGCTTCTGCCCGCCGGACAGTTCGCGTGGCAGGCGGTCCATGTACTTGGCCGGTTCCAGGTCGATCATCCGCAGCAACTCGGCGACCCGCTCACGCAGCGCCTTGCCCTTCAACCCCAGATAGAAACTCAGCGGCCGGCCAATGATGTCGACGATGCGCTGGCGTGGATTGAGCGCGGTGTCGGGGATCTGATAGATCATCTGGATACGCCGCAACTGCTCCTTGCTGCGCTGGCGATAGTCCGCCGGCAGCGCTTGCCCCTCATACAGCACCTGGCCCGAGGTCGGCTGCAGCAGGCCGCTGATCAAGCGTGCCGTGGTGCTCTTGCCACTGCCGGACTCGCCGATCACCGCCAGCGTCTGGCCGCGATACAGCTTCAGCGAGACATCGTGCAGCACCGGCTGATGGCCATAGCTGGCATCGACCTGGCGCACTTCCAGCAGCGGTTGTTCATGGCTGGGGCAAGCCTTGGCGGACGTATGGAAATTGCGCACCGCCCACAGCGATTGGGTGTAGGCCTGCTGCGGTGCGCTGAGCATGGTGCGGGTCTGCGCCTCTTCCACCAGGCTGCCATGGCGCAACACCATGATGCGGTCGGCCATTTGCGCCACCACCGCCAGGTCGTGGCTGATGTACAGCGCGGCACTGCCGAAGGTCTTCACCGCATCGCGGATCGCCGCCAGCACTTCGATCTGGGTGGTGACGTCCAGCGCCGTGGTCGGTTCGTCGAAAATGATCAGGTCCGGGTGGCAGGCCATGGCCATCGCCGTCATCACTCGCTGCAACTGGCCGCCGGACAACTGGTGCGGGTAGCGCTGGCCGATGTGCTCGGGGTCGGGCAGGCGCAGGATGCGGTACAGCTCGACCGCCTCGGCTTCGGCCTGGGCGCGGTCGATGCCGCCGTTGATCACGGCGGTTTCCACGTGCTGGTCGATCAGCCGGTGCGCCGGGTTGAACGAGGCCGCCGCGCTCTGTGCCACATAGGCGATGCGCAGGCCACGCAGCTTGCGCAGGGTGTCGGCGCTGGCCTGGAGCAACTCGATGCCATCGAAGCACACGCTGCCGCCGGTGATCCGGCAACCGTCGCGCACATAGCCCATGGCGGCCAGGCCCAGCGTGGACTTGCCGGCCCCGGATTCACCGATCAGGCCCAGTACCTCGCCGCGTTCGAGGGTCAGGTCGATGCCTTTGATCAGCGGGTGCCAGGCGTTTTCGTAATGCCCTTCGATACGCAGGTCGCGGATCGTCAACAAGGTGTCTTGGCTCATGCTCAGCACTCCTTCAGGCCACTGGACAGGTGCAGCACCCAGTCGACGACGAAGTTCACGCTCACCGTGATCAACGCCACCGCCAGCGCCGGCAGCAGCGGGCTGACGTCACCGAAGGTGATCAGCACCGCGTTGTCGCGCACCATGCTGCCCCAGTCGGCGGTGGGCGGCTGGATGCCCAGGCCGAGGAACGACAAGGCGCTGATGAACAGGAAGACAAAGCAGAAGCGCAGGCCGAACTCGGCGATCAAGGGCGCCGCGGCGTTGGGCAGCACTTCCCGGCTGACCAGCCACCACAGCCCCTCGCCGCGCAGCCGCGCGGCCTCGACGAAGTCCTGCACCACCACGTTCATGGCCACCGCCCGCGCCAGGCGGAACACCCGGGTGGCATCCAGCAGCGCGATCACCAGTACCAGCGAGGTGGCCGTGGTGCCGACCACGCTGAGAATCAGCAAGGCGAAGATCAGTTGCGGGATGGCCATCAGGATGTCCACCACCCGTGACAGGCCCTGGTCGATCCAGCCGCCCTTGATGGCCGCGACCAGCCCGCACAGGCCGCCCAGCAGGAACGCCAGGGTGGTGGTCAGAAAAGCGATGCCCAAGGTATTGCGGGCGCCGTACAGCAGGCGGCTGAACATGTCGCGGCCGAGGTTATCGGTGCCCAGCAGGAACTCCGGGCCCCAGGGCGCGAACCCCTCGCCCACCACCTGGGTTTCGCCGTAGGGCGCCAGCAATGGCGCGAACACCGCCACCAGCAGGTAGGCGACGATCACCAGCAGGCCGAACTTGGCGCTCAGGGGCGCGCGCAGCAAAGGTGTGATCAGGCTCATGGTTACCCCTTCGGGTGCATCAGGCGTGGGTTGCTGGCGATCGACAGCACGTCGGCGCCGGTATTGAGCAGGATGTAGGTGCCGGCGAAGATCAGGCTGCAGGCCTGCACCACCGGGATGTCGCGCTTGGCCACCGAGTCCACCAGCAACTGGCCCAGGCCCGGGTAGACGAACACCACCTCCACCACCACCACGCCCACCACCAGGTACGCCAGGTTCAGCGCCACCACGTTGACGATCGGCGCCAGGGCGTTGGGCAAGGCGTGCCTGAAGATGATCCGCGCAGGCGACACGCCCTTGAGCCGGGCCATCTCGATGTAGGGGCTGGCCAGCAGGTTGATCAGCGAGGCGCGGGTCATGCGCATCATCTGCGCGATCACCACCAGGCTCAGGGTCGCCACCGGCAGCAGCGACACCTGCAGCACCTCACCCAGCGAGGCACCCGGCGCCAGGCTGGAGATGCCCGGCAGCCATTCGAGCTTGACCGCGAACACCAGGATCAGGATGTAGGCGACGAAGAACTCGGGGAACGACACCGCGCTCAGCGCACCGGTGTTCAGCAACCGGTCGAACCAGCTGTTGCGGTAAAGCGCCGCGAGCATGCCCAGCAGCAACGCGGTGGGCACCGAGAACAGCGCCGCCAGCAGGGCCAGGCTGAAGGTGTTGCCCAGCCGCGCACCGACCAGCTCGACGATCGGCCGCTGGTTGGCCAGCGACACGCCCAGGTCGCCGTGCAGCAGGCGCCAGGCCCACTGCACGAAGCGCTGCACGGGCGACAGGTCCAGCCCCAGCTGGGCGCGGAACGCCGCCACGGTTTCCGGGGTGGCCGACTGGCCGAGCATGGCCTGGGCGATATCGCCCGGAAGCATGCCGACAGCCAGGAAGATCACCACCGACACCGCGAACAGCGACAACAGGCCCAGGGCCAGGCGCTGCATCAGTAACTTGCCAAGGGTATTCACCATTGCACTCCTTCAACGCACGCGAAGTTCAGGCCTGCCACCAGCGCTCGATCACCCGCAGGCCATCGAGTTCGCCGTAGGGTGCGGTCTGCCCGCCATGCACCACCCGGCTCGAGCGTGCGGCCACGGAGCTGGCGAACAGCGGCACGATCGCCCCGCCATCGTCGCGGCACAGCGCCTGCATCTCGTTGTACATCTCGCGGCGCAGCGTCTCGTTCATTTCGCCGCGGGCGGCGTTGAGCAGCTGGTTGAAGCGCGGGTTGTCCCAGTGGGTCTCGTTCCACGCCGCGCCCTTGGCATAGCCGATGCTGAACATGCGGTCGGCGGTCAGGCTGGAGTACCAGAACGAGGTGGTGAAAGGTTGTTTCATCCAGACATTGGAGAAGAAGCCATCGGCCGGTTCGCGCACCACGTCGATGTCGATCCCGGCCTGGCGCGCCTGCTCCTTGAACAGCACCGAGGCATCCACCGCGCCGCTGTAGGCGGCATCGGAGGCCTGAAGGCGCACCTTGAGGCTGTCCATGCCGGCCTGGCGCAGATAGAAGCGCGCCTTGTCCGGGTCGTAGGCGCGCTGTTCCAGGGCCGGGTTGATGAAGCGGTTGGCCGGCTGCAGCGGATGGTCGTTGCCGACCTGGCCGTAGCCATACAGCACCGAGGCCAGCAGCGCCTCGCGGTCGACCGCGTGCTTGAGGGCCAGGCGCACGTTGTTGTCCTTGAACTGTGCGCTGTCGGTGAGCATCGGGAAGGTGTAGTGCTGGGCGCCCTTGGTTTCCTCGATCACCAGCTTCGGGTTGCGCTTGAGCAAGGCCACGGTCTTGAGGTCGACCTTGTTGATCACGTCGACCTTGCCGGTCACCAGCGCGTTGACCCGCGCGGCGCCGTCGGCGATGGCGAGCAGTTCGGCGCTGGCGAAGTGCGCCCTGCCCGGCTTCCAGTAGTCGGGGCTGCGCTCAAGGTCCATGCGTACGCCCGGCTCGAAGCCCTTGATACGGTAGCCGCCGGTGCCGATGCCGGCCTGCCAGTCGGCCAGGCCGTCCTTGGCGGGCATGATCACCAGGTGGTAGTCGGCGACCACGTAGGCGAAGTCGGCGTTGCCCGAGTGCAGTTCGAACACCACGGTGTCGGGGGCGCTGGCGTGAACCTGGGCGACATCGCCCAGTACGGTCTTGGCGGCGGAGGTAGATTTTTCGCCCAGGTGGTGCTGGATCGAGGCGACCACATCGTCGGCGGTGAGGGTCTTGCCGTTGTGGAAGGTCACGCCCTGGCGCAGGGTGAAGGTCCAGGCCTTCGCGTCCGGGCTCGATACCCAGCGCTCGGCCAGTTCAGGGATGGCGGTGCCGTCCACGGCGATTTCGGTGAGGGTGTTGTACACCGCCGAGAAGCCGATGAAGGTGAAGGTGTCGACCCAGGAGCCCGGGTCCTTGGAGTCGGTGGTGCTGCCCCCCGCCAGGCCCAGGCGCAGGGTGCCACCGGGTTTTGGCGTGGCCTCGGCAGCATGCCCGTTCAGCGGCAGGCCGAGGGAAAACGCCCCGGCGATGGCCGCCGCGGCGGCGCTGTATTTCAGGAAGTCCCGGCGCGGCAAACCGCCGTCGAGAATGGCCTGAGGACTGTTCTTGTTGTTATCGCTCATGCATGTGCCCCTGTTGAACCGCAAGGAATTGTTGTTCGGTCAAAGCGGAGTGCGTAGAAGCTGTGTATTATTTGTAATTGTTACCGTAACAAATACATTAGCGGCACGACAAGCTGTTTTCCAAGGGGCCCAAGCAGGGCAATTTTCATCGTGTAACATGAGCGTTTTCGCAGGGAGCCACTTCCTCCATGAGCCAGTCGACCCGCCTGATCACGGCTTCGTACATTCTCTCGTTCGTGGCGGCCAATGCCCCGCAGAAGCTGCGCACCGAGACCATCGCCAAGTGGGTGAAAGTGCACCCCACCCGCGTGCGCGGGCTGGTGTCGCAGATGGTCAAGGCCGATATCCTCACTTCGTACCGCGGCGCCCAGGGCGGCGTGACCCTGGCCCGCCCGCCGCAGCAGATCACCCTGCGCGAGGTGTATGACGCGGTGCAGGAAAGCTCGCTGATCGCCGAGAAGATCGACAACCCGTTTGCCGGGATGGAGGATCACTGCAAGGTGTTCGAGGTGTTCACCCGGTTGTTCGCGATGCTGGAGCAGAACATGCGCCTGGATCTGGGGACGATCACCGCGGATCAGTTGTTCGTGGCGTTTGATACGCCGCAGGAGCAGGTTGGCTGATAGCGCTGGCGCTCTGCGCCAGATCGCGGGGCAAGCCCGCTCCCACACTGTGGACTACCCCAAGAAGTTGGACACCAATCCAACCTTTGGGAGTAGTCCACAGTGGACTACCTCGTGGGAGCGGGCTTGACCCGCGATGAGGCCCTCAGAGCTGGATCGCTTTCACTTCGACAAACTCAGCCAACCCCTCCTCCCCCCATTCGCGCCCATTCCCCGACTGCTTGTACCCCCCAAACGGCGCCTGATAGTTAAACGCCCCACCATTGACGAAGCACTGCCCCGCGCGCAGCTGCCGCGCCAGTTGCAGCGCCTTGTCGCGGCTACCGGCCCACACCGCGCTGGACAACCCGAACGGCGAATCATTGGCCAGGGCGATCGCCTCGGCCTCGTCGGCATAAGGAATCAGGCACAGCACCGGCCCGAAGATCTCCTCCTGGGCGATGCGCATACGGTTGTCGACATCGGCAAAAAGCGTCGGCGGCAGATAGAACCCGCGCTCGAAGCCCGGCGCCGTTTCACCACCGCACAGCAGCCGTGCGCCCTCCTCCTGCCCGACACGGATGTACTCCTGCACCGTGCGCCGCTGCCCCGCCGAACACATCGGCCCAAGGAAGCTGCGCGGATCCTGCGGGTCGCCCATCACCAGCCCACGCACCTCGTCCACCGCGATGTCCAACGCCTCGGCATAGCGCGACGCCGGCAACAGCATGCGGGTCAGCGCGGTGCAGGTCTGCCCCGAATTGATCATCACGTCCTGCACGCCATAACGCACTGCCGCGTCCAGGTCGGCATCGGCGCCGATCAGCAGCGGCGACTTGCCGCCCAGCTCCAGGCACACCCGCTTCACCGTCGGCGCCGCCGCCTGGGATACGCGCACACCTGCGCCAGTGGAGCCGGTGAACGAGACCATGTCCACCTGCGGGTGCCGCGCCAATGCCTCGCCCACTTTCGACCCCGGCCCGCTGACCAGGTTGAACACCCCGGCCGGCAAGCCGATGGCCTCGATCATCTCGGCCAGCACAAAGGCATGCAGCGGCGTTTCCTGGCTGGGCTTGACCACCACGGTGCAACCGGCAGCCAAGGCCGGCGCCAGCTTGCCGATCATCTGGTGCAGCGGGTAGTTCCACGGGTTGATGAACGCGCACACGCCCACCGCCTCGCGGTACACCAGCGAGTTGCCGACCTCGCGCACTTCGTCCATCAACCCGGCCAGCTCGATGTACTGCTCAAGCCCGGCGATGGGCCCGTCCACCTGCACTGGCCGGCACCATTGCACCGGCATGCCCAGCTCGGCGGTGATCACCGCGGCCATCTCGTCGGCGCGGGCCTTGAGCTGGTCGGCCAGGGCACGAATGTACCCGGCGCGCACGCTGGAGGGCGTTCGCGACCAGTCGGCAAACGCCCGGCGTGCCGCCTGCACCGCCCGTTCCACGTCCGCTTCGTTACCCAGCGGCACCTTGCCGGCGACCGCTTCGCTGGCCGGGTCGATCACCTCGGCCATGCCCTGCCCCAGCGGCTGCTGCCAGCGGCCATCGATGAACAAACGGCTGTACTCACGCATTGCGTTGCGCCTCCATCAGCTCGCCGGCACACAGCACGATACGCCGGCAGGCTTCGCGCAAAGGCTCTGCGCCCAGCACCAGGCCCAGGCGAATATGCCCGGCCGCGCTCGGGCCGAAGGCCTCACCGGCCAGCACCGAAACCCCATGCAGGTCGAGCAGGCGGTTGGAAAACGCCTGCGCGCTGAGCCCGGTTTCGCGGATATCGACCATCACGAACATCCCGCCATCGGGTTTGAGCGCGCGCACGCCCGGGCAATCCGCCAGGCACGCGCAGACCAGATCGCGGCGCTGACGGTAGGCCTCGCGCATCGCTTCGAGCTCCGGCAGTGGCTGCTCGAGCGCAGCCACCGCGGCGTCCTGGATGAAGTCCGGCGAGCCGTACAGCATGCACAGCGCCAGATTCTCCAGGTGCCCGGCCAAGGCCGGTGAACCCACCACCCAGCCCACCCGCCAGCCGGTCATGGCATGGGACTTGGACAGGCTGTTGAGCGTCGCCGTGCGTTCGGCCATGCCCGGCAGGCTGCCGGGGCTGATGTGCTCACCGTCGAACAGCAGCTCGCTGTACACCTCGTCGCTGATCAGCCACAGATCGTGGGCGATGCACAGTTCGGCAAGGGCTTCCCAGGTGCTGCGCGGCAGGCTGGCGCCGGAGGGGTTGTGCGGGCTGTTCAGCGCCAGGGCGCGGGTACGCGGGGTAATTCGCGCGGCCACATCCTCGGGCTGCACACGAAAGCCATGCTCCGGGCGTACGGGCACCGGTACCACCTTCGCCCCACAGGCACCGAAGACGGCTTCGTAGGTGACATACATCGGCTCGGCGACGATGACTTCATCGCCCGGTTCCAGCACGCACTGGGCCACGCAGAACAGCGCGCACTGCGCCCCCGCCAGCACCGTCACCTGGTCGGCCGTCACCGCCTGGCCACTGCGCTGCCGGTGCCGCCGGGCGATGGCCTCGCGCAGGCTGCGCTTGCCACGCACGTCGGCGTAGTGGGTGTTGCCGGCCTGCAGGCTGTCCATCGCGGCCTGGAGGATCGGCGTCGGCGTGTCGAAATCCGGGTCGCCCACCGACAGCAGCAGCACGTCGCGGCCCTGCTCGAGCATGGCCAGGGCGCGGTAGTGGATCTCCCAGGCGGCAGCGCCGTCACCGGCGATCCGTTGGGTCAGGGAAGAAAAACGCATGGCAAGTATCCTGTTGTGCGGGATGGGCTCAGCGCGCGCAGGCGTGCTTGAGCTCGATCAGGGTCACGCCGTTGCGGGCGAAGCCGCCGCGCAGGTCCCGTTGCAGTTCATCGAGGCTTTGCGGCTGGGCGACCGTGCAGCCGAACGCCCGGGCCAGGCCTGCGAAGTCCGGGTTGCGCGGCAGCACGCCGATGGGCTCGATATCCAGGTTGAGCATGTCGTCGCGGATCTGCCCCAGCGCGTCGTTGTTCCACAGCAGTACCACCAGCGGGCGGTCCAGCTCTTCGACGGCGGTGGCCAGTTCCTGGGCGGTATAGAGGAAGCCGCCGTCGCCCACCAACACCAGGCCTGGGCGCTCGTTGCTGGCGAACATGCCGCCGATGCCCGCCGGCAGGCCGTAGCCGAGGGTGCCGTAGCCGGTCGGGTGCAGCCAACTGCGCGGCGCCCGGCTGTTGAACAGGTAGTTGCCGGTGTAGGCCAGCTGGGTCATGTCGGTGCTGATGAAGGCGTTGTCCGGCAACTCGGCGGCGATGCGCTCGAGGATGGACTGGTGCAGCGCCTGCAACGGGCCGTGGCTGGCCTGCACGGCGCTGCGCAGCGTGGCCACCGACGCGCTGGCCGCAGTGGCATCGCGCACGCTGTCCGGCAGCTGTTCGAGCAACGCAGCCACGGTCTGCCGGGCATCGCCATGCAGCGCCACCGCGCAGGGATAGAAGTCGTTGAACTTACGCGGGTCGATATCCACCCGCAGCAGCTCGCCGTTCAACGGCAGGCGCTCGCGCCAGAAGTCGGTGTCGGCCATTTCGGTACCGACCGCCAGCACCACATCGGCCTGGGCGATCAGGTCCCAGCCGGGCTCGACGCACAGGCTGGAGCCGGCGTTGAGCGGTGAGTCCAGTGGCGCCAGGCCCTTGCCGGCCACGCTGGTGAAGAATGGCGCGGCCAGGCGCTTGCTCAGCAGTTGCAGCTCGGCCGCAGCGCCCAGCGCACCACCACCGGCAATGATCATCGGGCGTTTGGCCGCCGCCAGTTTGCTGGCCGCCAGCGCCACGCTTGCAAGGTTCGCCGGGCCGCGCCCGGGGCGGCGCACCACATCAAAGCTCCAGTCCCGCGCCACGGGCGCCGCCAGCACATCCAGCGGCACCGAGATATGCACCGGGCGCGGCCGTTCGCTGTCGAATACCGCATAGGCGCGGGCGATCAGCTCCGGCAGGTCCTCGGCCTTGAGGGCCACCGCCGAGAACGCGGTGATCGGCGCGGTCATGGCGCGCTGGTCCTGGGTCTCGTGCAGGCAGCCCCAGCCTTTGCCCAGGCTGGCCGTATGGTTGACGCTGGAGATCACCAGCAGCGGAATCGAGTCGGCGTAGGCCTGGCCAATGGCGGTGGCGGCGTTGGTCACGCCGGGGCCGGTGATGATGAAGCACACCCCCGGCTTGCCGCTGACCCGCGCATAGCCGTCGGCCATGAAGCCGGCGCCCTGCTCGTGGCGGGTGAGCACATGGCGGATGCCGCTGCCGGGCAGGCCGCGGTACAGCTCCAGGGTGTGCACGCCGGGGATGCCGAAGACGGTGTCGACGCCGTAGTTGGCCAGCAGGCGCACCAGCGCCTGGCCACCGGTCAGTGTGTTGTTCGTCATGTTCAAATCCTCACGCCTGGCCGAGGCGGATCAAGGCGTCGACCGCGGTGGTGCCGGTGGCACCGACCATCAATGGGTTCACATCCAGCTCCAGCAGCTGGTTGGCGTTCTCGCAGGCGTAGTCGGCCACCGCGCGAATGGCCGCCACCAGCGCGTCCAGGTCCGCTGCGGGTTTACCGCGAAAGCCCTGCAGCAAGGCGGCGCTGCGCAGGCCGAGCACGGCGTTGCGGATGGCGCCGTCGGTGGTCGGCAACAGCAGGCTCTTGCTGTCCTTGAGCAGCTCGACGAGGATGCCGCCGGCTCCGATCACCAGCGCCAGGCCGAAATCCGGCTCGCGCTTGATGCCGACGATCAACTCGGCCAGCGGTGCACTGGCCATGGGTTCGAGCAGCACCTGATCGAAAACGACGCCGGGTGCGTAGGCGGCGATGCGCGTGCGCATGTGTTCCAGCGCCCGGCTCAAGGCCGCTTCATCGCCCAGGTTTAGGGCAACGGCGCCGGCCTCGGTCTTGTGCGGCAACTGCGCACTGACGGCCTTGAGCACCAGCGGGAAGCCTACCGTGCGCGCATCGGCCAGCGCCTGCTGCGGGCTGCTCAACACGCCGTTCGGCACGGGCAAGCCAAAGCCACGCAGGGCCTGCTTGGACTCCCACTCATTGAGCAGATGGCTGTCACCGCTTAGTGCCTGCGGGCACAGCGGCACCAGCGCCGACTCGCCCAGGGCCAGCAACGCCTCGCGTTTTTGCCCATAGCGGGCCACCCGTCCCCAGGCCGCCAGGCCATCTTCCACCCCTTGCAGGGCCGGTACGCCGGCCGCGTGCAAACGCTCGCGGGCGCTGGCCGGCAGCAGTTCGGGGAAGGCCGAGGTGACGAAGCCGGTCTTGCCGTGGCGCTGCAGCGCCTCGCAGAACAGCCCCAGCAGCAGGTCGCATTCCTTGCGTTCGCCGGTGAACTCGGCGGGGTAATCCAGCACCAGCATGGCCGCGTCGGCGCCGCTGCGCAGGGCGCTGTCGAGCATGCGCTGCTTGGCCTCGCCGTCGCCCCAGATCGCCGTGGTGAAGTCCAGCGGGTTGACCAGGTTGGCGTAGGCCGGCAGCACCTGGGCCAGTTCGTCGACCTGACTACTGTCCAGGGCAGGCAGGCGCAGCTGGTTGCTTTCGCTGTAGTCGGCGATCAGCCCGGCGTCCCCGCCTGAGCAGGCCAGGGCGATCAGGCTGTCGCCCTTGGGCAGGTTGCCGCAGGCGGCGGCCTTGAGGGTTTCGACGAAGCTCACCGGGCCACTGACGCGGATCACCCCAAGGCGCTCGAACAGGCTGTCGTAGAGGGCGTCGGAGCCGGACAGCGAGCTGGTATGACTCAGCGCCAGCTCAGCGCCAATCTGCGACACGCCGGTCTTCAGCGCGATGATCGGGATGCCCTTTTCCAGCGCCTTGTGCGCGGCGCGGGCAAAGCCCGGCACGTTCTTCAAGCCTTCCAGGTGCAGGCCGATGGCGGTGACCCGTGGCTCGTCGAGCAGCACGTCCATCAGTTCGGCGATGCCCAGCTGTGCCTGGTTGCCCACCGAGGCCATGTAGGCCACCGGCAGCGAACGGTCGCTCATGGACAGGTTGTAGGCAAAGTTGCCGCTCTGGGTCAGCACCGCCACGCCCTTGTCCACCGCCTTGCCGCCGTGGGCCACGGGCCACAGGGCGGCGCTGTGCAGGTAGTCGAGCAGGCCGTAGCAGTTGGGCCCGAGCAGGGCCATGTCGCCGGCGGCGGTCAGCAATTGCTGTTGCAGGGCCTGGCCTTCGGCGCCGCTTTCGGCGAAGCCCGAGGCATAGCAGATCGCCCCGCCCGCGCCCTTGGCGGCCAGTTCGGCGACGCAGGCCAGGGTCAGTTCGCGGTTGGTGGCGATGAACACCGCGTCCGGCGCGCAGGGCAGCTCGGCCACGCTGCGCACGCACGGCACGCCGTCGATGCGGTCGTGCTGCGGGTTTACCAGCCACAGCTGGCCCTGGTAGCCGCCGTCGGCGCAGCGCTTGAGTGCGCGGGCCATGCTGCGCCCGCCGATGAAGGCCAGGTGCCGGGGCGCCAGCAGGCGCTTGAGGTTGTCACGAATGGCGTTGGACATGGCGAGGCTCCGGTCAGCGCAGCAGCGGGCGCAGCAGTTCGCGGGAGATGATGTGGCGCTGGATCTCCGAGGTGCCTTCCCAGATCCGCTCGATCCGCGCGTTGCGCCAGATCCGCTCCACCGGGCCTTCGTCCATCAGGCCCATGCCGCCGTAGATCTGCACGGCCTCGTCGGCCACCTTGCCCAGCACTTCGCTGGCGAACAGCTTGGCCATGCCGGCCTCGCCGTCGGTCATGCTGCCTTGGTCCATCTTCCAGGCGGTGTGCAGGGTCAACAGCTCGGCGGCGCGGATCTGCGTGGCCATGTCGGCCAGCTTGAACGACACCCCCTGGTAGCTGCCGATCGCCTGGCCGAACTGTTTGCGGTCGGCTGCCCATTGCAGCGACGCATCCAGCGCGCGCTGGGCCTGGCCGACGCAGTTGGCGGCGACCATCACCCGGCCTGCGGTCAGCCAGGCGTTGGCCACTTCCCAGCCCTTGCCGACTTCACCGAGCACCTTGCTGGCCGGCACCCGGCAGTCGTCGAAGAACATCTCGTAGGTGTGGTAGCCACGGTTGCTCACGCATTTCGGGCCACGGCGGATGGTCATGCCCGGGGTGTCGCGGTCGACCAGGAAGGCGGTCACTGCGTTGCGCTTGCGGCCGTTGTGCTCATAGGTGTCGGTGACGGCGAAGACGATGGCGAAGTCGGCGTGCCCGGCATGGCTGATGAAGTGCTTGCTGCCGTTGAGCACGAAGTCGTCGCCCTCGCGCAGGGCGCGGGTCTTGATGGCGTTGGCGTCGGAGCCGGCGCCCGGCTCGGTCAGGGCGAAGCAGTCGATCTTCTCGCCCTGGATGCACGGCAGCAGGTAGTCGTCGATCTGCTGGCCGGTGCAGGCCATGAGGATCTTCGAGGGCCGCGCGACGAACACGTGCAGCGCCCAGGAGACCTTCGACAGCTCGCGCTCGATCAGCGCCTGGGACAAGTAGTCGAGGCCGCCGCCGCCCACTTCCTCGGGCATGTTGAAGGCGTAGAAACCGGCGGCGATGGCCTTGCCGCGGATCTGCGCAGCGAGTTCGGGAGAGACTTCATCGGCGCGGTCCACGGCCTCTTCATGGGGCAGCAGCTCCTTGGCGACGAAGCTGCGTACGGCATCCACCAACATTTCTTGTTCTTGGGTCAGTTGGAAATTCATGGCCTGTTCCTGGTTAACCGGAGAAAGAGGGAGTGCTTATTTGCCGATGAAGCGTGGCGCGCGTTTTTCGCTGGCGGCGCGCAAGGCCTCGGCGCCGTCTTCGCTGCGCCCGCAGAGCAGGCCGGCGGCCAGTTCTGCACTGAGCTGTTCGGCCAGGCTGCGCTGGGCGCCGTCACGGATCAGGCGCTTGGTCTGGGCATGGGCGAAGGTCGGGCCCTGGGCCAGGCGCGCCGCCAGTTCGGCGGCGGCCGTGGCCAGTTGCTCGTCGGCGACCACTTCACCCACCAGGCCTGCGGCCAGGGCACGCTCGGCGCCCCACAGTTCGTCGAGGAACAGCAGGCGCTTGGCCTGTTCGCTGCCGATCAGCCGTGGCAGGTGCCAGCTGGCGCCGGCGTCCGGCGAGTAGGCCATGCTGGTGTAGCCGGCCTTGAAGCGGGCCGATTGCGCGGCCAGGCGCAGGTCGCAGCACAGCGACAGGTCCATGCCGGCGCCGACGGCGGTGCCGTTGATGGCGGCGATGGTGGGTTTGTCGAGGCTGTGCAGGCACTGCATCAGGGCGTGGGCGGTTTCGGTCCAGCCGTAGGTTTCCAGTGCGCCGCGGGCTTCGGCCTCGGCCCATTCGGCAAGGTCGGCACCGGCACAGAAGCTGCGGCCAGTGCCGGTCAGCACCACCACGCGCACGGCTGGGTCGCTGTTGCAGGCTTCCAGGGTGGCGTGCAGGTGTTTGAGGGTCGGGATGTCCAGGGCGTTGCGCTGGTCGGGGCGGTTCAGGGTGATCCAGGCGACGCCGGCTTCAACCTGGATGAGTAGGGACGACGGAGCAGTCATGACGGGCCTCGGATTGTTGTGATTGTGCTGAGGGTGGGTGACTTGAGGCTCATGCTAAACGAGTGTTCAACAAGGAGGCAATTGGGGGAGAAGGCGGTGTTACAACTTCGAACAAGTGGTGGGGAATCTGGGGAAGAGCAGGATCGCGATTGGGCTGCGAGGTGCATGGCGAAAGGTTTGCAGTGTTCTCAAGATCGAGCGCCGCCCGCGCGGCGCATCGCGGGACAAGCCCGCTCCCACATCTGTTTCGGGCCAATGAGTCCTGTGAAAGTACCGCTGCCCGCCTTGGTGCATGTCTTGAGTCATGTGAAGCAACGTTAGCGACCACACCAAAACCGCGTCGTACCAACAAGGCGGACCAGGTGATGGCACAGGAAAGACTGGCCCGAAACAGATGTGGGAGCGGGCTTGTCCCGCGATGCGCCGCGCGGGCGGCGCTCGATCTCATAGGCGCTGCAAAATCACCGGCGGGCACCTGGTGTGCCCTCACCTAATTCGCCGGCGAACACCTACCACCCCCCTCAAACCACCGGCACCTCCACCACCCCCCCCTGGCGCCGACGCTGCACCACGAAATACGCCGCATAACAAAGCGCAATAAACCCAAAGCCCCAATACAACGAAGGCCGCTGGGTCTCATCCATCGCCAAGAACACGAACAGCGAACTGCACAGGGTGATGCACAGCAACGGCACCAGCGGGTACAGCGGCGCCCGGTACTTGAGGTCGCTCACCTGCCCGCCCTCGCGCAGGAACTGCTGGCGGAAGCGGTACTGCGCCAGGGCAATCACGATCCAGGTCACCGTCCCCGACATGCCGCTCACCGCCATCAGCACCATGAACAAAGTGTCCGCCGCAACGAAACTGGTCATCAGCGAGACCAGCGCGAAGCACAGGGTGATGAACAGCGCGCGCAGCGGTACGCCTCGGCTGCTCAGCGGCGACAGGCTCTTGGGCGCCATGCCGGTCTTGGACATCGCCCAGAGGATACGGGTGGAGGCATACAGCCCCGAGTTGCCCACCGACAGGATCGCGGTGAGGATCACGAAGTTCATCAGGTCCGCCGCATAGGGGATGCCGACCATGTCGAACACCTGCACGAACGGGCTTTCCATCAGCCCGGCCTGCTGCCAGGGCACGATCGCCGACAACACCACGATGGCCAGCACATAGAAGATCAGCACGCGGAACACCACGTTGCGCACCGCCCGCGGGATGCTCTTTTCCGGCTGGTCGGTTTCACCCGCCGCCACGCCCATGATCTCGCAGCCCTGGAAGGCGTAGACCACGGTCATCATCACGGCGAACACCGCCGACAGGCCGTTGGGGAACAGTGACTCACCGATCAGGTTGCTCATCATTGGCGCCGGTGCCCCGCTGGTCAGCGGGATGGCGCCGAAGATCACCAGCACCCCGACGATGATGAAGCCGAGAATCGCCGCCACCTTGATGCCGGCGAACCAGTATTCCGCCTCGCCGAAGGCACGGGTAGCCAGCGCGTTGATGCCGAACAGCACCGCCACGAACAGCGCCGACCAGTACCAGATCGGCACGCCTGGGAACCAGCGTTCCATCAGCATGCCGGCGGCGGTGAACTCCAGGCCCACGGTGGTGGCCCAGCTCATCCAGTACACCCAGCCGATCATGAAGCCGGTGGCGGGGCCGATGAATTTCGTCGCATGGGCCTGGAACGAGCCGGACACCGGCATCTGCACCGACAGCTCGCCCAGGCAGACCATCACCAGGTACATCAGGAAACCGGCCACCAGGTAAGCCAGGATCGCGCCCACCGGCCCGCCCTGGTTGATGGTCACGCCCGAGCCCATGAACAGCCCGGTGCCGATCACGCCGCCGAGCGAGAGCATGAAGATGTGCCGGCTCTTCAATGCCCGTGTGAGTTGGATACCTTCAGCTTTACGGCCTTTCATTATTGTTATCTCCAATAAGCCTTTAGGGCCGCGTGTGCAGCGGCTGCCCCGATTATTGGAAAGCGATGTAAGGCCCGATTGACCGTAAAGATCGAAGATGTAAAAAGTCGTAAGTTTTTTGTCGCTCAGGCGGCCAACAGTTCAGCCAGGCTGTGTTCGGCGCGCAGCAGTTGCTCACCCAGCGACGCGGCCATGGCCCGCACCGCGGTTTTATCCCGCGCCAGGGCGTGCGTTTCGAGGCTGCGCAAGGTGGCCGCCAGCCCGCAAAAGCCCATGGAATCGCTGCTGCCTGCCAGCCGATGGGCCAGGTGAGTCACCTCGGTACAGTCCCCCGCCTCGACCGCTTCAAGCAGTGCCTGGCGCTGCTGGTGCAGCGCGTCACGCAGGCCGGCCAGCAGGCCTTGCAGCTTCTGCGCGCCGAGCAGGGTGCGGTGGGTATCCAGCAAGTCGTGGTCCAGCCAGGTAGCCGGTGCCGCTTGCTGTTGCTGGTCCTGGCCTGCCAGCGCCTGGCGCAGGTTGGCAAGCTTGAGCGGTTTGCCCAGCACGCCCTGCATGCCGGCATCCAGGTAAGCGCGCACCAGCCCCGGCTGGACACTGGCGGTCAGCGCCAGAACGCGCGTGTCCCGATTGGGGGTATCGCCCGCACGCACCTGTCGGCACAGCGCCACGCCGCTGATGCCCGGCAGGTGCACATCCAGCAGCAGCAGATCGAAGCGCCGCTGTGCGCACAGTTCAAGCCCCTGCTCGGCATCCTCGGCCAGCCACACCCGGTGGCCGTCACGCTCCAGCAACCCGCGCACCACCTCACGGTTAAGCGCCACGTCCTCCACCACCAGAATGTCCAGCGGCGCCGTGCCTGCAACGGTAGCCGGCAGCGCCTCGGCCAGTTGCACGGCATCAAGGTCGAGCTCAAACCAGAAGCAACTGCCCTCCCCCTCGCGGCTACGCACGCCGATCTGCCCGCCCATCTGTTCGACCAGGTGCTTGCTGATCGCCAGCCCCAGGCCCGTGCCGCCATAACGCCGCGCCACCGCCTCGCTGGCCTGCACGAAGCGGTCGAAGATCTTCGGCTGCATCGCCTCGCAGATACCGATGCCATCGTCGCTGACACTCAGCCGCAGGTGCTGGCGCCCTGCCTCCTCGCGCAGCACCTGCACCTCGACCAGGATCTCGCCGCCCTCGGTGAACTTGATCGCATTGGCCAGCAGGTTGCTCAGCACCTGACGCAGGTACTGCTCGGCACCGCGCTGGTGCGTGGCCAATTGTGGGTCGATGCGGCACAGCACCAGGCTGTCGTTGGCCAGGGCCCGGGGTTCGAGCAGCGTCAGCACTTCGTCGCACAATTGGCGCAGTGAGAAGCCCACGGTTTCCGGGTGGCTTTCGCCTTCTTCGAGCCTGGCGAAATAGAGCACTTCGTTCAGGATGCCCAGCAACCCTTCGCCAGCCTTGTACAGCGCCTCCAGGCGCTTGCGATCCTGCGCCGCCAAGCCGGCGTCGCGCAGCAGTTCGGCCATGCCGAGGATGCCGTTGAGCGGCGTGCGCAGTTCGTGGCTCATGGTGGCGAGGAAGCGCGACTTGGCCAGGTTGGCCGCCTCGGCGTCGTCCTTGGCGCGCAGCAGGCTGGCGGTGCGCCGCTCGACCTGCTTCTGCAGCTCGTCGCGGTTGTCCTGCAGGGCCAGGCGATCGGTCTCGCGGCGCTCGATATCGCTGAGGATCGCCCGGCGCATGTCGTCCAGCGCCAGTGCCACGCTGTCGATCTCGTCCGGGTACGCTGAGCGGCGCTTGTTCAGGCGCAGCGGTTCGTGCCACTGCCCGGCACCGATGCGTCGGGCGAAGTCGGCCATCACCTGCAAATGGCGGGTCACCAGCCGATAGAACAACCCCGACAGCGCCAGCGCCAGCCCGCAGAGGAACACGCTCATCCACAGCAGGCTGGTCAGGCCGGTGGTGAACAAGCGCCGGTGCACCGCGCCGAGGTCGATGCTCACCTCAAGCTCGCCAAGGTGGCGCACAGGCCCGGAAGGCGGCTGGAAATCCAGGGCAAAGCGCTCGACCCGCAGCGGCCCCGTTGGCGCCGCATCCCCTTGCTGCAAGGTGAAGTCGTCACTGTTCAGGCGCACCCGCGCCACATCGGAGAAGTCCACCAGCCCACGCAACTGCACGTTCAGCTGCTCCTGGTTGAGGTCCCACAGGCTGCGCTCGAGGCTGGCCAGGTAACCGGCACGGATCAGCTCCATGCGCCCATCGATGTCGCGCATTTCGCGGCGGTACTCGAAGTACAGCTGCACACTGCTGGCCAGCACCGTGAAGCACAGGCTGAACAGCAGGATGAACAGCAGCAGCCGACGCAGCAGGCCACCCGGTTGCAGGCGGGTCATGGCTGCCTGACCATGTCGCGGTAGGTGACCTCGCTTTCATGCAGCCAGCGTTCCAGTTCGCCGGCTTCGGTCATTTTCTGCAACTGCGCGTCGATCTCGTTCATGTGCTCACTCAAGGGCGAGTGGCGCGACACCGCCACGCGCAGGTAGTCGACACTCAGCGCAGGCCCCAGCGCGACGATGTCCCGGGCGCCGGGCAGGTGCTCGACGAACAGCTGGCCGGTGCGCCGCTCCTGGATCACGAAATCGATGCGCCCGCGGATCAGCTTGCCGAAGTTCTGCCCGCTGTCCGACACCCATTCGATGTTCTGGTGCCGCGCCACGAAACGGTCGAAGTCAGCGCCGTAGCTCTCGCCGAACAGCAGCCCGCCACGGTACCGGGCCAGGTCTTCGAGGCTTGCGAACTTCAGCGGCCGCTGGCGGTTGGCAAACACCGCCACCTCTTCGCGCAGCACCGGCACCGTGGAAAAGCGCATGGCCTGGGCGCGTTGCTGCGAGGCGTAGGCCAGCACCACGTCCACCCGCCCTTCGGCGGCGTCCAGCAGGCACCGCTGCCAGTTGCCCAGCACCACCATCTCGACCCGGTAGCCCAGCCGCCCGAACAGCTCGCGCACCACCGTCGGCGCCAGGCCGCGCGGTTGCTTGCCATCGCTCCAGGACACCGGCGGGTAAACCGGGTAATCGCAGTAACGGACGGTTTCGGCGGCCTGCAATGCGCCGCTCAGCAGCAACACCAGCAGGCCGAACAGGCGCCGGATCACGCGGCCACGCTTGCGGTGAACAGGTAGCCGGCGCCGTGGATGGTGATGATCAGCTCGGGTTCGGCGGGGTCGTCGTGCAGCTTGCGCCGCAGGCGCCCGACCAGCACGTCGATGGAACGGTCGTTGGGCACCCACTCGCGGTTGCGGATCTGGTCCATCAACTGGTCGCGGCTCAGGGTGTGGCCGCTGTTGCGCAGGAACACGCTGAGCAGCTGGAACTCACCGTGGGTCAGCAGGGTTTCGCCACCTTGCGCATCGATCAGGCGGCGGCGGTCGCAGTCCAGTGCCCATTCGCCAAACTGCTTGAGGGCGGCAGATGCCTGGGTGGCGGGCCGTGCGCCCTGGGCGTGGCGCACGCGGCGGATCAGGTTCTTGGCCCGCGACACCAGCTCGCGGGGGTTGAGCGGCTTGCTCACGTAGTCGTCGGCGCCGCATTCCAGGCCGACAATGCGGTCGATGTCGTCGTTGCGGCCGGTGATCAGGATGATCCCCACTTCCGAACGCACCCGCAGTTCGCGGGTCAGGGTCAGGCCGTCCTTGCCGGGCAGGCGGATATCCAGCATCACCAGCTCCACCGGCTGCTCGGCCAGCAGCGCCTCGGCCTGTTCCGCGGTGGCGGCGCAGTGGACGGTATAGCCTTCCTGGGACAGGTAGGCCTGGAGCAAATCACGAATCAGCGGATCGTCGTCGACGATCAGTACCCGAGAGGTCATTGCGTTTGGTCCTGAGTCGCCCGTGGGCGTGTTTCTTATTAGAGTGGGCCAAGACTAGCGATTGCTGAACGGTCGATCAACAGCCCTCGGCCGGCAGGGTGAAGCGTTGCCGACCGCCGGCTTGCAGGCCGTCGACCCAGGCTTCGCAGATCTGCACGCCCTGGGCCGGGGTGAAGGTGCCGGGGTTCAGGCCCGACTCCAGCCACAGGCCGTCCAGCAACGCGCTCAGGCTGATGGCGGCCAGGTCGGCGTCGAAGCGCTGCCACCCCTCCTCCCGTGCCAATTCGCTGAGCAGGCTTCGCAGTTCGCGGCGGTATTCGCCGTAGGAGTGGTCGTGCACCTGGTTGATCGCCTCGGCGGTTTTCACCGCGCCCCAGAAGGCCAGCCAGGCGTCGAGCAATTGCGGGTCGAGCAGTTCGGCGCTGAACGAGCCACGAAAGAACGCCGACAGGCGCTCGCGGGCGTTGGGCGCGACCTGGTCCATGGCCTCGCGCAGCAGCTGCATCACCCGGCCGGTGACGGCCATGTAGGCTTCGGCGACCAGTTCGTCCTTGCCGGAATAGTGATGGCTGATCAGGCCGACCGACACGCCGGCCTCGGCGGAGATCTTGCGGATCGAGGCGCCCTGGAAGCCATGGCGTTTCAGGCAGGCCAGGGTGGCCTCGACCAGATTGGCCTTGCGCAGTTCGGGCAGCATGCGGCTGAAGCGGGCTTCCTGGGACATGGGTGGGTCTCGTGGCGGGATATGCAGTTGAACGACTGTATAGCAAGTCCGACAACTGGCGATACCCCGTGTACAAAAGCCATTAAGAGCCAATGTTTTGTGCTGCGTATCCTGGCCTCATCGCTGGCAAGCCAGCTCCCACCTCGACCGCGTTGACTTCAAGCCATGCGCATCCCCTGTGGGAGCTGGCTTGCCAGCGATGAGGCCAGCACAAGCACTGCAAGACAGTTGTTCAATCGCGATAGCCAGGCTCCACCTTGTCCAGCAAGCGCAACAACGCCGCCCAGGCCAACTGCATCGCGTCCGGATCGGCCAACTGCCCCTCCTCCAACGGCCGCCCGGGGTCATTGAACTGCCGCTCGGTATGCGCGCACACCGCATGGGGCGGCAACACCAGCTTGCCGCTGGCCTGGGCGGCGAGCTGGATCTCGCAGGCTTTCTCCAGGTAATACATGCGCATGAACGCCTCGCTCACGCTGCGCCCTACGGTCAGCAGGCCGTGGTTGCGCAGGATCATCACCGGCTGCTGCCCCAGGTCGGCCACCAGCCGCTGCTGTTCGCTCAGGTCCAGCGCCACGCCCTCATAGTCGTGGTAGGCGACCTTGCCGTAGAACTCCATCGAAATCTGGTTCACCGGCAGCAACCCGCACTCCAGCGCCGCCACCGCGCAACCGGCGCGGGTATGGGTATGCAGCACACACTGCGCATCTTCGCGGGCGCCATGGATGGCGCTGTGGATCACGAAACCCGCCGGGTTCACCGGATAAGGCGAAGGCTCGACGGCTTGGCCGTGCAGGTCGATCTTCACAAGGTTGGAGGCGGTGATTTCATCGAACATCAAGCCGTAGGGGTTGATCAGGAAATGATGCTCGGGCCCCGGCAGACGCACCGAGATATGGGTGAAGATCAGGTCGGTCATGCGAAAGTGCGCGATCAGCCGGTAGCAGGCCGCAAGCTCTTCGCGCAGGTGTCGTTCGGTAGGCATGGTCACGGGTTCCAGGTTGGTGAAGGGCGGCTGAAGAGTAGAAGACTGTCCAGCCGCAATGGGTTACTTGCTGGCCGCCCAGGCGTTGAAGCGTTCCTCCAGCTCCTCGCCATGGTCGACCCAGAACTCGACGTTCATGGCCAGGGCGCCTTCAAGGTTCTCCTTGGAAGTCGGCACCCACTTGGCCAGCTCCGGCGCCAGCGCCGCAGCCGCCTGGGTGTTGGTCGGGCCGTAGGGGATCTGTTCGACGTAACGCACCTGCGCCTCGGGCTGGTTGGTGTAGGCAATCAGCCGCTCGGCCTGCTGCACATGTTTCGAGCCCTTGATGATCGCCCAATAGTCCATGCCATAAAGACTGCCGGGCCACACCAGCGCCAGCGGGCTGCCGTTCTGTGCGGCGGCGGCGATGCGGCCGCTGTAGGTCGAGGTCATCACCACGTCGCCGGCGGTCAGCCATTGCGGCGGCTGGGCACCCGCCTCCCACCACTGGATGCTGGGCTTGAGCTGGCTCAGCTTGGCGAACGCGCGGTCGACGCCTGCCGGGGTGGCCAGCACCTTGTACACATCCTCTACCTTGACCCCGTCGGCCAGCAGGGCGAACTCCAGGTTGTACACCGCACGCTTGCGCAGGCCGCGCTTGCCCGGGTACTTGTTCACGTCCCAGAAGTCGGCCCAGGAGGTCGGCGCCTGGGCCAGCTTGTCGCGGTCGTAGGCGATCGCCACGCTCCACACCAGCGCCGCCGAACCGCATTCCTGCGCGGCGTCGGCAATCAGCTGGTCCTTGTGGCCCAGCTTGTTCCAGTCCAGCCGCTCGTACATGCCTTCATCACAACCGCGCAGCAGGTCGGGCCCTTCGATCTGCACCACGTCCCAGTCGACACTGCCGGTGTCGACCATGACCTTGATCCGCGCCATCTCGCCGTTGTACTCGGTCTGGATCAGCTTGCTCTTGTCCTGGGCGCTGAACGGCTGGAACAACGCCACGTCCTGGGCCTTCTGCCCGGCACCGCCATAGCCCACCACGACCATGTCCGACGCCGCCTGGGCGCTGCCCAGGCCAAGCCACAACAGCACCGCGTACATCCCGGGTTTTCGTGCAAAAGCGCTCATTGATGGACCCTCTTTGTTGTTTTTGTGAGGTTCGCCCCTGAGGCGGGGGTGCTGTCGAAACTAGACAACGACCAGTAAAAAAACAAGTTGATTTTTTACTATAGGTACACTTTTATAAGAAAAAAACAACAACATCCCCGCTGGAGCCTGCCCGTATGCCGACCGCCTTCACGCACCTGTTCGAACCGCTGCAGCTCCGTGGCAAGCGCCTGAAAAACCGCATCATGTCCAGCGGCCACGACACCTCCATGCCCACCGACAACCTGGTCAACGAGCGGCTTATCGCCTATCACAAGGCCCGTGCCGAGGGCGGCGTCGGGCTGATCGTGCTGCAGGTGGCCGGGGTACATGACAGCGCCCGCTACACCTCCCATGTGCTGATGGCCACCGACGATGCCTGCATCGACGGCTACCGGCGCCTGGCCGAGGTGTGCCACGCCCAGGGCACCGTGGTGCTGTCGCAGATCTTCCACCCGGGCCGCGAAATCATGGAGTCCGCCGACGGCCTGCTGGCGGTCGCTTACAGCGCCTCCGCCGTGCCCAACGAGCGCTTCCGGGTGATGCCGCGCGAGCTCGACCAATCGATGATCGACGAGATCGTCGCCGGCTACGCGGCTGCGGCGCGGCGCCTGCACCAGGCCGGCATCGACGGTGTCGAAGTGGTCGCCAGCCATGGCTACCTGCCCGCGCAGTTCATCAACCCCCGGGTCAACCGCCGCAGCGACGGTTACAACGGCGGCCTGGAACAGCGCCTGCGCTTTTTGCGCGAGATCCTTGCCGCCGTACGCGCCGCCACCGACGAGCAGTTCATCGTCGGCCTGCGCATCAGCGCCGACGAACGCGATGCCGAGGGCCTTACCGAAGACGAATCGCTGGCCGCCGTGCAGGCCCTGCAAGCGAGCCTGGACTACGTGCACATCGTCGCCGGCAGCTCCGCCTCGCTGGGCGGCGCGATTCATATCGTCCCGCCGATGGCCATCGAAGCGGCGTACCTGGCCCGCGAAGCCGGCACCTTCAAGTCGCGCCTGCAGATACCGCTGTTCGTCACCGGCCGGATCAACCAGCCCCAGGAAGCCGAACTGATCCTCGCCCGTGGCCAGGCCGATGTATGCGGCATGACCCGCGCGCTGATCTGCGACCCGCAGATGCCGAACAAGACCGACAGCGGCCGCGCCGAGGATGTGCGCGCCTGCATCGCCTGCAACCAGGCCTGCATCGGCCACTTCCACCGCGGGCTGCCGATCTCCTGCATCCAGCACCCGGAAACCGGGCGTGAACAGCAGTACGGCCACCTGCCCCCGGCCAGCGTGCGCAAGCGGGTCATGGTGGTGGGTGGCGGCCCCGCCGGCATGAAGGCCGCCGCCGTGGCGGCGGCACGCGGGCACCAGGTGACGCTGTTTGAAGCCAGCGCGCAACTGGGCGGCCAGGTGCTGCTGGCGCAGCTGCTGCCCCGGCGCAGCGAGTTCGGCGGCGCCAGCACCAACCTGCAACGGGAGATGCAACTGGCCGGGGTCGAGGTGGTACGCAATACCCGCGTCGACCGCGCCCTGGTCGAGCGCGAACGCCCGGACGCGGTGATCGTCGCCACCGGTGCCGAGCCGTACTGGCCGGCGTTCGAGCGTGGCGGCGAGCTGCAGGTGGTCGATGCCTGGCAAGTGCTGCGCGACGAGGTGAAGCTCGGCCGTTCGGTACTGGTGGTGGACTGGCGCTGCGACTGGATCGGCCCTGGCATCGCCGAGCGCCTGGTGCGCGCCGGGCATCAGGTGCAGCTGGCGGTCAACGGCACCCATTGCGGCGAGAGCCTGCCGCTGTACGTGCGCGACCAGCTGGCCGGCGAGCTGCACAAGCTGGGCATCCCGATCACGCCCTATGCCCGCCTGTATGGCTGCGACGACAACAGCGTCTACCTGCAGCACACCGCCAGCGGCGAGGCGATGATCTTCGAAGGCATCGACACCCTGGTGCTGTGCCAGGGCCATCAGCCGGTCGACACCCTGGCCGAGCAGATCAAGGACCTCGCCCAGGTGCAGCGCATCGGCGACTGCCTGGCCCCGCGCACCGCCGAGGAAGCGATCCATGAAGGGTTGAAGGTCGCCGCCGCCTTGTGAGCCTGTTTATACTCCGGGACTTTGCAGGGCCGACTGGAAACCGCCATGAATCGCCACATTGCCAAAGCGCCGCCACCTGCCGAGGACGGCAGCCCCGCGCCGCAGTTCCTCGGCACCCGCATCCGCGGCCTGCGTAAGCGCCGCGGCATGACCCTGGCCGAGCTGGCCGAACAGAGCGGGCTGACCGCCGGCTACATCAGCCAGCTGGAGCGCAACCTGTCCTACCCGTCGATCCCGGCGCTGTTCAACATCGCCCGCACCCTGGGCGTGACCATCCAGTGGTTCTTTGCCAGCGAAGCGGTCACTGCCCCGGAAGATGAGGGCTATGTGGTGCGCAGGAACAGCCGGCTGAGCGTGCACTACGAGGACGGCATCGTCGACCAACTGCTCACCCCGCAACCCAGCCGCGAGCTGGAAATGCTGCATTCGCGCTTCCCCCCGGGCACCTACAGCGAGCAAAGCTACAGCCATGACGGCGAAGAGGCCGGCTACCTGCTGTGCGGGACCTTCGAGCTGTGGGTAGGCGAACGCCACTTCCAGCTGAGCGAAGGCGACAGCTTCAGTTTTTCCAGCCAGGAGCCGCACCGTTACGGCAACCCCGGCGACGTCGATGCGGTGGTGATCTGGGTGATCACCCCGCCGACCTTCTGAGCCCACCACAAGAACAACACAAGGTGCCGCCCCATGACCGATCTGATCCTGCACGAACTCGACGAAGGCCTTTTGACCCTGCGCCTGAACCGCCCGGACAAGCTCAATGCGCTGACCAACGCCATGTACACCCGCCTGGCCGAGTTGTTCGAGGCGGCCAACGACGACCCGCAGGTCGAGGTGATCCTGTTGACCGGCAGCGCCGAGTGCTTCACCGCCGGCAACGACCTGCCGGACTTTCTCGACCAGCCGCCCACCGACCTGAACAGCCCGGTGTTCCGCATGATGTGGGCGGTGCTGGCGCTGGACAAGCCGCTGATTGCGGCGGTTGCGGGCCCTGCGATCGGTATCGGTACCACCCTGCTGCTGCATTGCGACCAGGTGTTGGTCACCCGCGATACCAAGCTGCGTACGCCGTTCGTGCCGCTGGGCGTGTGCCCGGAGTTCGGCGCCAGCCTGTTGCTGCCACGCCTGCTGGGCCACGCGCGGGCCGCGCAGGTGTTGCTGTGCAGCCAGTTGCTCAGCGGCGAGCAGGCCGTGCAGTGGGGGCTGGCGACCGAGCTGCTGGAGGATGGCGCACAATGCCAGGCCGCCGCCGTGAAACTGGCCCGACGCCTGCAGCGCCTGCCCAGCGATGCCCTACGCATCAGCAAGCAATTGCTCAAGGATGCCCATCGCCAGGAGCTTGCGGCAACGGTTGAGCGTGAAGGCCTGGCGTTCATCGCCCGCCTGCAGACGCCCGAAGCGAAAGCGGCACTGCAGGCGATGATCAAGGGATGACCACACAATGAATGTGCACGCCCACTGTAGGAGCGGCCTTGTGTCGCGAAAGGGCTGCAGAGCAGCCCCAGGATTTCAGCGTAAAAACAGAAATCGCGGGGTTCAAGGCCTGCACTCTGCCTGTGGGAGCGGCGGTTCGCCGCTGCGATTTACCCGCGAAGCTGACACCTCGGTGCCTGGCACGGGCTACGCCCGTGTTCGCGGGTGAACCCGCTCCCACAGGGATCGCGCAGTTGTTGGAATGGCGAGCAAGACAGTTGCCGCCACCTGGCCATGCTGACCTCATGCAATGCAAGCAAGGGCTACATGCCAGCCCCTGTGTCAAAAACAAACCTGACTTACCTTTGCGGAGACCTGAATGCTGCGTGTGTTCGAGCGATGGCTAGACCCCTTCCCACCCGATGAAGTCCCACCGCCACCGGTAGGGCTGCTGCGTTTCCTGTGGGCCTGCACCCGCGGCGCCCGCGGCTACATCCTCGCCCTTGCGCTGTTCAGTGCCGGCGTATCGATCTACGAAGCCTGGCTGTTCTCCTTCCTCGGCCAGGTGGTCGACCTGCTCCCGGCCTGGCAGGCGGGCACCGCCGCCAGCGGTGAGGAAAGCCGCGTGCTGTGGGGCATCGGCCTGGTGCTGCTGGCCAGTATCGGGCTGGTGGCGCTGCGCACCCTGATGCAACACCAGGTGCTGGCGATCAACCTGCCGCTGCGCCTGCGCTGGGACTTCCACCGCCTGATGCTGCGCCAGAGCCTGTCGTTCTTCTCCGATGAATTCTCGGGCCGGGTCACCACCAAGGTGATGCAGACCGCGCTGGCGGTGCGCGAGGTGCTGTTCACCTTCATCGAGATCATCCCCGGCATCGGCGTGTACTTCATCGCGATCATCGCCCTGGCCGGCGGTTTCGCCCTGCAACTGATGCTGCCGTTCATGGCCTGGCTGGTGCTGTTCGGGCTGGCGATGCTGTACTTCGTGCCGCGCCTGGGCAAGGTCGGCCAGGAGCAGGCCCATGCGCGCTCGTCGATGACCGGGCGCATCTCCGATGCCTACACCAACATCACCACCGTGAAGCTGTTCTCCCATTCCAAGCGCGAAGCGCACTTCGCCCGCGCGGCCATGGAAGACTTCAAGCTCACCGGCTTTCGCCAGATGCGCCTGGTCAGCCAGTTCGAGATCGTCAACCAGGCGCTGGTGGTCGCCCTGATTCTCGGTGCCGGCGGCTATGCCCTGTGGCTGTGGCACCAGGGCCAGGTCGGTGCCGGCGCCGTGGCGGCGATCACCGCCATGGCACTGCGCATCAATGGCATGTCGCACTGGATCATGTGGCAGATGACCTCGCTGTTCGAGAACATCGGCACCGTGCAGGACGGCATGGCCACCCTCACCCGCGGCCCCAAGGTGCAGGATGCGCCGAACGCTGGCGTGCTTGAGACCCGCGGCGGCGCGGTGACCTTCGACAAAGTGAGCTTCAACTATGGCGGCGAACGCCAGGTGCTCGACGACCTCACCCTGCACATTCGCCCCGGTGAAAAAGTCGGGCTGGTGGGCCGCTCGGGTGCCGGCAAGTCCACGCTGATCAACCTGCTGCTGCGCTTCTTCGACGTCAACAGCGGCACGATCCGCATCGACGGGCAGGACATCGCCGAGGTCACCCAGGACAGCCTGCGCAGCGCCATCGGCATGGTTACCCAGGACACCTCGCTGCTGCACCGCTCCATCCGCGACAACATCGCCTATGGCCGCCCCGAAGCCACCGATGCACAGATCCGCAGCGCCGCGGCCAATGCCCAGGCCGATGGGTTCATCAGCCAGCTCAGCGACAAGCAAGGCAACAGCGGCTACGACACCCTGGTGGGTGAGCGCGGCATCAAGCTGTCCGGCGGCCAGCGCCAGCGCGTGGCCATTGCCCGGGTGATGCTCAAGAACGCCCCGATCCTGCTGCTGGACGAGGCCACCAGCGCGCTGGACTCGGAGGTCGAAGTGGCCATCCAGGAAAGCCTCGACGAGATGATGCAAGGCAAGACCGTCATCGCCATCGCCCATCGGCTGTCCACCATCGCGGCCATGGACCGGCTGATCGTCATGGACGAGGGGCGCATTGTCGAGCAAGGCACCCATGCCGAACTGCTGGGCAAGAACGGCACCTATGCACGGCTTTGGCAGCACCAGAGCGGTGGGTTCCTGGGTGAAGACCAGGGCGTGGTCGAGAGCGTGGAGTAGGCCTGACAGGGGGCTGCGCTTGGCTTACCCCCTTGCGCCGGGCAATCAGGTCCGAAACCGTCGCACCAGCGTATCCAACTCGTTCGACAAGCCCGCCAGGCTCTGCGAATCCTGCCGCGCCGCCTGGGCCAGTTCGGCCACCAACTGCGCATCGCCGTGAATCTGGCTGATGTGCCGGTTGATGTCCTCGGCCACCTGGTGCTGCTCTTCGGCGGCCGTGGCAATTTGCGTGTTCATGTCGCGGATGACGTCCACCGCCTCGCGTATCCGGCCGAAGCTGTCGCGGGCCAGGCCGATGCGGCTGACCGACAGCTGCGAGCCTTCCAGGCTGGCGTGCATCTGCTCGGCGACCTGCGCGGTACGGTTGGCCAGGTTGCCCAGCAAGCCGTCGATCTCTGCGGTGGAGTCGGCGCTGCGCTTGGCCAGCGCCCGCACTTCGTCGGCAACCACCGCGAAACCCCTGCCCTGCTCGCCGGCACGGGCCGCTTCGATTGCCGCATTGAGGGCCAGCAGGTTGGTCTGTTCGGCAATTGAACGGATCGTGCCGAGGATCGACTGGATGGCATTGCTGTCGCGCTCCAGTTGCTGGATCGACTGGGCCGACTGCTCGATCTCCTGGCTCAACCGATCGACGCTGTGTACCGCGGCGTCGATCTGCTGCTGGCCGTCACGGGCCTGCTGCTGGCCGCTGTCGGCCGATTGCGCGGCCTGGCTGCACGAACGCGCAACTTCATTGGCGGTGGCGACCATCTCATGGAAGGCGGTGGACACCATGTCCACCGCCTCACGCTGGCGCCCGGCAGCCTCGGCCATGTCATGGGCAACACGTGTCGAGCGGTCGGAGGTGCTGAGGATCTTGCCGGCAGCCGCGCCGATGTGCTGGATCAGGCTGCGGATGGCAGCGAGGAACTGGTTGAACCAGTTGGCCAACTGCGCCGTTTCGTCACGGCCACGGATCTCCAGGTTGCGGGTCAGGTCGCCCTCGCCCTGGGCGATGTCCTCCAGGCCGCGGCTGACATGGTTGATCGGGCGCACGATCAGTTTGGCGAACGCGGTACCGACAACAGCGAACGCTGCAGCCAGCAGCAACGCGATGGCGCCGATCAGCCAGCTCAGGCGCGAGGTGCTGCGCATCACTTCGTCGTGGCGGATCAGGCCGATGAAGGTCCAGCCCAATTGCTCGTCAGGGTAGATGTTGGCCATGAAGCGTTCGCCATTGAGCTCGACCTCCAGCAGGCCTTTGCCGGCCTTGGCCAGGTCGGCGTAGCCATCGCCGAAACTGGAGAGCTGCTTGAAGTTGTGGCTGGCATCACGGGGGTCGACCATCACGTTGCCGTTGTTCTCCAGCAGCATCACGTAGCCGCTGTCGCCCAGCTTGATCTGCTTGAGGATCTCGGTCAGCCCTTTGAGCGACACGTCGATGCTGACCACGCCGCCCGGGTTGCCCAGTGGGTTGGCGACGGCGCGCACGATGCTGACCTGCACGGTGTCATCGGCGGCCCAGTAATAGGGCGCCGTGCGCAAGGTCTTGCCGGGGTTGGCGATCGCCAGTTGATACCAGGGGCGCTGGCGCGGGTCGTAGTCGGCGAAGTCCTTCACGGCGGGCCACCCCACGTAACCACCGTCTGCAAGCCCATAGGACACATAGGCATAGCTGGGGTGAGATTCCGCCAGACGGGTCATGAACTGGAAAATCTGCTGGTCCCGGGCGCCCAGCTCATTGCCGGTGCTGGCGCCCAGGTACTTGTTGACCTCACTGCCCGTGGCCGTGACCAAAGGTTGCGCGGCCAGGTAGTTGACGTTCTGCTCGATGCCCTGGAAGAACAGGCTCATCGCATTGCCTACCTGGCGAATTTCCCGGGTGCTGTTGTCGAAGAAATTCTCTCGCGCCTCACCACGCAGATTGAGCACGACCAGCATGGCAACCAGGCTTATCGGTATCACTGCGATCCCGGCAAAGGTCCACATCAGCTTGTGTTTGATGTTCATTCATCCCCCTTGAACCCGCGGAACGTTCACCCGGCCAATAGCCGTGGTCAGTGGGTCGCCATCTGGCGAGCATTGGTTCTTTCACGACGCCGGTAGGCCAGCAGCAAGCCGGCGTACCAGAACGGCATGACGTACAGCGCAGTGCGGGTATCAGGCTCCAGGGCCAGCAAACACAGGACGAACAACAAGAAGACCTGCGACAGGGCCGCACAGGCCTTGCCGCCCGGGAGCTTGAAGGTGGATTGCTGGTGCGCCTGCGGGTTCTGCCGGCGATAGGCAAAGTAAGCCATCAGGATCAGCGACCAGGTGACGATGATCATCACTGCCGAGATGGTCGACACCAGGGTGAACACCGTCATGACTTCCGGGATCACGAACAGCAGCGTCAAGGCCAGGGCCATGCACACCCCCGAGAACATCAGCGCACGGACGGGCGTGCCCGTGCCCGACAAGCGCCCGAACGCCAAGGGTGCCTGGCGCTGATGGGCCAGGCCATAGAGCATCCGCGACCCTGAATACACGCCACTGTTGGCCGAGGACGCCGCCGATGTGAGCACGACAAAGTTGATGATGCCGGCAGCTGCCGGAAGCCCACCCAGCAGGAACAGCTCGACG
Source organism: Pseudomonas sichuanensis (assembly GCF_003231305.1). GTDB lineage: Bacteria > Pseudomonadota > Gammaproteobacteria > Pseudomonadales > Pseudomonadaceae > Aquipseudomonas > Aquipseudomonas sichuanensis. The sequence goes on along the minus strand of NZ_QKVM01000009.1, from coordinate 90,882 downwards.
AACGGGCTGCGATTGGCGGGGACGTTGGCCCATGACACCACACTGATGATGCACGCCAGCGCCGCGATGTAGAAAAGCAGGATACGCACCGGGATGGTGTTGATGGCCTTGGGCAGGGTTTTCTCCGGGTTCTTCGCCTCGGCGGCGGCAGTGCCGACCAGTTCAGTGCCGACAAACGAAAAAATCGCGATCTGAAAGCCCGCCAGGAAGCCCAGGATGCCGTGGGGCATGACCACGCCCGGGGCAACCAGGTGGCTGAAGGACGCCGTCACGCCCGCTGGCGATGTGTAGGCAGTGGCAACCATGACCAGCCCGGTGATCACCAACAGCACGATGGCAACGACCTTGATCAGCCCGAACCAGAATTCGACCTCGCCGAACGCCTTGACCGCGAGCATGTTGAGGCCCAACAGCAGGAACATCGTGGCAAAGGCCGGCAGCCAGGTGGGCAGATCGGGGTACCAGTACTGCATGAAGCCCGCCACCACAACCACATCACCCACGGCCGCCACCACCCAGCTGAGCCAGTAGGACCAACTGAGAATGTACCCGGCGCGTGGCCCCAGATAGTGGTGCACGAGGTCGGCGAACGAGCCCATTTCGAGGTTGGCGAGGAGCATCTCGCCCATCGCCCGCATGATGCAGAAAACGAAGAAGCCGATGATCGCGTACACCAGGATGATCGAGGTGCCCGACAGGGCGATGATCTTGCCTGAGCCCATGAACAGGCCGGTGCCTATGGCGCCACTGATCGAGATGAGTTGGATGTGGCGATTCTCCAGCCGCCGCTTGAGCACACGGCCATCTTCTGCTGTCGCGTCAGGCGCGTCACAGGTGTGTTGCATCATTAACCTCTTATTCTTTTTTGGTAAAACCTGGTCTTTAACCACACCCGTGTAAAACTGGCACGCACGTACAGTTCTCTTGAGTACTTGAAAGTTTCAAGACAGGGATGGAAAACCACACAAACGACAATAAAAGTCCAGTGAACAGTTTCACCGGACTGGCTAGCTTTTTGAAACTCGGAACTAATGAGCCGACTTATTCTGCCAGTCGACCTGGCCAAGCGGAACATAACAAACTGCGCACACCGCACCCCGCTTCATACAGAGTGCCAGCCTCGGCTGACAGAGTGTCCAGTGGCACGGCCGGAACCTGCAGGCCGAGTGATCACATTTTGAACGTGGACAGCAAAATGCTGGTTTCGGTGTTCTCGATATGGGGGATCGAGCGAATGGAGTTCAACACCCGGTCAAAGCCTTCCAGCGTGTCGGCACGCAGTTCCGCCATCAGGTCCCAGCGGCCGTTGGTGGTGTGGATGGCGACCACATTGGGGTGCCCCCGTAGCGCACGCTTGACCTCGGCAGCATGGTGGCCACTGATGGCGATGCTGGTGATGGCCCTTACCCCTTGCTCGGGAGCATCCGACCGCAGGCGGATGGTGTAACCCAGAATCACGCCCTGTTCTTCCAGCTTGGTGATCCTGTTCTGCACAGTTGCCCTGGCAACCCCCAGTTTTTTCGCGAGCGTCAGGACTGGCGTACGCGCATTGTCCCGCAACAGCGCGACCAGCGCCCGATCAATATTATCCATGTTGAATACCAGGCTGTTCAGATTGTCATTCGAGGGGCGCAGATTGTGTAGAAGTCTTTCAAAACTGGCAACCTGCACGCTTCATATTGACGCCTTCTTTCATCACAATTTTCCGGCAGTTGATATTGCACACCCTGCGATTAAAACGCGCTTGCCAAGTGCACTGTTTAATTGACACCCCCGACACGCTCGGACTTGATTCGTGCCTTGGGTGCATTTCCATTAAAACAAACCCGACGCGCAGCCGATGTTGCTGCACGCACTCAACCCCGGTAATAACAAGATGGCATTTCCAACACGTTCGATTCAGGCACCTGCGGCAGTGGTCATGGTCCGCCCGCATGCCTTCACCCCCAACCCGGAAACCGCAGCAGACAATTCCTTCCAGAGCGCCAACCCTGAAATCGCCACGGCAACCCTCGCCGAAGTGGCGCGTGACGAAGTCACCCAGGCGGCGCAGCGGCTCATGGCCGAGGGTGTGCGGGTTCACCTGTTCGATGACCTGGGCGAGCACGACACCCCTGACTCGGTGTTCCCCAACAACTGGTTCTCCACCCACCCCGGTGGCCATGTCGCCATCTACTCGATGTACTCGAAGAACCGTCGCCGCGAGCGGCGGGCCGATGTCATCGAGATGCTCAAGCACGAGTACCGGGTGCAGGACGTGATCGACTACTCGGGCCTGGAGCAAGACGAGCTGTTCCTGGAAGGCACGGGGGCGATGGTGTTCGACCACTTGTCCAGGGTCGCCTACACCGCACGCTCGAACCGCGCCGACCCGATAGCCCTCGAGCGGTTCAGCACCCATTTCAATTTCGAGCCCATGGTGTTCGATACGGCGGATGAAAAGGGCTCGCCGATCTACCACACCAACGTGCTGATGTGCGTGGCGACCGAGTTCGCCCTAGTGGGGTTCGACACCTTCACCAACAAGGCGCGGGCCGAAGAGGTACGCATGCGCTTGATCGAATCCGGCCGAGACGTAATTGACCTGACCAACCAACAGATCAACGAGTTCGCGGGCAACGCCATCGAGCTGTCCGGGCGGGATGGGCGGCTTCTTGCGCTGTCACGCCGAGCATTCAACAGCCTCACGGCCGAGCAGCGGCAACGCATAGAGCGCTCGGCGCGGCTGGTACCGCTGGACGTGCCGACGATCGAAATGGCGGGTGGCTCGGTGCGCTGCATGATCGCAGGCATCCATCTTTCCCCTCGCCAATAGGGCCCAGCGCGAGCTGTCGAGATTGCGTCTGCAACGACTCGATCCGTCGCCGCCCAGCCCCATCACGACAGGTTTCATTGCGGCCTATCCGGGACACTTCCGAAGGCGGGTTGCGCTGCCGAGAGCACCGCCAGCCCGCCCTACCAACAAGAACGGAAACCCCGACATGACCCGACACGCCCTTAGCCGCATCGCCATCGCCCTGCTGCTCGCCAGCGGTGCAAGTTTCGCCCACGCCGCCCCCTTGCTCGACACCGGCCGCAGCGACGCACCCGCTGCTGCGACCCAGGCACACAGCAACGCATGGCTGGAAATCGACCAGCTTGCCTTCGAGCACAACATCGCGCGTATCCAGAAACTCGTCGCCGGCAAAAGCCAGGTCTGCGCCGTCATGAAGGCCGACGCCTATGGCAACGGTATTGCGCTGCTGGTGCCAGCGGCTATACGCATGGGCGTCAGCTGCATTGGCGTTACCAGCAACGAAGAGGCACGCGTGGTCCGCGAAAAAGGCTTCAAGGGGCGGCTCATGCGGCTGCGCATTGCCAGCCTGGGCGAGGTGCAGGATGCGCTGCCCTATGCCATGGACGAGTTGGTCGGCAACCTGGAAGTGGCACAGCAACTGGATGCCCTGGCCAAGCGCAGTGGTCAGCGGCTGAAGGTGCACCTGGCACTCAACTCCGCCGGCATGGGCCGCAACGGCGTGGAAATGGGTACGCCCCAAGGGCTCAAGGACGCAGTTGCCATGGCTACCCTCGGGCATCTGCAGGTGGTCGGCATCATGACCCACTTCCCCGTGGAGGAACGTGAGGATGTGCTCAAGGGCCTTGCCCGATTCAAGGAACAGTCGGCGCTGCTGATTCGCCAGGCCAAACTCGATCGCAGCAAACTGCTGCTGCACTGCGCCAACACCTTCACCACCCTGGAGGTGCCTGAGGGCTGGTTGGACATGGTGCGCCCGGGCGCCGCGCTGTATGGCTACCCCGTAGGCGGCCACGAGGAGTTCGAGCGTGTCATGCAGTTCAAGTCGCAGGTGGCAGCGGTCAACAGCTACCCGGCCGGCAGTGGCATCAGTTACGACCACACTTACACCCTGAGCCGTGACTCGCGGGTGGCCAACATTCCCGCAGGCTACTCGGACGGCTATCGCCGCGCGTTCTCCAACAAGGCCTCGGTGCTGATCAATGGCAAGCGCGCGCCGGTGATTGGCAAGGTCACCATGAATACCCTGATGGTCGACGTCACCGACATCCCGGGGGTCAAGGCGGGCGATGAAGTGGTGCTGTACGGCAAGCAAGGAGCTGACGAGATCACCCAGGCTGAGCTTGAGACCATCAACGGGGCGTTGCTGGCCGACCTCTACACGATCTGGGGCAACTCGAACCCGAAGGTGTTGAAAGCCAAGTGATGGCGCGCGGCATCGCCTGCTTACCGGCCTAGCTGCGGTGCCTGTCAGATCGAACGCCGCGCAAGCGGCGCTCGACCTGGCGAGCGCTGATAGCCGGCCGCCTCCCGACGCTCAACGCAACTGCCCTGCAATCAACCCCAGCGCAATCACGATCATCACCATCCCCGACACCCGCCCGACCACCTGCGCCGCCGCCGGCCGGGTCCGCAGCACCGCCTTGGCGCCATACCCCACCATCAGGTACACCACCAGCGAACTGGCCAGGTGCACCAGCCCCAGCAACAGGATCTGCAACCACACCGGCCAACTTGCCTGCGGGTCGGTGAACTGCGGCAACAGCGCCAGGAACAGCAGGAACACCTTGGGGTTGAGGCCGCTCACGCAAAAACCCTTGAGCGCCCAACGCGACCCGCTGTCCGTCACGCCCCCCTCCCCGGCCTCGGGCACCGCCGGGCGCAGCAGCAGGTTGCCGCCCAGCCACAGCAGGTAAACGCAGCCCGCCAGGGTCAGCAGGGTCAGCGCCAGCGGGTGCCCGGCGATCAGGCTGCCGACCCCGGCCGCCACGATCAGCGTCACCAGGAAGTGCCCCGAAAGCATCCCCGCCACCGCCGGCATCACCCAGCGCCCGCGCATCCCGGCGGAAATGGCGTAGGCCCAGTCGGCACCCGGGGTGATCACGAACAGCAGGGACACGGCCCAGAACGCCGCCAATACACTCATGGTCACTTTGGATCTTCCTTCCACAGGGGTTTCGTTGGAAGCAAGATTACGGATATCGCCCGGGGATTTTCTTTCGTATATTCCCCATCTCAGCCAACAACCTGGAAGATTCTTCCCTCATGGACCGAACCGATCGAAAGATCCTTGCCGAACTGCAAAAAGACGGGCGCCTGTCGGTAACCGAACTGGCCGAGCGCGTGGGCTTGAGCCTGTCGCCCTGCCACCGTCGGCTCAAGGCGCTGGAGGAGTCCGGCGCCATCCTTGGCTACCACGCCCGCCTGGCCCCCAGCGCCCTGGGCCTGAACTTCGCCGCGCTGGTGTTCGTCACCCTGCGCGAGGTTACCCGCCAGCCGGTGGCGGACTTCGAAGCGGCGGTTTCGCAGATACCGCAGATCGTCGAGGCGCAGCGGCTGTTCGGCGACCCGGATTACCTGCTGCATGTAGTGGCCAAGGACCTGCCGGCGTTCCAGAAGCTGTATGACGAGCAGCTGACCAGCATTCCCAATGTGAAGCGCTTGAGCTCGACGCTGGTGATGAAAGAGGTGATCCAGGATCGGTTGTTGCCGATGTAACAACACTCGGCAACACCGCCTCTATCGCGGGGCAAGCCCGCTCCCACGTTCCACTCCCCAAAAACACCTCGGTCCCGTGGGAGCGGGCTTGCCCCGCGATAGAGGCCTGAACAGGCAACGCGCACTGCGCACCACCATCGACCACCACAAAACCACTTGCCCTGCCGTACGCTGCCTGCCACGCCGCCTCCCGCCACTTGGCACCCACCTTGCTACCGCCCCCCGCTTAACCTTTTGCCAGCCTTAGCTTTTTTAAGGTTCATGAGCACAAATTTACTAATTTCCCCTTGCCTGCCCCGCCGCCATCATCGCTGCAACAAGAACGCGTCGCCCCTTGTCGGCACGCGCCCGGCAACTTCGGTTGCGCCCTCCTTGCCTTGGAGTCATTCATGACCAGTGCAGCCAATTCGGCACCCCTCATCGAGAAACACACGATCGGCTACGTGCCGCCGCAAGACCGCCATGGAAAGGTAAGGGATCTGTTCACACTGTGGTTCGGCGGCAACATCGCCCCGCTGCCGATCGTCACCGGCGCCTTGGGCGTGCAGCTGTTCCACCTCAACCTGGTATGGGGTATCGTCGCCATCCTGGTCGGCCACCTGCTCGGCGGCGTGCTGATGGCGCTGCATTCGGCCCAGGGCCCGCAGATGGGCATCCCGCAGATGATCCAGAGCCGCGCCCAGTTCGGCTCGCTCGGCGCGCTGCTGGTGGTGGTGATCGCCGGGGTGATGTACATCGGCTTCTTCGCCTCCAACATCGTCTTGGCCGGCAAGTCGCTGCACGGCGTGGTCGACAGCGTGCCGGTACCGGTGGGCATCGTCATCGGCGCGTTGGGCTCGGGCATCATCGGCATCATCGGCTACCGCTTCATCCACGTGCTCAACCGCATCGGCACCTGGGTGCTGGGCATCGGCATAGTGGTCGGCTTCGGCTACATCTTCAGCCATGTGCAGAGCGACGACTTCCTCACCCGCGGCGGCTTCAACCTAGCCGGCTGGCTGGCCACCGTGTCGCTGGCGGCGCTGTGGCAGATCGCCTTCGCCCCCTATGTATCGGACTACTCGCGCTACCTGCCGGCCGACGTGAAAGTGTCGTCGACCTTCTGGACCACCTACCTGGGTTCGGCGCTGGGCTCGAGCCTGTCGTTCATCTTCGGCGCCGTCGCCGTGCTGGCGATCCCTGCAGGCATGGACACCATGGACGCCGTCAAGCTCGCTACCGGCACCCTCGGCCCGGTGATGCTGGTGTTGTTCCTGCTCAGCGTGATCAGCCACAACGCCCTCAACCTGTATGGCGCGGTGCTGTCGATCATCACCCTGGTGCAGACCTTCGCCCACCGCTGGATCCCCACCGCCAAGAGCCGTGCCGTGCTGTCGCTGCTGGTGCTGGCCGGTTGCTGCGTGGTGGCGGTGTTCGCCTCGGCGGACTTCATCGGCCACTTCGTCGACATGGTGCTGGTATTGCTGGTGGTGCTGGTGCCGTGGACCGCGATCAACCTGATCGACTTCTATGCCATCCACAAAGGCGACTACGACATCCAATCGATCTTCAAGGTCGATGGCGGCATCTACGGCCGCTATAACCCGCAAGCGTTGCTGGCCTACGCCATTGGCATCGTGGTGCAGATCCCGTTCATGAACACCCCGCTGTATGTCGGCCAGGTGTCCGAGTACATCAACGGCGCCGACCTGTCCTGGCTGGTGGGCCTGGCGGTGACCACGCCGCTGTACTGGTGGCTGGCCAGCCGCGACAGCGCTTACCGTCGTCGCCAGACGAGCGCCAAGCTGGCGGCTGCTGCCTGACCAAAGTCATTGGCAGCGCTTCATGCGAGGGCCCATCGCAGGCTTCGCCAGCTCCCACAGGTAATGCATTTCGGTCACACGATGCTCAGCCTTGTGGGAGCTGGCGATAGCCTGCAATGAGGCCGGCACAGGGTGGCTTGGCTTCAATCCTAACAACGCCACCAGCCGCTCCCGCAGAAACTCCACGAACACCTGCACCGGCCGGGCCACTTGCCGGCGCTGCGAGTACACCGCCGACAGCTGCAGCGCCGACACCGTCCAGTCCTCCAGCACCTGCACTAGGCGCCCGTCATCCAGGGCCTTGCCGACGATGAAGGTCGGCAGGTAGGTGATGCCCATCCCCGCCACCGCCGCATCCCTGAGCATCTCGCCATTGTTGGCGCGCATGCGCCCGCTCACGGCGATGCTGGTGCCCTTGCCCTCCCCCTTGAACTGCCACTGCACCTGCCGCGCATGCCCGTAGGGCAGGCAGTCGTGCCCGCGCATCTGCTCCGGCGCCAGCGACGTGCCATGTGCCGCCAGGTAAGCGGGACTGGCGCAGTACACCCGCTCCACCGCCCCGATACGCCGGGCCACCAGGCTTGAGTCTTCCAGGATGCCGATGCGCAGGGCCAGGTCGTAGCCCTCGCCGATCAGGTCCACGGCGCGGTCGCTCAGGTCCACCTCCACATCCACGCCGGGGTGCAGTTGCAGGAACTTGGTCAACCGGCACCCCAGATGGGCGATGGCGAACGACAGCGGCGCGCTCAGGCGCAAAGTGCCGTGCAGCTCGACGGTCTGCCCGCTGATGGCCTGCTCGAGCAACTGCACTTCATCGAGCAGGCGCAGGGCGTTCTGGTAGTAGCGCTCGCCCAGGGGCGTGGCATCCAGGCGCCGGGTCGAGCGGTTGAGCAGGCGCACGCCCAGGCGTTCTTCCAGTTGCATCAGGCGCCGGCTGACGAACTGTTGGGACAGGCCAAGGCGCTCGGCGACGGCGGTGGCGGTGAAACTGCCTGCGGCTGGCGTGACGGTGACTGCAGTGCGCTACAACGGCATGATCCACGACTACGGGCTGCTCAACCCGCTGAGCCAGATACCGGCCGTGAAGGCCGCGATGCGCCAGCCGGCTGGGGAGTTGAAGGTGCACTTGCAGTAAACGCGTGAAACCCGATGGGCCGCCTGGCGGCCCATTGTGCTGCATCTGGCCCACAGCAAATCCGTCAGTTCATGCGCGGTCGAAATTGACGAACAGATACAGGAAGGCCATGCATGCCAGACTGACCGATATGCAGTAAAAACTAAGTTTCATGCGTTTTTTCAGATAGGGAGGGAACAAGCGACTGTCCTCTGCATCCAACCACCCCTGACGGATACCCAATCTTGGCCAGATGATGCCCGCCGTCATCGCACTCACGGTCGACAATCTGAGTTTCAGGGTAAAGGCTCCCCCGTTCCTCAGCTCTTCGTGGAGCCCGCTGCTTCTGTGAAGCGCTTCGCACATCACATTGAAGTGCCGCGTTGCGGCGATTTGCAGCATGATCGCAAGCCCAGTCAAACCCACAGCGAAAGGTACAAGAAGCAGGGCCAGCTTTATGCTGGATGGCCACTCGCTGACATCAATCATATGTGACCTCATACAACATCTCTCCGGACTCAGCGCCAAGAAACTCGCCAACCTTAGTTCCCGCAAAAGAGCTGATGCCTATGGTTGCAATACCGCAAGTAGCGCGGCCCCATGGTCCCAAATTACAGATAACCTTCACAGCCGTTTTCCCCATTACTCCTCCCAAGCCACCGCCTGCAACGCTTCCGACAAAACTACCCGTTTCAGTAAATCGGATCTTCTTGCATGCCTCGGTTTCGCCGGCCCGACAAACTTCCTGTACTTTCAGGTAAGACGACGTCGCCCCCAACCCTATCGCTACATACGCGCCAGTTTTCAAAAACTTCGCCATCTTCGCCACTTCATCCAGGTGCGTCGCATACCCCGGTATCGCACCCGGCGCCCCGGCCTTGGACCAGTGATGCACGAGGCTCCTGGTCGAAATCCCCAAGCCCTTGCGCAGACTTTCATGCCCGCCCAGGTTCAGATACTTACCCAGAAACGCACTGCGCAATTGCGCATTCAGCTGCTGATACAAAGCCTGGCGTGAGGCAAAGAACTGCGGGCTCTTCAAGTGCCCATGCAAGCCGAACTCCCGCTGATGCAACTGTTCGATCCCCTTGAGCGTATCGCTCACCTGCCCCAGCCCGCGCGACAGCATGTCCTTGCCCACCCCCATCGACAGGCTCGCGCCACTGAGCACCCCGGCGATCTCGCCGATGTGCTCCATCATGAAGTTGGCTTCCTGTTCGTCGAGTTCGGCCAGGGCGTCGCGCGTCAATTGCGCCGCTGCCATCAGCTCGGCCTCTTGCCGGGTGCAGGCATGGTGGTTATCGAGGTCGCCGAGGACGAAGATCTCGCCAGCCTTGAAACCTTGATCGAAAGTGGGATTCAGGCGTTTAACCCGAGCGATCGGCAGCGTGCGATCCTGCTCCAGCAGCTGCGCCAACAGCCGCGGCCCGGACATGCTGCGGGGTACGACATAAAACCCCGGCTCCAGCAGCGCACGCGGCGTAGCCGATGCCGTGGCCATCTGTGGCTGGAAGCGCGATGCTGCGACCGAGTCGGCTCTTGGGGCAGCACCAGCGCCAGCCGGCGCCGAGCGTGCACGCGTCGCCATGCCCAAAGGCGCCACCACTCGGTTACTGCCACTGGGGCATCCGCACGCCACCAGCGAACCGTCGACCGCCACCTCCCGACCGTTAGACATGAACCACGAAATACCTTCGACTACCGTGCCGCGCTGGCCGCAAACCGGGCACTCGGTGGTGGCATCACCTCTGCGCAGCACCTGGATACCGTCACAACGATGGTTCGGATTATCAGCAATGCATATCGCCCCAGTGGTCGTGACATCCCCGTCCAGCGCCTGCCCTTTACCACCGATATTGACCCTGTTCATGTTTCCCTCTGCAGATGCAAAGCAGCGGAAACTAGCAGCACTCAGGGCGAAAACACGGGGGCAGTCCGGCGCTTGGGAAATGCCCTACACATAATGCGAAAACGAACTACACGGCTGATATTTTCACTGCCCGCTACGCAACATCTCCTTGGGCACATACTTGCCAACCTCATACTTGCCGATCGCCGCCCGGTGTACCTCATCCGGGCCATCGGCCAGGCGCAGCGTGCGCTGCATCGCATACATGTAGGCCAGCGGGAAGTCGCCACTGACCCCCGCGCCACCATGGATCTGGATGGCCCGGTCGATCACCTTCAACGCCACGTTCGGCGCCACCACCTTGATCTGCGCGATCTCGCTGCGCGCCACCTTGTTGCCCACGGTGTCCATCATGTATGCGGCCTTGAGCGTCAGCAGCCGGGCCATGTCGATCTCCATCCGTGAGTCGGCGATCTTGTCGATGTTGCCGCCCAGCCGCGCCAGTGGCTTGCCAAAGGCAGTGCGCTCGACCGAGCGTTTGCACATCAGCTCCAGGGCGCGCTCGGCCATGCCGATCGAGCGCATGCAGTGGTGGATACGGCCTGGGCCGAGGCGGCCCTGGGCGATCTCGAAGCCACGGCCCTCGCCGAGCAGCACGTTGTCGTAGGGCACGCGTACGTTCTCGAACAGCACCTCGGCGTGGCCGTGGGGCGCGTCGTCGTAGCCGAACACCGGCAACGGGCGGACGATCTTCACCCCGGGCGCGTCCGTGGGCACCAGGATCATCGAGTGCTGCTGATGGCGCGGGCCGTCGGGGTTGGACAGGCCCATGAAGATCATCACCTTGCAGCGCGGGTCGCAAGCGCCGGAAGTCCACCACTTGCGGCCGTTGATCACCCATTCGTCACCGTCGCGCACGGCAGTGGCAGCCATGTTGGTGGCATCCGACGAGGCCACGTCCGGCTCGGTCATGGCAAACGCCGAGCGGATCTCGCCGCGCAGCAGCGGCTCCAGCCACTGGCGCTTCTGCGCCTCGCTGGCGTAGCGCACCAGCACTTCCATGTTGCCGGTGTCCGGCGCCGAGCAGTTGAACGGCTCCGGCCCCAGCAGCGAGCGGCCCATGATCTCGGCCAGCGGCGCGTATTCGAGGTTGGTCAGCCCCGCGCCGTATTCCGACTCGGGCAGGAACAGGTTCCACAGGCCCTCGGCACGGGCCTTGGCCTTGAGTTCCTCCATGATCGCGGTGGGCTGCCAGCGGTCGCCTTCGGCAACCTGGCGCTCGAACACCGGCTCGGCCGGGTACACATAGGCGTCCATGAATGCGCTGACACGCTCGCGCAGTGCCTGGACCTTGGGCGAATAGGCGAAATCCATCGGGGCTACCTTCAGTCAATGAAGAACATGGACGCAGCCTAGAACAGCCACCCTTCATCCACCTAGTCTATTTTCACTGTGTATTAACATTCATAACCGATATATGATCGGCTGATAATTCCAATGAAGAGCGGCGCCATGAACCTCAGCAAGGTCGACCTCAACCTGTTCATCGTCTTCGACGCCATCTACACCGAAGCCAACCTGACCCGCGCCGGGCAGATTGTCGGCATCACCCAGCCGGCGGTGTCCAACGCCCTGTCGCGCCTGCGCGAAACCTTCAACGACCCGCTGTTCGTGCGCACCGCCCAGGGCATGGTGCCCACGCCCATGGCGCAGAACATCATCGGCCCGGTGCGCAACGCCCTGTCGCTGCTGCGCACCTCGGTGCAAGAGAGCCGCATCTTCAACCCGCTGCAGGCCAGCAAGACTTTCCGCATCAGCATGACCGACCTTACCGAGGCGGTGATCTTGCCGCCGCTGTTCCAGCGCCTGCGCCGCCTGGCCCCGGCGCTGGTGATCGAGAGCTTCCCGTGCAAGCGCCGCGAAACCACCAAGGAGCTGGCCGCCGGGCGCCTGGACTTCGCCGTCGACGCACCGCTGAACACCGACCCGCAGGTGCGCCACGTCAAGCTGATGCAGGACCGCTACGTCTGCGCCATGCGCCCCGGCCACCCGCTGGCCGACAGCACGCTGACCCTCGACAGCTACCTGGGCATGACCCACATCCATATTTCCAGCCGCCGCAACGGCCTGGGCTACGTTGACCTGGCCCTGGGCAAGATGGGCGTGCAGCGCCGCGTGGCACTGCGTTCGCAGCACTACCTGATGGCGTCGCAGGTGCTGCAGCAGACCGACATGGTCATGACCGTGCCCGAGCGCTTCGCCCGCCGTCACCAGTTGCGTCACCAGCCGCTGCCGGTAGAGGTACCGGCCCTGGAAACCCACCTGTACTGGCACGAAAGCACCGACCAGGACCCGGCCAACCGTTGGATGCGCGAGCAGATCATCGAGCTGTGCGAGCGGGTCGCCAGCCAGGAGCAGAAGGCGCTGGAAAACGCCTGAACGCGGCGGCAACGCCCCCGCCGCGCTTGCATTGCCCCGACCTTTCGGTAAACCTTGCGCCGCCCTGCCCCGGGCATTCCAGATTCACGGCACAAGGAACGCAGCATGGCTATCAGGACCCTGGTGATCGGCGCCTACGGCAACTTCGGGCGCATCATCAGCCGCCACTTGAACCAGATGCCGGGCGTGCAACTGGTCATCGCCGGGCGCAACGCCCGGCAGCTCGCCCAGCTTGGCGCACAGCTCAGCAGCACCGGCGCATCGCTGCATGGCAGCTGGTGCGGTGATGCCATGGCCCCCGGTTTCGCCGATGCCCTGCGCCAACTGGGCATCGACTGGGTGATCCACACCGGCGGGCCGTTCCAGGGCCAGCCCTACCGCGTCGCCGAGGCCTGCATCGAGGCCGGCGCCAGCTATTGCGACCTGGCCGACTGCCGGCTGTTCGTCAACGGCATCGCCCAGCTCGACGCCCGCGCCCGCCAGGCGGGCGTGGCGCTGCTCAGTGGCTGCAGCTCGGTACCCAGCCTGTCGTCGGCGATCCTCGACGAACAACGCCAGCGCTTCAGCCACATCGAGTCGATCGAGCACGGCATTTCCTCCTCTGCCAAGATGCCCGGTTTGTCCACCATCGAAGGCGTGCTCGCCTATGCCGGGCGACCGATTCGCCAGTGGCGCGCTGGCCAGCCCTGCGCGGTCGACGGCTGGCTCGGCCTGCAACTGCGCCACCTGCCAGGCCTGGGCTGGCGCTTGCTGAGCAATGTCGACGTGCCGGACATGGACATCTTCGCCAGCCGTTACGGCGCGCGCACCCTGGCGTTCAAGGCCGGTGCCGGGCTGATGGCCGGCGGCCTGGCCAACGCGGCACTGGCGCTGCTGGTGAAGTACGGCCTGGTACGCGACCCATTGCCCTGGGCGCGGCGCCTGCACCGCCTGGGCCTGCGCTTCGAGCGCTGGGGCGATGGCAAGAGCGCGATGTACCTGGACGTGCGCGGCCTGGACGAAAATGGCCAGCCACTGCGCCTGCGTGCCCAGGTCAGCGCAACCGATGACAAAGGCCCCGAGATCCCGAGCTGCGCCGCAGTGGCGCTGATGGCCAGGCTGACCGAAGGCTACCAGCCAGCGGCAGGTGCGCGCCCCTGCGTGGGCGAGATCAGCGTTGCGCAATACCTGGCGGCCATCGACGCGCCGGACAAGATCCGCTACAGCGTCAGCTATCAGCAGGGGCGCAGTTGAGATGGACTACCTGCTGCTGAAATACCTGCATGTGATCGCCGCCGTGTTCCTGTTCGGCTTCGGCATGGGCTCCTACCTGTATCTGATCGCCGCCCACCGCACAGGCGATGCACGGGTGATCGCCGCCGTGGCCAGGATGGTGGTGCGCTTCGACGCCTGGATCACCACCCCGGCCGGCGTCCTGCAGTTGTTGACCGGCTATGCCATGGTGCGCATGGCAGGCATGGACTGGTCGATGGACTGGCTGCGCGCCGCGCTGGCGATCTTCTTCGGTGTGGGTGCGCTATGGTTGCCGGTACTGTTGTTGCAAACCCGCCTGCAGGCCCTCGCCGCCCAGGCCGCCGAGGTGCACTCCCCGCTTTGCCCGCGCTACCACCGGCTCTACCGTTACTGGCTGTGGATGGGTGTGATCGGATTCGCCGGGATGTTCCTGATGGTGCTGGTAATGGTGAAAAAACAGGCGCCGTGGCAATGGCTGTGACTTGAAAGGCAGCATGAGGAGAATTTTTTTCTCCTAACCTTGCGCACCATAGAAAGAATTATTCTGAAACAACCTAGCGGGCGATCAATAGGAAAAACCTTTGCTCATCGGGCCTCGTAACATGCCGTACATGGATGCCGACTGGCGGCGTCCCGCACGGACAAGCTCACGCTATGCACAACACCCCCCTCTATTTCGATTACGCCGCCACCACCCCTGTCGATGACCGGGTCATCGAGGCCATGCTCGGTTGCCTGGGCCGTGCCGCCAACTTCGGCAACCCCGCCTCCAGCGGCCACAGCTTCGGCCAGGCCGCCCGCGAAGTGGTCGAGCAGGCCCGCCGTCAGGTGGCTGAGCGAGTCGGCGCGCAGCCCGAGGACCTGGTGTGGACCTCCGGCGCCACCGAGTCCAACAACCTCGCCCTCAAGGGTGTCGCCCAAAGCTACCCACAGCCCGGGCACCTGATCACCAGCCAGCTGGAGCACAAAGCCGTGCTCGACACCGCAGCCGAGCTGGAGCGCCAGGGCTGGGCGGTAACCCGCCTGGCACCTGACGCCCAGGGCCTGATCCAGCCCGATGCCGTGCAGGCAGCGCTGCGGGCGGACACCCGGCTGGTGTCGCTGATGGCGGTGAACAACGAACTGGGCACCTTCACCGACTTCGCCGCCATCGGCGCGCGGGTACGCGAACACGGCGCCCTGCTGCATGTGGACGCGGCCCAGGCGGTGGGCAAGGTGCTGATCGACCTGGCCAGCCAGGCGGTCGACCTGATGTCGTTCTCGGCGCACAAGGTGTATGGCCCCAAGGGCATCGGCGCGCTTTATGTCGGCCCCCGCGCCCGCAACGGCCTGCGTGCGCAGATGCACGGCGGTGGCCATGAGCGCGGGCTGCGCTCCGGCACCCTGGCCACCCACCAGATCGTCGGCATGGGCAGCGCCTTCGCCCTTGCCGGCCAGCCTGGCGACCTGGAGCACCAGCACCTGGAACAGCTCGCCCAGCGCCTGCGCGACGGCCTGCTGGCGCTGCCGGGCGTGACGCTCAATGGCTGCGCCGTACAACGCATTCCCCATACCCTCAACCTGTGCATCGACGCCAGCGGCTTCAACAGCCGCCTGCTGGCCAACGAACTTGCGCTGTCCACTACCTCGGCGTGCAACTCGGCGAGCAATGCGGCCTCCCATGTGCTGCTGGCCCTCGGCCTGGATGAACGCCGGGCGCGCAACAGTGTGCGCCTGAGTATCGGCCGCTACACCAGCGAGGCCGAGGTAGACCAGGCGATCGCGGTGTTCGGGCGGGTGATTGGAGCGGCCGCTGCGGCGCTCTGGTAATCAGTGAGCGCGGTTCGCGGCGCCTGAGCATGGCGCTGCTCGTCTGCCGGGTGCACTTGTTCTGCTGCTTCACCGCCTACCGCTTTGGCCAGCGCCTGCAGGCCTCGCCGCTGGCCGCGAGGTTCAAGCGCGCCACCGGGGCAATGTTCATTGCTCTGGGCGTACTCCTGCTCAACACCAAAGCCGTGTGAGGACTGAGCCCATATCGCTCGAGCAACGCGGCGAATATCGTGACAGGCGCTGTGCAAGACCTGATAAATATGCCAGTAGACCGGGGCTTTGGGGGCCACATAACCTGTCGGCAGCTGTATCGACATCCCCTTGCCAGCGGAGCGTGCAACATGTCAAAGACAGATTTGGTGACCCTGATCCGGGAAAACCCGGAATATGGTGGGGTAGCGCAACAAGGCAATGCAATATTCAAAGGCAAGATGATCTGGCCCTCAGGGCGAGTGGTGACGCTCAAACCAATAAGCGTCTACCTGGTAAGTGAATATGAGGACCATGTCCAGGCGATTGCCATTCTTGACAAGCCCTTTGATCGCATCGCCGTATCCATTCGCAGAAATATCAAAGACAACGTCTACCCAGTGACCTCTTACCCAGATGGCGATGTGTCCATGGGTGTTGTTTATGAAGGCATAGCCACCCGAGAACCAAAGGGGCGTGTCGGATTTCGTCACAACGCCGGAAGCCTTGAGATCTATATGATAGAGGTCACCTTCGAACTCGAGTTCGGACGGATCAAGAACAAGGCCATGATGGATGAATTGGGGACCCCCTCCTCCCCTGGCGAGAAGTTCACATTCAAGCTTTCCGAAGGACATTTCATGTTTTAAGTGCCTGGACTAGGTGTACGGTCCTGGAACGAGATGATGAGCACTTCAATTTGCATAGCGCTGGGCAGGAGGCAGGTTTAGCCACCTCCTGCCCAGACGTATTACCAGAGCACTGTTCACTGATCCGCTGTACACCCTTGCCATGCTGGGACGGTGTGAACACTCAGCCCAGATTGAAGATCACCGCTGCCCGAATCAGCGCCATGAACGCCCGCTCATTGAGGCGGTCGCCTTCGAATAGATCGATGGCGCGCCGAGTGCCGCCATCGAGACTGGCATTGAACAATCCGGTCGGGTCCGCAAGTTCCGCGCCTTTGAGGAATGTCAGCTTCAACTTGTCCTTGTAGCATTCGCCGGTGCAGAGGACACCGGCATGGAACCAGACGGGCGTACCGCGCCATTTCACTTCCTCGCGCACGATCGGGTCGGCCCGGCGGATCAGGGCGCGCACTTGCGCAAGGCGGGGGCCTCGCCAGTCGGTCAAGGCGGCAATACGGGCATCGATCAGCTGCGAGGCGGTGGGGTGAGACACGAAAAGATCCTCCAACAGTGAAGGCATGAGTATTTACCATGCCCTGCAATTCTCTAGGCCCGCAGCCGCATTTTTTCAGAACTGTCTTGCCAGTGAACGCTCCCGCATCCGTAAGATATTTCCGAGTTCGAAACTAAATGCTTCAGCCCGGCCAGCCTAGGAACGATCCCACGCACCTGCCGGAAGTTGCTGCGTTGACGGGGAAAGACCTCAGGGATTGCTTAACCGGGTCATCTCATTGGGTTAGGCGAGCGGGTGTGAAAAATCCTTTCCACGATAATCGCCGCTTCGCCATGGCAGCTGTGCGCGCCAGGCGGCTGCTACCCGGACGCCTTCAGCGCCCTGGCCAAGGCGCTGATCGATGATATGGAGGGGAAGAGCAGGAGGAGCGAATAGGCGTCACTGGGGCCGCGATGCGGACCATTCGCCGGCAAGCCGGCTCCCACAACGACCGCGCGGCCCTGAAGGCTGATGCTGAACCCGTGGGAGCCGGCTTGCCGGCGAAAGCGCCGCATGGCGGCGCCTCTACTTTCAGAGGAAAGTGAACACCTCGGCCGCCGGCAGGCGCGACTTGCCCAGCCCGGCATTGAAGTCTTCCTCGCTGTGGTAGCCCAGGCTCAGCACCACCACGCTGGTAAAGCCACGCTCGCGCAGGCCCAGCTCGGCATCCATCACCTTCGGATCGAACCCTTCGATCGGCGTGGCATCCAGCCCGTAGGCGGCGGCGCCCAGCAGCGCGGTGCCCAGAGCCAGGTAGGTCTGCTTCTCCATCCAGTGCTGCAGGTCCTTGTTGTCGTGGCGGTGCAGGTTGACATAGAAACGGCGGCTCTGGTCCTGCCCGGCCTTGGCCTCGTCGCTGCGGAAACGCCCGTCCTTGCCTTCCTGCTCCAGCACCGCCTGCAGGTGCGCCTCGGTCATGTCGGTGCGCGTGGCGAACACGATCACATGGGAGGCATTGAGGATCTTCGGCGTGTTGTAGGCAAAGCCCACCTCGGTGCTCTTGGCCAGGCGCGCCTTGCCTTCATCGGTGTCGGCAACGATGAAGTGCCAAGGCTGCGAGTTGACCGAGGACGGGCTGTGGCGCAATTGCTCGAGCAGCGCATCGATGGTGGCCTGGGGGATGCGACGGCTGGCGTCGTAGGCTTTGGTGGTGTAGCGGCGCTTGGCCAGGGCAACGGTATCCATGAACGGCAACTCCTCGGGGTTCGTGATTGAGGCGCATCTTATCTTCCCGGCAGCAAAGAAAAACCAGCACAATGCAGCAACACTTTCATCCCTGGAGTGAAAATGCTGCGCATCACCGACCTGGAACTGTTTGCCCGTGCCAGCGCCCTGGGCAGCTTCACCGCTGCCGCCCACGAGGCCGACCTGCTGCCCGGCCAGGTGGCGGCGGCGATCAAGCGCCTGGAGCGCGAGCTCGATGTGCGCCTGTTCGCCCGCACCACCCGCAGCCTGCGCCTCACCGCCGAGGGCGAGCTGTACCTGCCCACCGCCCAACGCGTGCTCGACACCCTGCGCCAGGGCCGCGAAGACCTGCACGGCAACCACAGCAGCTTGCGTGGCGTGCTGCAGGTGGCCGCCCCTTCGGACCTGGGGCGCAACCTGCTACGGCCCTGGCTGAGTGCGTTTCGCCGCGAGCACCCGGGCTTGAGCCTGCGCTTTCTGCTCTCCGACCAGATGGCCGACTTCTACCGCGACCCGGTGGACGTCGCCATCCGCTACGGCCTCAACGAAGACGCCAACTACATCGCCCTGCCCCTGGCGCCGTGGAACCGCCGGGTGGTGGTGGCCGCCCCCGGCTACCTGGCCCGCCACGGCCGACCGCAAACGCCCGAGGCACTGCAACAGCACGACTGCCTTTTGTACTCGCAACAGAGCCGGGTCTACGACAAATGGCGCCTGGGCAACCGCACCGTGCAGGTACGCGGGCCACTGTTCAGCGACGACGCCGACGTGGTGCGGCGCTGGGCCCTGGAAGGCGAAGGCATCGTCTACAAGTCGTGGCTGGACGTCAGCGCCGACATCGCCGCCGGCGCCCTGGAAATCCTGCTGCCCGAACACCCCGGCGAGCCGACCCCGGTCACCCTGGTGTGCCCGCATCGCAAACAGATCACCCCCGCGGTGGCGCAGCTTCATGGCTGGCTGCGCGAACGCTTCGCCACGCTGCGCCCGGAGGGTGTATTGCAGCCGGTCGGCCCCGGCGTATAGTGGCGCTTCCCCCGACTGCAAGGAGCTGTCACCCATGCCGAGCCTGGAATTTCTGCTCACCGCCCTGATCATCGTGCTGATCCCCGGCAGCGGGGTGATTCTCACCGTCTCCAGCGCCCTGGTGGCCGGGCGCCGCGCCTGCCTGTGGACCGCCCTGGGCTGCACCCTGGGGATCGTGCCCCACCTGCTGGCCTCGGTGCTCGGCCTGTCGGCGCTGCTGCACGCCAGCGCCCTGGCCTTCCAGGGGCTGAAGTTCGCCGGGGTCGCGTATCTGCTGTACCTGGCCTACGCCACCTGGCGTGATCGCGCAGCCTTCGCCGTGGATGAAAAGGCCCCGCCGGCCGCTGCCGCCCAGCTGGTGCTCAAGGCCTGCCTGCTGAACATCCTCAACCCCAAGCTGACGCTGTTCTTCCTCGCCTTCCTGCCGCAGTTCATCGACCCCCACGCCGGCTCCGCCGTGGTGCAGATGCTCGGCCTGAGCGCGGTGTTCATGCTGATGACCTTCGTCGTGTTCGTGCTCTATGGCCTGCTCGCCCACCTGTTCCGCCGTGCGGTGATCGACTCGCCCAAGGTGCAGGCCTGGCTGCGCCGGGGCTTTGCCGCCTCGTTCGCGGGCCTTGGCATCAACCTGGCATTCGCCCAGCGTTAAGCACTGCACAATCGTTCTAAACCCCAGGGCCGGTTCTGCGTTATGGTCGAGCACCCACCGCAACCGGCCCTCGCCATGAGCCACTGGATCGACCTCAAGCAGGACGCCGAGACCGGCATCGAGTCGGTCCGCGCCCATTTCACCGGCCACGCCTACGACCCGCACTGGCACGACAGCTTCCTGGTCGGCGTCACCGAACAGGGCGTGCAGCAGTTCAACTGCCGCCGGGTGCGCCACCAGAGCACACCCGGCCAGGTGTTCCTGCTCGAGCCCGGCGACTTGCATGACGGCCTGGCGCCCACCGCCGAAGGCTTCACCTACTCCACCCTGTACCTCGACAGCCACTGGCTGGATAACCAACTGCGCACGCTGTTCGAGCAGGCACCCAGCGACGCCCTCCCCAGCTTCGCCGCCACCCTGCACTGCGATACGCGGCTGGCCGCTGCCACCAGCCGCGCATTCAACGCCTTGCACCAGCAGGAACTGCGCATCGTCCGCCAGACCGCCATCGACGACCTGCTGGCCTGCCTCACCGGCCACCTGCAGTGGCGTCGGCGCCTCGACCCTGACCCGCGCCTGCCGCTGACCGCGCAAGTGGCCCGCGACTACCTGCATGCGCACCTCGACCAGGACATCGGCCTGGACGACCTGGCGCGGGTCTGCGGCGTCGATCGTTTCCGCCTGACCCGCGCCTTCAAGGCCGCCTACGGCCTGGCCCCGCATGCCTACCTGATCCAGCTGCGCCTAACCCGGGCGCGGCAGTTGCTGGCCCGTGGCCAGAGCCCGGCCGAGGTCGCCACGGCCCTCGGCTTCGCCGACCAGAGCCACCTGGGCCGCTGGTTCCGCCGCGCCTACCGGCTCACGCCGGCGGACTACCGCAAACGCTGCTCAAACCTTCCAGACTGAAGCCAGGGCGGTTGCGAACATGAGGCCACGATCAACCGGAGCCTCGACCATGTCCCACAGCCTTTTGCCTTTCGTCCTCTTCGCCCTGGCCTCCAGCATCAGCCCGGGGCCGACCAACCTGCTGATCCTCGCCCAGGGTGCCCAGCGCGGCGTGCGCGCCAGCCTGGCGCCCACCGTGGCGGCCTGTGGCGCGGCGGCGGCGGTGGTGCTGTTGGTTGGCCTGGGCCTGGGCGAACTGTTGCTTGATCATCCGAAGGCGCAGCAGCTCCTCGGCTGGGCGGGCGCGCTGTGGCTGAGCTGGCTGGCCTGGCGCATGCTGCGTAGCGCCGGTGCGCCGTTGCAGGCCGGTGGCAATGCAGGCTTCGGCCCATTGCAGGCGGCCACCCTGCAGCTGGTCAACCCCAAGGTCTGGCTGATGGCGCTGGCGATGATCAGCCTGTTCGCCACCCCAGCCCTGCCGCTGTGGTGGTTGACCCTGGTGTTTCTGCTGATCGCCCTGCCGAGCATGACCGCCTGGGCGCTGCTGGGTGCTGGCAGCGCGCGCTGGCTCAATTCACCGCGGGCATTGCGCTGGTTCAACCAGAGCCTGGCGGGGTTGTTGCTGGTGTCGACCTGGTCGGCGCTGCTGCTGTAGCGCCCCAGGGCCTGAATCGTTTCAATCAAAGTAATAACGATCAAGGCTGCCCTTGCCGAAGTACCGCTCGTACTCTTGGATCGCGTAGAGGTCCATCATTCCAGCAATGTAGTCGGTCACCACGCGTTGCTGGCAGTCATTGATCGTGCGTAGTTCCGGCGGCAGAAGCATGTTGTTCTTGTTGTACTGCGGGTCGCTGTAGACCTCGAACAGCTTTCTGATTACCTGCTCGCCCTTCTTCTCGTACAACTGCACATCCTTTTTGCGCAGAATTGCTTTGAAAAGCAGTTTCTTCAGGCCCTCAGCCAACTTGGCGTGTTCTTTGTACCCCAATTTGCCGTCGACCAGTCCGATATCGGAACAGAGGATGTGAACGATCTTGGAGGTCAGCTCCTTCTTCAGCACCATGGCGTACTCTTCCGAAGTGCCTAATCGCTTAGCCTGCATGGCATCGGTTTGAACCTCCTTGGCCAAGCGCTCAATAACTGGGTAGGCCTCGCAGAAACGATCGCTGATTTTGAATTCATGAAGAATCTCGCCAAGGCTGATCAGGCCGAAGCTCAAGGCATCCTCAAGGTCGTGAGCGGCGTAGGCAATCTCGTCGGCCAGGTCCATGATTTCAGCGTCGATGCTTTTCACGATTTGCAGGTCGTGCTTTTGCAACTCGGCACTGAGGAACGCGTAGTCATCGTCATAGAGGAATTTCTTCGGATTGCTCCGGCGCAAATGAAAATACTTGGTCACCGCCATGAGTGTGCGTACGTTCAAGTTCAGGCCGTCGTAAGCATGGTGCTTGCGCTCCAGGGTGCGCAGGATGCGAAACGCCTGAGCGTTGCCCTCATAGCCTCCACACTCACCGCAAAGTTCGTCGAGCACGGTCTCGCCATGATGGCCGAACGGGGGATTGCCAATGTCATGAGCCAGCGCAGCCGCCTCGACGACCACGGTTTCCTTCATGTCCAGATCGCTGGCAATAGAGCGGGCAATTTGGGCTACCTCAAGACTGTGAGTCAGGCGATTGCGATTGAAGCGCCCCGCATCGATTCCCAACAACTGCATCTTGCCTTGCAGGCGTCGGAACGAGGATGAGTACAAGATTCGCGCATAATCTCGCATCAATGCCTGGCGCCCAGTCGAACGTCCATGGTCAACAGCATGGACGCGGTATTCCAGTACCGCGACCCGCGCTTCCTGCTCCTTGGCATAGTCAATAACTTCTCTGTCGTACATGGCCTCGTCCTTTCATCCAATGTTATCTCCGAAGGACATAACTAGATGACCACGCAAAAGCCGTCAAACAACTTTATGTTTGCCGCAGGCGTCTTCCTTGCTTTGATCCCAATGCACCTGTCCAGATCGCATGCAGTACACTCGCCAACCTGACCGTACCCAAGGCCCCTGCCCCATGCCCCGCTTGCCAAGACTGCTGTTGCCCCTGCTGCTTACCGCCCTCGCTGCCTGCGACCAGGCACCCAGCCGCGAAGAAAAGATCCGCTCCAACCTGCCCCTGCAGGAAGCCTACGAGCACAACATCGGGCGCATGGCGCAGCTGTTGGCCGTAACCCACCCAAAGCTGCCCGAAGAACAGATCAAGACGGTACTGCGCAAGCACCTGACCGTCGAGGACCAGCGCCAGGACCTGTACCGGCTCTACAGCGAAAAGAACTTCGACGATGGCGAGTTCGACACCATCGTCGCCGCCACCCGCGACCCGGCCAAGGCCAAGGCGCTGGGCGAGACTGCTGAAGGCAAGCGGCTGAGTGAAAAGCTGACCGCGCTGATGCGCGAAAGCGCCAGGGACCCGAAAGTGCAGGCCTTGGTCGAAGCGCGCATGCAAGAGGTCGAGGACGAACTCCAGGCGTTGCAGCAAGCCGCCCCGTGAAAGTGGCGCTGTACGCCCTGGTGCAGGATGCTGGCAGGACATGTAACAAGCTTTGTCTTAAAACTGTCACCTTTCGGTCATAGGATTGACCCCGATCTGCCATTTTCCCTCAAGGATGATTCAGCCATGCGTCGTGTCGTGTTCAACCAGAAAGGCGGTGTAGGCAAGTCCAGCATTGCCTGTAACCTGGCCGCCGCCAGTGCCGCCGAAGGTTATCGCACCCTGCTGGTGGACCTCGACCCCCAGGCCAACGCCACTTATTACCTGACCGGCCTGGTCAACCACGACATCCCGGCAGGCATCGCCGATTTCTTCCGCCAGACCCTCGCCCCCGCGCCGGCCACCGGCAAGAAGCACCGCGTGGCCATCACCGAAACCCGCTACGCCAACCTGCACCTGATCACCGCCAGCCCCGACCTTGCCGACCTGCAGGGCAAGTTGGAGAGCAAGTTCAAGATCAACAAGCTGCGCAAGTTGCTGGTGGAGCTGTCGGCGGACTACGAGCGGATCTACATCGACACCCCACCGGCGCTGAACTTCTACACCTTCAGCGCCCTGGTGGCTGCCGAGCGCCTGCTGATCCCCTACGACTGCGACAGCTTCTCGCGCCAGGCGCTGCTCAACGTGATGGCCGAGGTCGAAGAGCTGCGCCAGGACCACAATGCCGCGTTGCAGGTCGAAGGCGTGGTGGTCAACCAGTTCGCCGGGCGCACCGCCCTGCACCAGACCCTGGTCGACCAGCTGCGCGGTGAAGGGCTGCCGGTGCTGCCGGTGTACCTGAGCAACTCGATCAAGATGCGCGAGTCCCATGAAGCGGCGGTGCCCCTGGTGCACCTGGCGCCACGCCACCGGCTGGCGCAGGAGTTTGTCGAGTTGCTGGATGTGCTGGAGCGGGCGGCGTGAGGGAGATGTGGGGGTTCAAGTGGCCGACTTAGTCGCGCGTTTGGGCGGGCAGGTGTAGGGCGATAGCTTTGCAGCGCTCTCGAGATCGAGCGCCGCCCGCGCGGCGCTTCGCGGGTAAATCGCAGCGGCGAACCGCCGCTCCCACAGTTTGTTTCGGGCCAGTCTTTCCTGTGCCATCATCTGGTCCGCCTTGTTGGTACAACGCGGTTTCAGTGTGGGCGTTTCCGCCGCCCCACATGACTCAAGGCATGCACCAAGGCAGGCGCCGGTACTTTCACAGGAATAATTGGCCCGAAACAAACTGTGGGAGCGGCGGTTCGCCGCTGCGATTTACCCGCGAAGCGCCGCGCGGGCGGCGCTCGATCTGATAGGCGCTGAAGATACCCAGCCGAACACACTGCAGCCCCTACCACCGCCGCCCCTGATCACGCTCACCGCTACCCCCGCTATAACGCGTGTCCTGCCCCCCCTGGATATTCGACCGACTGCTGGAAGAGCTGCCATCGCTGTAGCGCGTATCCTGCCCACCCTGAATATTCGCCCGGCTGCTGGAAGAGCGCCCATCGCTATAGCGCGTGTCCTGCCCACCCTGGATATTCGACCGACTACTGGAAGAGCTGCCGTCGCTGTAGCGCGTATCCAACCCACCCTGAATATTCGAGCGGCTGCTGGAGCGGCGCCCGTCGCTGTAGGTGGTATCGAAGCCGCCCATGATATTGGCGCGGCTGGTTGAGGTAGTGCCGTCGCTGTAGCGGCAATCCTCGCCGCCCTGGATGTTCTTGCGGCAGCTGTCGGCCAGGGCCGAGGCGCACGGCAACGCCAGCAGCAATGAGGCCAGCAGCAGATGGGTGGGTTTCATGGCAGTCCTTGTCGGCAAATTACATTCATCGTCACGCGGCCTGCATATATCCGCCAATGCTCGCCAAAGCACAAGTGGCCCGAGCAGGCCAATCGCCACTAGATGGCACTCGCTGCTGGCGGCCATGCAGATTTACCCACCCGAGGCTCTGTTCAGCACAAGACAAATAGTTATAAGATAACGTTTCATTTGACATTAATTCATGCCTGCGACCCCTTGCCGATGACCAGCGCCACCGCCTCCCCCACCCTGCTCACCCAGCGCCTGCAGAGCATCGATGCCCTGCGCGGCCTGGTGATCCTGTTCATGCTGCTCGACCACGTGCGCGAAACCTTCTTCCTGCACCGCCAGGTCAGCGACCCGATGAGCATCGACACCACCGACCCCAGCCTGTTCGCCAGCCGCACCCTGGCCCATCTGTGCGCGCCGGTGTTCGTGCTGCTGACCGGGCTGTCGGCCTGGCTGTACGGCGAAAAGTACCAGGGCCGTAGCGACGTCTCGGCGTTCCTGTTCAAGCGCGGGCTGTTTCTGGTGGCGCTGGAGTTCACCCTGGTCAACTTCGCCTGGACCTTCCAGCTGCCGCCTGGCGTGATCTACCTGCAAGTGATCTGGGCCATCGGTATCAGCATGATCGCCCTGTCGCTGCTGGTGTGGCTGCCGCGCCCGGCGCTGCTGGCGCTGGGTGCGCTGATCGTGGCCGGGCACAACCTGCTCGACGGCCTGCATTTCGGCCCGGAGTCGGCGCTGCACGTGCCCTGGGCGATCCTGCACGACCGTGGCTGGCTGCAAGCCACCGACAGCCTGCGCCTGCGCACCTCCTACCCGGTACTGCCGTGGATTGGCGTGATCGCCCTGGGTTATGGCCTGGGTCCGTGGTTCGCCCGCACCCGCCCTGCCGCCGAGCGCCAGCACCGTTTGCTGTTGGCCGGCAGCGCCGCACTGCTCGGTTTCGTCGTGCTGCGCCTGCTCAACGGTTACGGCGAAGCGCCATGGAGCAGCTACCCGAGTGTCACGCACACCCTGATGAGCTTCTTCAACATCACCAAATACCCGCCGTCACTGCTGTTCCTCGCCCTGACCCTGGGCGCCGGCCTGTTGCTGCTGCGCGGCTTCGAGCGCGCAGGTTGCGCCCGCTGGATCAGCATGCTGGCGGTGTTCGGCGCCGCGCCGATGTTCTTCTACCTGCTGCACCTGTATGTGCTCAAGCTGCTGTACCTGGCCTGCGTGGCGCTGTTCGGTCTCAACCATGGCGACTATTTCGGCTTCGACGGCATCGCCGCGGTGTGGCTCAGTGCCGTGCTGCTGGCTGCGGCGCTGTACCTGCCGGTGCGCGGGTTCGCGCGCCTGAAGGCACGCCGGCGCGACATCGCCTGGCTCAAATACCTGTAAAGGCGTTTTCACCCGGCGGGTGATGGTCTACCATGCCGCCCGCCGGTTTCCACTCGGAATTAATAGGGAATCCCCAGGCCGCCACACGCGCGCCAAAGGGAACTGCCCCCGCAACTGTAGGTGCCGAGCCCGCGCCATCGATGCCACTGGACCATGTGTCCGGGAAGGCTGGCGCAGGGCCAGGACGCACCAGTCAGGAGACCTGCCGGCACATGTTCACCAACCGGCGGGGTGTCCGGGATGGCCATCCGCTTGTTGCCTCGGGCGCCCTGCCCGAAGCCCGGCGATGCCTGTCCGTGCTCATTCCGTGCACCCTTCGACAGGAGATCGCCCGACCATGCTGCCCCGTATCGCCACCCTGCTCGCCGCCATGTCGCTGACCGGCCTGGCCCAGGCTGCCGCCACGCATTACCCGCTCACCGTCGAAAACTGCGGCGTGGCGCAAACCTTCGCCCAGGCGCCCGAGCGCGCCGTGACCATCGGCCAGGCCGGCACCGAGATGCTTTATGCGCTGGGCCTGGGCGACAAGCTGGC
This sequence comes from Pseudomonas sichuanensis, assembly GCF_003231305.1. Taxonomy (GTDB): domain Bacteria; phylum Pseudomonadota; class Gammaproteobacteria; order Pseudomonadales; family Pseudomonadaceae; genus Aquipseudomonas; species Aquipseudomonas sichuanensis. The sequence goes on along the minus strand of NZ_QKVM01000009.1, from coordinate 63,789 downwards.
GGGCACCTCGCTGTGGTTCAACAACGTGCTGCCCGAGTTCAAGGCGCAGAACGACAAGGTCGAACGCCTGGCCGACAACGACCCCAGCTTCGAAGCCGTGGTGGGCAAACGCCCGCAACTGGTGGCCGTGCAGTTCGAGTGGATGGTCGGCGCCCAGGGCGTGGTCGGCACCCGCGAGCAGTTCGCCGAGCTGAAGATCCCCACCTACCTGCTACCGTCCGACTGCGAAGGCAAGGACAACCTGGTCGGCGCCGACGGCACCCGCCTGCAGCCGTTCAAGGTCGAGACCATCTACAAGAGCGTCAGCCAGCTGGCCGAGATCTTCGACGTGCAGGACCGTGGCGCGGCGCTGAACGCGCAACTCAAGGGCCAGCTGGAACATGCTAAACAGCAACTGGCCGGCAAGGACCTTGCCGGCACCAGCGCGCTGTTCTGGTTCTCCAGCGCCGACCTTGAGATCGACCCCTACGTCGCCGGCCGCCAGGGCGTGGCCGACTTCATGCTGCAGACCCTGGGCGTGCGCAACGTGGTCGAGTCCAGCGAAGAATGGCCCACCGTGGGTTGGGAAACCCTGGCCAAAGCCAACCCCACCTGGCTGATCGTCGCCCGCATGGACCGCCGCCGCTTCCCCGCCGACGACTTCCAGAAGAAGCTCGAATTCCTGCGCAGCGACCCGGTAACCAGGAACATGGACGCCGTGAAGAACGGCCGCATCATCGTCCTCGATGCCGACGCCATGCAGGCCGGCATTCGCCTGTTCCGCGGCCTTGAACGCTTGTCCACAGCCTTCGCCAGCGGCCAAGCGCCACAACCATGAGCCGCCTGCTGCCCCTCGCCCTTGCCGCGCTGGCCGCCCTGCTGCTGGCCATGCTCGCCGGCATCGCCATCGGCGAAACCCGCCTGGGCATCGACCTGGTCTGGCAGGTGCTGGCCAACCAGCTGTGGCAGGCCGGCCACGCCCTCGACCCGATCGACGCCGGCATCGTCTGGAACTACCGCCTGCCGCGCACCCTGGTCGCCGCCGCCTGCGGCGCGGGCCTGGCCACCTGCGGCGTGGTGCTGCAGGCGCTGCTGCGCAACCCGCTGGCCGAGCCCTACTTGCTGGGCCTGTCCGCAGGCGCCTCGACCGGCGCCGTGGCGGTCGGCCTGCTCGGCCTGGGCGGCGCGGCGCTGTCGCTGTCCGGCGGTGCCTTCATCGGCGCGCTGGCAGCGTTCGGCTTGGTGCTTTTGCTGTCGCGCGCCAGCGGTAGCAGCCACAACAACGCCCAGGTGATCCTGGCAGGTATTGCCGGGTCGCAACTGTTCAACGCCCTGACCGCCTTCCTGATCACTAAGTCGGCCACCGCCGAGCAGGCACGCGGCATCCTGTTCTGGCTGCTGGGCAACCTCAGTGGCGTGCGCTGGCCGTCGGTGTGGCTGGCACTGCCGGTGGCCGTGCTTGGCCTTGCGGTGTGCCTGTGGCACCGCCGCGCACTGGACGCCTTCACCTTCGGCGCCGATTCCGCCGCCTCGCTGGGCGTGCCGGTACGCCGCACCCAACTGCTGCTGATCAGTTGCACGGCGCTGGTGACCGCGGTGATGGTGTCGATCGTCGGCGCCATCGGCTTCGTTGGCCTGGTCATCCCCCACGCCCTGCGCCTGCTGCTCGGCCCCGGCCACAGCCGCCTGTTGCCGGCCAGCGCCCTTGGCGGTGCGCTGTTCCTGATCGTCGCCGACATCCTTTCGCGTACCCTGATCGCCGGCCAGGTAATCCCCGTGGGCGTGGTCACCGCGCTGATCGGCGCACCGGTGTTCGCACTGATTTTGGTAAGCCGCCGGGGGCGCCCATGACCGCGCTCAATTCGCTGGAAGTGGCCCCGCTCGCCTGCCAGGGCTTGAGCCTGCGCCTGGGTGACCGTGAGGTGCTGCAAGCTATCGACCTGGCCGTGCGCCCCGGTGAAACCCTCGGCATCGTCGGCCCCAACGGCTCGGGCAAATCCACCTTGCTCAAGCTGCTCGCCGGCCTGCGCATGCCCACCACGGGCAAGGTGCACTTGCTCGGGGAACCCTTGGCGACACTGCCACGTCGGCGCATCGCCCAGCAGCTGGCACTGGTCGAGCAACAGGCGGACACCCAGGACGCCATCAGTGTCTTCGAAGCCGTGGCACTGGGCCGCACGCCCTGGCTGTCGGCACTGGCACCCTTCGGCAAGGCCGACCGCGCCATCGTCGACCAGGCCCTGGCCGACGTCGACGCCAGCCACCTCAGCCAGCGCATCTGGCGCGAGCTGTCCGGTGGCGAACGCCAGCGCGTGCACATCGCCCGCGCCCTGGCCCAGCGCCCGCAACTGCTGCTGCTCGACGAGCCGACCAACCACCTGGATATCCAGCACCAGCTGAGCCTGCTGCAACAGGTCCAGGCCCTGCCGGTGACCACCCTGGTGGCGCTGCACGACCTCAACCAGGCCCTCACCTGCGACCGCCTGGCCGTGCTCGACCAGGGCCGCCTGGTCGCCCTCGGCAAGCCCGAAGCCGTACTCACCCCAGAGCGCCTGCTGAGCACCTTTGGCGTGCGCGCCCACTACCTCACCGACCCCTTCGACGGCGCGCGCATCCTGCGCTTTCGCGCCCCCTGAACCAGGAAGTTCTGCCCATGCCGCCTCGCTCCGCCGCCCTGCTGCTTGCCGCCTTGCTGACCACCGCCGCCGCCCAGGCCGAGGTGTTCGAAGTGAAGATGCTCAACCGCGGCGCCGAGGGGGCGATGGTCTACGAGCCGGACCACCTGCGCATTGCCCCGGGCGACACCGTGCGCTTTCTGCCGACCCAGGCCGGGCACAACGCCGCGAGCATTCCTGGCCTGCTGCCGGCAGGCGTCGAAGCGTTCAAGAGCAAGCTCAACCAGCCGTTCGAATACACCTTCAGCCAGCCCGGGCTTTATGGCATCCAGTGCATCCCCCACCTGGCGATGGGCATGGTGATGCTGGTGCAAGTGGGTGAGCCCGCGCCGGCGCAGTTGCCAGGCGCCCTGCCTGCCCGCGCGGCCAGCCGCCTCGCCGTGCAGCTGCAAAAGCTGGGGGCCGGGCAATGAAACCGCTGTTCATCGCCCTGCCGCTGCTCGGCCTCAGCCCGCTGGCCCTGGCCGAGTCCGCCCAGTCCAAGGCCAATGGCATCGTCGAGGACAGCAGCTGGAGCCTGCTCAACCGCACCGTCTACGACCAGCGCGACTACCGCAACGGCGGGCGCAACAGTGCCGCGCGCAACGCCTACAAACCCCGCGCCGAACGCAGCGGCAAGGCCGAGGAATGGGCCCATGGCCTGATGGGCACCCTCAGTTCCGGCTTCACCCAAGGCCTCATCGGCGTGGGCGTCGATGCCCACGCCTACCTTGGCGTGCAGCTCGACAGCGGCGGCGGCCGCGCCGGCAAGGCGCGCCTGCTGGCCATCGACAACGACGGCCACCCCAAGCGCGAATACAGCCGAGGCGGTGCGGCGGTCAAGCTGCGCGCCTCCAACACCGTGTTGACCTACGGCGAGCAACGGGTCAAGACCCCGGTGTTCAGCTCGTCAGACAGCCGCCTGTTGCCCGAGACCTTCACCGGCTGGTTCCTCACCAGCAACGAGATCGACCGGCTCAAGCTGGTGGCCGGGCACTTCAACGAAGGCACCGACCGCAATGCCTCCAGCCACGACCAAGGCTTCGTGGTGAACTACTCCAACGGCCGCCAGGGCAACAGCTTCGACCTGGCCGGCGCCGTGTGGAACCCGACCGCCAACGCCAGCGCCAGCCTGTACACGTCCCGCTACCAGGACACCTGGAACCAGCACTACCTCGGCAGCACCCTCAGCCACGCCTTCGACGACCGGCGCAGCCTGAGCCTGGACCTCAACCTGTACCGCACCACCGACACTGGCAAGGCCCTGTCCGGGCGCATCGACAACACCACCTGGAGCCTGGTCTCGCGCTACGCCCAGGGCCCGCACGCGTTCAGCCTGGGCTGGCAGCAGGTGGACGGCAACACACCGTTCGACTACGTCAGCCGCGGGGCGATCTACCTGGGTAACGCCGTGCAGCTGTCGGACTTCAATGCGCCGAACGAGAAGTCGTGGCAGGCCAGGTATGACCTGAACATGGGGGCCTATGGCGTGCCGGGGTTGAGCCTGACGGCGTTGTATGTGCGCGGGTTCGGTATCGATGGCACGCATGTGGATCCGCGTGGGGGGTATACGTATCTGGGGTATGGCAAGGATGGCAAGCACTGGGAGCGGGACCTGGAGGCGCGCTATGTGGTGCAGAGTGGGGCGGCCAAGGGGGTGGCGGTTTCGCTGCGGCATAACGTGCACCGGGGGGATACGGCGCAGGCGGAGTTGGATGGGGATCAGATTAGGGTGGCGGTGGAGTGGCCGATCAGCGGGGGGCTCTGATGGCCCTTTGACGACCGTATGTGGGCCACCAGGTGCAAGGCGACAGGTTTGCAGCGCTCTTGAGATCGAGCGCTGCAAACCTCACGGCGAACCTCACCGCCTGCGCCGCAGGTAGCTCTCCAACGGATCCTTGCTCAAACCTTCCTGGGCCTGGGCCACCGAGGCGATGAACAGCGAGAACAGCTCCGACTGCTTGGCGATGTCCAGTTTGCTGTACACATGCTTGCGGTGGGTTTTGACCGTGTCTTCGCTGATCCCCAACCGTTCGGCCAGCGAGCGGATGGAATGCCCGCGCAACATGTACTGGGCCACCAGGCACTCACGCTCGGTCAACAGCGACGAGCCGAACTGGGTCAGCGCGGCGTTGATCTGGCGCCCCAGCGCACTTTCGAAGCGCCCACCCAGCGCATCCGCATCCAGGTCCCCCCAATGCCGGCGCACCACGGCCAGCACCCAGGGGGCAATGCGCTTGAGTTCGTCGACCTGCTGCCGGCCCAGGCGGCGGGTACTGGCCAAGGCCACGGCGATGGTCAGCTTGGGCCCCAGTGGCACGATGTAGTTCAGCTCATCCTCGAGCCGCGCATGCTGGTAGAACGACACGTAATATTCGCTGCGCTTGAAGTGGTCCGGTGCCACATCGCTCAGCCGGTAGCAGCCAGGGGCAATGCCCTCGATGCAGGCCCGGTAGAACGGGCACAGCAGGTAGAAGCCTTCCAGGTACTTGCCGATGCTGCCCTCGGGCATCCACGGCCCCTCCTCGTCCCGCTCGAACAAGGCCGACGGCAGCCCTTGATGGGGGAACAGGAACACGGTGATGGCGTGGGAAGGCGCCAGGTAGTTCAGCGCGGCGAACAGCGACTCGACGAACGCCGACGTGCCGATGCAATCGACCACGTGGGCGATCTGCTCGAACCACTCTGCGGATTGAAGGCGGTCTCTGCTCATCTGCTTGCTTGCCTCTTGAATCGGAAAAAGCCGTTGCATCGCTGCAACGGCGTTTCCCATCTTTCCATGCCCGGGGCGGGCTCACCAGCGCGCGGTAGCGCGGGGGTCAGCGCGCCGCCCAGGCATTGAAGCGCTCTTCCAGCTCTTCGCCGTGGTCGACCCAGAATTCGGCGTTCACCAGCTGGGCCTCGGCCAGGTTGGCCGGGGCCGTTGGCAGTTGCTGCTGGATGTCGGCCGGCAATGCATTGACCGCATCGGTCCGCACCGGGCCGTAGGGAATGTGGCTGGAGAAGGTTTTCTGCGTGGCGGCTTGGCTTGCGAAGGTGATGAACTGCTGCGCCAGTTCCTTGCTCTTGGAGCCGCGCACGATGGCCCAGTGGTCCGGATCGTACAGGCTGCCTTGCCAGACGATGCCAAGCTTGGAACCGTCCTTCTGCGCCGAGGCGATGCGCCCGTTGTAGGCAGCGGACATCACCACATCACCGGCCACCAGCCATTGCGGCGGTTGCGCGCCGGCCTCCCACCACTGGATGTTCTGCTTGATCTGGTCGAGCTTTTTGAAGGCCCGATTGACCCCCTCCGGCGTGCCCAGCACGGTGTACAGGTCCTGGCGTGGAACGCCATCGGCCAGCAGCGCGACCTCGAGGGTGTACTTGGCGCCCTTGCGCAGCCCGCGCTTGCCCGGGAAGCGCTGGGTGTCCCAGAAGTCCGCCCACGAGGTCGGCCCGTTGGCGAGTTTCTGGGTGTTGTAGGCCAGCACCATGGACCAGACATAACTGGCCACGCCGCACTCGCTCACGGTACCGGGCAGGTAGTTCGCCTGGTCGCCCAGCAGGGCCGGGTCGATGCGCTCGAACAGGCCCGCCTCGCAGCCGCGGATCAGCTCGGGGCTTTCGACCTCCACCACGTCCCAGGACACATGGCCGACATCAACCATGGCCTTGACCTTGGAAAGTTCGCCGTTGTACTCGCCGGCCACCACCTTGCCTGCCCCGCTCTGCTCGAAGGGCTGGAAGTAGGCGGCCTGCTGCGCCGCCTTAGTGGCGCCGCCGAAGGAGATGACGGTGAGGCTGGAAGTGCCGGCAAGGGCGGGAAGGCTGGCAGCGGCGAGCACTGCAAGGCTGAGTGACGCGGTGATGGTACGCATGGAAACTCCCTCACGATTTATGGTTGTGTGTATCGAGGCAGTTGGGCCAGTCGGCCCGAACCCGCAGTGCCCGGGGGGATGCGGGGGGATTTTTTGTTATGGGTGGTTCCTGGTGCATGACAAGAAAGCGGTAGCGCCCTCAAGATCGAGCGCCGCCCGCGCGGCGCTCGATCTCCCAGGCGCAGAACATCCAAAGACGAACACCTCCCAGCCCCAACCCCTTACCGCAACTGGAACCAGGTGGTCTTCAACTGCGTGTACTTGTCGAACGAGTGCAGCGACAGATCGCGGCCGAACCCGGACTGCTTGCCGCCACCAAACGGCACCGTGGTATCCAGCGCATCCATGGTATTGACCGAAACCGTACCGGCCTTCAGCGCCTTGGCCACACGGTGGGCGCGGTTGAGGTCGTCGCTCCATACCGACGCCGCCAGCCCATAGATGCTGTCATTGGCCAGCTGCACCGCCTGCTCTTCGCTGTCGAACGCGCTGATGGCCAGCACCGGCCCAAAGATTTCATCGCGGGCAAGGCGGCTGTCGCTGCCGACGTTGCCGAAAATCGTCGGCGTGATGAAGTTGGACGAACCATTGAAGGTCAGTTGCTCGCCACCGCTGAGCAGCGTCGCGCCCTCCTCGCGCGCCTGGCCGATCGCCCGCACGATGCGCGCGGTCTGCTCGCTGTCGACGATCGCGCCGGCGGCACTGGCCGGGTCGAGCGGGTCGCCCGGCAGCCAGGCCTGGGCCTTGGCGATCACCCGCTCGACGAACTCGTCGTGGATCGAGCGCTGCACGTACAGCCGCGAGTTGGCCGAGCACACCTCACCCTGGTTGAAGAAGATGCCGAAGGCGGCCTTCTCGGCGGCCAGGTCAAGGTTCTGGCAGTCGGCGAACACCAGGTTGGGGCTCTTGCCGCCGCACTCCAGCCACACCTGCTTGAGGTTCGACTGGGCCGAGTACTGCATGAAGTACTTGCCCACCTGGGTGGAGCCGGTGAACACCAGGCAATCGACGTCCGGGTGCAGCCCCAGGGCCTTGCCGGCCTGCTCACCCAACCCCGGCACCACGTTCAGCACGCCTTCGGGGATGCCCGCCTCCAGTGCCAGCTGGCCAAGGCGCAGGGCCGAGAACGGCGACTGCTCGGCGGGCTTGAGCACCACGCTGTTGCCGGCGGCCAGTGCCGGCGCCAGCTTCCAGGCGGCCATGTCCAGCGGGAAGTTCCACGGCACCACCGCGGCAATCACGCCCAGAGGTTCGCGGGTGATGGTGGCCAGCGCATTGGCGGCGGTGGGCGCGACCTGGTCGTAGACCTTGTCCAGCGCCTCGCCGTACCAGGCGAACACCCCGGCCGCGCCGGGCACGTCGATGTTGTAGGCATCCATCACCGGCTTGCCCATGTTCAGCGAGTCCAGCAGCGCCAGTTCTTCGCGGTGCGCCAGCAGCAGGTCAGCCAGCTTGATGAGGATTTTCTTGCGCTGGGTGGGTGCCATGCGCGCCCAGGGCCCTTGCTCGAATGCGCGGCGGGCGCTGCGCACGGCCAGGTCGACTTCGTCTTCAGCACAGGCCGCCACCCGGGCGAGCAACTGATTGGTGGCTGGGTTGATGGCGTCGAAAGTCGCCCCCGACGAGGCCTTCACCGAATGGCCGCCAATCAGGGCAGTGTCGATGAATGTTTGGCGGTTGGCCCGCTGCTGCCAGAAGGAAAGGTCGAACACGCTGCGCTCCCACATCGACCGCATTCGCGGTCAGTTGTTATTGATGTGAGCCGATGGTGCGCCACTCTGGGCGGCGGGAAAATTAGTAAAAATGTTCTCCAGACCTATGAAAAAACTCTCTAGGCCATCAGTTGGGCAACTGATAGCGCTCGGCGAAGTACTGGCGGAAGAACTCCACCGCTACCCGCACCTTGGCCGAACCGGCCAGCGGCGCGGTGTACACCGCCCAGATGTCCGCCGCCTGCTGGTAGTCGGGCAGCACCTGCACCAGCCGACCGTCCTCGATGCTGTCGTGAACATCCCACCATGAGCGCAGCAAGATGCCCCGCCCGTCCAGGCACCACTGGTGCGCCACCTCGCCATGGTTACTCGACAGGGCGCCGGTCACCCGCACGCTCTCCTCGCCTTGCGGGCCTTCCAGGTGCCACAGCCCGAACGGGTGGTCGCGCTCCTTGATCACCAGGCAGTCATGGCTGGCCAGGTCGGCCAACACCTTGGGCGTGCCGCGTTCGGCCAGGTAGCCGGGCGCCGCGCAAAGCACCCGGCGGTTGCGCGCCAGCGGCTTGGCGATCAGGTGCGGGGCGATGACGTTGCCGACGCGGATGTCCAGGTCCACCCCTTCGGCGATCAGGTCCACCAGGCGGTCGTGCACGTCCAGGCGGATGTCCAGCCGTGGGTAGCGCGCCGCCAGCTCCGACAATGCCGGCGCCACGAAGCGCCGGCCCAGGCCCAGGCTGCTGGCGATGCGCAGTTGCCCGGCGGGCTCGCGCTGGCCGGCGTTGAGGTCGTCGCCCATGCGTTGCAGGGTCTCGAAGATCTGCTGCGCCCACTGGTAGACCCGCTCGCCCTCTTCGCTCACCGTCACCCGCCGGGTGGTGCGGTGCAGCAGGCGCACCCCCAGGCTCTCTTCGAGCAGGCGGATGCGCTTGCTGACGAACGCCGCCGACATGCCGCGCTCGTCCGCCACGGCGGCAAAGCTGGCGCGGCGCGCTACCTGCAGGAAGATATCAAGGTCGTCGAGGTTCGGCAGATTATTCACGATTCGTGCACCAAGAATTGATCGAATAGCGGATTATCTCCGCAGCGCGCCCTTATAGCATGACTGCATCCTCCCTGAACACGAGATGCGCCCCCATGACCAAGACCTTCAAAATCGCCGCCATCCCCGGTGACGGCATCGGCAACGAAGTCCTCCCGGAAGGCATCCGCGTGGTCGAGGCCGCCGCCCGCAAGCACGGCCTGAACCTTGAGATCGAATACTTCGAGTGGGCCAGCTGCGACTACTACCTGGCCCACGGCAAGATGATGCCGGACGACTGGTTCGAGCAGCTCAAGGGCTTCGATGCCCTGTATTTCGGCGCCGTCGGCTGGCCGGACAAGGTCCCGGATCACATCTCGCTGTGGGGCTCCCTGCTCAAGTTCCGCCGCGACTTCGACCAGTACGTCAACATCCGCCCGGTGCGCCTGTTCCCCGGTGTGCCCTGCCCGTTGTCCAACAAAAAGCCAGGCGACATCGACTTCGTGGTGATCCGCGAGAACACCGAAGGCGAATACTCGTCGCTGGGTGGGCGCATGTTCGAGAACACCGAAAATGAATTCGTCCTGCAGGAGTCGGTGTTCACCCGCCGTGGCGTCGACCGCATCCTCAAGTACGCCTTCGAAGTCGCCCAGACCCGCGAGCGCAAGCATGTCACCTCGGCCACCAAGTCCAACGGCATGGCCGTGAGCATGCCGTACTGGGACGAGCGCACCGCCGCCATGGCCGCGCACTACCCCGAGATCAGCTGGGACAAGCAGCACATCGACATCCTCTGCGCGCGCTTCGTGCTGCAGCCGGAGCGTTTCGACGTGGTGGTGGCCTCCAACCTGTTCGGCGACATCCTTTCCGACCTGGGCCCGGCCTGCGCCGGCACCATCGGCATCGCGCCGTCGGCCAACCTCAACCCTGAGCGCAAATTCCCGTCGCTGTTCGAGCCGGTGCACGGCTCGGCGCCGGACATCTACGGGCAGAACATCGCCAACCCGATCGCGATGATCTGGTCGGGTGCACTGATGCTCGAGTTCCTCGGCAAGGACGGCGACGACGCCCGCTACCAGGCCGCCCACGACGACATCCTCAAGGCCATCGAAACCGTGATCGCCAATGGCGACACCACCCGTGACATGGGCGGCAGCCGTTCGACCCAGGACGTGGGCAAGGCGATTGCCGAGTTGCTGGGCGCCTGAGCCGGCGTCAGGTCATCGCGGGGCAAGCCCGCTCCCACGCACAGAAAGAGGTGTTGCTTCTTGTGGGAGCGGGCTTGCCCCGCGATAGCGACAGCCCGGACAACACCCAACCATCCGGATTGTCCGACGATTCTATTGCCACTCGCCCAGATTCAATGCAGAATCTGTTAACCAAAAGATATTTGTTATCTGCAAGTTAACAGAAAGGAAAACCAAGACCCGATACGGACTTCCCAACGCCTGACTCCAACTACAAAAAAAATGCCCCTGGAGACAATTGATGCCCCCCAACAATAAAAAGATTGATGTGTTTCTGATTGCCGTGAGCCTGGTTGCCGTGCTGCTCACCGTGATCGGCCTTGCCGCCTTCCCCGCGCAAGCGGAAAGCCTCGCCAACCAATTGTTCGAAGTGGCCACCCGCACCTTCGGTACCAGCGTGCAGGTCCTGGTGTTCGGCAGCTCGCTGGCGGTGCTGTACCTGGCCTTCAGCAAGTACGGCAACATTCGCCTGGGTGCCGGCAAGCCGGAATACTCCACCACCACCTGGGTGTTCATGTTCATCTGCGCCGGCATGGGTTCCTCGACCCTGTACTGGGGCGTGATGGAGTGGGCCTACTACTACCAGACCCCCGGCCTGAACATCGCGCCGATGTCGGCCCAGGCGCTGGAATACAGCGTCAGCTACTCGTTCTTCCACTGGGGTATCAGTGCCTGGTCGATCTACGCCCTGGCCTCGCTGGCCATGGCCTACCACTTCCATGTGCGCAAGAAGAGCGGCCTGAACCTGGCGTCGGTGATCGAGGCAGTCACCGGCTTCAAGGCCACCGGCCCGGTCGGCCGTGCTGTCGACCTGATCTTCCTGCTGACCATGATGGGCGCGCTGACCGTATCCCTGGCGCTCACCGCCTCGACCCTGACCCGTGGCCTGGCGGACCTGGCCGGCACCCCCAACACCTTCACCGTGCAATTGCTGGTGATCGGTGCGGTGGCGCTGCTGTTCTCGCTGAGCTCGTACATCGGCATCGACGGCGGCCTGCAGCGCCTGTCGAAGATGGTCTGCGTCGGCGCCCTGCTGTTCGCCGCCGTGGTGCTGCTGGTCGGCCCGACCCAGTTCACCCTGAACAACACGGCCAACTCCATCGGCCTGATGCTGCAGCACTACGTGCAGATGAGCCTGTTCACCGACCCGGCCGGCGACGGTGCCTTTACCCGTAACTGGACGGTGTTCTACTGGCTGTGGTGGGTGTCCTACGCACCGGGGGTGGCCATGTTCGTCGCTCGCGTGTCGCGCGGCCGGTTGATCAAGGAAGTGGTGTTCGCCCTGCTGCTGGGCGGCAGTTTCGGTTGCTGGTTCTTCTTCGGCGCGCTGGAAAGCTACAGCATGCACCAGTTCATCAACGGCCAGATCGACGTGCCCAAGCTGCTCAGCACCGCCGGTGGCGAAGCGGCGGTGACCGACCTGCTGCTGGCCCTGCCGTGGGGCACGCTGTTCCTGGCGGCGTACCTGTTCATCATGGCGGTGTTCTGCGCCTCGCACATGGACGCCGCCGCCTACGCCGTGGCCGCCACCAGTACCCGCAACCTGCGTGAAGGCGAGGACCCGAGCCCCACCCTGCGCCTGTTCTGGTGCGTGGTGCTGACCCTGGTGCCGCTGGCCATGCTGTTCGCCAAGGCGTCGCTGTCGACCATGAAGACCGCCGTGGTGCTCACCGCGATCCCGTTCATGGTGATCCTGCTGGTGAAGATCTACGGCTTCTTCAAGTGGCTGGCGGCCGACTACGGCCAGGTGCCGGCGTACCGCATCGAGGAAGAGGCCACCCGCCTGGCGGGTGAGGAGCCGCAAGAGCACGCGCCACGCAGCGCGGCGGCGGTGCACTGAGTCTGGATTTGTCGTGGGAGCGGGCTTGCCCCGCGATATGGGCTGCCATCGCTATCGCGGGGCAAGCCCGCTCCCACGTTGCCAAACCTGCGACAAATTTTTTTGCCCAACTTGTTAACCAACAGATACGCGTTAACCAATAAGAACCGAGATAGAGCCATGAACGATTTCAAACGCCTGCCCGCCGATTTCTGTGCCAACCCTGAAGTGGCCTACACCTTGCCGGCCAAGTTCTACACCCAGGCCGCGGTGTTCGAGCACGAGAAGGAAGCGATCTTCGCCCGCAGCTGGATCTGCGTCGGCCACCGCAGCGAAGTCGCCGAGAAGAACGCCTACATCACACGCCAGGTGATCGGTGAAAGCATCATCATCGTGCGTGGCCGCGACGACGTGCTGCGCGCGTTCTACAACGTCTGCCCGCACCGCGGCCACCAGTTGCTCGAAGGCAGCGGCAAGGCCAAGAACGTCATCACCTGCCCGTACCACGCCTGGGCCTTCAAGCTCGACGGCGAGCTGGCCCACGCCCGCAACTGCGAGAACGTCGCCAGCTTCGACAAGGACAACTCCAGCCTGGTGCAACTGCGTGTCGAAGAGTACGCAGGCTTCCTGTTCATCAACATGGACAACGACGCAGCCCCCGTCGAAGACCAGCTGCCAGGCCTGCAAAAGCGCATGCGCGAGGCCTGCGCGGTGATCGACGACCTGCACCTGGCCGCACGCTTCGTCAGCGATACCCCGGCCAACTGGAAGTCGATCGTCGACAACTACCTGGAGTGCTACCACTGCGCCCCGGCGCACCCCGGCTTCTCCGACTCGGTGGACGTTGGCCAGTACAGCCACAGCCTGCACGGCAACTGGACCCTGCAGTACGGCCTGGCGAAACCTTCGGAGCAGTCGTTCAAGTTCGATGAATCGGTGAAAGACCCCTCCTTCGCCGGCTTCTGGGCCTGGCCGTGCACCATGTTCAACGTGCCGCCAGGGGCAAACTTCATGACCGTGATCTACGAGTTCCCGGTCGATGCCGAAACCACCCTGCAGCACTACGACGTCTACTTCCTCAACAAGGACATCACCGAAGAGCAGCAGAAGCTGATCGACTGGTACCGCGAAGTGTTCCGCCCGGAAGACCTGCGCCTGGTGGAGAGCGTGCAGAAGGGCCTGAAATCCCGCGGCTACCGTGGCCAGGGCCGGATCATGGTCGATGCCCAGCGCAGCGGCGTCAGCGAGCACGGCATCGCCCACTTCCACAACCTGATTGCCGTCGCCCACCTGGACGACTGAACACACCGTTAGGCTTGCCCTGCGCCAGGCCTGGCGCAGGGCTTCGTTGTCGAGGTATGCCATGGCCAAGCAATACGAAATGTTCAAGGTGCGCGTGACCGAGGTGGAACAGGCCACGCCGCAGATCAAACGCTTTACCCTGGCCCGCAGCGACGGTGCCGCCCTGCCCGCCTTCACCGGCGGCAGCCACGTCATCGTGCAGATGCAGTCGGCCTGTGGCGGCCAGTTCAGCAATGCCTACTCGCTGATGAGCGACCCGCGCGCACTGTCCAGCTACCAGATCGGCGTGCGCCTGGAAGAGCAGTCCAAGGGCGGCTCGGCGTTCATGCACCAGCAGGTCGAGGTGGGCAGCGAGCTGACCATCTCCACCCCCAACAACCTGTTCGCCCTCGACCCGAGTGCCGGCCGCCATGTGCTGATCGCCGGTGGTATCGGCATCACGCCGTTCCTGGCGCAGCTGCATGAGCTCGAAGGCAGCAACACCCCCTACGAGCTGCACTACGCCTTCCGCGCGCCCGAGCACGGCGCCTTCCAGGGTGACCTGGAGAGCGGCCCGCACGCCGACAACACGCGCTTCTATATCGACAGCCTCGACCGCAAGCTCGACCTGGCCGCCCTGTGCGCAGGCCTTGCCGACGATGCGCACCTTTACGTGTGCGGGCCCAAGCCACTGATCGACGCCGTGATCGCCACCGCTGCCGCCACCGGCATCGCCGAGTCGCGGGTGCACTGGGAGCAGTTTGCCGCAGCAGCACCGGCCGCAGGCGCCGCCTTCACCGTGGTGCTGGCCCGCTCCGGGACCGAGCTGCACGTCGAGGAAGGCATGACCATCCTCCAGGCCATCGAAAAATCCAAGGCCGCCAAGGTCGAGTGCCTGTGCCGCGAAGGTGTGTGCGGCACCTGTGAAACGGCGATTCTCGAAGGCGAGGCCGAGCACTTCGACCAGTACCTGAGCGATGAGGAAAAGGCCGCGCAGCAGACCATGATGCTCTGTGTGTCGCGGGCCAGGTCGGCGCGCCTGGTGTTGGACCTCTAGTACGGGCACAGCAGGATAGCGGCCTGCGATCGCAGGCCGCGGCAACCTGGTAGTTTTGCCAGTTGTGCCCTGACCTTGGCGGTTCTACCTTTGGCCTGTCGCAGTCATCGCTAGCCAGAGCTCGCCATGCCAACCTCAAGTACCCCCCGCCCCATGACGACCTTGCTGGCGACGAACACGCCTGGATCGGTCCTGTGGTACCTTGCTGATCGGCAATCAAAGACGATCTCCTACACTGCCTTCGGCCACAGGCTGCCTGGTTTGGCATCAAGCCTTGGGTTCAACGGCCAGTACCTCGATCAGCCAAGTGGCTGTTACCTTCTAGGAAATGGCTACCGGGTATATCACCCCCTGTTCATGCGCTTTAATTCGCCGGACAGCCTCAGCCCATTCGGGTCCGCAGGGGTGAATGCATACGCCTATTGCGCAGCAGACCCGATCAATCGGACTGACCCTACTGGACATATGTTCAAACTGTTCAAGGTCCACACACAGACTCGCAGCCGAGAGATCCCAAACGCTGTCGCGAATTCTCAGTATGACCCGCAGCTACCATCCTTTGAGTACTGGGAGCGCGTTCATCCAGAACGAATGACCCCTCACAATCCTGCAGCCGATCAGAAGAGAGCGAGCAAGATTCAAAACCTCAACGACCGGATCGCCCGACTTAAGGTAAAGCGAGATACGTATACCGGGGCAAGGGCGGATCCCGTTCACTACGGGATACAGATCACCAACGCATCCAATAAGCTCCAACGCCTCATAGCTGAAGGTCCCCAATTGACGAACCCACATGTATACACAGACGAACAAGCTCGATCTCACCGAGCGACCTTCGGCTATGTCTACAGAGAGGACGTCAACGGCCTGCCGGACTACGCCTCTGTCATCAGGGAAAGTCAATCAACAACAGAAGAATCAGCACCGCCAGCCTACGCCCCATAGACCTGATCGCTCGTGGCAGTGGCGTGAAGGCGTCGGTCCGGCGGTACGGTTTGAGCTGCGACCAGCGGTGCCCCCACCCCGAATTCACTTTGCGGAACTCCTGCCCACCCCTGGCGCTCTTAACAACATGCAGTAATACCCCTGGGCTTTACCTTCGCGGAGGACTCACCATGCGCCACTTACTGCTTGTTCCCTCGCTGCTGCTTCTGCTGCCTGCCGGTGCCGCCCTGGCCCGGGTCGATGCCGGTGACGTCGCCACCTCGGCGGGGATCTCCGCGTCGCTCTACTCGACCTTCAAGGACGACAAACGGATCATCCCCGCCCAAGACGAACTGACCGCCTTCATCGCCAGCGGCGGAGCCATCCGTGGCGCCTACCTGGAGTCGGCGTTGGCGCAGGCACGCCAGGCCAACCCTGGCCTGCAGGCCAGCGACGAGGAACTGGCCCGGGCGCTGCTGTCGCAGGATGATCCGGTCGCGCATCACTGACCTGCACATGCAAAGGGGCCGCTCTGCGGCCCGATCGCCGGCAAGCCGGCTCCCACAGGCATCTCACTCCCCCTGTGGGAGCCGGCTTGCCGGCGATTGGGCCTTCAGGCAAACGCTGAACAGGCCTCGCGCATGACCTGCCAGGTTCGCGCATCCGCCGGCACCAGGTGCTCGATGCGCAACGACTCGACCGTGATGTCCTGGGGCATGCCAAAGGTGGTGAAGGTCGACATGAAGGCCAGCTCGCCCTGTGGCGACGCCAGCCGTGTCAACAGCAGCGGCGGCAATACGCCCCGCGCCGGCTCAGGCTCGCCAGGCAACGCCATCTGTGCCAGGCGCGTTGCCAATACCGGATTGCTCAGCGCTTCCTGCCGGGCACGCAGCCAGGCCACCGCACGAATCTCTGCGCCATTGAGCAGGTAGTCACCCAGCCCACCGGGCGTAAACAGCATGGCCAGCATGTTCAACCCCTCCACCTGCGACGGCGGCAGCCCGAGCAGGGCAAACAGCGCGGCCGTCGCACTATTGGCCGCCAGCACATCCCAGTTACCGTCGATGACGATTGCCGGCGCGGGGTTGTTGGCCTGCAACAAGTGCTCCATGGCGTCGCGCACGGCCGCCAGCGCCGGGGCATCCAGCGGCGAGGCCTGGTAGCGCGGCGCCAGGCCCGCGGCGAGGAACACCTCGTTGCAGCGCTCCAGTGGCGCATCCAGCGCGCTCAGCAGGGCATGCAGGGTGGCAATGCCTGGCCGGGCCCGACCGGTCTCGATGCAACTGAGGTGACGCTGCGAAACGCCGGCACGCAGGGCCAGCTGCATCTGGCTGAGCCCGGCCTGGCGGCGCAACTGGCGCAACGGCGAACCTGCGGTGGAGGTTGGCCGGGTGGAGTGAAAGGTGGAAATGTCCATGGGCTGAGCCTGCGAATGTTCAGGTGAGTCGTCCATGACCTCTGAGGTCATTGCTGGGCTGGGACCCTATCACTAGTGTTCGGGCATCGAAACCGCCACGGAGCTCCCACCATGCGCAAACCCTGGCTGGCACTCGCCACCCTGATCGCCTTGACCCTCTACACCGGCTGGACCATGGCCAACGCCGAGCAGTCGTTGCTGGCCTTCGGGCTGCAACTGATCAGCAGCCCCGACACCCTGCAGGTGGTCATAGACCTGTACCTGATGGCGGCGCTGGCCTGCCTGTGGATGTGGCGCGATGCCCAGCGCCGTGGGCGCCCGGGGCGCAGTGTGCTGCCCTACTGCCTGCTGACCTTGCTGTTCGTTTCGATCGGCCCGCTGCTGTACCTGGTCGTGCACGGGTTCAGAGGCCGTCGGCCATGATCACGGTGTTCGCCGCCAGTGTGTTGTTGCTGTTCCTCAAGATGCTGGCGATCTCCTGCTACCAGGGCTATTACCGCTTGCGTCACCTGACCTTCGTCAACGCCGAGGATGCCGCCGTGCTGGGCCGCTTGGCCTCGGTCCAGGAGCGCCCCGAAGTACGCCGCGCCGCCCAGGCCTGGGCCAATGACCTGGAGAACATCCCGCTGTTCTTCGTGCTCGGCGGCCTGGCAATCACCCTGCATACACCTGAGCTGCCGACGATGTTTTTGTGCGCCTTGTTCACCGCTGCCCGGCTGGCCCATACCCTGGCCTACCTGGCGGCCTGGCAACCCTGGCGCACACTGGCATTTGCCGTTGGCCTGGGCTGCCTGCTGGGGTTGGCCGGGATGATCGCCAACCGTCTGTGCTAAACCCGACGCGCCAACAGGAAGGCCCCCAGCCCCAGCACCGGCAACGCCGCGCCCAGCAACGCCACGCCCGTCCAGCCGAAGTGCGCATACACCCCGCTGGCCAGCGCCGAACCCACGGCCCCGCCCAGGAAGATGCTGGTCATGTATAGCGCATTGAGGCGCCCGCGGCTGGCGGGGTCGAGCGCATAGACCTCGCGCTGGCCGATCACCATGTTCATCTGCACCGCAAAGTCCAGCAGCACCCCGGTCAGCCCCAGGCCGATCACGCTCATGCCCGGCGTGCTCAGGCCCAGCAGCAGGGCCAGCGGCGCCAGCCCCATTGCCAGCAACGAAGCCTGTCGTCCATGCCCGGCATCCGCCAGGCGCCCGGCCAGCGGCGCGGCCACCGCCCCCACGGCGCCGACCAGGGCGAACAACGCGATCTGGCTTTGCGACAGGCCATGCTCGGCGGCCAGGGCCAGCGGCACCGCTGTCCAGTACAGGCTGAAAGCGGCGAACATCAGCGCCTGGTACAGCGAGCGCTGGCGCAACAGCGGGTAGCGACGCAGCAAGACCAGCAGCGAGGCCATCAGCCCGGCATAGCTGGCCTTGTGCTCGGGCTCCCGGCGCGGCAGGGTCAGGGCCAGCAACAGGATGATCGCCAGCATCACTCCGGCCGCGCCGATGAACACCGTGCGCCAGCCGAAATGATCGGCCACCAGGCTCGACAACGGCCGGGCCAGCAGGATGCCCAGCAACAGGCCACCCATGATATTGCCCACCACCCGCCCACGCTGGTGCTCGGGCGCCAGGTGCGCGGCCAGCGGCACCAGCATCTGCACCGCCACCGAACTGAAGCCGATGAGCAAGGCATAGGCCAGGAACAACTGGCCCTGGCCAGGGCCGCTGTTGCCGGCCAGCAGCAGGCTGACGGTCGCCAGCACTGCGGTGGCGATCATCAGCTTGCGGTTTTCCAGCAGGTCAGCCAGCGGCACCAGCAACAGCAGGCCGAGGGCGTAGCCCAGTTGGGTCAGCGAGACGATCCAGCTGGCGTGCGCGGCTGACAGGCCCAGGTCAGGCGCGATCAGCCCGACAATGGGCTGGGCGTAGTAGATGTTGGCGACGATGGCGCCGCAACAGAAAGCCAGCAGCGTCACCAGGGCGCGGCTCAGGCCGGGCGCTGACGGCTGGGCGACAGCGATGGAAGCATTCATGGGTAGCCTCGCTAAACGACGTAAAAGTGCGGGCATGGTGCCGGGAAGCACCGCGCGGCAGAATCCATCGGCTACGCAACAAGGCTTTGCGCCCTGCGCAACGGCTAGCGCGCCAGCAAGCGCTCGCAGAACGCAACGAACGCTTTCACCCGCCGCGACCCTCGGTGGTTGGGCAGGTACAGCGCGTTGATGGTGGCGCTGGCGGCGCCCGGGCTCACCTGCCAGTCGGCGAACAGCCGTTGCAGGCGCCCGGCCGCGACATCCTCGCGCACCAGCCAGTCTGCCAGCAGCGCCACGCCGCTGCCGGCGATGGCGGCCTCGCGCAGCAGGTCGGCGTTGGCGCTGCGCAACGGGCCAGTAACGTCCAGTTCCAGGCGCTGTTCATCTTGCTGCAAACGCCAGGGCCGGGCCGACTGGCCATAGCGAAAGCGCAGGCAGGCGCGTGTGCTCAGTTGCCGTGGATCGTCCAGCGCGGGGCCTTGTGCCACATAGGCCGGGCTGGCCACCAGCCAGCGCTCGAACTGCCCCAGCCGGCGACACACCAGCTCGTCGCTGGGTGCGGGTTCGCCGAGGCGGATGGTCAGGTCATAGCGGCCATCGAGCAGGTCGTCGAAGCGGTCGCTCAGGTCGATATCCAGTTCCAGGCCTGGATGGCGGGCCAGGAAGGCGCCCAGGTGCGGGGCGATCACCCGCCGGCCGAACTCCACCGGCAGGCACAGGCGCAGCACGCCGACCGGCTCCTCTCCACGGTCGGCGACGCTGGCATCGGCCTCGGCCAAGGCTTCGAGGATGTCACGGGCACGCTGGTAGTAGCCGGCACCGGCCTCGGTCAGGCTGACCTGGCGGGTCGAGCGGTTGAGCAAGGTGGCACCCAGCTCGCTCTCCAGCGCATCGACCAGGCGTGTCACCGAAGAGGTCGCCACCCCAAGCCTGCGTGCTGCGGCGGAAAACCCCTGGGCCTCGACGGTCGCCATGAACACCTTGAGCGCCAGCAGCTTGTCCATGGCAGTTTTCCCTGGGGCAAAACTAGGAACCTTCCTACAATCAGGACCTGGAATCAACCACGGACGCGCCCTTCATGCCTGACAACCTGTTCACCGCCCTGCCCGCCCTCGACCCACAGGCCAGCGAGCAGTTCGACGACCTGCTGCAACGCCCGGGCCTGCGCATCGAGCGCATCGTCTCCAGCGGCCAGGCCAGCCCGCCGGGCTTCTGGTACGACCAGGACGAAGGCGAGTGGGTGGTGGTGCTCAGCGGCAGCGCCGGGTTGCGCCTTGAGCACGAGGGCGAAGCCCGTGTATTGCGTCCGGGCGACCACCTGGACATCCCGCCGCACTGCCGGCACCGGGTCGAATGGACCGAGGCCGGCGTGGCCACCGTGTGGCTGGCGGTGTTCTACCGCGGCTGAGCCAAGGCCACAGGTGCTGGCGCGGCCTGCAGCCGATAGAAGCGCCACGGCAGCAACACGGCGGCCACGGCCAGGCCGCTGGCGAAACCGACCCACACCCCCACCGCCCCCAAGGCGGTATGGAAGGCCAGCCAATAACTGAACGGCAGCGCCAGCAACCAGTAGCTGACCAGGGTCACCCCCACCGGCCAGCGGTAGTCCTGCAGCCCGCGCAAGGCCCCCAGCGCGGTGGACTGCAGGCCGTCGGCCACCTGCATCGCCGCCACCACCACGAACATCGGTACGGCGATGGCGACCACCTGCGGGTCGTCGCTCATGGACTCGGCGATGCGCCGGCCAAACAGCACCAGCAGCACGGTGGCCAGGAGCATCCATGCGGTAACGCTGACGAAGGTGGCGCTGCCGATGGCACGGATGCGAGCGGCCTCACCACGGCCCTGGGCCTGGCTGATGCGGATGCTGACTGCCGCCGCCATACCCAGCGGCAGCATGTACAGCAGCGCGCCGATCGAGTGCACCACCTGGTTGGCTGCCAGTGCAGCGTTGCCCAGCCAGCCGAGCATCCAGGCGGCGATCACCACCGCGCCGGCTTCGGCCAGGTAACCCATGCCCAGCGGCCAGCCCTCGCCGAGCAGCGTGCGCCAGCGCAACTTGTGCCCGCGCGGCAGCTGGCGATAGCGCGCCAGCGACGGTGCCAGGCACCAGTAAGCCAGGGCCAGCAGCAGCGCCAGCAACTCGGCGAGTACACCGGCAATCCCCGCCCCCACCAGCCCCAGCGCCGGCAGGCCGAAATGGCCATGGATCAGGCCGTAGCTCAGCGGGATGTTGAACAACACCGCGCTCATCACCAGCCATACCGCCACCCACGGGCGGCCGATGGCCTCCAGCACGTCCTTGAACACCACGATCAGGCAGTACGGGATCAGGAACACCGCCATGGTCTGCCAATAGGGTGTCAGCAAGGCCAGGTCCGGCAACGGCACGCCCAGCCACTGCAGCAGCGGCAAGGCTGCCAGCATCGCCAGGCAGCCCAGGGTACCGATCAGCAACCCGTAGCCAAGGCCTGCGCGCAGGGTGCGCGCCACCGCCGCCGGGTCATCGGCGCCGAAGGCATGGCCGACCCGCACGCTGATTGTGGCGAGCATGCCGTAGAGCCCCGCATGGAAAATCAGCCCCGCACTGCTGGTCAGTGCCACGCAGGCCAGCACCACGGTGCCGAGCGAGGCCAGCAGCACGGTGTCGGTCAGGCTGATCAGCTCGGCAGCGGACAGGCCCAGCACCAATGGCAGGGCCAGGCGCAGCAAGCCTGGCAGCTCGGCAAGCCAGGAAACGGCGCTGTGCTTTACAGAAGCAGTCACGGTGAATACCTCGAATTGACATACGTCGCGTATGCTAATGCCATTTATTGACATACGCAACGTATGCTAATTTGCACGGCATCGCTTTCAGTTGGAGCCAGCCATGCCCACCCCTCGCCGCAGCCGCGCCGCCATGAGCGCAGACACCACCGAACGGCTGATCGCCGTCGCCCGTCGCCAGTTCACCGAGAAAGGCTTCAGTGCCGTGGTCATGGACGACCTGTGCGCCGAAGCCGACCTGACCCGTGGTGCCCTGCATCACCATTTCGGTGGCAAGGCCGGGCTGTTCACCGCGGTGGTGCAGAGCTTGCTCGATGAGATCAACCAGGCGCTGGATGTGCGCTACGCCACCCATGAAGACCCCTTGGAGGCGTACATCGACACCTGCCTGCACTACTACGACCTGCTGCGCGACCCGGCCCTGCGGCGCATCCTGCTGCAGGATGCGCCGGGGGTGCTGGGCCTGCGCTTACGCGAGCTGGAAGAGGCCAGCTATATCGGACCCATGGCCCAGGGGCTGGTGGAGTTGCAGGAAGCTGGGCGGTTGCGGGCGTTTGACGCGGTGGCCATGGCGCATCTGATCAATGGGGCCATGGGGGATACCGGGATCTGGGTGGTGGCGCAGGATGATCCGCAGGCGGCGGCGGAGCGGGTCAAGGGGGCGCTGCGGTGTTTGCTGGAGGGGTTGCAGGGTTGCGGGGTGAGTTAAGGCTGCCAGGTGCATGGCGGGAGACTGGGTGAGGGCCGCCAGGTGCCTGCCGGTATTTTTGCAGCGCCTATGAGATCGAGCGCCGCCCGCGCGGCGCTTCGCGGGTAAACCCGCTCCCACAGTTTGTTTCGGGCCAATGAGTCCTGTGAAAGTACCGCTGCCCGCCTTGGCGCATGACTTGAGCCCTGTGAGGCGGCCTAGGCGCCCACGCTGAAATTGTGCCGAGCAAACAAGGCGGACCAGGTAATGGCACAGGAGAGACTGGCCCGAAACAGACTGTGGGAGCGGGTTTACCCGCGAAGCGCCGCGCGGGCGGCGCTCGATCTTGAGGGCGCTGCAAAAACACCGACGAACACCTGCAAGCCCTCACGCGATAACAGCCATGCCCATCAATACACAAAATCCCCTACGACCATCGTCGCACCACCACATTCCCCACCCCCCGAAAATCACGAACCCCAACCCCATTTTCCCCTCATGATCTAGTCTTTTAGCCACACATTCCCCCTTCCCCACCTGCGACAATCAGCCCCAGCAACAAATGTACTAACTTGTTAATTAGCTTGCTAAGGGCTTAAACTGCGCCGCATTCCACCTGCGAGATCCCTGGCATGAAAGACACCCCCCGCGCCACTGGCGCCCCCACAATCATCCTGGTCGGCTTGGGCGTGATCGTCGCCCTGCTCGGCCTGCTGCTGGCCGCCGGCGGCTTCAAGCTCGCCGGCCTCGGCGGCTCCTGGTACTTCCTGGTCGGTGGCCTGGCCATGGCCATCGCCGGCCTGCTCATCGCCCGCCGCAAACCCGCCGGCGCCTGGCTGTACGCCGTGTTCCTGCTCGGCACGCTGATCTGGGCCGTGGCCGACGCCGGCCTGGTGTTCTGGCCGCTGTTCTCGCGCCTGTTCATGTTCGGCGCGATCGGCATGCTGGTGGCACTGGTCTATCCAATGCTGGTGCGCGCCCACGGCGCCGGCAGCGGCCGCGGCGCCTATGGCATCGCCGGGGTGCTGGCCGTGGTGCTGGCGATTGCCGCCGGCAACATGTTCGTCGCCCACCCCAGCGTAGCCCCCACCGGCAAAGGCCCAGGCCTGACCCCGGTCGAAGCCGGCAAGGAACAGAAAGACTGGGCCCACTACGGCAACACCGAAGGCGGCAGCCGTTTTGCAGCCCTGGACCAGATCAACCGTGGCAACGTCGACAAACTGCAAGTGGCCTGGACCTACCACACCGGTGACGTGGCCATCAGCGATGGCAACGGCGCCGAAGACCAGCTCACCCCGCTGCAGGTTGGCAACAAGGTGTTCATCTGCACCCCGCACAACAACCTGATCGCACTCGACGCCGACACCGGCAAAGAGCTGTGGAAGAACGCCATCAACGCCCAGTCCAAGGTCTGGCAGCGTTGCCGTGGCATGGCCTACTTCGACGCCAGCGCGCCGATCGCCCAGCCGTCCCAGCCAGGCAGCTCGCCCATCACGGTCGCCAGCGTGCCCGCCGGCGCCAATTGCCAGCGTCGCCTGCTCACCAACACCATCGACGGCCGCCTGATCGCCGTGGACGCCGACACCGGCAAGTTCTGCCAGGGCTTCGGCAACAACGGCCAGGTCAACCTGATGACGGGCCTGGGCAATGTGCCCGACTCGTACTACCAGTTGTCTTCCGCCCCCTTGATGGCCGGTACCACCGTGGTGGTCGGCGGGCGTGTCGCCGACAACGTCCAGACCGACATGCCCGGCGGCGTGATCCGCGGCTTCGACGTGATCACCGGGGAAATGCGCTGGGCCTTCGACCCGGGCAACCCGCAGGACCGTAAAGCCCCTGAAGGCGACAGCACCTACGTGCGCAGCACCCCCAACAGCTGGGCACCGATGTCGTACGATCCGGCCATGAACACCCTGTTCCTGCCGATGGGCTCCTCGTCCACCGACATCTACGGTGTCGAGCGCAACCAGCTGGACCACACCTACGGCGCTTCGGTACTGGCCCTGGACGCCACCACCGGCGACCAGAAGTGGGTGTACCAGACCGTGCACAACGACCTCTGGGACTTCGACCTGCCGATGCAGCCGAGCCTGATCGATTTCACCAAGGACGACGGCCAGACCGTGCCTGCGGTAGTGATCGGCACCAAGGCCGGGCAGATCTACGTGCTCGACCGCGCCACCGGCAAGCCGCTGACCCAAGTCGATGAAGTAGCGGTCAAGCCGAGCAACATCCCCAACGAGCCCTACTCGCCCACCCAGCCTAAATCCGTAGGCATGCCGCAGATCGGCGCGCAGACCCTGACCGAATCGGACATGTGGGGCGCCACCCCGTTCGACCAGTTGCTGTGCCGCATCGACTTCAAGAAGATGCGCTACGACGGCCTGTACACCGCGCCAGGCACCGACCTGTCGCTGAGCTTCCCGGGTTCGCTCGGTGGCATGAACTGGGGCAGCCTCTCGACTGACCCGGTGCACGGTTTCATCTTCGTCAACGACATGCGCCTGGGCCTGTGGATCCAGATGATCCCTTCGCAGAACCAGGGCGCGGCAGCTGGCGGTGGCGAAGCGCTGAACACCGGCATGGGCGCCGTGCCGCTCAAGGGCACCCCCTATGCGGTGAACAAGAACCGCTTCCTCTCGGTAGCCGGCATCCCGTGCCAGGCGCCGCCGTTCGGCACCCTGACCGCCATCGACATGAAGACCCGGCAAATTGCCTGGCAAGTGCCGGTGGGCACCGTCGAGGACACCGGCCCCCTGGGTATCCGCATGCACCTGCCGATCAAGATCGGCCTGCCGACCCTGGGCGGTACCCTGTCGACCCAAGGTGGCCTGCTGTTCATTGCCGGCACCCAGGACTTCTACCTGCGCGCCTATGACAGCAGCAACGGCAACGAAGTCTGGAAAGCCCGCCTGCCAGTGGGCAGCCAGGGCGGCCCGATGACCTACGTTTCGCCCAAGACCGGCAAGCAGTACGTGGTGGTCACCGCTGGCGGCGCGCGCCAGTCGACCGACCGTGGCGACTACGTGATGGCGTACGCACTGCCATAAACCTCTGACAGACATCGCGGGGCAAGCCCGCTCCCACGCCAGCATCAAGGATTGGCGTGGGAGCGGGCTTGCCCCGCGATGGTTTCCACACGATTTCAGGATTACCCGCAATGCCCTGCGCTATTCGCATCACCCCTGCCCTGCTCCTGGCAGTCGCCAGCACCTCGGTCCTCGCCGACAGCGACCTGCTCACCCGCAACACCCTGACCGGCGACTGGGGCGGCCTGCGCCACCAGCTCGAAGAAGACGGCGTCAAGTTCACCGGCGACTACAGCGGCGAAACCGCCTACAACGCCCACGGCGGCCTGCACCGTTCGGCGCGCTACTCGCAGAACCTCAAGCTCGGCGTGCAATTCGACCTGTCGAAGCTGTACAGCCTGGACGGCAAAGTCCAGCTGACCATCAACGACCGCCGCGGCAACAGCGCCTCGGAAGACCTGGTGGGCAACCGCCTGCCGATCCAGGAAAACTACGGTGGCCTGTACACCCGCCTGACCGAACTGAGCTACGAGCGCAACTTCACCCCGGCGCTCAACGTCAAGCTTGGCTACATGGCCATGGGCAACGACCTGGGCGGCCTGGACAGCGGCATCCTGTGCAACTTCATGAACGCCGGTTTCTGCGGCCACCCGCTGAACATGTCCGGCGGCAGCGGCTGGACCAACTACCCCAACGCCCACCTGGGTGCGCGGGTCAAGTACGACCTCTCGCCGGCCTGGCAGCTGCGGGTGGCCGCGTTCAACGTCGACCCCGAGAGCAACGGCAATTCCAGCCGCGCCTGGCACCTGGGGCCCAAGCACACCACGGGCACGGTGGTGCCGGTGGAGCTGGTGTACAAGCTGCAGGGCGAGCTGCCGGGCGAGTACAAGCTGGGCTACTACTACGACAGCTCCGATGCGAAACGCATCGGCAGCAGCAAAGAGGTGTCAGGGCGCGGCGGCCATTACCTGCTGATCGACCAGGCGGTATGGAACGACCCTGCTTCGGCGGGCCGCAGCCTGCATGCCTTCGGCCAGTACTCGGCATCGAGCAAGGCGGCCTCGCCGTTCACCAAGTGGTATGGCACCGGCGTGGTGCTGTACAAGCCGTTCGAAGGCCGCCCGAAGGACACCGTGGCGCTGGGCTATGGCCGTGCGGTGCCGAACCCGCGCAGCCGGGACGTGCTGGAAGACGCCGCGTTCGATGCCGGGCAGGACTTCCCCAACCTGGACAGTGCCGAGCAGTTGATCGAGCTGAGCTATGGCTACCAGGCCACGCCTTGGCTCAACCTGCGCCCGGATGTGCAGTACATCATCGAGCCGGGGGCGTTTTCCGGGAAAGCTATCGACAACGCACTGGTGGTGGGCCTGCAGGTCAAGGCCACCTTCTGACTTCCAGGCCTCATTCGCGGGGCAAACCCGCTCCCACGGGTTGGACTGCTCCCAAAGGTTGGATTGGTGTCCAACTTCTTGGGGGCTGTCCAACCCGTGGGAGCGGGCTTGCCCCGCGATCTGTCCATCAAGCCGTACGCAGGTACTCCGCCAACCTGATCAGCATCGCATCACACCCGCGCAACTGCTCCACGCTGACGAACTCATCCGGCTTGTGCCCCTGGTCCATGCTCCCTGGCCCACACACCACGGTGGGGATACCGGCCTGGTCGAACAGCCCACCCTCGGTGCCGAACGCCACCGTGCCGAAGTCATCAGACCCACTGAGCAGTGCCACCAGCCGAGCCGCCTCACTGTCGGCCGGCGTCGCCAACCCCGGATACGCGCTCAACGGTTTCAGGCGTATCTCACTGCCGGCACTCACCGCCCGCATGCGCGGCAGCAGCTCGGCCTCGGCATAGGTCTGCAAACGGTCAGCCACCGCCTGTGCCTCGAACCCCGGCAAGGCCCGCACCTCGAAATCGAACTCGCACTCCTCGGGCACGATGTTCAACGCCCGCCCGCCCTTGATCACCCCGGTCTGCACCGTGGAGAACGGCGGATCGAAGCGTTGGTCATGCTGCTCGGGCCGCGCCAGCTCGTCACCGATCTCACCCAGCTTGCCGATCAGCCGCGCGGCATACTCGATCGCATTGACCCCATAGGGCGCATACGCCGAATGGCAGGCCGCGCCATGCACCTGGCAACGCATGGCCAGCTTGCCCTTGTGGCCAAGCACCGGCTTGAGCTCGGTGGGCTCGCCTATCAGGCACAGCCTTGGTTTGTGTGGCCGCTGCTGCAGTGCCTCGAGCATCGAGCGCACGCCCAGGCAACCGACTTCCTCGTCGTAGGAGAACGCCAGGTGCACCGGCAGCTTCAAGGGTTGCGCCAGGAACGCCGGCACCGCCGCCAGCACCGAGGCGATATAACCCTTCATGTCGGCGGTGCCGCGACCATACAGCCGGCCTTCACGCTCGGTCAGCGCAAAGGGCTCGACGGTCCACGCCTGGCCGTCCACCGGCACCACGTCGGTGTGCCCGGACAACACCACGCCGCCGCGATCGGTCGGGCCTATGGTGGCGAACAAGTTAGCCTTGGTGCCCTCTTCATTGAGGAACAGCTCGCTGTCGACCCCAAGCCCGGCCAGGTAGTCACGGATGAAGCCGATCAGTTCCAGGTTCGAATCACGGCTGACGGTGGCAAACCCCACCAGCCGCGCCAGCAACGCCTGGCTGGACAGCTCATTCATCGCCCGGCACTCCGTAGCTCGGCGCAACGGTGGGGTTGAGCGCACGGGTCACGTAGTCCTGCATCTGCGGGCGATAGGCCTGCCACAGCTGGTCCAGCTCGCCGATCGGATCCTGTTCGGCCCAGTCCACGCGCAGGTCAACCAGTGGCCAGGTCAGCTCGCCGGCAATCTTCATCGCCGCCGAATGCACCGGCCCCGCCTCACCGCCGGCGGCCATGGCCGCATGCATCGCTGCCAACAGGCGATCGGCCAGGTGGCCGCCGGCCTGTTCGAAGGCGGCGACCATCGCCTCGATCACCGCCTGCGACGACAACAGGTTGCCCGCCGCCGCGCATTGCTCGCCGGCCACCGCGTTGTGCACGCCCAGGGCCTCCTTGCCGGTGAACAGCGCCACCTGGCCATGGCTGTCGATCACCGTGACCTGGCGGTATTCGCTCCAGCCGTTGGCGCTGAGCACCTGGTCCAGCACGGCGGCAGGCGGCAGCTGGCCCTGTTCGAGGGCATCGAGGATCTGCGGGCCGAGCGCCGGCAAGGTGATGTTCTGGGTCGCCACTGCGCCCACACCGGCACGCACCCAGGGGCAGCGAGCGCCCACGGCAATGCTCGACGAACTGATGGCGATGCCGACCTGGCCGGTGTCCTGGCAGCGGCCGATGATGGAAAAGGTCATGGGTGCAGCTCCTGTCTGGGTTTGCCTGCATTCTCGGCAAGCCCTGGCAGGTGCGAAACGAGCATTTTCATGGGTATTGCACAGGAAAAAACTAAGGGCCTGTGGGAGCGGGTTCACCCGCGAACACGGGCGCAGCCCGTGCCATACAACGCGCCGGCTGCTTCGCGGGTAAACCCGCTCCCACAGGCCTGCTAACCCGACACCCCCTTCGCCAATTTATCGGCAAGCCCCAGCTAAATACTATTTTCGCGATTTACCAGCCATCCCTAGTCTGGCCCCAGGCAACGGCGGTCCTCCCAACCGACCTCAACAACAACCGCCTGAACAAGGGCTCGGACATGACACTGAACAATTACCAAATCGACACCCTCGTGGTCGGCGCCGGCCAGGCCGGCGTGGCCATGAGCGAACACCTGAGCAAGCTCGGCGTGCCGCACCTGGTACTGGAGCGCAACCGCATCGCCGAAGCCTGGCGCACCGGCCGCTGGGACTCGCTGGTGGCCAACGGGCCAGTCTGGCACGACCGCTTCCCGGGCCTGGAATTCGACCTGGACGCCGACGCCTTCGCCGGCAAGGACCAGGTCGCCGACTACTTCGAGCAGTACGTACGCAAATACAACCTGCCGGTGCGCACCGGCGTGGAAGTGAAGAAAGTGGCGCGCAACGCCGACCGCCCGGGCTTCACCATCGAAACCAACCAGGGCGTGATCCACGCCAACCGCGTGGTGGCCGCCACCGGCCCGTTCCAGAAGCCGGTCATTCCGGCCATCGCGCCAAAGGATGAAAGCCTGCACCAGATCCACTCGGCCGCCTACTTCAACCCCGAGCAACTGCCCGCAGGCGCGGTGCTGGTGGTCGGCGCCGGCTCCTCCGGCGTGCAGATCGCCGAAGAGCTGATGCGTGCCGGGCGCCAGGTGTACCTGTCGGTCGGCGCCCACGACCGCCCACCGCGCAGCTACCGCAACCGCGACTTCTGCTGGTGGCTGGGCGTGCTCGGTGAGTGGGACGCGGAAATCGCCAAGCCCGGCCGCGAACACGTGACCATCGCCGTGTCGGGCGCCCGAGGCGGCCACACCGTGGACTTCCGCGCCCTCGCCCACCAGGGCATGACCCTGGTCGGCCTGACCCAGTCGTTCGAAGGCGGCGTGGCGCGGTTCCAGGACAACCTGGCCGACAACATCCAGCGCGGCGACGAAAACTACCTGGCCCTGCTGGATGCCGCCGACGCCTACATCGAGCGCAATGGCCTCGACCTGCCGCCGGAACCCGACGCACGCAAGCGCCTGCCCGACCCGGACTGCGTCAGCAACCCGCTGCGCGAACTCGACCTGGCCAAGGCCAATGTCACCAGCATCATCTGGGCCACCGGTTACGGCGTGGACTTCAGCTGGCTGCAGGTCGACGCCTTCGATGCCAACGGCAAGCCACAGCACCAGCGCGGCGTGTCCAAAGAGCCGGGCGTGTACTTCCTCGGCCTGCCCTGGCTGTCGCGCCGTGGCTCGTCGTTCATCTGGGGCGTATGGCACGACGCCAAGCACGTCGCCGGCCATATCGCCACCCAACGCACCTACCTGGCCTACCGCGACCGCGATCAACGCAACGCGGATGAGCAGAACACCTCGATCAGCAACGTCAGCACCCTCGGAGCCAACTGATGCCAACTCATACCCGTATTCGCATGTTCAACACCAAGGCCACCTACCCCAACCAGGCCCTGGACAATGACCTGTGCCAGGCAGTCCGCGCCGGCAACACCATTTATGTACGCGGCCAGGTCGGTACCGACTTCGAAGGCCGTCTGGTGGGCCTGGGTGACCCACAGGCCCAGGCCGAGCAGGCGATGAAGAACGTCAAGCAACTGCTTGAGGAGGCAGGCTCGGACCTGTCGCACATCGTCAAGACCACCACCTACATCACCGACCCACGCTTCCGCGAGCCGGTGTACAAGGAAGTTGGCAAGTGGCTCAAGGGCGTGTTCCCGATTTCCACCGGGCTGGTGGTGGCGGGCCTGGCCCAGGCTGAATGGCTGATGGAAATCGATGTGATCGCGGTGGTGCCGGATCAGCAGTAAATCTTTGAAGCGCAATCGCGGGGCAAGCCCGCTCCCACGCTGAGACTGGCGTGGGAGCGGGCTTGCCCCGCGATGCTTTTTAGAACTTGGCCAACTCTTCCCGACAGAAATCCACGAACAGCTGCGCCGGCTTGGTCAACTGCACCCGTTTCAGGTGCGCCGCGGCCAGCCCCGACAGCGTCACCGGCTCGGCAATATCCAGCATCACCAGGCGCTGCCCGTCATAGGTGAACTCCGTATGCGGCCGGGTCACCAGCAGCGAAAATCCGAAGCCCTGCCCCACCATCCCGCGCACCATCTCGATCGACGGCGAACTGAAGACGATGTTCGGCGTGAGCCCCAGTTCGTTGAACAGGCTGACGAAGTAGGTACGGCTGGGCGCCACGTCGAGCAGGATCATCGGCTCCGGGCACAGGTCGCGCAGCGACACCTGGGCCTGGCCGGCAAAGCGGTGCTTCTCCGGCAACAGCACGTAGGGCTTCTGCGGCGGCATCAGCGGCTCGGCTTCGATGGTGCCGTCCAGGTCATGGTCGTAGAGGAACGCCAGGTCGAAGGTACCGGCGGTCAGGCCCTGGATCAGCTCCTGCTGCTCACCGTCGCGCAGGCGGATATCCACCCCGGGGTAACGTGCGCGAAAACCGGCGATCAGCCGTGGCAGGTACAGCGGCGCCACGGTCTCGAAACAGCCGATGTCGATATGCCCGGCCACCGTGTCGTTGTCGGCCAGGGCGTTCTGTTCGAACTCGTGGGCCATCTGCAGCAGGGCGCGGGTCTTGGCGTAGAAACGCTTGCCGCTGGGGGTCAGTGACACACCCTGGGCGTGATGACGAATGAACAGCTGCACGCCAAAACTTTCTTCCAGGCTCTTGATCGCCGTGGAGATCGACGGTTGGGCGATGTACAGCTGACGCGAGGCCTCGGCAACGCTGCCGGCCTCTACGGTGGTGACGAAGTACTTGAGTTGACGCAAGGTGTATGAAGCCATGGGTACCTCTATGGCGCCGTGGTCGGCACGCCGGGATTTTTCCCACAAGCTTACTCTGTGTGGCGGTGTCTCGGACGGCTGCGGCAGGCAAGGATTAACCTAGGGGTTGAGCATATTATTTGTTGCGCAGGACTGGCCCTCTCTACGATTTTCGAGCACCTCCCGACGGCCTCGGAACACCCCAAGACCGCCGAGTGGCTGCTAAAGGCCGCCACCGTTACAGGTCGGTGCCTTCAGTCGAAGTCAAACGCAGGCTGGCAGTGGCCCGCCGGGGTGCGCAAGGTTCCTTTCGGGCAAGCCATTCGAGGGACGCCGATGCTCGCCAAGCGAATGCTCACGGCATCGGCATCGGCAGCGTTGCGCGGGGCAAACGGCGAAATGGCCTCACGCTCGGCCACATCCCGCTGTGTGGGCTCCTGACCATAGGCAACCTGGAGCACACTTGCAGCGGCCAACAGCGCGAATGTTGCGATCTTTCTCATTCTGACTCCTTGAATGGACTTCGCTGGCGGGTCGTGCCAGCGTCAAAGACTCTAGACCTGAACCTTGCCACTGCATTCAGGTGATGGCCGATTAACCCCCGGAAATCCTTTCCTGTTTTGTAGATGTGCCCTCGCAAGCCCAAGGTCGCAGCGCATTCAAGCGCTTGCGCCAAGCATCCCTCGCTCGACGATGAAATCGATCACCGCCTGCAAACCCTCACCTTTCTTCAGGTTGCTGAAGGTCCAGGGCCGCTCGGGGCGCATGCGATTGGTATCGCGCTCCATCACCTCCAACGAGGCACCGACGTAGGGCGCCAGGTCTGTCTTGTTGATCACCAGGAAGTCCGACTTGGTGATGCCTGGCCCCCCCTTGCGCGGGATCTTCTCGCCTTCGGCGACGTCGATCACGTAGATGGTCAGGTCGGCAAGCTCCGGGCTGAAGGTGGCGCTGAGATTGTCGCCGCCGCTCTCGACAAAGATCACTTCAAGGTTGCCGAACTTGCGCGCCAGCCCTTCCACGGCCGCGAGGTTCATCGAGGCGTCCTCGCGGATCGCAGTATGCGGGCAGCCACCGGTTTCCACGCCGACAATGCGCTCGGGCTCCAACGCGCCGGCCTCGGTGAGGATGCGCTGGTCTTCCTTGGTGTAGATATCGTTGGTCACCACGGCAATCTGGTAGTGATCGCGCATGGCCTTGCACAGGCATTCGAGCAGCGCGGTCTTGCCGGAACCGACCGGTCCGCCGACACCGACACGCAGGGGTTGCTGGTAGTTTTCCATCTAGGCAGTCCTCAGGAACGGAACAAACGGGTGTATTGGGTTTCGTGGCGTGACGAAGCGATGGCCAGCAGCGGCAGGCCACCGCCGAGCTGGTCGTCGTCCAGCGCCAGGGCTTGATCGAGTACTGCGGGCAATTCCTCGCCCAGATCGCGCAGCAGGCTCTGCGCCGCTTGCTGGCCGAACGGCACCAGCTTGACCCCGGCCATCACCGCCCCTTCCAGCCAGGCAAAGCCAAGGCCGAGGGCGAGCTGGCGCAGCGGGATCGACCAGTGCGCGCCCAGCCAGGCCATGCCGCCAAGCTGGCTGAGTTCAAGGCTGGGTCGCCAGGCCGACGCCTGGCCCAGTTGCCAGCCATCGAGCAGGCGCGCCAGTGCGCTGCCGCGCTGCTGCTCTTCAAGGCGCAACTCGGCGGTTTCGCGGTTGGCCAGCAGAACGCGACTCCAGTGCGCGAAGGCTTGGGCGTCGCCCACCTGGCAGGCACGGTACAGGCGCGCCAACAGCGGCCAGTCGAGGTAGCCGAGGGTGTCGTGCAGCTGTTCACGCTGCCAGGCTGCAAAGCTGGCGGTATCCCGTACCCAGCCGGCTTCGACCGCCCACTCCAGGCCCTGCGAGTAGGTAAAGCCGCCCACCGGCAGGCCGGGGCTGGCCAGCTGCAGCAGGCGCAGCAGCGCCAGGTCGCTGTTCATCAGCCGGCCAGTACCAGCGCGGCACCGGCCAGCAGGCCGCCGCCGAAGGCTTTCTGCAGGCCGGCATGGCGGCGCAGCAGGCAACCGACGGCAAAGCCTGCGGCCAGCAGCAAGCCGCTGACGGTGACGAAGCCGGCGCTGAACTGCCAGAAAGCGCTGGGCGTGGCCTCGACGCCATGGGCCCAGCCATGGAACAGGGCGAACACCGGCATGATCAGCGACAGCAGCAACTGGCGGCTGGGCAGCAGCATGGCCGCGGCGGCCACCAGCAGGGAGCCGAGGATCATCGGCTCCATGCCGACCACATCACCGAACAGATGGCCGCACACCGCGCCGCCGAACATGGCCGCCAAGGTGGCCAGCGGCAGGGCCAGGGTGCGCCCGGTCAGCGCGGCGAGCACGCCGGTGCCGAGCAGCATCAGCAAATGATCGAGGCCGGTCAGCGGGTGCAGCAGGCCATCCTGCAACGGGTTGGCGTCGTGGCCTGGGTGGGCGAAGGCCGGCACGGCCACCATCAGCAGCATCAGGGCGAAAGTCTTTTTCATGGTCAGCTCCAGGAGGTGTTCAGGAATGGGCTTGCAGGCGCACGAAGGGATGGTCGTGAGCATGGCTATGGCTGTGGCTATGCGCTGCGCTCTGGTAGGCGCCGGCCTCGGGCTCGAACGGCGCCTGTTCGGCAGCCACCGTCAGCCCCAGGCCACGCAGCATGTCGTCGAGCACATGGTCGTGCTGGTAACGCAGCAAGCCCGGCTCGATCTGCAACGGCACATGGCGGTTGCCCAGGTGGTAGGCGGCGCGCGCCAGCAGGTGCGGGTCGCAGCAACGCACCGTCGATACCGCTTCGGGCGCGGCGAGCACACGAATCACCTGGCCGCCTTCGGCATCGGCGAGCAGCTCGCCACCGCGCAGCAGGTGGCCGCGTTCGAGCATCAAGCCGGCATCACGGCCGTCGTCGAGGCTCACGCGCAGGCGGCTCTTGATCCGGCTGTCGACAGTCAGGGTGACGCTGCCGGTCACCGTTTCGGCGTCGGCGACCCTGCGGGTAAGTACGATCATGTTCACTCCTTTCAAACAAACCATGTGCTTGTGGCCGGCCCCTGTAGGAGCGAGCTTGTCCCGCGAACCAGGCAACTCGGTAGATGGCACCGGCTGTGCCGGTGTTCGCGGGGCAAGCCCGCTCCTACAAGGACCTCACCACCCAGATGCGCCTTCAAAACAGGAAATAACGCTGGGCCAGCGGCAGTTCGCTGGCCGGCTCGCACACCAGCAGCTCGCCGTCGGCACGTACCTGGTAGGTCTGCGAGTCGACCTCGATCACTGGCTGCAGGGTGTTGTGCACCATGTCTGCCTTGCGCACCTGTCGGCAGCCGCGGGCCACGCCGATCAGGCTGTGCAGCTTCAGTTCCTCGGGCAGGCCACGGTCGATGGCGGCCTGGGACAGGAAGGTCATGCGCGTGGCATGCCGCGCCGCGCCCAGGGCACCGAACATCGGACGGTAGTGCACCGGTTGCGGCGTGGGGATCGAGCCGTTGATATCGCCCATGGGCGCGGTGACGATCATGCCGCCCTTGATCACCAGCGCCGGCTTGACCGCGAAGAAGGCCGGCGCCCACAGCACCAGGTCGGCCAGCTTGCCCACCTCCACCGAACCGACCTCGTGGCCGATGCCATGGGTCAGCGCCGGGTTGATGGTGTACTTGGCGATGTAGCGCTTGACCCGGAAGTTGTCGCTGTAGCTGCTGTCCGGCGCCAGCGGGCCGCGGCGCAGCTTCATCTGGTGCGCCACCTGCCAGGTGCGCAGCACCACCTCGCCGACCCGGCCCATGGCCTGGGAGTCGGACGAGGTCATGGCGAAGGCGCCCATGTCGTGGAGGATGTCCTCGGCGGCGATGGTTTCGCGGCGGATGCGCGACTCGGCGAAGGCCACGTCCTCGGCGATGCTCGGGTCCAGGTGGTGGCAGACCATCAGCATGTCCAGGTGCTCATCGACCGTGTTGACGGTGTACGGCAGGGTCGGGTTGGTCGACGACGGCAGCACGTTGGCCTGCCCCGCCGCGCGGATGATGTCCGGGGCGTGGCCACCGCCGGCACCTTCGGTGTGGAAGGTGTGGATGGTACGGTCGCCTATGGCGGCCAGGGTGTCTTCAATGCAACCGGACTCGTTCAAGGTGTCGGTGTGGATCGCCACCTGGATGTCCATTGCTTCGGCCACGCCCAGGCAGCAGTCGATCGCCGCAGGGGTCGAACCCCAGTCCTCGTGCAGCTTGAGGCCCACCGCACCGGCGGCGATCTGCTCGCGCAATGCCTCGGGGCGCGAGGCGTTGCCCTTGCCCAGCAGGCCGATATTGATCGGCAGGCTGTCGGCGGCCTGGAGCATGCGCGCCAGGTACCAGGGCCCGGGGGTGCAGGTGGTGGCGTTGGTGCCGGTGGCCGGCCCGGTGCCGCCACCGATGAAGGTGGTGACGCCGCTGGTCAGCGCTTCTTCCACCTGCTGCGGGCAGATGAAATGAATGTGCGAGTCGATGCCACCGGCGGTGACAATCTTGCCTTCGGCGGCGATCACCTCGGTGCCCGGCCCGACCGCCACGGTCACGCCGGGCTGCACGTCGGGGTTGCCGGCCTTGCCGATCGCCGCGATGCGCCCGTGCTTGACGCCGATATCGGCCTTGACGATGCCCCAGTGGTCGATGATCAGCGCATTGGTCAGCACCAGGTCCATGGCCTCGGCCGCCAGCATCTGGCCCTGGCCCATGCCGTCGCGGATCACCTTGCCGCCGCCGAACTTGACCTCTTCGCCATAGACCGTGAAGTCTTTCTCCACCTCCACCCACAGCGCGGTGTCGGCCAGGCGCACGCGGTCGCCGACGGTGGGGCCGAACATGTCGGCGTAGGCCCGACGGGAAATACGGCTCATGCCTTGCTCTCCAGCGCGCCCATCACCTTGCCCTGGAAGCCATGCACTTCACGCTTGCCGGCGTAGGCCACCAACTGCACGGTGCGCGCCTGGCCCGGCTCGAAACGCACGGCGGTGCCGGCCGGAATGTCCAGGCGAAAGCCCAAGGCCGGCTCGCGCTCGAACACCAGGCAATCGTTGACTTCATAGAAGTGGTAGTGCGAGCCGACTTGCACCGGCCGGTCGCCGTGGTTGGCCACACTGACGCTGACCGTGGCGCGGCCGACGTTGAGTTCGATGTCGCCGGCGGCGACCTGGATTTCTCCGGGGATCATGGGCAGCACCTCAGACGATAGGGTCATGCACGGTCACCAGCTTGGTGCCGTCGGGGAATGTGGCTTCGACCTGGACGTCGTGGAGCATCTCCGGCACGCCGTCCATCACCTGTTCACGCACCAGCACTTCACGGCCCAGGCTCATCAGCTCGGCCACCGTGCGGCCATCGCGGGCGCCTTCGAGCACCGCCGCGCTGATCAGCGCCACGGCCTCCGGGTAGTTGAGCTTCAGGCCACGGGCCAGGCGCCGTTCGGCCAGCAAGGCGGCGGTGAACAGCAGCAGTTTGTCTTTCTCTCTTGGGGTCAGCTCCATGGAGGCTCTCTTCAGGTGGCCCAGATGCGCGGCGGGCACGGCGCCAGGCCGAGCACGGCCGGGCGCAGCAAGTGCCAGAGGCGCTGCAGGTGGTGTTGCAGGTGTTGGTTGTCGTGGTCGAGCAGGCGAATCACCAGCAGTGGCCCGAGCAGGGTCGCGCCGGCCGGCGTTGGCAGTTCATCCAGCAGTGCGCGCACCTGCTCCAGCACCTGTGCGTCCGCAGGCGCTGCACAGAAGGTGGCGAGCAGCGGGTGGCCGCCGAGCTTGTCCAGGCGCCCGCCGTCGATGCGCAGGCGCTCGTGCAGGCCGGGGTCGTCGGGCAGTTCGATGCACAGGCGGCTGTCGAGGGCGCCCTGCTCGAACCGTTCGTTCATCACCGGGCGGCCCAGGCACAGGGTTTCCCAGGCCAGCAGGCGGGCACCGGGCGCCAGGGTGAAACGGCTGTCGAGGCTGGCGCGGGCACCGTTGAAGAAGATGCTGTCCTGGGGCAGCCACTCCAGGGTGCTGCCGGCCGCCAGGTGGAAGCGCTGCGCCAGCCGCGCGGTCGGGCCGATGCTACGGTAGAACTTGCTGGCGCCGGGCATGGTCAGCAGCGCATGGCTGCCCGCTTCAAGGTGAATGTCCAGCTCCAGGCGGTCACCGGCGACGATGCCGCCGGGCGGGTGCAGCACATAAACGTGACAGGGGCCGCCCTCGGGGTAGAACGGCCGCTGCACCAAAAGAGGTCCGACATGGCGGCGCGCACCAAGCCGGGTCACGCCCTCGCGCTGGACGAAGCGCAGCTGCAGGTGCGCGCTCCAGCCCGCCTGCTCGTCGTGTGCCGTGTGCGGCTCCGGCAAGGACATCCCAAACCCCCGTCATCCGTGGCCTGGGCCGCTCTGGCATGGCGTCTTGAACACCATGCCAGCGCGGCTGCCTGACCAATCGATCAAAATTGATGAACGGGATGTTGCAGGTTGCAGGCCAAGTAATCAGATGAATCTGAATGAATTTTCCTACGATGTATTCAATCGACGCTGCCACGGGCCTCGCACTGCGCAAATGCGGGGCAAAAGCGCGCCCTCAAGCGGTGCCGACGGCGTTACACTGACGCCCCAGGAAAACGCACAGCACAGGAGTTGCGATGCAATTCGCCGCCGCCATCCCCATCCTGCGGATCTTCTCGGTCGACAAGGCCCGGGAGTTCTACATTGATTTCCTCGGATTCACCCTCGACTGGGAGCACCGCTTCGCCGCCGACCTGCCCCTGTACATGCAGGTCCACCGCGACGGGCTGATCCTGCACCTGTCCGAACACCACGGCGATGCCACCCCGGGGTCGGCGATTTTCGCCCGGGTCGAAGACCTCAAGGCCCTGGAGCGGGAGCTGCTGGCCAAGCAGTACGGCTACTCCCGCCCGCACGCCGAGAAGGTCGACTGGGGCCTGGAAATGCAGATCGCCGACCCGTTCGGCAACCGCCTGCGCTTCTGCCAGCAGATCGACGACGCCTGATGGCCAGCAATAAACGCGCACTGGCGCGCCTGGAGCGGGAAATGGTCGCCTGCCTCACCGAGGCTTGCGCCACTGCCCAGGCCGAGATCGTCGGCTTTGCCTGGCTCACCCATCAGGTCGACCTCGATGACTTCCCCGCCAGCCTGCGCATCACCTGGGTGTTCACTGACGACACGGCCAAGGCCGATGCCCTGGCCGGTGCGGCCAAGGCGCGGATACTGGCGCTGACCACCCAGGCACTGGCCGAGGCTGGTGTGCAGTTGGACCATGTGGGCTGGCATTTGCGCTATGACAGTGAAGAGGCCTGCTGGCGCGATCATGGTGGGGACTGGAATCGGCGGTTGCGCTGATTTTGCGCGTTTTTTGTGTCGCGAAAGGACTGCGCAGCCCGAGCGCCCATCTTGGGATCGTATGTGGGCCATCAGGTGCATGGCGACAGCTCTGCAGCGCTCTCAAGATCGAGCGCCGCCCGCGCGGCGCATCGCGGGGCAAGCCCGCTCCCACATTTGTTTCGGGCCAGTCTTTCCTGTGCCATCACCTGGTCTGCCTTGTTGGTACGACGCGGTTTCAGCGTGGGCGTTGCCGCCGCCCCACCTGACTCAAGGCATGCACCAAGGCAGGCGCCGGTACTTTCACAGGAATAATTGGCCCGAAACAAATGTGGGAGCGGGCTTGCCCCGCGATGCGCCGCGCGGGCGGCGCTCGATCTCATAGGCGCTGCAAAAACACCGACGATCACCTTGTGGCCTTCACTCAATCTCCCGACAGGCACCTGGTGACCCAACTCGAACCCTGAATCAACCAACAACCCAGCCACCACCCAGCCACACCCCCAGCCAATTCGTGACTGGCCGTTTCCGATCCGCGCCGGATGTATTAAGGTGGCGTGGTGCGCATATAACAGCAGCCCGCCGTGTTCGGGCTTTGAGCTATGAGGGTGTCATGAGCAACGCAAGCATTAACTGGGACAAGCTGGGCTTCGACTACATCAAGACCGACAAGCGTTACCTGTCCGTATGGCGTAACGGCGAGTGGGACAAAGGCACCCTGACCGACGACAACGTGCTGCACATCAGTGAAGGCTCCACCGCCCTGCACTATGGCCAGCAGTGCTTCGAGGGCCTGAAGGCCTACCGTTGCAAGGACGGCTCGATCAACCTGTTCCGCCCCGACCAGAATGCCGCGCGCATGCAGCGCAGCTGCGCCCGCCTGCTGATGCCGCACGTGCCCACCGACGTGTTCATCGAGGCCTGCAAGCAAGTGGTCAAGGCCAACGAGCACTTCGTTCCGCCGCACGGCAAGGGTGCCCTGTACCTGCGCCCGTTCGTGATCGGCACCGGTGACAACATCGGCGTGCGCACCGCGCCCGAGTTCATCTTCTCGATCTTCGCCATCCCGGTAGGTTCGTACTTCAAGGGCGGCATGAAGCCGCACAACTTCCAGATTTCCAGCTTCGACCGCGCCGCCCCCCAAGGCACTGGCGCGGCCAAGGTCGGTGGCAACTATGCCGCCAGCCTGCAGCCGGGTGCCGAAGCGAAGAAAGCCAACTTCGCCGACGCCATCTACTTGGACCCGCTGACCCACACCAAGATCGAAGAGGTCGGCTCGGCCAACTTCTTCGGCATCACCGCCAACAACGAGTTCGTCACCCCGAAATCGGCCTCGGTACTGCCAGGTATCACCCGCCTGTCGCTGATGGAACTGGCGCAATCGCGCCTGGGCCTGACCGTGATCGAAGGCGATGTCGAGATCAACAAGCTCGACCGCTTCATCGAAGCCGGCGCCTGCGGCACTGCCGCGGTGATCACGCCGATCGGCGGCATCGAGTACAACGGCAAGCTGCACGTGTTCCACGACCTGGAAAAGGTCGGCCCGGTCACCCAGAAGCTCTACAACGAGCTGACCGGCATTCAGAGCGGTGACGTCGAGGCACCGGCTGGCTGGATCGTCAAGGTCGCCTGATCCGGCGCGTTGACATGAACGGGGCAGGCCAGCGATGGCCTGCCCCGTTTTCGTTTATGTGTACATCCGGCAACACTCTGTAGGCATTTCCTGCACTAAGCAGTGAACCTGCCTACAAAAAAGCGGTCTTTGGCTGACGGTCAATTCACTCGACCGGATCGCCGGCCCAGTCATCGGGCCTTCATTTGCCCCGCTTCAGCGAAGACCACCATGCCAGACAAGCAGCCCGCCAACACCGCCCTCCCCGCCCTGCGCGGCAGCCTGATCGCCGCCCTGATCGCCCTCGCCGCCCCGGCCCATGCCGAAGAGCCGGCCAGCGATGCACGCTGGGTCAGCGACAGCCTGAGTACCTACGTGCGCAGTGGCCCCACCGATGGCCACCGGATCGTCGGCTCACTGAAGTCGGGGCAGAAAGTCAGCCTGGTGACCAGCCAGGGCAACTACAGCCAGGTGCGCGGCCAGAGCGGCGACCTGGTGTGGATCCTCAGCAGTGACCTGCAGGCGCTGCCGGGCCAGAGCGAGCGCCTGCCGCAGCTCGACCAGCAGGTGGCCGACCTGTCCGGCCAGTTGAAGACCATCGACGACAGCTGGAAGAACCGCGTGCAAGGCATGCAGGAGACCCTGGACTCGCGCAAGGCGCTGATCGACGAATTGGAAACCCGCAACAAGGCGCTCAACGAGCAGCTCGCCGAGGCCCAGTCGAACCTGCGCGACACCCAGGCCCGGCTGGGGGATGAAAACAAGCAGGTGATGATGCGCTACATGGTCTACGGCGGCAGCATTGCCGGTGCCGGGTTGCTGCTGGGGTTGATCCTGCCGGCGCTGACCCGGGGGCGAAAGCGTAACGACCGATGGTTCTGAGACGATCTTCTTGACGCCCCATCGCGGGGCAAGCCCGCTCCCACGCATTTGCATGCACCCAGGAAACGGGGCCTCAACCCACGTGGGAGCGGGCTTGCCCCGCGATGAGGGTCGATCATGTCACGCCGAACGGTTGGTCACCCCAAACGGCACGTGCACCGACGGCACCACCGTACTGGTGCTTTTCAAATGCCCGGACTGATCATCGAAGAAGATGTGCGGCTTGAGCACCTGCAGCACCCGGCGTTTCTCGATGCCACCGAGGAAGAATGCATCGTTGGCCATCACCCCCCAGCTCTTCAGGGTGTTCAATGCACGTTCGTGGGATGGCGCGTTGCGCGCGGTGACGATCGACACCCGCAAGCGGTTCTCGTAGCCGGGGTGGTCAAGTTTGAACTGCTCCTCCGCTGCCTGTATCCGCGCGATGCGCACGAAGAACTCCTTCAGCGGGCCGGGGTTGTGCGGCTGGGCCTTGTTCAGCACTTCGTGGGCATGGAAGCTGCCCAGCCCGCCGGACTGCATCACCGCCTCCGACTCGTCCCCGGCCAGCACGCCATCGAAGTCGAAGGCGATGCGCAGGTTGTCGTCGCTTTCGTCGTCATCGAACTGCGAGTCGAGCACCTGCCCGGCCGGGTAGCCGGCCTGGATGGCCGCGTCCACATGCTGCTTGTCGGCGGACAGGAACAGCGCGATGTTCAGTGCCGGAATGTATTCATAAGGCGAGCGGCCCTGGGTGAAGATCGCCCGGGTCATGTTCAGCCCGTAATGATCGATGGTCTTCATCACCCGCAAACCGGTATCGGGGTCGTTCTGCGACAGCAGCACCACCTCCACCAACGGGTCTTCCGGGTCTTCGCGCAGGTCATTGAGCGCCAGCAGGCGCTTGATGAACGGGTAGGCGATGCCCTTGCCCAGCGGCACGTCCAGGTGCTGCTCCTGGTACTTGCGGTACTGCGCTTCGCCTTCGCGGCGGAACACCGCATCGGCTTCGCTGAGGTCGAACACCGCGCTTGACGCGACGCCGATCACCAGGCGGTCGTCCAGTTCGAAGGGCATGCTGGGTTCCTTGTCTTGTAGGGCAGATGTTCAGGCGTCGCTGCGCCCCTGCAGGCGCGACGACCAGTCTTCGACCTGGCGTTGCGCCAGGCGCTTTTCCAGGGTCCGCCGCCAGTTCGGTACCAGCGGCAGCGCCAGGCACTCCTGCAGCAGTTCAGGCTCCAGGCATTTGTCGAACAGCACCGCCGACAACCGCGCCACCGACCACAACCCATGGGGGCGTTCGACCAGCTGCAGGCTGTCGCCCGCCTGCACCAGGCCTTCCTCCACGACCCGGTAGTACCAGCCGGTGCGCCCGCTCTGCTGCACCCGCAGGGCCATCTGCGCCACGTCGAAACGCTCGTTGAGTTTCCAGCACGGCATGCGCCCCTGGGAGATTTCCAGCAAGGCGGTGCCTGCACGTATGCGGTCGCCCAGGCAGACATCGGCCTCGGTCCAACCGGTGCTGCTGAAGTTTTCGCCAAAGGCGCCGGGCTGCGCCAGCAGCGGGTGCTCGCCCAGCTCGGCCGCCCAAGCGGCGTAGTGTTCACGGGGGTAGTGATGGATGGCTTTTTCCACCCCACCGTGTACGCGCAGGTCGCCTTGTTCGTCACCCGCGATACCCAGCGCGGTCACCTGCAAGGCACCTTGGCGAGGCTGCTTGTCGATAGCGCTGTGCGAGCCTGGGCGGGTGAAGGGCCGGGCGATGCCGGTGAGCAGGCTGTCGAGGCGCGGGCTGGGCGGGATCATGGGGAGCTCTCGTGAGATGACCCAAGCGAGCTTACACGAGACCCCGCGCCCTCCCATAGGCTCCTGGCTACTTGCCGCGCGCTTTGTTGTAGATGGTCTTGGCACGGTCGGCCGAGGCCTGACACTTCTCCATGTCACCGCTGGCCTTGGCGGCCTTGGCTTCCTTGAGCAGCTCATGGTAGTCGTGCGCCATGCCGCCATGCAGCGCCTGGCCATCGGTTTTGCTGATGTACTCCAGGTCATTGATCTTGGCATCGCAGTTGGTCGCCGCGCTGTCCTCGGCCTGTGCGGCAAAACTCAGTACCGAGGCAATCACTAGCAGTGTCATGGATTTCATGGAGCGTTCTCCTGGGAAATAGCCGGACTGCTGAAAGGTCGGCGGCACAACGCGCCGACGCAGCGACAAGAATAGTGCTCCAGCGCACGCCCTGCGCGGGCTTCAGCCAAACGGCAGAGGCCGTTCGCCCAACAGGAAGTCGATGAACACGCGCACCTTCAACGGCATGTGCCTGGCCTGCGGGTAAACCAGCATGAAGGGCCGCGAGGTGCCGCCGAAATCCGCCAGCACCTCCACCAGCTCACCGCTGTCCAGGGCGTCCTGCACGGTGAAGCGGTAGGCCTGCATCAGGCCGCCGCCGTGGCGCACCAGCGTGCTGGTGGCGAGGAAGTCGCCCTGGCAGGTGAAGGCGCCCTGGGTGTCCAGCTCGATCAGTTGCCCGTCGCGCCGAAAGCTCCAGGGCGGG
This sequence comes from Pseudomonas sichuanensis, assembly GCF_003231305.1. Taxonomy (GTDB): domain Bacteria; phylum Pseudomonadota; class Gammaproteobacteria; order Pseudomonadales; family Pseudomonadaceae; genus Aquipseudomonas; species Aquipseudomonas sichuanensis. The sequence goes on along the minus strand of NZ_QKVM01000009.1, from coordinate 19,575 downwards.
CGCCGGCCGCTGCTGGGCATCTCGAACTGGATGCAGTCGTGCCCGGCCAGATCATCCGGTGTCTGCGGCACCCCCGCCCGGGCCAGATAGCCCGGGGTGGCGACGATCACCAGCTCGGCGTCCTCCAGGCGCCGCGCCACCAGCCGCGAGTCGGCCGGGGCGCGGCCGCGGATGGCCAGGTCGAACTGCTCCTCGGCGAAATCGACATTGCGATTGCTGACGTGCACATCCACCAACACCTGCGGATAGCGTTGGCGAAAGCGCGGCAACAGCGGCAGCAGGCGGTGGTGGGCATAGGGCGTCGGTGCGCTGATGCGCAGCCGGCCGCTGGGTTCGAGCTGCCCGCCCGTCACCTGCCGCTCGGCCTCCACCAGTTGCCCCAAGGCCTGGCGGCATTGCTGGTAGTAGGCTTGCCCGGCCTCGGACAGGCGCATCTGCCGGGTGGTACGCACGAACAGGCGCACGCCCAGGCGCTCTTCCAGGCGGGCCACCGACCGGCTCACGGCGGCAGGCGTGACACCGGCCAAGGTGGCCGCCTCGGTGAAGCTGCCGGCATCGGCGGCAAGGCAGAACAGCTCCAGGCTGCCCAGTTGCAGGTCATCGAAATGGCGGGTCATGGCGGCTCGATTGATTACACGGTGTATCGATTGAAATGCCATGCGCCTCATTTTTCAAGCGAGCGTTGCAACTTACAGTGATTCCACCCCGAGCCAAGGCTCATCCACTGGAGATCACCCCTATGAGCAACCCACGTACCGTCATCATCACCGGCGCCTCCAGCGGCCTGGGCTTCGCCCTCGCCCAGGCCTTCCTCGAACGCGGCGACAACGTGGTCGGCAACGCCCGCAGCCAGGTGCGCCTGGACGCCGCGGCCGCGCAGTTGGGCAACCCGGCCGGGTTCGTCGGCGTGGCCGGTGACATCGCCGAAAAAGCCACCGCCGAGCGCCTGTTCGCCACCGCGCTCAAGACCTTTGGCCGGGTGGATATCCTGGTCAACAATGCCGGCATCTTCATCCCCAAACCTGTGGTGGACTACAGCGAAGCCGACGTCGACGCGTTGGTCGGCACCAACCTCAAGGGCTTCTTCTACCCCGCCCAGGCCGCCGCGCGGGTGATGCAGCAACAGGGGCACGGGCACATCATCGCCATCACTGCCTCGATCGCCCTGCAACCCGATACTCGGGTACCGGCGCTGCTGCCGGTGCTGGTCAAGGGCGGCCTGAACCAGGCGGTCAAGGGCCTGGCCCTGGAGCTGGCGGGCAGCGGCGTGCAGGTCAACGCCGTGGCCCCGGGGATCATCGACACCCCGCTGCACGGCGACCAGGCCCAAGGGCTGGGCGCGCTGTCGCCGAGCGGCCGTACCGGCAAGCCGCAGGATGTGGTGGACGCCGTGCTGTACCTGACCGACGCACGCTTCGTCAGCGGCGTCATCCTGCCCGTCGACGGTGGCAGCACCGCCGGCACCTGGCACTGAACACGCAGAGGATCGAACCATGCCTTATGTGCATATCCGCGTCACCGATGAAGGCGTCAGCGCCGAGCACAAACGCCAGTTGATCGAAGGCACCACGCGACTGTTGCAGCAGGTGCTGGGCAAACCACCGGCCAGCACTTTCGTGGTGATCGAAGAGGTGCCCACCGACAATTGGGGGGTGGGCGGCGAGACGGTGACGGCGTTGCGAGCACGCGAACGGCGCTGAATCGCATCGGGGGAGTCGCTTTGACGCCTCCCCGCTTGGTGGCTCGCACACTCATCGGGCGCCATGCTGAACGAGCGTCGCAGGCTATTGCAGTTCGGCCTTCCATGCGCGCCAGCGCTTGCTCAACCACGTTGCACCATGAACCATAGCCCGTGCGCACAGGCCCGACACCCGCCCCGACAGCCGCTTCATACCCCGCCACAGCACCTGTCGCTCGCTCAACCTATTATCGAGATTCGCAAGTTTGGTGCTGGTGTTAGCAACCTTCCCGCCCACCAGCACGGCGAGCAGCAGGAAGTACAGCCAACGAAAGTTCTTTGCACGCAGGTCCGACTTTACCAGGGCCTGGTATTTGACCACCTCGCCACGCAGGGCAACCAGGCTTGGCACAATGCACTCACTGGCGATCGCCACCGTCGTGCCGGCAATGTACTTGTCCACCAAGTCATGTGGCCCATCCGGGAACGCCGTGCAGTAGGTAAACGGAACGCGCTCGCAGCTTTCCGATAGAGGGGCATTGCGCGACACCCCTTTACCCAAGTGGGCTACAGGGCACAGTTCCTGGTTGTACTGCGCCAATTGCTTGCGCAACTCGATGATCTGCGCCGCGCTCGGGACGTCGCGCCCAACAGCGTAATAGCCACTGGTACTGTCAGGCGAAAACATCGCGAAACTGACGTCAGGGCTCTCGATATTGTCGAGCAGACGATTCTGCACCGAACGGCTCCAGCGGCAAGAAAGCGAGCCCTCCACGCCAGCGGCCTGGCAGTGCCTGGTATATCGCTGCGCCTGGCGTAACAGATAGTCACTGGCCTGCTGTGCGTGCTGCTGGGCTTCCTGGAGCCTGCGCTGGTTCTGCGTGGCATTGTTGTCAGCGACAAAGAAGAACGCCCCCACCAACGCCAATGGGAACCAGGCATGATCGAACAGCAGCCGGAAACGTTCGGAAAACTTGAAGTTATCGTACAGCAGTACCGTCAGCGCCCAGCCGGAGGCCATCGCCAGTACCAGCAAGGGGATCAGGCCCTGCTCGCTGCCCAGCGCGCCGGCGCCACCCAGCAAGGTCACGCTGCGGGGAAGGTATGAAAACTCCGGCCATAGTTGCAGGTAGTTGAGCACGCCGGGCACGCAGCTCAACAACACCAACCACAGCACCCCTGCGCGCCGCCACAGGGTATGCACAGCGATGCCGAGCAGCAGTGTCAGCACGGCAGCGTACAAGCACATCCAGGGCATCTGCTCAAGCACCGCCTCGGTCATGGAAGGAATGACACTGACCAGGGCGCCCTCCTGTTCGGATACAGAGAGCCCTTGAGGGGTGGCCCACAGGCCCTCGAGGACCTGATGAAGGTTGTACATCGCCCGTACAGGAAAAGCAGGTACGGCAAGACAAATTCAATCATTCCCATGTGTCCTCTGGCTGAGCATCCTCACCCCTCCTTTGAATTCAAATACCCTGGAGCGCCAGCCTTTCATTGGCGCAGGCGCTCCAGTGCCTCTAGTACGTGTCCGGTGGCGCGCTCGGGCTCGCCCTCGCGGCAGGCGATGCCCAGCTGGCGCCACAGCCCCGGCCGCAAAGGCCGCCGGGCGATGCGCGGATCATGCTGGGGCCCCTCGCTCTCCTGGGGCAACAGGGTCGCGCCGTATCCCGCGCCCACCAGGCTCTTGATCGCGTCGTTGAAGTTCAGTTCGATGCGTGGCTCGGGGTAGAGCCCTGCGGCGGCGAACCATTCCGAAGTCACCCGCGACAACTGCGTGGTGCTGTCGTTGAGGATCAGCGCCCGCCCGGCCAGCCAGGCCGGCGTGACCCGTGCCGGCGGGCGCCAGTCGACGGGCACGTAGGCCAGGATCGGGTCGCGGCGCCAGGGCGTAAGCTTCAGCCCCTTGCCTGCCATCTGCGGCAGCGCCACCAGGCCGATGTCCAGGGTGCCTTCGCGCAGACGGGCCAGCGAGGCCTGCGAGGTCAGCACCTGCACCTGGACGTCGATGCCTGGGTGATCCACGCGCAAGGCGTCGAGCGCCTGGGGCAGCAGGTGGGCGATCGCGCCCGTGGAAGCGCCCAGGCGCACGCGGCCGGTCAGGCCCTCGACCTGCCGGCGCACCTCCTCCAGCGCCTGGTCGGCATCGGCCAGCAGGCGCCGAGCACGTAGCAGCAAGGTCTCGCCGACCGGGGTCGGCCGCACCTGGCCACGGGTGCGGGTGAGCAGGGGCGCGCCGATGCGCGCCTCAAGCTCGGCCACGTGCAGGCTGATGGTCGGCGGCGCCAGGCTGAGCTGGCGGGCGGCGTCGGCAAACGAGCCGTGTTCGGCGATCACCACCAGGGTGCGCAGGCGGTCGAGGCTGATTTCTCGCATGGGTTTCCCAGGTAGGTCGCGTTACTGCTCGTGGGAGCGGGCTTGCCCCGCGATAGGGCCCGCCTCAGGCAACATCATTTCCAGGCTTGGCGCCATCGCGGGGCAAGCCCGCTCCCACGATGTAGGGTTCATCGCAGGTAGCTTCGTTCAGATTAAATGAATCTGATGATCATGATATTCAAATTTTCTTTCATCCAGCCACAGGCGAGCATAGGCCCACTCCCCTTTCATCCGGATACTCCTCATGCACCAGCCACTCGTTTTCATCGACGGCGACCAAGGCACCACCGGCCTGCAGATCCACGCGCGCCTGCAAGGCCGCCAGGACCTGCGCCTGCTCACCCTGCCCGAGGCCGAACGCAAGGACCCAGCGCGGCGCAGCGAGGCGATCAACAGCGCCGACATCGCCCTGCTGTGCCTGCCCGATGACGCCGCCCGCGACGCCGTGGCGACGCTGCGCAACCCGGCGGTGCGGGTGATCGATGCCAGCTCCGCCCACCGTACCGCGCCAGGCTGGGTTTACGGACTGCCGGAGCTTGACCAGCACCAGGCCGAGCGCATCGCCGCCAGCAGCCGTATCAGCAACCCCGGCTGCTACCCCACCGGCGCCATCGCCCTGCTGCACCCGCTGGTAAAGGCCGGGCTGCTGCCAGCGGACTACCCGCTGAGCATCCATGCCATTTCCGGCTACAGCGGCGGTGGCCGGGCGGCGGTCGAGCGCCATGAGCAGCCCGCCGAAGGCTATCTGCCAACCTTGCAGCTATACGGCCTGGAACTGGCGCACAAGCATGTGCCGGAGATCCAGCAGCACGCCGGGCTCAGCGCCCGCCCGCTGTTCGTGCCCGGCTATGGCGCCTATCGCCAGGGCATCGTCCTGAGCATCCCTGTGCAACTGCGGCTGTTGCCAGGCGTCAGCGCGCAACAACTGCAGGCCTGCCTGGAGCAGCACTATCAGGGCGCCCGCCATGTGCAGGTGATGCCCTTGCATCAGGACGGCCCGGCCCCGGCGCTTGACCCGCAGGCGCTGAACGACAGCAACGACCTGCGCCTGGCGCTGTACGCCAACCCCGAGCACGGCCAGGTACTGCTGACCGCGGTGTTCGACAACCTCGGCAAGGGGGCCTCGGGCGCCGCGGTGCAGAACCTCGACCTGCTGCTGGCTGGGCTGCGCTAGCCACACCGGGTAAACTGGGCGCCCGCCTCGTTCGAAGCGGGCGTTTCAGCCCACCCGGAGCCCTACCCGCGATGTTCATCCTCCGCCGCCTCGACGGCGTGCCGCCCGAATCCTTCCAGAACCAGATCCGCCAGCTGGTGATCGACCATGTCGGCCAGCTCAGCAGCGTCGCCATCAGCCCGGCCAACCCGCTGTACCCGCTGTACCAGTACGGCGTGGGTATGGAGGTGCACCAGTACCTGATGGCCCTGGACGGCACCCGGGGCCTGGCCGTGCAGTTGACCCTGGCGCTGGATGCCGACGCCCCGGACCAGTTGCTCGGCTTTGCCCTGGCGCTGCCGGCCCAGGACGATGCGCAGGCCTGCAGCCTGGCGTTCCTTGCCGTGCATCAGGACCATCGCCGCCAGGGCATCGCCCGCGCGTTGCTGGACGACCTGCGCAGCCGCTACGCCTGCGTCGAGCTGAGTGCCTTCGCCGAGCAGGTGCCATGGTTCGAGGCCATGGGCTTGCAGGTGATCGCCAGCGCCGGGCCACAGGTGCTGATGAGCAGTACCGGGCGTGCCAGCGGGGCGCTGATCGGGCGGCTGGACATTGCGCCGATCTACCAGACGGTCGAGGTGATGCAGATCCATACCTACCTGCTCAACCAGAACGGGGACGAGGTGATGATGGAGGCGGAGCAATCGCGCGATGAGCGGCTGGATGAGTTGGCGGAGCAGGCCAAGGCGTGTGTGAGGCAGCGGCTGACGCGGCATTGAGATAGAACGCCGGGCTGCTTTGCAGCCCGTTCGCGGCACAAGGCCGCTCCTACAGGGGGATCGCGCTTCCCTGTAGGAGCGGCCTCGTGCCGCGAACGGGGCGCAAAGCGGTCCGACAATCCACAACCCTGCGCCGCCGACGAAATGCTCAGGCCCTTCACCCTGTTGTTCTCGGCGCTCCCCTGCCGCGCCCGCAACCCACCTGGCATTTCTGTCAGTTGCGCCCCCCACCCTCCCGCCGTCCAATGTCCTCAAGCTGGCCCAGCAAGGCTGGCCCTGCCATTCAAGCCTTACACGTTCAAACCTCCAAATGACCAGGGAGCGTTCGATCATGGCCGACCAGCCTACCGCCAATACCTACGCCAAACTGTTTCCGGAACAGCTCGTCAACACATGCAGCGCCGATGCTCCCGAAGCGAACAGCGGGCCCATCGCCTATCTGCATGCTCTTTATCAGGAGGCACTGAAGCTCGAGCAGAGCAGTACGGCGTCCTCCCGGCTGACCCTGGCGCAACGCCGGCCAGACCTCGGCGAGTTGCTTCTCGACCCTGGAACCCTCGAACAACCCGTTAGCGCACTGAGCCTGGCGATTCGTGCACTCGAGCGCCAGGCTCAAACCCACGCCGGTGCAAACGCAGTGCTGACCGAAACCCTCGCCAACGCCGGCCAGCACGCCCTCCTGCCGTTCCACTTCGCCCTGGAACAGACCAAGGTCATTCTCAAGCACAAGAAGATCCCCTACTTCGAACTGCTGCAGCAGCTCGAGTACAGCTACCCAAGCTTCTGCCAAGGGCGCCTGCGCACCGAGGAACTGCGTCAGGTCATGCGTAATGCCACTGGTTTCAGCCCAGCATTGCAGAGCCTGTTGCTTGACCAAGAGGCGCTACGCCCAACCGGGAATGCATGGCGCGCCTGGTACGGGCTGGCGAATTCAACGCCCAGCAAAGCCATCGAGACACTGCTGGATGTCGAAACCTACTGCCGCAAGACCGGCCTGAACACCGAGCAACTGTTCGAGCTGCTGGCGATCTCCGGTATCGATGACAACGCCCAGACGGCCTTCAGCGCCGTCAAGTGCTCCAGTGCCTATCGCCCGAAGGTTGCACCCAGCATCGACGGCCTGTGCCACGGCGCGGTCTACATCAACGCAAACCGCAAAACCCCGTTGACGGTCAAAGATGTGATGACCGAACCCGGACTCGAACTTAAGTTCGACCAGCTCGACCACAACTGCCTTGCGCGCATGTACCAGATGATCCACCTGCAACGGGCACTCGCACTGCCGTTCGCCGATGTCGACCTGCTGCTGATATCGATCCTGCGTGCCGAAGGCCAGACCGGCAACTGGCGCCTGTCCCCCTGCTCCTTGCGCGCCATGGGCGTCTTCCTGTACCTGAACGAGGCTTACAGCGTCAGCGCCGAACAGTTTGCCGCGCTTGTCTGGCAGGTCTCTCCATTCAGCGTGGGTGAACAGCTGCCGCTGCTCGACCGTGTCCTCGATGGACCAGGCGCCGGGCAGAATGCCAAGGTGGAAATGCCCTTGGTGCTGGATGAGCGCACCTTCGATCCGGACGACAAAGCCGATGGCCAACGCAAGCTCTTGCCTGGCCTTTGTCTGGCGATGGGGACAGACGAGCAGACAACACGTGCCTATCTGGAACAGGCCCGTCAGGCATTGAAGCTGAAGACGCTGGTCCTGTCCCTGCCCTTGGTATCTTCGTTGTACCGCTTGAGTCGGTTGCCTCGACTGTTAAAACGCTCGCCGCTCGAAGCAATGGCACTCCTGAAGTTGCTGGATTTGACCGGTTGCGCCCTGTCTACCCAATTGGCCGGTTCCCCCAGACTCAGCGATACCGAAACCACCGACACGCTGGATGGGCTGGTAGCCCTGACCAACCTGGATGGTTGGCTTCGCCAGGAACATATCTCGCCGTTGGCGCTGCTTGAAGCCTTGTCGCCAGGCTCCACTAACCGGCTTGCGCTGGATAGCCCGCTGGTCAAGGCCATGAACGAGCTCCTCCCGCACATCAGAGAGGCTCTCGAGAGCAATGATGCGCGGGACCTTAGCGGCGGTGGGGAACAGCAGCAAGCGCAGCAGAACACCGCGGGGCCCAACACGCTCAACGATCATCGGACAGCCTTGGCAGCCAATCTTCTGGTCACGGCGTTCAGAACTGGCGAACATGGTTTTGCGCTGTCGCAAGAACACATACCCCCGTTGATGCGCTGGTGCGCCCTGTCGCCGACAGACCTGCTGGCCGACATTCTCGCCGCAGCACCAGAGCGGCACAAAAGCATCCAGGTGGAACACTTGGATGCTCAGCGCTGGCTGACGCTGGCTCGCCATGCCGAACTCATCAGGCTACTGCGCCTGAGCCCCGCTGCGATCACGACGCTGATCGAACACACGCAGGCCTTCGACCTCGAGGAAACAGAACCACCCAAGACCTCAAGTGCGCAACTCGGCACTCAGGCCCCTATGCGACCACCCGCCAACCTGGACCTGTGCTATCAACTCGGTCGGTTTCGCGACTGGGTGGACAAGTGCCGGGGCAACCTGTTCGACGAAAGCAGCGCCTTGGACTACCTGTCCCGGCACTCAGGTAGTACCGAGCAGTCGGCAATCGTCAAGGCAGCCCAGCACCTGGGCTCACTGATCGGCTGGCGCGCCGAAGAGGTCGAATTGGCCTGCCCGCTCACCCTTGTGGCCAAGCCCGCAATTACACAGCGCGCCCGCCCATCCCTCGACGATTTCATTGCCACGCTTTCCGTGGATGAGCAGAGGTACTTCAACAGCTGTACGCACGGCAAATTCTTCATAGATTTCGTAAACCGCTTGCTACCCAGGACGGACCCGGCAACCCTTACCGACATTCTGATCGACAAGTTGAGCGCGTTTCTTGAGGCCAACCCAGGCGCGCTGCTCGTCACGACTAAGCAGTACAACGAAAACTATTACCCGGACGTATGGACGTTTAATACGACGTTTCTGAAAGCAAATCCCAATTGGGGTTACTTCCCGCTGGCTTTCGAGACGTTGCCCGACACCACTCAACCCCAGCAGCCTGACACCTGGAGCCCCTGCGTTCCCAACACCATCAGCGATATCGACTGGATACTGCGTTTACAGGCCCTCTGCGAGAAAACCGGGCTGTCCTGCCAATCCTTGCTGGACCTCGGCGCACTGTGTGAAGTTTCGCCTTACTCAGACTTCCAGGGAAGCGCACAACTGTTGCTGGCCGGCATCGACGATGCCCGGCGCGAATCGGTAGAGCGCCACATGCGCGAAGCCTGGCGGGACGCACTCACGGGTTACCTCATGGCGCACTGGGCGCCCTCGAAGATTGAACTGAACGGTGCCATCACTACCCCCGAAGACCTATCGAGTTATTGCCTGGTCGACATCCAGGTGAACAGCGAAGTCGGCACCACCAGGCTCAACCAAGCCATTGGCAGCCTGCAGCACTACCTCTATCGGTTGTACGCGCATCTGGAGCCTGGTTACGAGTATGCGTCGCCCTCCGTCGACGACAGCACGGTGTGGAATACCTGCCTGGGTCAGTACGGTACCTGGAAGCAACGCCAACAACAGATCAATCACCCGGAGAACCTCATCTACTACGCCAACCGCCCGAACAAGAGCGTGGCGTTCCAGGCGCTGGAGGTGGAACTGAATCAGGGCAAACTCGACGAGACGCAACTGCACAAGGCCATTTGCAGCTACCTGACCCAGTTCGAACGCCTGAGCAACTTGCAGGTGGTCAGCGGCTACCTGGATGGCCATGACCCGAAGAACGACACCTACCATTTCATCGGCAAGACCAACAGCACACCGACCGAGTATTACTGGCGCACCCTGGATATGCGCATGCGCGACGACAAGCAGCGGCTGAGCCCGCTGGCCTGGAGCGAATGGGAGAAGATCACCTTGCCGGTGCAGGGGGAGATTCCGCAGAGCAGCTACAAAACAGACGCCACGACTCACACCTGCGATGCCATTCGTCCGGTGGTTATCCAAGGACGCCGGTACGTGTTCTGGGTGGAGCGCGGAGTCACGGAGGTACCCGACGGTGACAACGTCAACAAGACAGTGGCCAAGACTCGGAAGCTGACGGTCCAGTATGCATACCAGCAGAGTGATTGCACCTGGAGCCCAGGCAATGAGTTATTGTGCCTCGATGGTTATAAGGATGGGAAGTGGCTAGGCAGAGATATAAAAAAGAACAATCGACTTAAAACCGAGGACTTCACGCCCGGCCTGATTGTGTTTGTCTACGATGACGGCGAGCGTGCGGCGGACCCATGGCTGGCAGCTATACTTTATGACTGTAACAAACTCGTCAAGTCCGGCCAAAAACTAAAAAAAGAAGACGCAGAAAAATCATACTTCGTAGAGCTTCGCGACTTGCTACTGATCGACAAAAAAATCATGAGCAATGACAAAACCTATGACTTATGCAACACAGCCATCCTAACACATGAGAAAACAAACAAAATACAACACAAATTTGATGGACGCCCAATCTCCATAAATGAAACAAGCCGCAATTTATTTGTCAAGCTCGGCGAAAACTTGATCATGAGTTGCAACTTACTCACCTCGACAGAGAAGACAGAGAAGACAGAGAAGACAGAGAAGACAGAGAAGACAGAGAAGACAGAGAAGACAGCACCAGACGAATTCACCACAAGTATCATCCACGCATACAAGACAGGACATTCCGAAACCAGAGCATCGGAACTTCTTCAAGTCTTCGACAAACCCAAACTACTGCAGTTTATCTCTGCATTTATTGAACACTACAATAGCTACGACACCACAGCCATCGCAAACATACTTTACGATCTTTATTTAATTCGCCCTAAAGACCTGAACAAATTAGACAAATTACAAACCGAATTATATAACGCAAAAAACAATAAAAACGAAGAAGCTCAAGACGCCACACAAAGCGCAATCAACTCGCTCCTCAATAAAATCAGCAGTAAAACATGGAGCACCTCGGTCGAGATTGATAATTCACTCATCAACATTTATCTGATTGATTTTTCCAGCTCACAAAAAACAGCGACCATCAGAGTGGACATGCACAGAGCACTGGTAGACTACCTTGATTTCATTCATGACAGCCTACACATCACCGCGAACCGCACACATTCAACACAACCGTTAAACACCGACAAGACCATAGCAATTCTCAACACGAACACCTCAAGCTTCGAAGCCAAATTCTCATTCTCCGAGCTAGGCAGCTATACAATTAAAGCCAGAACCATACCACTAACTACCGACGACTATGATCCCGCCCCCTACATTGAGATTTCTTCCACTATAGTTCTTGAAGACTTCTCCTCCCTGGATGAAGCCTGGGCGATATCTCTCAATAAAACTTCAGAACAAGCACAGTTCCTGGACCTCACCACTGCCTCCTCAATCCCTCCCATGCTGCACTCCGATCTGATCCGCCTCAACACCCTATTTGGCAAACAACTGGTTGCACGTGCCGAACAAGGCGTCGAGGCTGTGCTCGGCTGGGATACACAGTGTTTGTTGGAGCCTAATATTGAACATCAGTCTGTAACTACCCCACTCGGGGCCGTGCAGTTACTCATAGGCCCCCAGGTACCCCTGGACCTCCACGGCGCCAACGGCCTCTACTTCCGAGAACTGTTCCTGCATCTGCCCGCCCTGATCGCCAACCGCCTGACCGAGCAACAGCAGTTCGAAGAAGCAGAGTCGTGGTACCTGCGCTACCTGTTCGATCCCTACCGCACGCAACCCGACGAAACCGGCCGACCGGCGCCCTGGTGCACTCGGCCGCTCCAGGAGGTCGGGACCCTGAGTTCGAGGCTTGAGAAAGACGTAGCGCCCATCGTGCACGCCTTCGTGCAGTCACGTTACTACCAGCAGGCCATCTACCTTTCGCTGCTGGAAAACTGGCAGCTTCAAGGTGATCACTATTACCGCCAGCTCACCTTGAGCACGCTCAACCAGGCCTGGCTGTGCTACCAGCAGGCACTCAGGCTGCTCGGCCCCCTGCCAGAGCGCGCCGACACTTCGCGCTGGAAAGCCGTGCCACTGGCCGACTTGAACGATGCGCACTTCAGGAGGCCGCTCAACAACCGCGTGACCGAACTGCGCAAAACCCTGAAAAGCCGCGTTCACAACCTGCGCCATGGCCTGACCCTGGATGGCAAGGCACTGCCAGCCCTGGGCTGGAGCGGCGAAACCCTGGACGCCTTCAGCGCGGCCAAGGGCGGTTTGAGCATCCTGCCCAACCGCTACAATAGTGACCGCGCCCCGATCCCGGCCTACCGCTTCCGTCAGCTCCTGCCGTTGGCCAGGGCTGCCGCACAACAGCTGCTGGACTTCGGGCGGCACTACATGAGCTTGATGGAGGAGGAGTTCAATACCTCGCTGTCAGTACAGCTCAAGGCTCAAGAGGTCGGCATGTCCGACTTCGCCATCCGGATTCAGCGCGAAGCCATAAGCTCGATTCAAGCGAAGAAGAATGGGCTGGAAATCAGTCGCGGTGCAGCCAAGGCCAAGCACGCCTACCTGAGCAGGCTCATCGATGTTGGCAGGTCGCCCGAAGAAGAAGCCGCCACGGCGCTCACATGGACCGCGAACAGCGCAATGCTGCTCAGCATCCCTTTCCAGTTGAGCGCCGCCATCGTTGGAGCCTCGGTACCCACGATCTATGGCATGGCCGTGGGCGGCAACAAGCCCGAGGCCCCCATGATCAACGCTGCCATGGGCTTACACACTGTGGCGGATGCCTCGAAGATGGCTTCGGATGAACTTCTGCTGCAAGCCGGGTACAACCGCCGAGCCAACGAGTGGGCGTTCGACAGGGGCCAGACCGAATGGGACCTGAAACTCATCGAGCAACAGCTGACCGAAACCAATATTGAACTCAACGCCGCCACCATCGCCCTCGCCCAGTACGAGCAGGAACGCACAAACCTGGAAGAAGCCTACGTCTCGATGACCACCGGCTTCACCATCATCCCGGTCTACAACTGGCTGGTGGCCCGCCAGCAGCTGATCTACGGTGCCGCCTACGACGCCGTTTTGTCGCTGTGCCTTAGTACGGAAGCAGCTTGGCGCTACGAGATCGGCGACTATCAGCGTGAGGCCTTCATCAAGACCAGCGCATGGAGCGACACCTACAAAGGCATGCTGGTGGGCGAGTCGCTGCTGCTTGACCTGCAGCAGATGGAGAATGCCTACCTGCTGGCCAATGAGCGGCGCCTGACGATCAGGAGATCCTTCAGCCTCTCGAGCGACGTCGACGCTGCGCAACCCCTGCTGTCCAGGGATGGTAACGGAAAATTCTGCATGTTCGGATTCAAAGCGCGCGACTTCGACCAGAGCTACCCCGGCCATTACCTACGCCAGATCAAGTATGTATCGGTAACGCTTGAACTGGCCGAGGGCGTGAAACCAGACAATCTGTGCGCGGTCTTGACGCAGACGGGCAGTACCACCCTGCTCAAAGCAAACCTTGATGGAGCCAAGGCATTGTATCCGCAAGCTGACAGCAAACAGGCAGAACACGAGCACGTATTGCGCAACCCGCGACACAATCAGCAAATCGCGCTGTCGTCACAGACCGCTGAGGACGGGCTGGGCTATGAGCCCGGCACCTGGGTGCACGAGCTGATGTTCCATGATGGTCGCTACCTGCCGTTCGAGGGCACTGGGGCGATCTCGGAGTGGAAGCTGGCATTCACCGGTGGAGAGCTCTACAAAAATCCGGAAAAGCTCAAGAAGATCACCTTCAACATGGTGTATACGGCCAAACCGGGAGACGAGAAATTCACGATGGATGTCAGGACGCTGTGCGAATCGAAGTCAACGTGATGATGCCCAGGGCTGCGTTGCAGCCCTGTCGCGACACAAGGCCGCGCCTACAGGGAAACGCGATCCCCTGTAGGCGCGGCCTTGTGTCGCGATAGGGGCGCAAAGCGCCCCCGGCAATCTTCAGGCATGCACCCAGCGCCGGTGCAACCCTCGGGCCAGCGCATCGAGCATGAACCCCAGCACCCCGATCAGCAGCACCATCGCCATCAGCTCCGAATACGCCAGACGGTCACGGGTATCGAGGATGAAATACCCCAACCCCGCACTGACCCCAAGCATCTCGCACGGCACCAGCACGATCCACAAAATGCCGATGGCCAGGCGCACGCCGGTCAGTACATGGCCGATGACCCCCGGCACGATCACCTTGCACAGGGTCTCCCAGCGCGTGGCGCTGAGGCTGCGCGAGAGCTGCAACCAGCGCGGATCGAGCTGGCGCACCCCGGCGGCGGTGTTGAGCAGGATCGGCCACAGCGCGGCGAAGGCCAGCAGGAAGTAGATCGGCTGGTCGCCCACGCCCATCAGCATCACCACCACCGGCATCCATGACAGCGGCGAGATCATCCGCAGAAACTGGAACGCCGGCGTGGTTGCCGCCTCCAGGTGCCGGTAGCTGCCCACCAGCAAGCCCAACGGCACGCCGATCAACAGCGCCAGCAACAGGCCGATCAGGATGCGCTTGAGGCTCACCCAGATATGCCCGTACACCTCGCCCTGCCCCAGCAACTCCACCAGGCTCGCCAGGGTGGCCTGGGGCGAGAAGCGCGCCGACAGGCCGTCGGCCGCACCGAACACCTGCACCCCCGCCCACCACAGCAACAGCAGCAGCGCCAGGCCCGCAAGGCCCAGGGCGCCATGTACGACATGCCTTTGCATCAGACCGCGAACTCCTCGCTGCGCTGGAAGTTCTCGGCAATGCCGAAGGTTGCCGGGCCGCCCACTGCAGCGATGGCGTTGCGCACGAAGCGGTCATCGACCAGGTCGCGGGCGACGTGCGCGGGGTCGAGCCCGGCGAGGAAGCCGTTCTCGCCTTCGATCAGGGTGCCTTTCAGGCGCTTGACCAGTTCCTCGGTGTAGCTGGGGTATGGGTACGGCTGGAAGTCGATGCGTTTTTCATCCCACAGCTGGTGCTGGATCGCGCCGCTGGCGATATAGCCGGCACGGTCCTCGGCGGCAGGCGCCAGCACCTTGGTCAGCACCGCAGGCTCGTGCGGGGTGTACTTGTTAGGGCCGGCCTTGGACAGCAGCGCGGCCGCCTCGGCGCGGTGGTCGCGGGTCCATTGCTGGGCCTTGACGATGGCGTTGACCACCTTCTGCGACCATTCCGGGCGGTTGTTGAGGTCGTGTTCGTGCATGAACACCACGCAGCAGGCGTGGTTGCGCCACACGTCACCGGTGAAGCGCTGCACGCGGCCGACCTTGAGGTTCTCGGCCAGGGCGTTGAACGGCTCGGCGACGATGTAGCCGGCGATGCGCTTGCTGGCCAGGGCTGGCGGCATGTCCGACGGCGGCAGCACCAGCAGGTTGACTTCGTTGGCAGCCAGCTGTGCGTTGGCCGGTTTCGACACCGGCGTGAGGCCGTTGTCGTTGAGCATCTGCTGCAGCACCACGTTGTGGATGGAGTACCAGAACGGGATGGCCACGGTCTTGCCGCCGAGCTGTTTCATCTCGGTGATGTCCGGGGCCACGGTCAGGCCCGAGCCACCGACATGGTTCCAGGCCACCACCTTGGCCGGCACCTTGCTGCCATAGCGCGCCCACACGGTCATTGGCGACAGCAGGTGAATCACGTTGACCTGGCCGGAAATGAACGCCTCGATCACCTGCGCCCAGCTGCGTAGCAGCACCGGGCGTTCGGCCTTGATGCCTTCGGCCTCGAACAGGCCGTTGTTGTGCGCCACCAGCAAAGGCGTGGCGTCGGTGATCGGCAGGTAGCCGATGCGCACCGGCGCGTCGGGCTCGGCGGCGGCGCGCGCCTGCAGGCTGGCCAAAAGTGGCACGGCGCCAGCGGCGGTGAGCATGGCGCTGAGTTTGAGAAAATCGCGACGGGACGTGGTGGAGCAGCAGTCATCCATGCACATGGACAGCCTCCGAGGGCAAGGGGGATGGGGTGGGTTCGGCTGTGCGGCTTGCCCGCCGTAGGGTTTTGAGGATTTCGATGCGCAGCGCGCCCAGTTCCTCGACCCGTTGCGCCCGGGGTTGCGGCAGGTCGATGTGCCATTGGCCGAGGGTGCGCGCCGGGTGGTTGCCCAGTAGCAGCACGCGATCGGACAGCAGCAGGGCTTCGTCGATGTCGTGGGTGATCAGTACCGCAGCGGTGTTGTGGGTGGCGATCAGTTGCAGCAGCAGATGCTGCATGTCGGCGCGGGTCACTTCGTCCAGCGCGCCGAACGGCTCGTCCAGCAGCAGCACTTCGGGTTGGCGCGCCAGGCAGCGGGCCAGCGCGGTGCGCTGGGCCATGCCGCCGGACAACTGCGCCGGGTACTGGCTGCGGGCATGGCTCAGGCCCACCGCGGCGATGGCGTGGTCGATGCGTGCACGGCGCTCGCTGGCGGCCAGCTTGGGCTGGCGGGCGAAGTCGAGGCCGAAGGCGACGTTCTTCTCCAGGCTCAGCCAGGGCAGCAGGCTGGGGTCCTGGAACGCCACCGCCAGGCGCGGGTGCGGGCCCTGCAGTGCCTCGCCATGCAAGGTCACGCTGCCGCCTCGGGGCTGCTGCAGGCCGGCCAACACCCGCAGCAGGCTCGATTTACCGACCCCGCTGGGGCCGAGGATGGTCACCACTTCGCCCGGCGCCAGCGCCAGGTCGAACTGCTCCAGCACCGGCTGCCAGCCGCCCTCGCGGGGGTAGCCCAGGCTGATGTCGCGGGCGTCGAGTAGCACGTCGGTCATGCCGCACTCGCCTGGCGTTGCAGTTCGGCGCGCAGTTGCACCAGGCTCGGCGTGACGATCGGCACGAACGCCGACTCGCGCCAGCGGCGCGCGAAGCTTTCGCCATAGGCGGTGAGGTAAGCCTTGCCACCACTGGCCTGCAGCTCCAGCTGCACGGCATCGGCAGCGCTTTCGGCGAGGGTGATGCGCAGTTTGAACAACGCGGCCGGCTGCTTGAGGAAGCGGCCGTCGAGCAGGCCCTGCTTGAGCTCGCCGACGGTGTTCTCCAGGCGTTCCTTGAGCACCTGGCGCGCCTCTTCGAGGAACGAAGCACGGCCCTGCAAGTGCTCCAGCACTTCGTCCAGGGCACGCCGCGCCAGGCCGATGGCCATGCCGCACTGCAGGGCGAGGAAGGCCGGGCGCACCTTGGGCAGGAACTCGCGGGCGTTGTCGTGCAGCAGCCAGTCACGGGCCAGCGGCACCTGGTGGAAGGCCAGCGCGGCGGTGTTGCTCGACTGCAGGCCCATCAGTTGCAGGTCGTCGGAGCGCTCCAGCCCTGGTGCATCGGAGGGGATGGCCAGCACGAACGGCGCGCCGCCGGCATCGTCTTCGATGGCCGCCGCCACCACGAAACCACTCTTGCGCAGGTTGGTCACCCAGTGCAGCCGGCCTTCCAGGCTCCAGCCATCGGCTGCGGGGCGCCCGCGCACCTGCAGTGCCTCGATGCCGGAGAGGAACTTCATGGCATTGGAAAGCCCTGTGGCGCCGGCCAGCTCACCCTTGAGCAGCGCTGGCAGCAGGCGTTCGCGCAACCCCCGGTTAGGGCTTTGCAGCAGGTATTCAATGAAGGCGCGCTGACCCCAGCAGACGAAAGCCGCCGCCAGTGAGCGGCTGGCGATGGCGGCAATGGCTTCGACCGCCTCGGTGACATCACCGCCCGCGCCGCCCAGGGCCGGGTCGACGCCTATGCGCAGCAGTTGCGATTCGGCGATGTGCGCCAGCACCAGATGCGGGTCGCACTGGCCCTGGTCGATGTTCTCGGCGTTGGCATCCAGCCATTGGCGAAAAGCGCTATCAAGCATGTCCCTACTCCTTTGGTGCGCCGGACACGCCGGCATCGGGCGGTTTAGGCCGAAGGCTGCCAGCGGTATTTGCTCAGCTCGTCATTGAGCGGCGTCTGGGCGAACACATTAGCAAAGTTGCACAGGGTTGCGAGGCTCACGCCCAGAATCACTTCCAGGGCGTTGCCCTCGGTGAAACCGGCCTCGCGGAAGGCCTGGTAGGTGGCGTCGCCGACGTTGCCGCGGGTGGCGATGACTTCACGGGCGAACTCGGCCAGGGTCTCGTAACGCGCGTCGGGCAGCTCGCCACGGGCGCGCAGGGCATCGACCACCGCCTGCGGCAGCTTGGCCTTGTTCAGCGCCACGGCGGTGTGGCCGGCAACGCAGAAGTCGCAACCGTGCTGGGTGGCGGCAATCAACTGCACCACTTCGCGCTCGGCCAGGGTCAGCTCGGCCTTGCCGTTGAGCGCCGAGACGGTGACGTAGGTTTCCAGCGCGGCCGGGGCATTGGCCAGCACACCCAGCAGGTTGGGGATGAAACCGGAGTTCTTCTGTGCGTTTTCGAGGAACGGACGTGCGGCTTCCGGGGCGGTCTGCAGGCTGTGTAGAGTGATGCGCGCGGACATGGAGTGGTCTCCTTTGATGTAGGTCGCTACAGTCTGTTGGTTATAAGAAGTAGCATCCATATTCATCAGTCGCCTTTCCTTGCTCCTGAGTCCTTGCATTAGATGATTTCATCCAGCCACCTTGTCGATTGGTTATTAGAAGGCCTTGAGCTTGACGCCAGCCTGTTCCATGTCGGGCGCTATTGCGGTGGCTGGCACGCCAGCACCCAGGGCATGGGCCGGGCCAGCTTTCACCTGGTGGTGCAGGGACATTGCTGGCTGCACGTCGATGGCCATGCCGAGCCTGTGCGGCTTGAGTGTGGTGATGCGGTGTTTCTGCTGCGTGACCTTGGGTATCGCTTGTCGGGTGACGAGGACGTTGCCGACGCCTGCGCCCAGCCGCGCCGGGCCATGCAGGCGCTGGACCTGCAGGCCGACGATGGCGTGGGGCTGGTCTGTGGTTTCTTTCATTTCCAGACGGGCTTGTCGTCGCTGATCGTCGAGGGGTTGGCGGACTGGATCCTGCTGCGCGCCAATGATCCGGCTGGCAGTGCGGCACGTGCGCTGTTTGGCTTGATTCTCGAGGAATGCCGGCGGGCGCCGCAGCCGTCGCAAACGGTGCTCGAGCGGCTCACGCACTTGCTGTTCCTGTATGTGTTGCGCCAGCAGGTGCACATGGGGCAGCCCCTGGGTGGATTGGTCGCCCTCGCCCGCCAGCCGGCGTTTGCCGGGCTGCTGGAGCGGCTGATAGAGGAGCCGGGGCAGGCTTGGACGCTGGAGAACATGGCGGCGTGTGCGGGGCTGTCGCGATCGGCGTTCTTCAAGCGTTTCAATGAGCTGGCCGGGCAGTCGCCTGGGCAGGTGCTGCTGGCGCTGCGCATGCGCCAGGCCTGTCAGTTGCTCAAGGCGGGCAACACGGTGGAGCAGGTTGGTGGGCGGGTGGGGTATCAGTCGGTGGCGGCGTTTACCCGGGCGTTTGCCAAGGCGGTGGGGGTGCAGCCGGGGGCTTATCGCAAGCAGCATGAGGGGCGGGAGGGGTAGGTTTTTTGGTGTTTGGCTTCGGCTTCGGCCTTCAGGGTGTTGGTTTTGATAGATGTATGCGCATTCGGCGGCGATGGCGACTTTTAGTCACCTTTCCGCCCTTACGGCGGCCTACTTTGGTCTTGGCCAAAGTAGGCAAAGCCGCTC
>NZ_QKVM01000089.1 GCF_003231305.1 Pseudomonas sichuanensis | reverse complement strand
CATTGCCGCGGGTAGCGTTGGAGTAAGGGCAGACCTTGTGCGCCTTCTCCACCAGCCCTTCGGCATCGGCCTGGGCCAGGCCCGGCAGGTTGATGTTGAGGTCGATGTCCAGGCCGAAGCCACCGGGGATCTGCCCGATACCCACCTTGGCGGTGATCGAGGCATCGGCCGGCAGGGCCTTTTTCTCCTGGCCGGCGACGAACTTCAGGGCGCCGATGAAGCAGGCCGAGTAACCGGCGGCAAACATCTGCTCGGGGTTGGTGCCGTCACCGCCAGCGCCGCCCAGCTCTTTAGGGGTGCTCAGCTTGACTTCCAACTTGCCGTCGCTGGAGCGGGATTTACCGTCGCGGCCGCCAGTGGAAGTGGCTTCTGCGATGTACAGCGGAGTGACCTTTTGCATCTTGAGCCTCGTTCATATGCTGTGCGCCCGTTGATGGAAGGGCGCTGGGTGGGTACGGAATAAAACTTAGCGCGCAATTAGTTTGCGCGCAAGTTAAATGTTCGGCCACTCGTCCGAACGGCCATCACCCAGCATAGCCGTCAGAGGTTTTTTTGCAGGTTCGCGCGCAGTTCGATCAGTTCTGCCTGCAGCTTGGCCAGTTGCTCGACCGTGCGGCCGCTGGCCTTGAGGATGCAGTGCGGCACGTCCCGGGCTTGCTGTTGCAGGGCACGGCCCTTGTCGGTCAGTTGCACCAGCACCACCCGTTCGTCTTCGCGGCTGCGGGTGCGCTTGAGCAGCCCTTCGCTTTCCAGGCGCTTGAGCAGCGGGGTGAGCGAGCCGGGGTCGGTGAGCAGGTGCTGGCTGATCTCGCCCACGGTCAGGCCGTCCTGCTCCCACAGCACCAGCATGGCCAGGTACTGCGGGTAGGTCAGGCCCAGCGCCTGCAGCAGGGGCTTGTAGACCTTGGTCATCAGCAGCGACGTCGAATGCAGGGCGAAGCAGACCTGGTTGTCCAGCAGCAGCTCGTCGCAGGGGGCTTGGGTGTTGGCGTTCATGCAGGTCCTTGAAATCGGTGTAGGGGAAAATCTAGCACGCTGAAGGTTGGCGCGCTCATTGCCAGCGCAGCTCGCTGCGCAATGCCAGGTCCCAGGGGGGCACCGGGCTGAAGCGGCTCTTGAGGAATTCGAGCAGCAAGCGGCTGCGAGAGTTCGTTTCATGTTCCAGGCGCAGCGCATAGATGCCGCTGCTCTCCGGCGCGGGCAGGCCGTTGTCGCAGAACAGTGGCAGCAGTTCGCCGCGCAGCAGGTAGTCGCTGATCAGCCAGGTGGGCAGGTGGGCGATGCCCAGGCCGGCCAGTGCGCCGAACAGCAAGGTTTCGGCATTGTTGGCGGTCATGCGCATGCGCGTGGGCCGGTACAGGCGCGCCTGGCCATCGACCGTGAAGCGCCAGGCGAACGGCGGCGCCAGGCCGTCCCAGTCGAGGCCGTCGTGCCCGGGCAGCTCGCTGGGGCAGGCGGGCACCCCACGGCTGGCCAGGTACCCGGGGCTGGCGCAGGCGATACGCACCATGTAGGCCAGGGGCGTGGCCACCAGGCGGGTGTCGGCCAGGGGGCCGGCGCGCAGCACCAGGTCGACCTCGCCCAGGTGGCTGCCGTGCAGGTCGACGAAGCTGTCGATCAGGCGCAACTGCACGTCCAGCCCGGGGTAGGCCACCAGGAAGTCGGCAATGGCCGGTGCCAGGTGGCGGCGACCGAAGGCTGCCGGGGCATCGATGCGAATCAAGCCCTCGGGCGCGTTGCTCAGCGACACCGCCTCGGCCCGTGCCAGGCGCAACTCTTCGATGATGCGCCGGGCTCGTTCGGCGAAGGCGTTGCCGGCGGGCGTGGGGCGCACGGCATGGGTACTGCGGGCGAACAGGCGGCTGCCGACGGCGCTTTCCAGGTTGTCGATGCGCCGCGCCACGGCCGAGGGGGTCAGAGGGTGGCGGCGGGCGGCGGCAGAGAAACTGCCGGTTTCCAGTACGTCGAGGAACAGGCTCAGTTGTTCGGTGAGGATGTCGGGGCTCATGGCGGGTCTGCTTATGCGTAAGGCGCACAGCCATTGTGCGCTGCTGTGCGTTTCCCCGCCAGCCGCGACTGGGTAGCATGCAGCCATTGTTCAGGAGCAGGCGGATGAGGCGCTGATGATCGAGTGGTTGATGTATATCGTGTTGGGCGCTGCGCTAGGCACCATGGGTGGGTTGTTCGGCATCGGTGGCGGGCTGATCGCCATCCCTGCGTTGGGCGTGCTGTTCGGCCTTGACCAGCAACTGGCCCAGGGCACCGCGCTGGTGATGGTGGTGCCGAACGTGCTGCTGGCGCTGTGGCGCTACCACCAGCGCAATCGCATCGAGTTGCGCCATGCCGTGCCATTGTCGCTGTGCAGCTTCCTGTTCGCCTGGCTGGGCTCGATCTGGGCGGTGGGCATCGATGCCCAGTCGATGCGCCTGGGCTTCGTCGGCTTCCTGGTGGCGCTGGCGGTGTGGAACGTGGCGCGGATGTTCCTGCGGGTGAGGCCACCGAGCAGTGAATTGCGCTACCCCTGGCCGTGGCTGGGTGTGCTGGGCAGCTTCGCCGGGACCATGGGCGGTCTGTTCGGTGTGGGTGGGGCCGTGGTGGCCACGCCGATATTGACCTCTGTGTTCGGTACCACCCAGGTGGTGGCCCAGGGCTTGTCACTGGCGCTGGCGGCGCCGAGTACCACGGTGACCTTGCTGACCTATGGGATTCACCAGAGTGTTGACTGGAGCGTCGGTATCCCGTTGGCGGTGGGCGGTCTGCTCAGCATCAGTTGGGGGGTGAAACTGGCCCATGCCTTGCCGGAGAAGGTGTTGCGCACGCTGTTCTGTGTGTTCCTGGTGGTGTGTGCGGTGATGCTTGGGTTCGAGCTCTAGTCTGATCGCGGGGCAAGCCCGCTCCCACAGGGTGGGAGCGGGCTTGCCCCGCGATGGTTTCTACGTGCTACTTGAACCCTTCGACAATGAACTCGGCCATGCAATCGGTGATCGGCGACTGCTGTTGCGCGTTGCGCAGCAGCATCACATTGGCCATGTGCAACTGCGGCAGGCCATCGTCCTCGCCAAGGATGCGCAGCTCGCCGCCGACCAGGCTGTGCAGTTGCGCGGTCACCGCCAGCCCGGCGCTGACGATGGCGAAGATCGCCGCCAGGCTGGGGCTGGTGTAGGCGATACGGTATTCGATGCCCTGTTGCTCCAGGGCATTGCAGGTCCAGGCGCGGCAGAAACAGTCGGTGTTGAACAGCGCCAGCGGCATCGGCCGCTGTTCCTGTGGGCAATACCCTCGGGCTGCCGCCCACACCAGCCGTTCCTGGCGCAACAGCTGGCCGACTTCGTTGCCGGGTTCACGGGTGACGATGGTCAGGTCCAGGTCCTGGCGCAGCATCAGCTGTTTCGACGAGTCGCAGTGCACCTCGACATGGATCAGCGGGTAGGCCTGGGCGAAGCGCGTGAGGATGCCGGGCAGGTAGCGCATGGCATAGTCGTCCGGGGTGCCGATGCGCACCACCCCGACCATGTGCGGCATGCGCAGGGTATTGAACACTTCGCCATGCAGCTTGAGGATGCGCCGGGCGTAACCCAGCAGCACCTCGCCCTCTGCGGTCAGGCGCACCTGGCGGCCGTCGCGCTCGAACAGCTGGCGCTGCAGGATGTCTTCCTCCAGGCGCTTCATCTGCATGCTGACCGCCGACTGGGTGCGGTTGACCACTTCACCTGCGCGGGTGAAGCCGCCTTGCTCGGCAATGGCGACGAAGGTGCGCAGCACGTCGGCATCGAGACTCTGATACTGGGACATTGCATCAATCTCCGAGATGCATGGCATCAGAAACATTCGTTGGATTGATCTTAGGCCTGGGCCGAGACTGAAGCCATCCACACGGAGGGCGTCAAGATGAAAGGTCATTTCAATGCTGCTCACCAGCCGGTATCGGCCCTGAACCATCTGCTGCACGATGCTGGCGGGCTGTTTCTGCGCTGGTACGAGTTGCACCGCCAGCGCGACGAACTGGCGCGCCTGAGCGATGCGACGCTGCACGACCTGGGGCTGTCGCGGGCGGATATCCAGCAGGAAGCCGACCGGCACTTCTGGGAGGACCCGCTGCGTAAATAGAGGGCGGCCCCCATCGCGGGGCAAGCCCGCTCCCACGCATTCACACGTGGGAGCGGGCTTGCCCCGCGATTGCGTCTTTACTGTCTGAACCTCAGACGGAGCCCACTTCATGTCCCTCAGCCTGTCCCTCGCCCAGGCCCGCCGCCTGGAGCTGTCCGCCCAAGGCTTCGGCAAGTCCCCCGATACCCCGGCCACGGCGGCCAGCCTCAACCGCACATTCCAGCGCCTGGGCGTGGTGCAGATCGATTCGGTCAATGCGCTGGTCCGTTCCCACTACCTGCCGTTGTTCTCGCGCCTGGGCGATTACCCGCAGGCGTCGCTCGACCAGCTCGCCTGGGGCACGCGTCGCCAGCGCCGGCTGTTCGAATATTGGGGCCATGAAGCCTCGCTGCTGCCGCTGCAACTGTACCCGCTGATGCGCTGGCGCATGGCCCAGGCCCGTGAAGGCCGGGGCATCTACCGGCAGCTCGCGGCCTTTGGCCGTGATCGTCCCGAGGTGATCGAGCGCGTATTGGCGGCGGTGCGCGAGCGCGGCGCACTGGGTGCTGGCAGCCTGTCGACCCGCGAGGAACGCGCCGGCCCGTGGTGGGACTGGAGCGAAGAGAAACACGCGTTGGAATGGCTGTTCGCCGCAGGCGAGGTGACGGTGGCCGGGCGCCGCGGTTTCGAGCGCCTGTATGACCTGCCCGAACGGGTGCTGCCTGCGACCCTTCTCGACCAGCCGGTGCCCAGCGAGGCCGAAGCCCATCAAGGCCTGATGCTGCATGCCGCCAACGCGTTGGGCGTGGCCACCGAGCAGGATCTGCGCGATTACTTTCGCCTGTCACCCCAGCACAGCAAGGCGGCCCTGGCCGAATTGCTGGCGGACGGGCGCTTGCAGGCCTGTTCGGTTCAGGGCTGGAAGCAACCCGCCTATCTGGCGGGCACGCCGCGCATCCCCCGGCGCATCCACTCCAGCGCCTTGCTGTCGCCGTTCGATTCGCTGGTCTGGGAGCGCAGCCGCACCGAGCGCTTGTTCGACTTCCGCTACCGGCTGGAGATCTACACTCCGGCGCACAAGCGGGTGTACGGCTATTACGTGTTGCCGTTCCTGCACCGCGAGCGCATTGCCGCGCGCCTGGACCTGCGTGCCGAACGTGGCCATGGGCGGCTGGCGGTACACGCGGTGCATGAAGAAGAGCGTGGGCTGGACGAGGAGGGCTACCAGGCGCTGGCCATCGAGTTGCGGCGCCTGGCCGGCTGGTTGGGGCTTGAGCAGGTACAGCTCAACTGCCCTCGGGCCGAGGGCAGCCGGCTGCGTCAGGCAGTGCTCAGCGGCGCACCTGCTTGAGGGTTTCGGCGATCAGGAAGGCCAGCTCCAGTGACTGATCGGCGTTCATGCGCGGGTCGCAATGGGTGTGGTAGCGATCGGACAGGGCGTCTTCGGTGATCGGCCGGGCGCCGCCGATGCATTCGGTGACGTTCTGCCCGGTCATCTCGATATGGATACCGCCGGCATGGCTGCCCTCGGCCTGGTGCACCTGGAAGAACTGCTTGACCTCGTCGAGGATCTGCGCGAAGTCGCGAGTCTTGTAGCCGCTGCTGGCCTTGATGGTATTGCCGTGCATCGGGTCCGAGCTCCACAGCACCTTGCGCCCTTCGCGCTCGACGGTACGGATCAGCCCCGGCAGGTGCGCGCCGACCTTGCCGGCGCCCATGCGCACGATCAGGTTCAGACGGCCCGGGTCGTTGTCCGGGTTGAGCACGTCGATCAGGCGGATCAGCTCTTCGGGGTCCATGCTCGGCCCCACCTTCACCCCAATCGGGTTGTGCACACCGCGCAGGAACTCGACATGGGCGCCGTCCAGCTGGCGGGTGCGGTCGCCGATCCACAGCATGTGCGCCGAGCAGTCGTAGTAGTCGCCGGTCAGGCTGTCGCGGCGCACGAAGGCTTCTTCATAGTTGAGCAGCAGCGCTTCGTGGGCCGTGAAGAAGCTGGTTTCGCGCAGCTGTGGCGCGGTATCCAGGCCGCAGGCACGCATGAACGCCAGGGTTTCGTCGATGCGGTTGGCCAGTTGGTGGTACTTGTCGGCCAGCGCCGAGTTGGCGATGAAGTCCAGGTTCCACTTGTGCACCTGGTGCAGGTCGGCGAAGCCACCCTGGGCGAAGGCGCGCAGCAGGTTGAGGCTGGCCGTGGCCTGGTGGTAGGCCTGCAGCAGGCGCTCGGGGTCGGGCACGCGGCTGGCGGCGTCGAAGCCGATGCCGTTGACGATGTCGCCGCGGTAGGCGGGCAGGGTGACGTTGCCGATGGTTTCATCGTTGGCCGAGCGCGGCTTGGCGAACTGGCCGGCCATGCGCCCGACCTTGACCACCGGGCAGCCGGCGGCGAAGGTCATGACGATGGCCATCTGCAGCAGCACCTTGAAGGTGTCGCGGATCTTCGCCGCCGAGAACTCGGCGAAGCTTTCGGCACAGTCGCCGCCCTGCAGCAGGAACGCCCGGCCCTCGGTGACCTCGGCGAACTGCCGGCGCAGCTCACGGGCCTCGCCGGCGAACACCAGCGGCGGATAGCTGGCCAGCGTCTGCTCCACCTTCAGCAGGTGGGCGGCGTCCGGGTAGACGGGTTGCTGCTGGATCGGCAGGGCGCGCCAGCTGTCAGGGCTCCAGGGTTGGGTCATCACAGGCTCTATCTATAAGTGTCGGTTCAGGCGTAGCTGCCATGGTACAGCCGCCGACGTGCTTGTTGCACCACCGGCATTGGCGGACAATGCGCGTTTTGCGCAGGCGGTGGTGGGATGGCGACGGAGCGGGAAGAGCGGCTGCTGGCACGGGTGGAGGACGCTTTTGGCGTCATCAGCGTGTACGAGGTGGAGGACTACCGCTTCCTCGAGTTCGGCGACGCCATCGAGCAGAGCTGCACCTTTACCGCCGACCCCAGCTGGCTGGAGTACGACTACACCCGTGCCATGCTGGTCGGCGCGCTGTGCCATGCACAGCCCGAGAGTGCGCTGTTCCTCGGCCTCGGCGCCGGCACCCTGACCCAAGCGTGCCTCAAGTACCTGCCGCTGGACGATGTCGAGGCCATCGAGCTGCGCCCCGACGTGCCGCGCCTGGCCATGGAGTTCATGGGCCTGGACGATGACCCGCGGTTGTACGTGCGGGTGGGGGATGCCATAGAACTGCTGCCGACGGCAGAAAAGGCCGACCTGGTCTTCGTCGACCTCTACACCGACCATGGCCCCGGTGTCGGCCACCTGGCCTGGACGTTCCTGGAAAACTGCCAGAAGCAGCTCAACCCGGGTGGTTGGCTGGTGATCAACCAGTGGGCCAGCGATGACGGCAGGCCGCTGGGTGCCGCCTTGCTGCGCGGGCTGTACCACCGGCATTACTGGGAGCTGCCGGTGAAGGAGGGCAACGTGATCCTGCTGGTGCCTGCCGATCTGGATCAGCAGCTGGACATCGACAGCCTGCGCGCCCGGGCCGAGGCGCTGGCGCCTCGCTTGGGCTACTCGCTGGAATACCTGATCAAGGCGGTGCGTCCGGCGACCTGAAAACCGCGTCGGCTTCTTCGCGGGTAAACCCGCTCCCACAGGGGCCGTGGAGTCCCGAGCCAGTGCTGACCTGTGGGAGCGGGTTTACCCGCGAAGAGGCCGACACGGATGTAAAAGGGAATCGGTTCAGCCCGCCCGGTTCGATGGCCCGATACTGGCCCTTCCTTCAGAAATATTTCTCACGGTTCTCGCCGAATTCGTATATAGTACGCGCCGGTCTTTTAGCGGGCCGCAAATCAGGTGGTGCAAATCCTCCGAACCCAGCTTCGGCTGCGCGTCCGCTAGTCGGACTTTCCCAAGACGTTCCCATTTTCAATCGTTTTCGCAAATCCCCGCCGCCAAAGCTGCCTGGGTGACCGTTTGGTCTTTCAAGGCATGTGCAGCTTTGGAGCATGGGTCTTTGCGGATGCACCTAGAGGCAGACCCATGACCCAGGAAACCGGCGGATTCGCCGCTCTCGAACTCAATCCGAATATTGTTGCTGCCGTCGTGGCCACCGGCTACGAAGAGCCGTCGGCCATTCAGCAACAGTCGATCCCGATCATCCTCGCCGGTCACGACATGATCGGCCAGGCGCAGACTGGCACCGGCAAGACCGCTGCCTTCGCCCTGCCGATCCTCAACAAGATCGACGTGAGCAAGCGCGAACCGCAAGCCCTGATCCTGGCGCCAACCCGTGAGTTGGCGCTGCAAGTTGCTACCGCTTTCGAAACCTACGCCAAGCAGATGCCGGGCGTTAACGTGGTGGCTGTTTACGGTGGTGCCCCGATGGGCCCACAACTGCGTGCCATCCGTAACGGCGCGCAAATCGTCGTCGCTACCCCTGGCCGTCTGTGCGACCACCTGCGTCGCGACGAGAAAGTCCTGTCCACCGTGCAGTACCTGGTACTGGACGAAGCGGACGAGATGCTCAAGCTCGGCTTCATGGACGACCTCGAAGTGATCTTCGACGCCATCCCGGCCTCGCGCCAGACCGTGCTGTTCTCCGCCACCCTGCCGTCTTCGATCCGTTCGATCGCCGAGCGCCATCTGCGCGAGCCGAAGCACGTCAAGATCCAGAGCAAGACCCAGACCGTCACCGCGATCGACCAGGCCCACCTGATGGTCCATGCCGACCAGAAGATCCCGGCTGTTCTGCGCCTGCTGGAAGTGGAAGAGTTCGACGCGCTGATCGCCTTCGTGCGGACCAAGCAAGCCACCCTGGACCTGGCCGCCGCGCTGGAAGCCAAGGGTTACAAAGCTGCTGCACTGAACGGTGACATCGCCCAGAACCAGCGTGAGCGCGTGATCGACTCGCTCAAGGATGGCCGCCTGGACATCGTCGTCGCCACCGACGTCGCTGCCCGTGGCCTGGACGTACCGCGCATCACTCACGTGTTCAACGTTGACATGCCGTACGACCCGGAGTCCTACGTGCACCGTATCGGCCGTACTGGCCGTGCCGGTCGCGAAGGCCGTGCGCTGCTGCTGGTCACCCCGCGTGAACGCCGCATGCTGCAGGTCATCGAGCGTGTTACCGGCCAGAAAGTCGCCGAAGCCCGCCTGCCTAACCCGCAAGCCGTGCTCGATGCGCGCATCAAGAAGCTGACCAAGAGCCTGGCGCCGCTGGTGGCCGAGTCCGAGGCCAGCCACGGCGAGTTGTTCGACCGCCTGACCGCCGACCTGGGTTGCAGCGCGCGTGCACTGGCTTCGGCCCTGCTGCGCAAGGCCACCAATGGCCAAGCCCTGGACCTGGCTTCGGTGGAGCGCGAGCAGCCGCTGGTGCCGACCCACAGCCCGCGCGAGCGCAGCACCGGTGAGCGTGCCGAACGTGGTGAGCGTAGCGAGCGCAGTGGTGACCGCGAGCGCCGTGCGCCGATGCCGCTGGCCGAAGGCCGCGTGCGTTGCCGTACCGCCTTGGGTGCCCGTGACGGTATCGCCGCCAAGAACCTGCTGGGCGCGATCCTCAACGAAGGTGGCCTGGCGCGTGACGCCATCGGCCGCATCCAGGTTCGCGACAGCTTCAGCCTGGTCGAGCTGCCGGAAGATGGCCTGGAGCGTCTGCTGACCAAGCTCAAGGACACCCGCGTAGCCGGTAAGCAGCTGAAGCTGCGCCGCTACCGCGAGGATTGATCCTGGCGCTGCAATGAAAAAATCCCCGGCCTAGGTCGGGGATTTTTTTTGCTTGGAGATTGGTGGTGCCTGTACCGGCCTCTTCGCGGGTAAACCCGCTCCCACAGGTATTGCGCCGGATTTCAACTTGGCGCTGTACCTGTGGGAGCGGGTTTACCCGCGAAGAGGCCCTTCAGTCGAACCGATAAATGTCCATCCCCAGTGCCCCCAGGGTGAAGCCCTGGTGCACGATGCCGAACTGCTCTGCGGCGCCCATGGCGAAGTACAGCGGTAACAGGTGCTCGTCACTGGGATGGTTGCGCATCGCAAACGGCGCTTGCCGCCGATAGTCCAGCAGCGCCGCTTCATCCTTGGCTTGAAGACGCTCCACCACCCAGTCGCGAAACGCCAGTGCCCAGGGCTCGACCGCATCCGGCCCGGCATGCCAGTCGAGCTCGCCCAAGTTGTGGGTGATGCTGCCCGAGCCGAGCAGCAGGATGCCTTCTGCGCGCAGTGCCGACAGTGCCTGGCCGACTTTCAGTTGCAGGGCGGGGCCAGCCTGGCTGGGCAGCGATACCTGGATCATCGGGATATCAGCCGCTGGGTACATCAGCGACAGCGGCACCCAGGCGCCATGGTCGAAGGGGCGTTTGTCGTCCAGCCTGGCGCCCAGCAGATCGGCCACTCGGCGAGCCAGCGCCGGCTCGCCCGGTGCCGAATACTGCACGGCATACAGGGCAGGGGGGAAACCGTGAAAGTCATGCCAGGTCTGAGGTTGGGGGTTGCCCGTCACCAGCAGCTCGCGGCTTTCCCAGTGCGCCGACACCACCACGATCGCCTTCGGGCGGGGCAGGGCGCGGGCCAGGGCGGCCAGGGCCGGGCCGCGGGCGCCAGGTTGCAGGGCGAGCATGGGCGATCCGTGGGAGATGAACAGGCTGGGCAACATGACGAGGTCCTGGCAGGTAAGATGCTGTCATCTTCGATCAGGAAACGATCGAGATCCAATATAAGTTTTTACGGCTAAATATCGAAAAACCAGGAGGAATCATGGAGCCAGCGTTCTGGCACAAGCGGTGGGCGGACAACCAGATCGGCTTTCACCAGCCCCAGGTGAACCCGTACCTGCAGGCGCACTGGCCGGCGTTGGGCCTGGCCGCCGGGGCCCAGGTGCTGGTGCCCTTGTGCGGCAAGAGCCTGGACCTGCTGTGGCTGGCTGCGCAGGGGTATCGGGTGCTTGGCGTCGAGCTCTCGCGGCGGGCGGTGGAAGACTTCTTTGTCGAGCACGGGCTGGTGGCCGAGGTTGCGCAGCGGGGCGCTTTCGAGGTGTGGCGCTGTGGCGAGATCGAGTTGTGGTGCGGGGATATCTTTGCGTTGAATGCCGAGGACGTGGCCGGCTGCACCGGGCTTTACGACCGGGCGGCGCTGATTGCCCTGCCGCCGAAGATGCGCGAGCGCTACATGGCGCTGCTGGATGATGTGCTACCCATCGGCAAGGGCTTGCTGGTGACGCTGGACTACGACCAGTCGTTGATCGACGGGCCGCCGTTTGCGGTGGGGGATGGCGAAGTGCGTGCAGGGTTTTCCGGGTGGCAGGTCGATGAGGTCGAGGGGCGGGAGATTCTGGACGAGAGCCCGAAGTTTCTGAAGGCAGGTGTCGAAAGATTGCTGGAGCGAGCCTACAGCGTTCGGCGCTGAAACCATCGCGGGGCAAGCCCGCTCCCACGCCAACATCGGCATCTA
>NZ_QKVM01000088.1 GCF_003231305.1 Pseudomonas sichuanensis | reverse complement strand
TAGGCGCGTGTCATCGTTCAGCCGCCGAGGCAGAACAATGGTGTGAGTTTTACGAAAGAATCAGGCCCGAGGAGGGCGCCAGTGATCGGGGGGAGCCCTGGTTAGAAGGCTTTGACCGTAGGTATCGACGGGACGTGGAGTGGCGAAGGTGAGTGCGGGCTCGACCATGCTGACCTGCAGTGTGCTTGCAGTTCTACATTCCTGACCGACTTTACAGGCTTTGGATGAGTGTTGGTTGGGCTCTCCGTTGTCTTGATCCTGGCAACAATCGTGGTCCATGCCTGCCATCATATCCATGCCCTGAGACTGCATCGGGCATGGTTCTATGGGTGAGTCGATTCCCGCCATCCCATGGAGAGGAAGCGCGCCCACGAGCATCAACATAGTTAGCAGTCGTAGGAATCGAATCATGATGGTCGAGTGTAGGCCAAAGCGGTTAGCGCAACATTAACGACGCGTGCGATTGTTAGCCGTTCGGTGCGCGGCAGGAAAAACGAAATTGAATGCTGTAACCCCTTCGGACGAGGTGCACCAGACTTTTCCATCATGTGCTTTGACGATGGAGCGGGTAATGGCCAGACCAAGCCCTGCATTGCTAGGTCCTCCTTCTCGCCTTGCCGGATCGGCCCGGTAGAAGCGATCAAAAATCTTGTTGATGTGTTGCGTGTCAATGGCGGACCCGCCGTTTTTGATCGTGAGGGTTACCTTGTCTGCTGCTTGCTGAATTTCTACCGAGATCTCGCTCCCGTCCGGCGTGTATCGCACGGCATTCGAGAGAACGTTGGATACAGCTCGATCAATCATGAGCCTGTCTCCGGAGATGATGCCTTTCCCTTGAAGCGTGAGGCGTATGTCGCGATCGTCGGCCAGCAACTGGTAGTACTCGAAGAGTTTGGCAACAAGGTCATGAAGCTGGATGTCCACCTGCTCAGGGATGATGAGGCCGTTGTCTGACTTGGCGAGGAAGAGCATGTCATCGATCATGCGTGACATCCGCTTCAGATCTTCCAGGTTTGAATACAGGTTCTCTTCATACGCGTCGACATCGCGCTTCCGGGACAGCACCACTTCGGTGTGCGTTAACAGGTTACTGACAGGCGTTCGCAACTCATGCGCGATATCGGCTGAGAAATTTGATAGACGAACGAAGGCATCTTCCAGGCGTGCGAGCATCCCGTTGAAGGACAAGATCAGTGTTTGCAGTTCGAGTGGTACAGGCTCCAGCGGGATTCGCTCTTGAAGTGACCTGGCAGATATGGACGTCGCAACCTTCGTAATTTGTTCGACGGGGCGTAGGCCACTTTTCGCGACCAGCCAGCCTATACCAGCACTGACCAACGCACTAATAACCAAACCAATCGCAAACCACCGCTGGAGGGTTTCGAAGAAGTGCGCATGGCTGGTGATATCCAGCATCAGCATGACGGTGCCGAGAGCTGGTTGGCCCTGGATCGCAACGTCAGCGGTGATACCGCGGAAATTATGGTATTCGTCCTGCCATTCCCACACCTCTTCCTTGTCAGCGCGCTTGTAGTGGTCTGGAATTTGTACGGCTTTGAGATCTGAAAATAGTACCTCACCCTGTGAGGTCAGCACCTCTGCCGTCAGATCCTGATGAGCACCCAGCAATGCGCGGAGTTGTGGTCTCAACTCTTCCATTCCCGTTCCAGGTGCCTGGATTGACAGAATGTGTCTCGTTGACTCCAGCTTCTCGGACAGCGCTTGTTCATCGAGCATGCGGAAGTGATGCTGGCTCAGCATGTTGAAGCTGATGCCCGCGACCACAAGAACAGCAATGACCGCGAACATGATCATCAGAGTCAGGCGCTTTACGAGCGAGGACCGGGACAAAATCACTCCGGGGCATCCATCATGTAGCCCATTCCTCGAGCTGTGTGAATGAGCTTAGGAGCAAAGTCATCATCAATCTTTGCCCGTAGCCGTCGTATCGCAACCTCGATCACATTGGTGTCGCTGTCGAAATTCATGTCCCACACCTGGGAAGCAATCAGAGATTTGGGGAGCACTTCACCACGCCGGCGCATCAAAAGTTCCAGAAGTGAAAACTCTTTAGCAGTAAGGTCCATTCGCTTGCCACCTCGAGTAGCTCTTCGTTTGAGGAGGTCTACCTCAAGATCCGCCATTCTCACAGTGGTCTGGGCTGCTGTGCTGGTGCCCCTGCGTAGTAAAGTCCGCACACGAGCGAGCAGTTCTGAGAAAGCAAAGGGTTTGATCAGGTAGTCATCGGCTCCCAGCTCAAGGCCCTTCACTCGATCATCCACCCCATCTCTGGCAGTCAGAAACAATACAGGGACGTCTTTGCCGGCTGCGCGGACCATTCGCAAGACTTCCCATCCTTCTAGCCCCGGCATCATCACGTCGAGTATCAGCAGGTCATAGCTTTCGCTCAGTGCATGTTGAAGGGCATCGGTACCCGTGAGGACCCGGTCAACAGTGAATCCCGCCTCTGCAAGGCCCTGTTGTAAATAAGCACCGGTTTTCGGTTCATCCTCAGCTACGAGTAGTTTCATGTGCTCAGCCTTCAAAAGGTGTACACACCCAGTGTGCAGCAAAAAAGTGAGCAAACCAGAAGCTGACGTAAAAGTAATGTTGGGATCAGCCAGCTGTCAGGGCCTGCCGTCTACGGTCATTGAAGACGGGCATTGCAGTCACGCCTGCCGTTATCGGTAGCAATGGTTTCAAACCACCTGATGGAGATAGTCCCGTGAAATCGATCAGACTTTTGCTTGTGGCTACATCTATGCTGCTGTCGTCGGCCGTTTTTGCTGAAGGTGGGAGCGATCGAGCAATAGAGCGGATGCAGCAGCTTCGCGACAAAGCCGAAGCAGTTCTGGTGAGGGCTGAAAAAGCTGAGCCCGGCCAACGACATGTGCATATGAAAGAGCACATGTCCATGCTTAAGGACCTGATGGGCCAATTGCACCAAGATCACCCCAAAGCGGGTATGTCCAAAGAAGATCACCTGGCGTGGATGGAGAAACACGACAAGATGGTTGATGACGTACTCAGTCAAATGGTTCGTGAACACAAATTGATGATGGCGGACAAGGAGTGTCATCCATAGCCCAGGATTCGTGGCCGTTCCCCCTCTGCTCCTTTGGCCTATCGGCGCCCACACGGCGCCGTTTTTTTTGTGGGCCGCATGAAGCTGACGGAACTGTAATGCCGAGCTCAGCTTTCTGAAAGCGCAGCCTGGCTAATGTGACCCCAAGCCTGAACTCCATGGGCCGCACAGTAATCCGCCGAGGAACAACAGATGAACTCGATCAAAGCTCTCGTAATGGTTATCACTTTTGGAATGGCTGGCCTTGCTCTGGC
Source organism: Pseudomonas sichuanensis (assembly GCF_003231305.1). Classification (GTDB taxonomy): domain Bacteria; phylum Pseudomonadota; class Gammaproteobacteria; order Pseudomonadales; family Pseudomonadaceae; genus Aquipseudomonas; species Aquipseudomonas sichuanensis. The sequence goes on along the minus strand of NZ_QKVM01000088.1, from coordinate 8,656 downwards.
TGAAGGTGGTGGCGACCGTACCTTTGCGAAAATGGAGGCTGCCCGCCAAACCGCCACTGAGGCGTATCAGCTTGCACAGCAGAAGACCGACAAGGCGCCGATGGCAAGCCAAAGCCATAAACACGGGCAGCATGAGAACTGCTAATCCGAGCTTACAGAAATGTAATCACTCGGGAATCTTTTATGTGGCAGTTTCAAATCGCTTTCTCCCACTGTGGCTTGCGCTTTCGAGCAAGTCCATAAGACTTGTGGGACCCCCAAGGAAGCCGGGTCTGCGATCGAGCGGCCCGGATATCAGCGAATTATCTGACTGACTGGACACTACGGCATGCACAGCAAAACCACGAGACGATCTTTCGTCAAAGGCCTGGCCGCTACTGGACTACTGGGTGGACTGGGCATGTGGCGCGCGCCGGTCTGGGCTGTGACCAGCCATGGCCAACCGAATGTTCTGACAGGCACCGATTTTGATCTCTACATCGGTGAGCTACCGGTCAACATCACCGGAGCAACTCGCACAGCCATGGCAATCAATGGATCGTTGCCGGGGCCGATCCTTCGTTGGCGGGAGGGAGACACAGTCACGCTCCGCGTACGCAACCGCTTGAAACAGGACACTTCTATCCATTGGCACGGCATCATCCTGCCAGCGAACATGGATGGTGTGCCTGGTCTGAGCTTTCATGGCATCGCACCCGATGGCATGTATGAGTACAAGTTCAAGGTCCATCAGAACGGTACCTACTGGTACCACAGCCACTCCGGGCTCCAGGAGCAGGTCGGGGTGTATGGCGCCCTAGTCATCGACGCGAAAGAGCCTGAGCCGTTCACCTATGACCGGGACTACGTGGTCATGCTCAGCGACTGGACGGATGAAGACCCTGCACGTGTGCTGTCCAAGCTCAAGAAGCAGTCTGACTACTACAACTACCACAAGCGCACCGTGGGCGACTTCGTCAACGACGTAGGCGAGATGGGATGGTCGGCTGCGGTGGCGGATCGGAAAATGTGGGCTGAGATGAAAATGAGCCCTACCGACCTCGCTGACGTAAGTGGTTACACCTACACCTATCTGATGAACGGCCAGGCCCCGGACGGTAACTGGACGGGCGTGTTCAAACCGGGCGAGAAAATCCGCCTGCGCTTCATCAACGGCTCGGCCATGACGTATTTCGATGTGCGAATTCCCGGCCTGAAGATGACGGTTGTCGCAGCGGATGGGCAGCATGTCAAACCCGTTGCGGTCGACGAGTTCCGCATCGCCGTTGCCGAAACCTACGACGTAATTGTTGAGCCGGAAGACGAGCAGGCTTACACCATTTTTGCTCAATCCATGGATCGCACAGGCTACTCCAGAGGCACTTTAGCCCTTCGCGAAGGTATGCAAGCTGCAGTTCCGGCAGTTGATCCTCGCCCTCTCATTTCAATGAGCGATATGGGTATGGATCACGGCAGCATGGCTGGCATGGACCACGGCAAGATGGCTGGGATGGACCAAGGCAGCATGGCTGGCATGGACCACAACAAAATGGCTGGGATGGACCAAGGCAGCATGGCCGGTATGGACCACAGCAAAATGGCTGGGATGGACCAAGGCAGCATGGCCGGTATGGACCACAGCAAAATGGCTGGGATGGATCAAGGCAGCATGGCCGGTATGGACCACAGCAAAATGGCTGGGATGGATCAAGGCAGCATAGCTGGTATGGACCACAGCAAAATGGCAGGGATGGACCAAGGCGGCATGGCCGGCATGGACCACAGCAAGATGGCTGGTATGGACCACGGCAGCATGGGAGACATGGGCGGCGCCATGCAGTCTCACCCAGCCTCAGAAACTAATAACCCCTTGGTCGACATGCAGACTATGAGTCCAACGCCCAAGTTGGACGATCCGGGAATCGGCCTGCGCAACAATGGACGACGTGTCCTGACGTATGCGGATCTGCGCAGCACGTTCATTGATCCAGATGGACGTGAACCAGGGCGCACCATCGAGCTGCATCTCACAGGCCATATGGAGAAGTTCGCCTGGTCCTTTGACGGCGTCAAATTCTCCGATGCTGAAGCCCTGCGCCTCAAGTATGGCGAGCGTCTGCGAATCACGTTGGTCAACGACACCATGATGACTCACCCCATCCACCTCCACGGAATGTGGAGCGATCTGGAAGATGAGGAGGGTAATTTCATGGTTCGAAAACACACCATCGACATGCCTCCAGGCTCAAAACGAAGCTACCGAGTAACCGCGGATGCTTTGGGCCGTTGGGCCTACCACTGCCACCTACTGTTCCATATGGAAATGGGCATGTTCCGAGAAGTCCGCGTGGACGAATGAACTGGAGATCCAAGATGAGCAAACCAATGAAGCGAAACGCCTTTTTCCTTTCTGCTGCGATGGCTGGTCTGTTTGCTGTTTATGCTCCTTCGTCGTGGTCCAGCGACAATCATGAACAGCACACCCAGAAGTCTGCCGATGCCGCGAAATCGAAGGGTTCTCAGGGCATGGATCATGACTCGATGAAGGGTATGGATCATGGCTCCATGAAGGGTATGGACCACGACAGCATGAAAGGTATGGACCATGGCTCGATGGAAGGTATGGATCACAGCAAAATGATGGAATCGCATGGCAGCGATAACGCTAAGGCAGGGAAAGATGACCAATAGCCTGGTACGACCATCGCTGCTGGCATTGACCGTTTCATTCAGCTTGCTGGGTGCTGCGCCCAGCTTTGCTGCTGAGGAGATGGACCATTCGGCAATGGGGCACGGAGCCATGGAAATGGATTCCGCTCCGTCGGCTGACCCGATGCCAGGCATGGACCACGCTCAGATGGGCGCGAGCAAGCAGCAGAAGAAAGCCGCGCCCGTTGATCACAGCAAAATGAAACACAGTCAACCTGCGGCCAAACCTGCACACATGGACCACAGCAAGATGGACCATGGCAGCATGCAGGGGATGGACCATGGGGCCATGGATCACTCGATGATGAACCATGGCTCTGATGCCCCAACGACGACTAGCCGTACTCCGATACCTGTGCTGACGGATGCTGATCGCCAAGCTGCCTTTCCTCCGTTGGGCGGGCATCAGATGCACGACAGCGCGATCAACAGCTTCTTCCTGCTAGATAAGCTTGAGTACCAGGATGCAGACGAAGGCAGCGCGCTGGCTTGGGAAGCCTCTGGATGGGTTGGCGGCGATATCAACCGGCTGTGGATCCGCTCCGAAGGTGAGCGGACGAATGGCGTCACCGAGGACGCTGAGTTGCAGCTTCTGTATGGGCGATCCATTAGCACATGGTGGGATGTGGTCGCTGGGGTGCGCCAGGATTTCCAACCAGGATCTCCACAGACATGGGGAGCTTTTGGTATCCAGGGCATGGCGCTCTATGACTTCGAAGCCGAAGCCACAGCGTTCATCGGTGAGAATGGCCAGACAGCTGCTCGGCTAGAGGGCGAATACGACATTCTCCTGACCAATCGCCTGATCCTGCAGCCAACCGCTGAAGCCAATTTTTATGGCAAAAACGATCCCGAGCGCGGGGTGGGTTCTGGCCTGGCAAACACCGAAGTCGGTCTGCGCTTAAGGTATGAGATCGTGCGCCAGTTCGCACCCTACGTCGGCGTCACCTGGAGCCGCTCCTACGGCAAAACGGCAGACCTGATCCGCGATGAAGGCGGGGATGTCGATGAAGCGCGTTTCGTTGCCGGCATTCGGATGTGGTTTTGAGAGCCTGACATGAAGAGAACAATTACAACGTTGGTAGCAGCAGGCGCCGTGGGTAGTGCGGCGGCGTTGGGGGCCGCGTATTTTGGCCTGGTCAACGTCGGTGCTGATGATCCTCACTTCCCAGCCGTGCATGCTTTCCTCGCCATGGCGCGGGATCGCTCCATTGAAGTGCGCGCACGGGACATCGAGGTACCGAACCTAAAGGATGAAACCCTTATCCGTACAGGTGCCGGTAACTACAATGCGATGTGCATTGGCTGCCACCTCGCCCCTGGGGTGGATAAAACCGAGCTCAGCCAAGCGCTTTATCCGGCACCGCCCAATCTTGCCAAGATTGGTTCAAGCAATAACCCCGCAGCGGCCTTCTGGACCATTAAACACGGTATCAAGGCTACCGGCATGCCCGCTTGGGGCAAGAGCATGGGTGACCAGTACATCTGGGGTATTGTCGCTTTCCTTGAGCAAATGCCGCAGATGAACGCAGAGCAGTACAAGGCCCTGGTAACAACCAGTGGCGGCCACCAGCACGGTGGTGGGGAAAGTGAGATGCACAACCATGAGGGCCAGCATGGCGGCAATGAGCCAGACCATCATGGCAAGGTTTCCTCTGAGGCAGGGCACCACGATATGGAGCAGTCAGAGGCTCATCACTCACACTCGGCAGATTCCGAGGGTCACGAATCTGAGGGCGGCCATCATGATGCTACCGAGTCCTCTAGTGATCAGAATTCCAAACCAGGTTCGAAGACGCACACACACAAAGATGGAAAGGTACACACCCATGAAGGCTAACAGCCGCTTTCTCAGGTTGGCCGCCTTCGCGGCATTCATCGCGCTGCCGCCAGTCTACGCAGCCGTACCGACCACGATTGATGTTCATCGGGATGCCAATTGCGGCTGCTGTAAAAAGTGGATCGCACACTTGGAACAAAATAGCTTCAAGGTCATTGACCATGTTGAAACCGACATGAGTGCTGTAAAACAGAGCCTTGGGGTCGCACCGCGTTTGGCTTCCTGTCACACGGCAGTGATTGATGGGAAGTTTGTCGAAGGACACGTGCCAGCTGAGCAGGTTCGTGAGCTGGCAAACAGAGATGATCTGATCGGTGTCGCCGTCCCAGGTATGCCGGCAGGCTCCCCAGGTATGGAAGTGGATGGTGTCACTCATGCATACCAAGTCATCGGTTTCAACAAGAGCGGGCAGGATGTAGTGGTTGCGGAGTATCCAGGCCACTGATCGACAGTTTTCCCAACGCAAACGGCGCTTTTAAAGGCGCCGTTTTAGTTTGAATAGAGTTCAAGAGCTCAGTTCTGGCCGCGGCAATTGATGCCAGCTGCGCGGTATTCGAGAATGTTGAGCTTGCCTGTCGAGTCTTCATAGGTCATTTGCGCAGGCATCACATCACAGCTTCCCCGGTTTGAGGTCACAGCAATCACTTTTGCTACATCGAGCTCCATGCCGTAGCGGTAGTGGACTACCTCTGGGGGATTTTTACCGATGGAGGCTGCGTATGCGCGCATGGCCTGCTCATTCGCCTGAATCATTTTCCCGTGCAGGCGGTCGGACCCGCCCTCAGCCATCGCGGCCGAGGAAGCCATCAGAATCAGTATGGCGGCAACGCCGTTGAGAGCTTTCATGTTCGTCACTCCGATTTGGTGTGATTGAATCTTAGGGGGCAGCACCTGTCTCTCGGGTGATCTGTGGATTACATCTTTGTCAGTCGGCAAGCGGTGTCGAACGGCATTCTCTGAGAGCTGGTGAAAGGCCAGAAAAGCTCATTCCCTGGGCGCAGCATAGATCCTGGGTGAGCGCCTCGTCAGTGCCTTGCGTGTGCATTCCGAGCACGGGTATTGGGATGCCAAAGCAGTGGTCAGTGCCACGGGCACCTGGAGCAACCCTAATATCCCTGCTTATCCCGGTGCCGAGCTGTTCCGTGGTCAGCAGCTGCATTCAGCTCATTATGTTGAGCCGCTGGCCTTCTCGGGTAAGCGAGTACTGATCGTCGGTGGAGGTAACTCCGGGGCACAGATTCTCGCTGAGGTTTCCCAAGTAGCGGATGCGACCTGGGTAACGCCCACCGAGCCACTCTTCCTGCCTGATGATGTGGATGGTCGAGTGCTGTTCGAACGGGCGACAGAGCGCTGGAAAGCGCAGATGGAGGGCCGTGTGATTGAGCAGCCAGTCGGTGGGCTGGGCGATATCGTGATGGTCCCGGCTGTGGTCGAGGCGCGTGAGCGAGACGTTCTGCACGCTGTGCGGCCCTTCGTTCGGTTCACCCCCGACGGTGTGGTTTGGGCGGACGGCTCGGAGACCGCGGTCGATGCGGTGATCTGGTGCACCGGATTCAAGCCGGCGCTGGGGCACTTGGCGAGCCTCGGGGTAGTCACGGGTGACGGACGCGTCGAAGTTTCAGGTACACGGTCAGTGAATGAGCCTGCCCTTTGGCTGGTGGGTTATGGCGAGTGGACAGGCTCTGCATCCGCGACCTTGATCGGGGTGACACGCACAGTCCGCAGCACTGTTGTTGAGATCGAGCAGTTTATGGTGAAAGCGGAGGCTTGAGTGCATCCGCTCTTCCCCTGTGCTCAGTGGGTCTGCTGCGCCATTTCGCTGTGTCTGGGCAACCCGAGCGAGATGAGCGCGGCAGCCAATACGAAGATGCTGGAAACCCACAGGCAGGCCTGCAAACCGTAGGCTTGGAACACCCAGCCTGACAGCAGTGTACCGACCAGCCGCCCCAGGGCGTTGGACATGTAATAGAACCCTACATCCAGGGAGACGCCGTCTTCCTTGGCATAGCTGACGATCAGGTAGCTGTGCAGCGAGGAGTTCACCGCGAACAGCACACCGAACAGCATCAGCCCACCGAGCAGCACCACCTGGGCCGACCAGCCTGCCGATAGGCCCACGGCAATGAGCGCAGGCAGTCCCGCCAGGGCGATCGCCCAAATGAAGGCCGCTCGACCGTCCGGCACGTGACCGCGCTTCTTACCGGTGATGTGAGGAGCAAACGACTGGACGATGCCGTAGCCAATGATCCACGCGGCGAGGAAGCCGCCGACCAGCCAGAAGTCCCAGCCAAACGCGGTGCTCAGGTACACCGGCAGCGCCACGACGAACCAGACGTCCCGGGCACCAAAGAGAAACAGCCGTGCGGCCGAGAGGATGTTGATGGCTCGGCTCTTGGACAGCATGTCGCGGAACTTGGGTTTGGCCTTGGCTTTGCCCAAGTCCTTTTTCAGCAGCACCAGACTGCCAATCCAGATCAGGGCCAGTACTGCCGCCATGGCCAGCACCGCCAGGGTGAAGCCGAGCAACGCGAGCAGTGCTCCGCCGAGGAAAAAGCCCACGCCTTTGAGCGCGTTCTTCGAGCCCGTCAGGATGGCCACCCATTTGTAGAGCGTCCCCTGTTGGCTGTCCGGTACCAGGAGCTTGATGGAGCTCTTGGCGCTCATCTTGTTCAGGTCCTTGGCGATGCCGGACAGCGCCTGAGCGGCCATCACCCACGGCACCGTAAGCCAGGCTGCCGGCACTGTGAGCATCAGCAGTGCAAAGACCTGCATGCCCAAGCCGATGTTCATGGTGCGGTTGAGTCCCAGGCGGGCGCCGAGGTAGCCACCCACCAGGTTGGTGATCACGCCGAACACTTCGTAGAACAGGAACAGCGCGGCGATCTGCAGCGGCGTGTAGCCCAGCGAATGGAAGTGCAGTACCACCAACATGCGCAACGCGCCGTCGGTGAGGGTGAAGGCCCAGTAGTTGCCGGTAACCAGCAGGTACTGACGCACTTCCGCAGACAGGGCTGACAACGCCTTCATGATCGCTGTTTACTCCGCTGCGCCGACCAGGCGGGCCAGTTCCGCTGCACGGTTGGCGTAGCCCCATTCGTTGTCATACCAGGCGTAGAGCTTCACCTGGGTGCCATTGACCACCAAGGTCGACAGTGCGTCGATGATCGAGGAGCGCGGATCGGTGCGATAGTCGATGGACACCAAGGGGCGCTCTTCGTAGCCCAGGATGTCTTTCAACGGGCCTTCGGCCGCCGCCTTCAGCAGAGCGTTGACCTCTTCAGCCGTTGTCTCACGTTCCACTTCGAACACGCAGTCGGTCAGCGAGGCGTTGGCCAGCGGTACGCGCACGGCGTGACCATTCAACTTGCCGCGCAGCTCGGGGAAGATCTCGGCGATCGCAGTAGCCGAGCCCGTGGTGGTTGGGATCAGGCTCATGCCAGAGGCACGGGCGCGGCGCAGGTCCTTGTGCGGCGTATCGAGGATGCTCTGGGTGTTGGTGAGGTCGTGGATGGTGGTGATCGATCCGTGGCGGATGCCAAGGTTCTCGTGAATCACCTTGACCACCGGGGCCAGGCAGTTGGTAGTGCAGGAGGCGGCGGTAACGATGCGATGCTGCGCCGGGTCGAACAGGTGCTGGTTGACGCCCATCACCACGTTCAGTGCGCCTTTCTCCTTCACTGGAGCGCAGACCACCACACGTTTGACGCCCTGATCCAGGTAGGCCTGGAGCACGGCTACCGACTTCATCTTGCCGCTGGCCTCGATGACCAGGTCGCAGCCTGACCAGTCGGTGTCGGCGATGGTCTTGTTCGCGGTGACCTGAATGCGCTTGCCATCGATCACCACCGTACTGCCCTCAGCACGGGCTTCACGGAGCCAGCGGCCGTGGACCGAGTCGAAGTTGATCAGGTGGGCATGGGTCTCGGCGTCGCCGGCCGGGTCATTGATCTGCACAAACTCGAACTCTGGCCAGTCCCAAGACGCGCGCAGCGCCAAGCGACCGATACGGCCAAACCCATTGATACCTACTTTGATAGCCATGTTCTTGTTCTCGGGTCGCGATTAGCGAAGGGTCAGAGGGTAACGCTGAACTGGTTGATGTAGCCGACGTGCGCAGGGTTCTGAATT
>NZ_QKVM01000087.1 GCF_003231305.1 Pseudomonas sichuanensis | reverse complement strand
ACCGGATCAATCTGAAGGGTGAATCAATGCGCAAACGGACGCAGAAATTGACGACGCCAGCCAACCCGGACTAACAATGCCACCCCTGCGTCGCTGCGCTCCGACTGCCCGGCCGGATGGCCGTGGAACAGGTGGCCAGATGGCCCTGGAATGCCTGGCCAGATGAGAGCGGACTGGGTGGCCGGATGGCGTGGAATCCGCACGAAGCTCTTCCTTAGCGCGTGACTGTTGAGGCCTATGCCGAATTGACCCACGTGCCGATGCAAGACTGCCCCAGCTTAGAATCGACGACCCACTGCACAGGCAATGTTTTTCGTGGGATCCGACTGGGTCAGTGACATCTCGGCAACTGGGTCAATTCGGCGTCAGCGCCAACAACCGAAGGGCCGAAAAGCCACTCAATGTGGTGAGTAGGTTCTCCAGTGGTGGTCGTGCCTGAGTTCAGGCCATTTGAAAATCCGACTTTTTTTAACAGAATCGACCCATAGCTGCCCTTCGGCGATAGGCTAAATTGGCCGATAGCTGCCGTTAAATGCCTCCGACGTCTAGGACGTTGAGGGCCGAAAATTATCTCAGCAGCATATCAAGAGGGTTATGTTACGCGATTATCCTCAAAGATAGCGCCTTCGATACCGATCGGTTGCCCTTCGGGGCCGTAAATTCCTACTCCCCATTCAGATATTGACTTGACGACACCATCCGCACATCTAATTTTATATTTAATTCTAAACGGAGTATGCCCACTGACTGCCTCCTCGACAGTACTCCAAACAATAAATTTATCTTCAGGGATGATAAGTTCTTCCCAAGTACTATCTCTACGCTCAACCAACTCCTCCGGAGTATAACCAAGCAATTTAACACTGCCCGAACTTACATACTCCATGACCCAAGTTGAAGCCTTGCGACTTTTGTAGAAAAGCCCTGGCAGGGACTCGATCAAGTTAGACGCATTAGCGAAGCCAAAATTAAACCTGTCTTTATAATCCACAACCGTACTAACTTTCTCAACCACAAAATAGAATTCATCATGAAATATAAAAGAGTTTAAAGTTAGTGTCAATTCATCTCCCAAGTTGGATATAAATCTTACATCTGAAATATGCGAGTTAGGGACGAACTGAACAATAGCATTTAAAAACGTCTCCCACGCTTTTTTGTCTCTATGATGAACATTGTCTACAACCATACTCCCACACGTATCCCCGCCCATCAACAACTGCCAATCCTTGTTATGCCGAACGATATACCCAGAACGGTTGATGACAAATTTGGCGTTTGAAATAGAGATCCAGCCATCGTCGCTCTGCGAGCCAAAGCTAGAAATATCAGCACCGCCCATCGCCCCGCCCCCACCTGTCGTGCGGTAACTTAATACTGCCAATTCAAGCCGAGAGCGAGCATTGAACTTTCTTAACAGGTTTTTGACATGGCTCTTTACCGTACTTTCACTAACATCAAATGCTTTGGCAATATTTTTATTGTTAAATCCCTTTGATATTAATTCCAACGTTTGCAACTCACGTTCCGTTAACGCTGGAGAACAATGCCGTAAAAAATGAGACGCACTAACGCTCGTGTTGATTCCGCAGTAACGATCAACAGAGACGATATCAGCATGCTTAATAGTCATAAAAAACATCTCTCTAATAACCAATACCACGAAAATTTATACTGATGTTTATGTGCAGCAAAGCTTATGCCAACTGAAAAGCCTTTGATTCAGGCTTCTGCGAATCAACAAATAACGATTATTGTTACTAATCGTAACAACTATCGAGAAGATTTCTGCCTCCCCCTAAAGGACTAGTACCCATGGAGACTTGGCGAAATGTTCGGAGGATCGCAAGATCAAATCAACCCATACGGTATACGGCATGCTCCAGCCAGCGTCTGGATAGCGAATTGAGGAGGAAATAGAAAATAAACGACTAGAGAGCAGCTCGACGCGAAAAACAGTAATAACAACAATCAAATATCAATGAATTAGAGAAAAACAAAATGGCACAGCTCAAAAAGTTCGATCGAAATATCAACTCTCTTTCCGAAATCTTGTTAGCAATTGAGGAAGACGGAGGATGCATAGTTAAAAACTTTATTTCAGCTGATTTAACGCGCCGGGTAAGAGAAGAGCTTGCCCAAGACGCGATGGGTATCACTCCCGGCGCATCGTATGCTGACCCAGATATGACTGTGTTTTGGGGACATAATACTAAACGATTCACTCGACTACTCAGCCGATCTCCCTCATTTTCTGAAGTGCTAGAACACGAGTTGATGCATGCCTGGGCGAGCACAAGTTTGACTGGTGATTACTGGCTCAACACCGCTCAAGCAATGATCGTTGGACCAGGGTCTAAGGCCCAAGCCCTGCATCGAGATACAGTGATTTGGCCTATTCTCGCGAATCTCGGTCCTGACGCACCCGAGGCAATGGTCAGTATCATGCTCGCGCTAAGCGACTTCAAAGCAGAAACAGGTGCGACTCTCGTTGTTCCAGGAAGTCATAAGTTTGCAGACTTCAATTCGACCGTCAGTAAAAGCGATACTGTGCAAGCAGTCATGCCTGCAGGTTCAGCACTTCTCTATACGGGAAAAACCATTCATGGCGCCGGCGCGAACGTCACTACTGACCAATGGCGTTTTGGATTGCACATGAGTTTTGTTTTAGGTTGGTTGACCCCCGAAGAAGCGTCACCCATTGGCGTGCCATGGGAAATTGCAAAAAACTTTTCTCCTACTGTCCAACGCCTTCTTGGATATGCGTCACCACGGGATCTCGGCGAAGGCGCATCGCCAAAAAACTGGATGGTAGATTTTGAAGATGTTCGTGCACATTTGGGTGTTAAATACGAACGACCTTCAAAAAAATCCCTGCAAAACCTAAACGACGCAGATGTAAAAGTTTAGCCCTCTAAGCTTCTGGCACCACGCGCATTTATTACTTTAGCGCCGCTCACATTATGTTTGAGTGCTGTCGGCGTTTTTTATTACTTAAACCCGGGATTGGGCTTTTTTGGTTTGGCCGCCCATTTTTTAAATAATTCATACAGCTCCTACTTCAAACAATAAAAACGGCAGATATCAATCATGGCAAAGTCGTCCCGCGTTTTAGTAGCTATCGCTATCAATAGTTTTATCATTCCATGCGCGCTTGCGTATTCATTGCACGAGGATGATAGATGGACGCTAAATGCCGACGCAGAGCTCTCAATGGGAGTTTTCCATAGCAATAAAAGCTATGCTCAATCGAGTGCTAGTGATGCAGGAAGCTCTTCGTGGCAAGAGGCCGCGTTTAAATATGGACTGAGCGGCACGTTAGCAGAAGTTATAAGTGGCCAGCTGTATGGATCATTAAATTGGGTCAGTACTGGATCTTTCGGAGATGGCGACGCTGCTGGTTGGACAGACGGCACGGAACGGACTACCAAAATCGAAGACGCGTATGCTGGTTGGCGTTCCGGAAGTACATTTCCTAGTCTCGGTGATAACGGATTAGATATCTCGTTTGGGCGCCAGAATATTGTTATCGGCGATGGATTTTTAGTTGCCGGCGATTCGCTAAATCTTGGCAAAGGCATAGCAGAAGGCACGCTCAATCGCGGCGGAGCCTACTACCTAACTGGAAGAAAGGATTTTGACCAGACCGCTGTTTTACGCGTAGGTGGGGCCAGTGGCTTAAGAAGCGATTTGATGTGGCTCCAATCAGACAACCCCGCTCAGGCTAAAGCCGGATTAGCCGTAGCGACCTTGGAAAATGTCACAACAAAAGGGACGATCGGCCTTACATACCTTGAAGTAACCAATACTGATAAACGCTTTGATGACTTGAATAGAGATGGTACAAAAACATATTCTTTACGCGGACAAGGTAACATTGGATACCCAGATCTGTTTCTTTCTGCAGAATATGCTCTGCAGAGAAAAGATGACGGAACAAATGAAAACGCCTGGTACGTAGAAGCCGGATGGAAATTTTCAGATCTGTATTTGCGTCCAACCATTAACTATCGATACAGTCGATTTTCGGAAGGATATGATCCTTTATTTTACGGCAATGTACGGGCACTAGGAACATGGTTCCAAGGTGAAGTAGCGTCAAACTATGCTGGCCCTTTTAACTCAAACACGCGGATAAATAGCATATCACTTTCTATCGCCCCTACTGATGCGATGTCCATAGGTATGCTTTTATTCAATTTTGACACACTAGGCAAAGCGGAAAATTTTACCAATTTAAACGCTAAAGAAATTGATGCCTATGCTTTATGGAATATAAGTGAACACACATCACTTATGCCATTGGTCGGAATATATAAGCCCGACGCAGGTTTTGATCAAGGCGGATCCCAGCTAGGGCATTCGGGCTCTAACGTTTACACTCAACTCCTTATTACAACAAAATTCTAGAATTTAAAGTAGACATACAACTAGGTGAATATCATGGGCATAAATTACGAACACTATCATGCATTTCACGAACTGCCATTAGCCGGTACATGGCGACGTGGCCGCGCATCTACATTATTATCAGTTTCTGATCCATTTAATGGCAACCTATTGGCATCATTAACTCAAGCGACTCTTGAAGACCTAAATGATGCTTATTTGACGGCAGCTGCAGTTCAACTCGATTGGGCGAGAAAAAGTCCTGCTTTCCGTGCGGAAGTGATGCTCCGAGCAGTTCAAGTTTTCGATACACGCCGTGACGAAATCATCGATTGGATTATTCGAGAGTCTGGCAGCACCCGCATCAAAGCTATGGTTGAATGGAGTGCTGCGAGAGCAATAACACTCGAGTCTGCGTCCTTCCCAACTCGTGTACATGGACGCATCATGCAGTCCAACGTGGCAGGCAAGGAAAATCGGATCTATCGTGAGCCCTTGGGTGTTATTGGAGGGCGGCCGCAAAAACTGAGTGCAACACCTGACCTTTCCGGTACGGTGCTGCCACTATGTCCTATCACGAACTCAGTATCCCCGAACGTGCGACCCTTCAACTCGGCCTTGCCCAAGGTTTCAGCCAGCGGCGAATTGCCCGGATGCTCGGCCGCTCCCCCTCGACCATCAGCCGGGAGCTGCGCCGCAACCGGGCCCCTGGCACCCGCTACCAGGCCTGTGCTGCCCAGCAGCAGATGCAGGTCCGCCGCCAGGTCTGCAGGCCTCAGTGCAAGCTGCTGCCGGGCAGTGAGCGCTTCGAGCTGGTCGTCCATATGCTGCGTGAGGGTTTGTCTCCCGAGCAGATTGCCGGCAAGCTGCGCAGCATGAACATACCCAGCCTCAGAGAGGCCTACGTCTGCCGCGAGACGATCTATAACGCGATCTACGCCCTGCCGGTCGGTGGCCTGCGCAAGGAGCTGATCATCTGCCTGCGCCAGGGCAAGACGAGTCGCAGGCCGCGCTCTGGCGGCGTCGATCGGCGCGGCCAGATCCCTGAAATGCTCAGCATCCACGTGCGCCCGCCGGAGGTCGAAGACCGGCTGATGCCAGGCCATTGGGAGGGCGACCTGATCAAGGGCAAGGCCAATGCCTCGGCGGTGGGCACCTTGGTGGAGCGTACCAGCGGCTACCTGATGCTGATCAAGATGGCCGACGCGACGGCGACCTCGGCGCTGGAGGGCTTCAGTGCGGCGCTCAATGGCATGCCGCTGGCGGTGCGCAAGAGCATGACCTACGACCAGGGCCGGGAGATGGCGCGGCACGCCGAGATCACCCAGCGGACCGGGGTGGCGATCTACTTCTGCGACCCGCACAGCCCCTGGCAACGCGGCAGCAATGAGAACATCAATGGACTGATCCGCCAGTACCTGCCCAAGGGCACGGACTTGTCGGTGCATAGTCAGGAAGCCCTGGACGCCATCGCTTTGCAACTGAATATGCGACCGCGCAAACGCTTCGACTTCAAATGCCCGATCGAGGTGATGGGCGAAGTGATGCAAGAAGCCGTGGTGATGCGGCATGATGCTCCCGCTTCAATTCAATAACCGTGTTGCACTCAGATCCTGCAACCGCCGAGTTATTAGCCCCTGGAATTTCCCCCTACACCTCACTCAACGCTCGGTAGCACCAGCGCTCGCGCTAGGAAACTCAGTCGTGATCAAACCCGCTAGTGATACTCCAATTTGCGGGGGGTTATTGTTGGCACGAATATTTGAGGAAGCGGGATTGCCTGCGGGAGTGTTAAGTGTCGTCGTGGGCGCGGGCAGTGAAATAGGCGATGCATTCGTCGAACACCCTGTTCCCAAATTTATTTCTTTCACAGGTTCTACCCCTATCGGCTTAAACATTGGACGCTTGGCCTGCGGACAATATCTAAAGCACGTTGCACTTGAGCTCGGCGGCAACAGTCCATTTGTAGTTTTAGCGGATGCTGATTTAGAGTTAGCAGTAAACGCTGCGGTTATGGGGAAATTCTTCCATCAAGGGCAGGTGTGCATGGCGATTAATAGGATTATCGTGGAGGCACCCGTTTACGAGTCCTTTATTGATCTGTTTGCACAGCGAGTGAGGGGGCTTAAAGTCGGTGACCCCAACAATTCTGATACCGTGATTGGTCCAATTATTAATTCGCGCCAACGCGAAGCACTCGAGAGAAAAATCGCGAGAGCAGAAGAACAAGGCGCGCGAGTAATCGTATCCAGTCAGGTCGAGGGACAGTTGGTCCCCCCCCACGTGTTTGCAGATGTAACCGCGGATATGGACATTGCGAAAGAGGAAATATTTGGCCCACTTGTTGGCATTCAGCGCGCGGATGATCGTGAACACGCATTAACTCTTGCAAATCTTAGTGAATTTGGTCTTTCTAGCTCTGTATTCACATCCAACTTAGAGCTCGGTGTCGCGTTCGCCCGTCAGATAAGCGCCGGTATGAGTCACGTAAACGATATTCCCATTAATGACGAGCCACACGTTCCTTTTGGTGGTGAAAAGAACTCAGGGCTCGGTAGGTTTAACGGAGAATGGGCGATCAACGAGTTCACCACTGATCATTGGGTCAGTATTCAATCCAGTCCTCGTAAATATCCCTTCTGACTGAATCTATAGATACATGGCCGATTGTTTTTTTAGAAGAAAATTATCGGCCACCTGTATAAAATTTCCAGAAATCTTTCCGTGCTACATACTCACGCCAAGAAAATAAAGCTTTCAACTTCAACCTAAGGAGTTAACGATGCTCCCAAATTTAGTTGTCACCGTTGAGCCCCATTCATGCCTAGAAGCGTGGGTCGCCACAAATCGCCTCAGGTTATGTCTAGAATTTATGGAGTTAGATAAAAATAACAGTGTACAAGACTGGTATTTGTTTATTGAACGAGCTTATGCTGAATCCCATCACAATCCATATAACCAGGCTGAATATTTCCAGCAAGACTGATTGTTGTGTGAAGTTGGTTTACGTAATTCAAAGAAAGCCGCCCTGCCCGTGCTCGCCTGATCCAGAAAATATTCTGCGCATATTGCGAACTTCGATACTTCAATCATCAGCCAGCCGACTCCGATCGACAGGCCGGCAATAAAAGATTCGAGGTAAGGGCCGAGGCCGGCGGTTTCGGCACCTTCTGGATCGGCGAACACCACGCCATGGGAATACCGATGCCGCTGTTGGCCTACCTGGCCGCCAAGACCACCACCATTCACCTCGGCGCCGGCACCATCATTGCGCCGTTCTGGCACCTGCTGCGGGTCGCCGGCGAATGCGTACTACTGGACGTAATCAGTAACGGTCGCATAAAAGTAGGTCTGGCCCGTGGCGCGTATCAAGTTGAATTCGACCGCATGGCCGGCGGCATGCCCGCTTCCTCCGGCGGTCAAGCACTGCGCGAGATGGTTCCGGTGGTGCGCGCCTTGTGGCAAGGCGATTACGCCCACGATGGCGACATCTGGAAATTCCCGACATCCACCAGCGTGCCAAAGCCGATCCAGAAGCCTAACCCGCCGATGTGGATCGCCGCCCGCTGCGCGAGCTGAACGAATGGATCGCGCTGATCCACGCTGGCTTTGCCATACTTTCCTCGTGCTTCGTCAATCGTCACTCACTCGGCAATCGTCCATTGACCTGCATGAATTACGATTTCAATGGTCTCAGTGAGTGGCGCTGAGAGGTTTGGCTATCGCACTGAATGTTCTGTCACATCGGATTTGGTCGGCGTAATTCTTTGGCCCTCAACGTGTGGCTTACACGAGCCACCAGCTAGACACCCACTCGGCTCAAAACTACCGCCAAATACCAAAGCAGCATCGAGAAATCTGTGGGCGTTTTTTTTTGATCTCTTGACCAGCGTGCGCCCGGCTTCGGCTTCGGCTTCGAACTGACCCTGCAACGACGATTTATGGCTTATGACCTTACGTCGTCCTTTCATCATGACCTCTGGCTGGAGCCTCAAACACGCCACTCCCGTCTCATTACAACCTCAAAAAACGGAAGATAGGTAGCCGATCAACGACATGGATGGCCGGCGACCAATGGGAATGCGACACTCAAAATATTGCTATAGCATATAGTTTTTTTCCCTTTAGCCAATGGGCTCCTCTTGGGGCACGACATCGGAGCGCTTAGTGATAATCCTTTTTGACCCCAAGCAAAAAGAGACAAGAACGTGGACTCATTGCGAAATAGAGGGACTTTGTTTCATTGCTACGATCACATCGGCTAGAACCGGTCAACGGAATCGCGCTGCCATGGTTGAGTGTGCGTATGAGCTACGGCACTATCTTCTAACAGCCAAGGATGTTGTGGTCAGGCACGTCCACATGATGTGTCCCCCTTCCATAAGCGGACGCAGCGCCTGGGCTTTAGAAGAGCTTGAAAGCATTGTGGCGTTTACTGGGGTGGACAACGACCAAAGCGCTGTTCTGTATCGGACATCGATTGCCAGCTACAAGCTCGGAGACCTGGATCTTCGAAGGAAAAAGCATTCTCGAGTTTTGTACTCCACACGCCACCTAAAGCAGCATTCTCCGGGTACCCCCGACACACAGCATGAGGACAGGTCCCTTCAGATGCTCTCTCCTTTTTGGGTACGCTGAACAACGATCCGCACAGAAAGAACTATTTAATCGGTGAAAAATGCAAATATCGCTATAGCGTATAGCTCTTTATCCCGCGGCAAGGCTTTATCGTGCCTTTTGCGGGCCAGCAAATGGATCTCAAAGAATCGTTCGGATTTACCGTAAAATCTATACGTCGCGCCAAAGGGCTTCCCCAAATTGCTGTTGGCATGAATCAGGGATACATCAGCGAACTCGAAAATGGCCAGAAAACTCCGACGCTGCCCAAAATGGCTGCTATCGCAAAAAATCTAGGCATTCATCCCCTGACGCTTCTTGCGGCGGTCTACAGCAACATGGGACCAGAGGACTCAAATCAGCTTTTAGCCAGGATTCATAGCGAACTCGAGAGCCTCAAGTAGAGGACTTAGATAAACCGCCCTGTGCTTACCCTCGCCCGAGAGCAGGTAACGCTTCTCACAGTGACGATCTCAAAGCTTCCCCATTGGGAGGCTTTGCTTGCAGCGTGTGTTACCGATGTCAGAGGTAATTTAGGATTTTCGTGAGCGCATCCAACGTCCCTGGCTTGAACACAGTTTTCCCTTGCTCATCGACAACTGCTCCTTTACTACTTGGTTTGAGTTGCCATGTTATGAAGAAATCTTCAGATATCAGATACTCAATTGCACGACGCTCTACAGGCGTAAGTCTGTACTCCGTCTGACTTCCGACTCGGTCATCAATTCGGATCTCTGTCCCCGGTGGTATGAGCTCTCTATTGAGGCGCTCTGCTTCCGCCAACTTGGAGAGAGTGATGTTGACCATAAGTCGCAATCTCGGGTCTGCAATATCGTCAACCCAGGCATCAGCGGCCTTTTGCTTGGGCAAACGCTTGCGTGCTCCTATGCTCCCCTCGAAACACTTGATCAGCATCCGGTAGTTCTCACCAGTCTTGTTCCGAATGCTTTGTACCTTTGGAACGCCTCGTCCAGTTCCCATACGCGCGATGGTGGCGAAAGAGAAATCAGCGACACCTCGTTCAATCTGTTCTTGGCACACAGCAAAAACCGCATCAAGCGTCACTCGTTGTCTGGGTGCATGTTCCTTCAAATGTGCCAGCATTTCATCGGGCGTCATACCATCAACTCCTTCAAATTAAGTAATTGGGGTGGCTTCGAGGACAAAAGCTCGGAGATCTCTTCTTTCGAAATTCGTTCGTCGTCGCCCAAATCCTCAAGGAGGATATGGCAGTCAATTAGCTGATCGACACGCTCCCAAGTTTTCAATCGTTGCAGCAGGAACTTTGTTACCTGGTTCCCCACAGCCAACTGTTCTTTTTCACTCAGGCAGCACATAGCTGGTCGAATCTTGTTGAATAATGCCACGCGATCAATCATCTGTGATCGACGAGGTGTCGCTGAAGCTGCAGAGACCGACTGAAAAATACTTGCGTTCATACACACTTCATTCAATTGCTGAAACAGAGAAGTTTGCTCAATTTCGACTTTTATTTCATTCTGCTCCTGAACAACGAGCTGAACTTTGCTTTCATCCTTACCTTCCGGCAAAGCAATAATTTTTTTGCATTCGTTGATCTGTTTAGTCAGCATCTGCAAATCACAAAAAAACATGTCCATTTTTTTGGCAAGGCTTTCCTTTTCAGACTGAAGTTTCCTGATCTCTAGTTCGGTGCGGTTACGCTCTTTAGAATCAAAAATTCCTCCAGTTTGTTCTAGGTCGTATTCAAGCTCATCCATCTCCTGAATTTTATCAATGCAATCATCGATCTCCGTTTCGAAGTCCAAATAATGCTTTGCTAGGAGATTGAGTTCGAGGGAGATTGCATTCCACAGCGCAAGCATCCCCCCAAGGAACATCGGACCCGTGATGAAGTGCCGGCAACGAAGGCAGTTTTGCATTCCAAGAAACCCCGCCGGCACCGCATTCCAAACTAGCGTCTTGCCCACACGGGAGCCACCATCATCGCAGCGTGCTGCACCATACGGACACAGTCCGTAGTCGCGAACCAATGTACTGCCAACGTTTCCGGCCTTAAGTACCTGTAACGCCTGCTCATTGTTAGCGACTAACTCATGCATTAACTCATTAAGCCGATTTTGCTCAAGCATCTCCTGAGCTACGTAAGCCCCATCCCTTAGCGCCAGCTTTTCTCCCTCATCCATTCGACGACGGAGGAATGCGGCTCCGACCTTGACGTAGTAAATACTCATGACGACCGACGCGTGTCCGGCCAGCTTCATAATCACTTCAATTGGAAGACCGAACTCCATGACGTAAGCAGTGATCAGGCTGACACGCATGCTGTGCGGGGTGTACACGGACTCATAACGGGATAAAGCGCTGTGGCTACCCCCTTTACGAAAGCTCGCCAAAGTAAGATTTCTAGGCTGTGAAAAATAGAGCGCCGCAGCCAGACGCTCTGAAAGCTGCGATGTAAACGAACCAGGCTGTTCCTCATTAAATGCCCTGAATAGAAAACAGTTGGCACCCTTCCGTTTAAGCTGTGCCTCGTTTAAATTTGTCCGAGTGCACTCTGACCATGGCATAACACGTTTAATAGGATTGTATTTATTTTGCCATTTACGAAGTCGAATCATCCAGTAAATAAGCTTCTCCGGAGCCCAAGGCACATCGTAGCCCTGCCCGCCGTAGCTAGTTTTATTCGAGGTAAAATGCATCCCCCAAGCATTATCTTCACAGCGTTTTATAAATGCCTGTTGATTTTTACGCTGAGCTAAAAAACCTACATTTTTAACCCAAACGACCTTTTTATCCTTAATATCAACAATATACTCGTCCGACTCACCAGAATCATTGTAGGCGATCTGGCGTCCTCGCGCAGGAACTGAAGCAAGGGAATAGGCAAGCATCCAGTAGACCGGGCACCACAATAGATATTTTTCATCTTTTGTTTTGAATACACAATCAGGATCTGAACGATCTATGAGACTTTCATCTACTTCAAGGTAATCCGAATCAAACTGATGCAACTGTATTAAATCGGAAAAGCTAGTAGCACTTTCAGGAACCATCCACTTCTTCATCGAATCAACATATTGGAATGCTAGCGCAGGCTTTGTTGTTTCGCTAGGCCTTGGCTTTCCGTTACTGTCGTATTCCATGGTTGCAAATGGGTTGTTCGCTCCATCTAACCGTATCAACTCACCAGTTTCCTCGTCTTCAATAGTGAGATCATTTCTCAACACCTCATTCAAGTAGGAATTGACTGTCAACAATAGAGCTCGAGCGACCGAACTGTTGACTTGTTTATCCATCAGCATCTTGAACGGCTTGATGTCCAAACCTTTCCTGGTCAAAAACTCCCGAGGCGTTTTATCCACACCACTAGGTTCGATGAAATGTCGGATGAAACGGCAGATACTCGTTTCCTTCCCCCCTCCATTCTTCTGTTTCTTTAAAAATAGTTGGATACTGGGGATCCATCCTATCCCGCAACCTTGAATGTACTCCAAAGTGTATGGGTAGGGTTTATCCAAAAATACGTGCCAGCTCTTCCATTGCGGATAAACCTCTTCAGGGCTGCTAGGAATTCTTGGATCTTTAAGACTCCCCCATAACTCCCGGTATTCTTTAATCGTCGTACATGCGTACGATCTAACTACCTCCTGAAGCTCTTCGTAGCTGTAATTACGCGGTCTATCACACAAACTGAACCAATCTACCCATTCATCAGAAAACATCCTTTCCGGATGAGCAGGTAAGAACGGATATTTTTTACGAGCACTTTTGTATTTGACACTACTGCTGATACCCAAAACCTTCACAGCGCATCGCACATCGTCTAAGCAAATGTAATTTTCCGGCAACAAAAAGTTTATCCAACCCGGAAAATCTTTATATTTTTCTTTAGGCCACTTTGGCAACCGAGCATCAACCGAGCAACCATTCTGATACTCTACACTGGTGGAGAATCTATATTGCGCAGCAACAGACTTGGCTTCTTGCCAAGTCGAGCACCGCACAACACAAGAATCACTTCCAAATACTTCTTGCCAACTAATCCAATATTTTTCATAAACCGTCTCCGGATGCGCTGGCAACTTTGAATCTTCCTTATGGCGAGTTATATATTCAACCCGACTATTAATGCCAATTCTACGCACCGCCGACATGAACCCTT
>NZ_QKVM01000086.1 GCF_003231305.1 Pseudomonas sichuanensis | reverse complement strand
TGTTCTACTAGCATCAAGGTGTTGCTGACAAATATCCTTAAGAATCAGCACACTACCATCATGGTGTTGCTAGAAGGGAAAGGCCTATGCGGGTGTTCTACACGGATGAGAGTTTCGAGCTGAATGGCGTGCCCTTGCCAGGGATTCCGTTCCTGGCCAATGCCGGTGCAGAGCTGATCGAGTCGGCCAATCGTTACCTTTTCCACATCGCGGTCGTGCGAGGGCGCACTCGCTCTCCCGCCACCTGGCGAACCTACGCAGACCACCTCTACGAGTTTTTCTCCTTCCTCGAAGAGAACGCTTTGTTCTGGACTCGGGTGAACCAGGAGCACATTGCGGTCTGGCGCAACTCGATGCTGGATCGTGGCCTGTCCCGCTCCACGATCAACAAGCGCCTTTCGACCACCAGTGCGTTTTACACTTGGTGCGCTCGCCAGGGCTTGGCCGAACAGCTGCCATTCGAAACTCAGGATGTGCTTGTGTCAAAACCCAAGGGGTTCTTGGCCCACGTCGATGCTTCAGGGAATCGCCTGCAGGCCAATGAGTTGACCTTGCGTACTCAGCAGCAACTCCCCAAGTTTCTGAGCATCCCGGAGGCCGTCCAGTTTATCGGGGCGCTGTCGCCTCGCAGGACGCAACTGGTGGCCTACCTGATGTTGCTATGTGGTCTGCGTCGTGAGGAGGCCTGCGCGCTCGATGTTCGGGTTCTGCCGACGCCGGCCGGACATTCCCCAAGTAAGGCCATCAAGATGACGCTCGATCCGAGTCTTACGCCGACTAAGGGCTCCAAGGAGCGCTGGGTGATGGTGCCATACGACTTGGCGGGCCATCTGTTCGACTACATGATGCGGGATCGACCGAAACTAGCCGGCATGTACCACAAGCGCCATGGCGCGGAGACAACCAGGCTCTTCCTGACCCGTGATGGCGCTGAGTTGTCGCTGGATGGCTTGGATGTGACCTTTCAACGAGCCTCGGCCAAGTCTGGGGTGAAGTGCACGCCTCATCGTCTCCGACACACCTTCGGCACCTACGAATTTTTGCGCATGTCCGAGCGGCGCGGCACGGATGGCGCGTTGCACTGGGTACGGGATCGTCTGGGCCATTCGAGCATCACCACCACCGAGGTTTACGTGCATGCGGCGGACCTGCTGAAACATGATGAGGTGGACGGTTACGTTGAAGAGGTCCTGCAGCGCGTAGGGAGTCGTTCATGATTGGCAGGAAGCGGGTCGTTCGGAAAGTCGAGTCCATCACACTGGATGGCACTGTTGTCGATTTGCCGCCGTCATGGTGCTTCACCATCAGCTGTCAGCACCATGGTGAAATCCGCTTCGATTTCGATCCATGGTGCCGGCGTGATCGCGATGACCTGGTGATGCATGTACGGGATGCCGTGTGGTCGCTGCGGCATGAGCTGGTGGGAATCACCCTGCAGGGGATATTTCAGCAACTCGCCACTTACTTCTTGCCATTCTTGGATGACCTTGAGAAGAGTGGCTGCGTTGTCAGCCGCTTGAGCCAGATTGACGAGAAGGTGGTCAGAGATTTCCTGGCGTGGCTCGAGCGACGCATCGCCGGCGGGGGGCGGCGGACCGGTCAACCGCTGTCACTCTCGGCGAAGAAAAACGCCTATTCTGCGCTGAAGACAGTGCTGACCAACCGAATGAAAAAGACGCCGGAGTCGGTCAGCACTCAGTTGAGGTTCCCCAAGTCGCCGTTCCCCAATATCAATCGGTTGGTGCCGAAGCGCGCGTCCTACAGCAAGGGCGAGCAGAACAGGATCATTGCGGCGTGCAACCAAGACTTGAAGCGGATTCACAATGAAAGGGGCGAAGACTCATTGTCTCCGGCCCAGGTTTTGGCGGTGCACCTGATCGTTTTGGCATTGGCCACCGGCCGGAACTTTCAAGGCCTGCTTGAGCTGCGACGAGATAGCCTAAAACCCCATCCGCTCAAGGATCGGGAAGTTCTCATCACTGAAAAACGCCGCGGCGGTTCCACGCAGGCCGCATCATACCGGGCGCAGGCTGCCGACCAGGGGGCTGAGCAAGAGCAGATACTCACGATTCCCACCACCGTGGGCAACCACTTCCGGTGGCTGGCTGAATTCACCCGCTCACTGAGCGACGAAGCGCGCGCCGAGGATCGCGACGTCGTATTCCTGTGGCAGGTGCCCCATACCGGGCGCCACCCAAGATCCACCCGTCAGGGGCGGGTTAACCGCTTCACCCAAGTGGATGCCCGAAACGCCATCGCGGATTTCGTGGCACGACATGAACTGGTGGATGACCGTGGGGAGCGCCTTCTCTTCAGCGTCGCTCGTTGTCGCCCGACCTTCGGCACCAACCTGTATGCCCGAACACGAGATATTCGCAAAGTCCAACTCGCACTGGGCCATGCATCCGCCGAGACCACCGCACGCCACTATGTGTCGTTACCGGCAGTTGCTGAGCGGGATCATGTCTTTGTGGGTCAAGCGATGGTGGGCTGGATCACTTCCGCGGATGAGACAAAAGCCACGGCACTGGCCGCCGATGGCAGGATTCCGCTGCAGAACGTGCACGAACTCCTGAGCGGCGGATACAACACCGTCGTTGCTCGCTGCAAGAATCCCTTTCGCGAGGGAGGAGAGGTTTGCGGCAAGTACATGGTCTGCTTCAGATGCCCGCAGATGGTGGTTTTCGAGGACGATCTCTGGAAGATGTTCAGCTTCTACAACAAGCTGCTTGCCGAAAGAAACAAGATCGCCCCGCATCACTGGGTCAAGACATACGGCTGGGTCATCAAGACCATCGACAACGACATAGCAACGCAATTTCCGGCTGACCTGGTCGAGGCAGCAAAGAGCAAGGCCAGGCTGACACCTCATCCCGCCTGGGCGGTCTCTGGAGCCGCATTATGATCCCGCTGCCGCTTGACGTTACTCGCCTGGCAGATCTGACTTTCCTGCAAAAAGCACGTTTGCCTGTCTCGGCCGCCGTCGATACGGCAGGCTCGCCGGTGGTAATCAGCCGGTACGAAGATGACGTCTGGAATTTCTGGCCGTACATCTCAAGGGAGAATGCCAAGGACGGTGAAAAGCGGATCATCTGGGGTATCGCGCTGCCGGACGGTTCAAGGCTGACCGACGAGGCGCATCGCAGCTTGTTGGCCTCGGCCAAGGATTTCATTTGGTCGCTTCATGTCGATCCCATCGAGGGCGGGAAGCGCCTGGGGCTGAAGACACTGATCTCCCTGATGGGCAACCTAGCGTTTCTGCTGCGTTGGATGGTCAGTCAAGGCATCACCAGGTTTGCCCAGTTGGATGGCAGAACCCTGGAGTACGTAGTGGCAGCCAAGGATGGAAAGTCCGCCAAAAGTACCGTGATGAAGAGGTTGCTCCTGGTCGAGAAGTTGTATGCGCAGGTGGGGAAGATCGATGACTACCTGCCATCTCATCCCTGGCCATTTGAAAGTGCTGCCCTGCTGGCCGGCATGGACCAACGCATGGCCCACCGAGTGCCGAAAACGCCGGTGATTCCCGAGTCGGTGTTCGTACCGCTTGCTCAGAAAGCCATTGAGTACGTTGAGCAGCGTGCGCCGGCGATCTTGGTCGTTCAGGCCGAGGCGGAGCAGGCCATGGCGGCAGCCGAGGCGCGTGGCGTGAAAGGGCATGCCTATCGACAGGTCTTTGGTACGGAAGTGGCCAGGGCACACGGCTATGCAGGGCTCAGAGAACTGCATGCCGAAATGGCGCTACTCAGGACGGCCAGCTACATCTGCATCAACATGTTCTCCGGCCTGCGCAACTCCGAAATGATGTCCTTGGAGTCCGGGTGCATCTCAAGGGAGCCCGGAATCGATGGCAGCTACGAGTGCATCTGGTTGCATGGCACGATCTACAAGACCGGCGAGCGACCACACAAATGGCTAGTGCCGCCGATCGTGGTGCAAGCGGTCGATCTCGCCGAGCGCATGATCGAGCCTTTCCAATCGATGCTCCGGGACGAAGAGCGGAAGCTTCGCAAGCTGGAAACCATCGAGTCGAAGCATGCAAAGCGCTTGGCGGAAATATCCAGGAGCAAGAACAAGCTGTTCTTGGCGACGCACTATAGCCAGCAGGGACCGGTGGCCGTGATGCCGGGCGGCGCCGCCGTCAACAGGTGGCTGAAGGACTTCTGCCGGCATTTCCAGATCCGAGCCGACAACGGCGAAGTGTGGGACCTGGCTTCCCACCAGTTCCGGCGCACGTTCGCCTACAACTATGCTCGTTCGGAGCTGGGGGATCTGCTGTACCTAAAAGAGCACTATGGGCACTGGAGCCTCGACATGACCATGTTGTATGCCGACGGCGGGGCCGACGAGTACCAGATCGATAACGGTCTGCTGGACGACGTGGTGCGCGCTAAACAGGAACGCCAAGCGGAGATACTGGCCGGTTACCTCGACTCCGATACCCCCTTGGCCAAAGGTGAGGATTGGCTGGGCACGTGGCGCCCCATGGTTCGCACCGCCAAGAACAAGGACGAGTTGATTCAGGAGTTGAGCAGCACGATCACCCTCAACGGTACCGGGCATAGTTGGTGCGCCGGTAATGCCAAAGGGGGCAGCTGCGGTGGGCTGTGTCTGTTCGAGGCCGATATGTGCGTCGACTGCAATATGGCGCTGATCGGCCCTGAACACCTTCCTGTTTGGAAAGAAATTGCTGAGCAGCAACTAGTGGTGCTGCAACTACCCGATATGGGCGTACCGGCCAAGAGCCGGGCCAACCGCATTCTGGAGAAAGCGAATCAGGTGATCAGCAAACTCGATGGCAGTAGGTCGGAAGCATGAGCGGCGTGGACGCAGCAGGTAATCCCGAGGCGCTACGGGCGCACAAGGAAGCGTCGCAGCGGCAGACCCGCCAAGAGCTAGAGTTGGCGCTCGCTCGCCTAAGAAATGGCAATCCGCGCCGCGTTAAGCGCGGCGCTGCGATCAGCGCAACGACAGTGGCGAGAGAAGCGGGTATCGATCGCTCCACGCTTTATCGTTTCCACGAGCCCATCCTGACGGCGATCCGCAAGTTCAACGAAACCATGCCGAAGCAGCAACTGGAGGCTAAGCAAGGGGAGCTGGGGGAAGCACAGGCCAAGGCCCGCGAGTATCGGGAGGCACTCGAGGCGGCGCGAGATGAAATTACTGCATGGGCTCGTCAGAACTATTTGCTGACTCACCGCGTACGGGAGCTTGAAGCCACTATCCAGCAGCGCGACAAGCTCATAGCGGACTTGCAGACTAGATTGGCCGTGACTGCGAAGTCGGTTCCGCTGAGGTCGGTCGCCGGGCCCCGCGATCACTCCGAGTGAACCCAGGGCACTGTACTTTAAGACCGCTCTAAGCATTGCTCGCAGCGTTAGGAGTAGGTGTTCCGACTCAACCCTGTGGGTTACTGAGCCCAGATCACTTGCAGAACGCAGGTGGCTCGTCGACTACCAACCTTCTTTGCTTTGCAGGTATTGGATGGAAAACAGCAACGAGCCCGATGGCTCTCCGCTTTGCCGGTGGCGGAGATAGCGTGAGCCGCTCTAGAATGGGTTTTATAGGTCTTTATAGTCGATTATAGAAACCGCTCTGAACGCCTGTTGGCGCTGTCCGCTGGGTAGAGCAACGCGGAGGCCAAAGAGCCCAAGCCCGTCTAACGGCTGTGTAGATGATCGCTCGATCCAGCCGCACCGGCACGGTCACCCGCCTGAATTGGCTGCCCTGGCTTTTGTGGACGGGAATGTCACCGGGGAAGTTCACCAGAACTTGGAGAGTCTCTAGGAAAGCCGGGGCGATTCAGTCCAAGTAACCGTTTTAAGCTCACTTACCACTTTCTGGGCGGCTTTCTAATTGTAAGCTTCACCTGACTAGTCATAGGAAAGCCCAGGCTACTGGATTGAATCAGCTCTAGACGATCCTTTTCCATGTGATTGGTGATGTCCTTCTCCGAATCCTCGCTCCACACAACAAAACCCTCTCCCCGACCGGACAGCCGAGAGTTGAGGAAATTGTCGATGTGGGCAACACGCACAGGATCACGGGTGATGTAGCCAATCGGCACGGTTGCAGCACTATCATCGCTCGGCTGGAAGTGGTACTGCACCACAGCGAGCTGGCCGGGGATCAAGAAGATTTCAAAACGATCCTGAAGATCCGATCCTTCGAACGCGATCCCGTTTGGAATACGGTTATGGTAGGTGCTGCGCAGCTGGCCGAACTCCTTCTTGTCATCGAATGGCAGGATCGCAGTGATCTTGCCTTTGACATGTGGGGCTTCGCTCAGCTTTTCTGCTGTCTTGCGGCAGAAATCGCTCAGCAGCGTTCCATTGGCCGCCCAAAGAGGGACAGAGCTCGACAACCATAGGGCAGAGTGAATCGTACCCTCAGGCCAGTCCTTGGAGAGGTCTTCCAGCATGCGGCCTAGAGTGATTCGGTTGTTGTTGTCATACAAGGGTCCAATCATCGCCCTTGTTTCCTGGTTGCCATACCCGGTTTTGCGATCCTTGTGATCGATCAGCCATGAGTTGATGTCCAACCCTCGATCGTCCAGGTAACGTGCTAGTACCTCGTCTTTGAACTCCTGGCAGTATTCCTGTGGACTCATCCCGTCCTTGGGCATCCTGAGACTGTTGAGGTAGTCGGATATCTTGGCTTCCAGATCCATGCTTAACGGGCGCTGGCGAGTACCCCCGACTTTCTCGGCGACACGTTTGATGATCTCAACATTGCCGGCCTGCGTTGGCAACAAGCCGATTTCCAGATCCACTTGGATATTGACTGGGGCCATCTGGTCACAGGTGCCGACCTTGTAGAGTCGGGTCTTGCGGGTTTCCGACTCGGAGAGTTTCGAGAAATCTAGGAAAGCTCGGTATTGATCGCCGAAGGCATCCGCGACAGCCAGTACAGACCACCCCTTGCTTTCTGGCGGCACAGGGATCTGTGGAAGCCCCCAGCGGGTTCGGTTGTGCTGGCTTGGCGGCATGATCGTCTTGGTGAGCAGCTCGAAGATGGGGCGCTCAATCCTCTCCTCATACTTGGTGAGGCTCGGACTGGCCGATGAACTGCCCTTGGTGCGATCCATAAGCATCGATGACGGCGTCAGATGCCCATCATTGGTGTAGACCGCCAGCTTGTTACGGATGAGCGTCTCGATCAACACGTCACATTCGCGCTTAGACAGGCCGAAATAATCTCGGATCTCGCCAGGCAGCACTTCCTGCAAGGCCAGCAGCAAGCGGCAGGTAAACTCCTCAACCGCAGGAAGGGAAACCTCCTTCGTCCAAGCACAGTTGATCTGGTATTGATACGCCGGCACCAATAGGGAAATGGTGTTGCAGATGCGAAAGCCAGAGGCGTCGGCGGCTTGATATTCATCATTCATTGCGCTGGCCCTCAATCACTGTGGTGCCGTCAACGATTTCGTAATCATCTGGCGAAATGGCGTGCTGCTCGGATACATAGCGAACAACGCTGCCCAACGCGGAAGGTGCGTTCACGCCACTCCACATGCGCTTGGAGCCGATGATCACCAGGCGATCCTTGGCTCGGGACAACGCCACATTGATCCTGGATTGATCTACCAGGAAACCTTGAAGACCCTTGTCATTATTCCTAACTAAGCTGAGGATTAATAAAGCATTCTCGCTGCCCTGATAGGAATCTACAGTATCAATCCTGACGGCATCGCGCAGTGGGGCCGCCCATTCCGCTCGACTCAGTTCCTCTTCGATCAGACGTTTCTGCCCCCGGTACATCGTGATTAAGCCAATCGGCTGTGGGCTCATTGGAGTGCGCTTGGCGTTGAGCTTTTCCATGTGCTCGGGGCGTGCCAGTTGCCGCAGCAGATGCAGGCACACAGCGACCTCATGCTTGTTCACGAACTTGCCTTTCTGAGGCTCGTCTTCATTGACCGCCCGCTCCCCTGTGCCGCTGTCGATCCAGCTGACTGGTTTGTTCAAGGGATAAGGCAATTCCGAGCACCAGGGATCAGCTTTCTTGCGGAAGCTGTACAGCTCGTTGTTATAGAAGCAATGGCTGACGACCTTGCCGATCGGCTCAATCATCCGGTACTGAGTATCCAAGGCAATGCCATTGTTCACGAGAAAGGCGCGCTCAAAATCGGTTTTGAGCACCTCCCGTTCATCAATCTGCAGCTTCCTGGCGACCTCTCGTATATGTTTCTTCTCATACATGGGCGCCAACTGCTTGTGGTCACCCACCAGGAGAACACGGCGACCGCACTGCATAGCGATCATCAATTCCGAAGCTTGTGCTCGCCCTGCTTCATCAACAATGACCCAGTCGAACTCCATCTCCTCAATGTGAATACCGCCCGCCCCGATTCCCACCAGAGTGCCGCACACCAGTTGCGAGGTCTTGACCAGGAACTTGTCATAGTTCGCAGCCCCTGAGCCCAATACGTCAATCCAGTCCTGGCTGATTCCAATCAGATTGTTCAACCGCTGAAGTGCCAGCTGATTGGTGACGCCATGCTGCCGTGCCACCTGAGTGGACAGCTCGCTCCAGAACTCCGGAGCAGCAGGTGATGGTAGATTGAACTCATACTTTCGGCTGTCCATGTGGTGCTGAAGCGACTCCACACAGCTTTTGATCTTGGCGTCATAGCCCATGACCTTGTCGATGCGCGTTTCTTCACTGATTTGGCGCTTGGCGGCAATTTCATCTCTCTGCTTGGTATACGTGCGCACTCGATCAAGAATTGGGCTGATGCTGCGATGCAGTTTGGCCAATTCCTCCACCAGTTCCTGGCTGAGCATCAGGCGGGAGGAAAGCGCATTGATCCGCTTTTCATATTCACGCTGAAACTTGTAGCGAATTTGGCGCTGGATCGAACTGGAATGACACTGGAGCATTTGGTCATCGATAGCCGATTCATGACCCAGGCGAATGACGCTCAAGTCTGTACCAAGCGCTGAACACAGCTCTCGGGCCTTGATCGCCACAGTGTCTACCGAAGCATGCGATTGCCCCACCAGAAGGATATTCCCCGCCAACTCATTTTCGAACAGGTAGTGGATCAGCTTGGTGACAAAAGCGGTCTTGCCAGTGCCTGGCGGGCCCTGGAGGACAGAAATCGGGCCCTCGGAGACGGTTCGCTGGAAGGCCACAATTTGCCGGGGGTTCAGTTGCTCGAATTCAGAGTCGTATCGAGCCCTGATCGCCACTTCTTCTGGAATCTTGCCAATGACTTTCGATTGCTGTGCACCGTCCTGATCAAAATAGGCGGGCAGGTTCGAGATGCGGGATACACCATTCAGCACGCGCTCCATCGCTTTTTTGCGGCGCTCACGTGATGCATTGTTGAGTTTTGACTCAAAAATCAGCTCCGTACCAGGAGTCAGCTTTTGCTTCACGCTGCGAATGCCGGCAGAAAACATGCGCACTGCCAGTCGGGTCGAGCTGCATTCCTCGGCAACCACTTCCCCAAATGGACGACTTTCACCATCTAGGTAGATGCCGATATCACCTGCATCCTCGTTGAAGTCCAGATCCCGGCCATTCTGCGCCACATAGGGGATTAGCAGCGCTCCGGTCTGGCTCTCCTCGAAGGTCGCGTTTTCAATCTCAACCCTCATCAATTGGTCGCCCTCCGTCTCCAGCATGGCCTTCCAAATGGTGAAGGGCCTTACTGTCTGATCGACGAAAGCATCACATTCATCCTCGACAACCTCCTCGCCTTCCACCTCATCAGACTTCTTGAGGAAGCTCTGCACGGGCTCCTGGTTTAACAGGAAGCGGAC
Source organism: Pseudomonas sichuanensis (assembly GCF_003231305.1). Classification (GTDB taxonomy): domain Bacteria; phylum Pseudomonadota; class Gammaproteobacteria; order Pseudomonadales; family Pseudomonadaceae; genus Aquipseudomonas; species Aquipseudomonas sichuanensis. The sequence goes on along the minus strand of NZ_QKVM01000086.1, from coordinate 3,850 downwards.
GAATGCCTCTTCCGTTGCCTTGGTGGAAATACCTTTCTGAATGGCAATAGGTTGGGTGAAGGTAGCCTGAGCTTTATGGCCTGCGGAAATGTAATCGCTGAAGGATACGTCCGACAGCCATGCAGACGACAAGGTCTCTCGCACAGGGTCGAAATTGAAACTAAGTCGCTTATCCTGCGCAGTGATCTTTATGTACAGCTGCTCTGGGTTACGATCAGCACGCTCGACTTGCAGGTAGTACGCCGATTCACCTGCCTGAAGCAGCATTTCTGTAGCAGGCCACTTGAAAACGTCAGCTACGAATTTGAGGGGCTGTATTTCAGGGAGTGAGGGTTTTTTCAGGGCCTCAAGTTCGGCCTTGATGCTTTCATCCAATGGATCGATGGCTACCGGAATGCCGTTAGGCTGCTCCTTGGCCAAGGCAAACTCGATGGCTAGGGCCTTGGGAGCTTCCTCCCCCAGAAGCTCCTCAACGATCTGATAGACCGCATAGCAATCTCGCCCGAAGCTGTCGGTGCTCGCCGGATTGATCGGGCCATACTCAACGTTGTACGGATCTGACGTATCGCCAAAATCCAGGGCGTCAATGAAGATGAGGGACAGTAGCTCATCCGCCTGGCTTGGGCACACCAGAATGTTGCCTGGGTGCAGATCTCCATGTGCGAAATCTCTGCCATGAACATTGATCAGCAGGTTGCACAGCGCCGAGGCCGCCTCTAGCTTTTTTTCAAGAGTGTCCAGACCTGCAATGAAATCTGGCCAGCTTTTGCCCTCCTCAAACCGAGTGACCACAAACAGTCCGTTGCCGCTGGCAAACATGCCATGGCTCAACAGGCTCGGTAATGGTAACTCGTCTTCCAGAGTCTGCTCGATACGCTTACGCATGCGCAGAATTCGGCGATTGATGCCAGGGTTCTTGATGTCTACAACAGCCTTCGGCCAGAATTTGAGAAGTGCCTCTTCGCCTTCAAATACGCACCGATAGACCATCTTCTCAGCTGTCGTCTCAGGGATTACACCCGGTGCTGGAGGGAAGTAACTCATCAGCATGTAAGGGTTCCAGTCGGCCTTGATGAAGTCGCCTTTGGCGATCTCCTGCATGACCTCCTGTGTGTCGTCGTATTGCAGCGGTTTGCCGATTGCCAGGGTGTTTAACTCGGCAAGCATTTCCGAGGCGTTGGCAAAGCGGTTCTCCGGCTCAAGATCCATTGCCTTGGCAAAAAAAGTATTCAACTCGCCATCGAAGGGATCATTGGGTATCGAACGCCAGACGGGAATTCCCTCTTCCAGGACAAACTTGGCGCCATGAAAGCAAATCTTGTGGGCCACAAGGGCCAAGAGGTACACATCCTTCGCAAAAGGGCTGAGGACATCCCCTTCGGCCGCGTAGACATCCTCGGGCAGCAGCGTAGAGCTGCTTTTCAGGCGCTCAGCCAGATCCTTGACTGTGCCCTTGTCAGGAATGAACGCTGCATGAAAGCTTGAGGCCAGCACAATGCGCGAATCCTGTGAGTACCAAAGGTTCTGGGTATCAATATCTCGATGGGCGAAGCCCATGCTGTGCATTTCAGCAAAGGGCGCAAGTAAGGCTTTGGTCAGGTCGAGACGATCATCCACCGACCATTTATGGCCGTGAAGATTGAGATGCTGCTCAAGGCGCAGGGTGTTCTTGCGCAACTCGAACAACTCAACACAGTCGCTTGTGATGTTGTCTTCCACCATGGGAGACAGGGGCCTCAGCAGGAAGTCTTCCAGTGGGCTGTTGGCAGCGCTGGCGGTTCGGAACACAAAGTCCTCGCGGGTAACGATCCGACGCCATGTTTCGTCATCGTGAAACGCCAGGCCCAGTGCTGCCAGATCCCAGCGACGCATCATGGCTTTGCTGATGGGTGGGCCGGCGTTCGTGGCGGGGTACTCACTGAACAGGTGCTGGTCATGCACACGGTCAGGTGCAATGGCTGCCGTGTATTCAAGATATTGAAACTCTGCGAGCTCGACACGACTTCCACGAAAGAAGCTGTCAAAAATGGGCTGGTTCTGGTTCGGACGCGACCTGCCCATCTCATCGAATATGATCATCCTGACTTTCTGAACGTAATCTTCGTAGTGTTTACCGCCGATCTTCAGAAAGTCTTCCAGGGTGTGGACGAACTGACGTTCGTTTTCCGGTAGGTACTCCGGGGTAGCGCTGCCGCAGAGTACGACATGCGCCTCGACATAGGGGCAATACCCCAGCTTGTGTTCAAGTTCAGTCTTTAGGATGGCTGCCAGGCGGTAGCCCTGGTCGCGCTTACGGTGATATGCGCTTTTGCCTCGGTTCTGCTCGCCACGCTTGGTCGTTATGATCCAGTTGCCATCGTAGCTAGTCAGCTTGCCATGCCATTCCTTGAGCTCGACAACCAGCAGCCGGTCATGGGTGACGATAATAAGGTCAAATTCCATCGAGCCTTGCTTGTCGGCCACTAGCACTGAAGCGTAGCCATACCAACTGTCCCGCAGATGCTTCTGCATCTGATCCAGAGCATTTGTCTCGCTTTTGTGCAGCCCATTGCCCCGAACGATGATTTGCATATTGGCTTCCCTACTGCTGACCTGCGAGCGACCTTAAGGCGCTAGAGGCAATAGTGCCTCCATGGCAACCTGCTTGCGTTCGACCACAGCTCCTGCTGGCTTTTGAAACACTCTGTCGGTGTTGGCTTCAGACACTGGCAAAGCCTGTAAGCTTGCCCAGTGCCAAGACTGATACAAATGGAATAGGAAAACAAACGATACAACTGATCAAGTGTCAGCCCAGCCTGCCGAATTGGCGGACAGGCGAGAAAGGCGGCAAGGTTTACCGGGCCTGTCACGCACTCCAACAGGTGATCCGCCGGCTATAAAGCCCGGTAGCTCGCATAGTGGACGGCGCTCGCTGGCTGCCCGAGCTCTGGCCGCGATAGGTGACGTTGAGACTCTGCAAACTATCCTGGGCCAACAACACCTGGATCACAGCAAGCCGTACCTCAGCGTTGATCAAAACACCCTTCGCCGGGCATTCGAGCTGTGCTTGGCGTAGGTTTCGTACCGTTGCGGGCCGGGATTGAGGGTTGAAAACCGCTTGGGTGTGGGAAAATTGCGGCATTGAGTTGGGATTTCGACCAAGTCCGTTATCTTCAGGACATATTTCGTTGTGTGACCTGATGGCGCGAGCAATTAGGGCAGATTATGGCCTTTCGTTTCCGGCGACTCGTGAGACGCTGAACTCATTACGAATACCGAGGAAAGCCCATTGGACTATATCCTTGTCGCCTACGCCTTCCGGGAAGAGCTTGAGAAGCAGAAGGGCTTGGATCAACTCCCGGACCACTTGAAGAAATTTCCATGTGGCTGCTGCGGCGTGGTGTCTGAACTGCTCGGTGACTATTTCAATACGCAGCTTGGGTTGCGGGTTGAGTATGTTTGCGGCGAAAAGGACGGTGGCTCTCATGCCTGGATTGAGTTAGATGGCGTCGTCATTGACATCACCAGCGACCAATTCGAAGGACGCCCGCCGGTGTTCATCGCTGCAAAAGATAGCTGGTACACCTCTTGGGAAGAGGCATCGCGGAATTTTGCAATCCACCATCCAAGTGCCTGGACATATCGCGAAGAGCGCGAAGTGCTTCGAAAGGTGCTCAGTAGTGCCGGGCTTCCCGATCCAGACGTATAAGAAATCCCACCCATAGCAGTTCGCGAAAACCGTAGCGCATGACTTTCCGAATTCAGTGTGCTCCCCTTATGCGCAACGCATGAGGCCGATGCGGTCAGGCTCGCCCCCTACAGGGTAATAGCTGTGTTTTGCGAAACATTTGCAATGTTGGGAGAACTCGTG
>NZ_QKVM01000085.1 GCF_003231305.1 Pseudomonas sichuanensis | reverse complement strand
CGTCAAGATTCATTTCGCAAAACCCCTATCTGCGCATGCAGGTAGGGGTTTTGTCTTTAAGTAGGAACTACAGAGATTCGCAGGCACGTCCGAGCGACGGGCCAGCACACAGAATTTCTTGACGACCATAGAGCATTGGAACCACCTGATCCCATCCCGAACTCAGCAGTGAAACGATGCATCGCCGATGGTAGTGTGGGGTTTCCCCATGTGAGAGTAGGTCATCGTCAAGATTCAAACCCAAAGCCCCTGATCGCAATGCGATCAGGGGCTTTGTCTTTTCAGGGCCTTATCCTGCAATGCAAGGCGTTGCGCTAGCGCAACCAGCTCAGGAACCCACCTTTCTTCACTTCCGTAGGCTTCTGCATTAGCAGTGACTCCCTGCTCTGCCGACGGAACCGCTGCAGTTTGGTCAACGCCGACTGCACCTCGCTACGTTGCACCAGGCAACTGCGTACCTGTTCCTTTTCGATGCGATACAGCAGGCATCCGGTCAGGGTGCGGAATTCGGCGAAGGAATCATCGTCGTCAACCAGCCCCTCGATCCCGAGCACCTCGCCCGGGCCCATGCGTCCGGCTTCTACCAGCTTGTCCCCATTACGCACCGAAGCCTGTATCACACCGCTGCCAATCACCAGCAGGTGGTCCGAGTTGTCGCCGATGCCCAGGATCACCTGGTTGGCCAGGTATTCCACCGCCGTCATGCGCTGGCTCAGCGTGTCACGCTCCTCACCGCTGAGCGAGCGGAACACCCGCACCTCATCGATCAGCTCGCGCTGACGGCTGCGTGGCGCAAGCGTCAGGTCGACGTTCCACATCACCCCGCTGGCCTCCAGGTGGCGATGGGCAAGGTCGAACAATTGGTTGCGTACCTCGGTCTTGAGCGCCATGTCGGCGATGAAAGCGCTGGCCTCGTATTCCACGGACTCCAGGGAAGACGCTTTGACCGTTACCTTGGGGGCAGGGGAAGCGAGCAAGGCACTGGTGCCTTGCAGGGCCTTCTCCAGCGCATCAAACACGCGCTTTGGCCGGACCTTGGCCGGCACCACCACGCTGATCACTACCCCATGCCGATCAGCCGGGCGGCTGTGATTAAGCAGCCGCGCCTTGGCCGCCACCGAATTGGGTATCACCGCCAGGCTACCTGTGCCGGTGATCATTCGCGTGGCGCGCCAGTCGATATCCACCACCTTGCCTTCGGTACCGTCGATGGAGATGAAGTCGCCTATCTGATAGGGGCGTGTGGTATTGAGCACGATGCCGGAGAACACATCGCTCAACGTACTTTGCAAGGCCAGGCCAATGACGATGGCCATCACCCCGGAGGTGGCCAGCAAACCCTTGACCGGCAACTGCAGCACATAGGCCGCTGCGGCCACCACTGCGGCAAGGAAGATCAGCGCCCCAATCACATCCTGCAACAGGCGCCCGCCATGGCTACCACGCGCCCCCAGCAGCAGGCCGAACACCACCGTCACTGTGCGCGCACCGAACAGCCACCAGCCAATGGCGAGCACCGTTGCCATCAGGTTGCGCGACACTTCGTCAATCCAGGGTGGTGGCTGCAGCGGGCTCATTCCGGCAGCGACCAGCACGGCGCTGAACAGCAGGAAGATCAACAGCCGTGAGGCAATGCGCCAGATGCGGTGCTGCTGAGGGATCAACTGCCAGAGCAACAAGTCGCTAATGATCAGGCAAGTGCCGAGCAGCAAGGGGTAGGACTGGATGAGCGCCAGCATGGTGTTCTCGCTGCAGGGGGCTGAACGTCAGTAAAGAGCAGGTTGAGCGGGCAGGCAATGGGTGCTCAGCCCATGCAGGTCAATCCACATCCGACTCGAACAGTCGCGCCAGTTCCACCCGCGCTTCCTTGGCCGTCTGCATGACCTTGGCACGATCGTCACGCACCCGCCCCTGGGCTTCCAATACCTGCTCGTCATGCTCGGTAAAGCGAGCGATGCGGTCGGCGGCCTGCTCATCCGATAGCCCCAGCCCGGCCAGCGCACGACGGCTCATTTCCAGGCTGGAATAGAACGTCTCGCGGATCGGCTCCGCGCCCACATCCATCAGCTTGTGCACATGCTGACGGTTGCGTGCCCGAGCGATGACCTTGAGGTGCGGGTACAGGCGCTTGACCCTTTCGGCGGTGCGAATGGTCACCTCGGGGTCGTCACTGGTGATGATGAAATACTCGGCCTCGCCGACCTTGGCCGCATGCAGCACTTCGGGGCGCAGCGGGTCGCCATAGAACACCGGCGCCTGTTCGAACATGCGCGTCATCTCGATGGCGTCCACCGAGGTCTCCAGGGCGATGAAGGGGATCTTCTGCGCCCGCAGGATGCGCGAAACGATCTGGCCCATGCGGCCCATGCCGACAATCACTACGCGAGGGCTGCCGGCATCTATGCTCTTGTACTGCTCGGGCACCTCACGCGCTGCTTGCGGCCGCTTCAGGGCGCGGGCGCAGCCGAGCATCAGCAGTGGGGTGATGGCCATCGACAGGGTGATGGTCATCAGCAGCAGGTCGTAGGTTTGCGTATCGAACAGGCCCTGATCCTTGCCCAGCTTGAATACCACGAAGGCGAACTCGCCGCCGGCCGCCAGCACCATGCCCAGGCGCAGTGCGCTTGCGCTGTTGAGGCCACCGGCCAGGCGGCCGACGCCGATCAGCAGTACCAGCTTCACCGCGATCAACAACAGGGTCAGGCCCAGCAGCATCAGCGGCATGTCCACCAGCAGGCGCAGGTTGGCGCCCATGCCGACACTGATGAAGAACAAGCCCAGCAGCAGGCCCTTGAACGGTTCTATCTGCGACTCCAGTTCATGACGGTACTCGGAGTCCGCCAGCAGCAGGCCGGCCAGGAAGGCGCCGAGCGCCATGGAGATTCCCGCCTCTTCCATCAGCCAGGCGGTGCCGATCACCACCAGCAACGCAGTGGCGGTGGACACCTCCGGCAGGCCGGTGCGGGCCACGGTTCGAAACAGTGGGCGCAACAGGTAGCGGCCGCCGACGATGACGATTGCGATGCTGGCGAACACTTTCAGGCCATGTTCGAGGCTGTCGCCATGGCTGGTGTCCGGGCCACTGGCAGCCAGCAACGGCACCAGGGCAATCAGCGGGATTGCAGCGATGTCCTGGAACAGCAGGATGGCAAAGGCCAGGCGGCCATGGGGCGCATTGAGCTGCTTGCTCTCGGCCAGGCTCTGCAAGCCAAGGGCGGTGGAAGACAGTGCCAGCCCCAGGCCGAGCACGATGGCGGCCGGGAGCGTCTGGCTGAAGCCGAACAAGGCGATGGCGCCGATCACCGCGCCGGTCAGCAGCACCTGGGCAGTGCCGACGCCGAACACCGATTTGCGCATCAGCCACAGGCGTCTGGGTGAAAGCTCCAGGCCAATGATGAACAGCAGCAAGACCACGCCCAGTTCAGAGATGTGCGCGACGCTTTCGGTGTCGCGGATCAGGCCTAGCGCTTGCGGGCCGATGGCCACACCGGCCAGCAGGTAACCGATCACGGCGCCCAGTTGCAGGCGCTTGGCCAGGGGCACGGCGACCACGGCGGCAAGGAGGAAGATGACTGCGGTTTGTAGAAGGCTGCCTTCGTGTGGCATTGCTCGTACTCCTTGAACTGCGTGAGGCAGCGCTTTAGGGAACGGATGACAGGTTGCCGAAGCTTATGCCATCGATGGAAGAGGCGAGCATTTTCGGGTGCTGTGGGAAACAGGACAATTCCAGCCCAACGGGATGCATCGTTCTGAAAGTGGAACCTTTGATCAGCAGATCGCGGGGCAAGCCCGCTCCCACACTTGCGACTGTGGGAGCGGGCTTGCCCCGCGATAGCATCCTGTACCAACCCCTTACTGCAGATGCGTTTTAAGGGCCTGCGCCGCCTGGTCCATGGCATTGCGCACAGCGGGTACGGTGCTCAGCACATTGAGCAGGCCATAGTCATGGATCATGCCGTTGTAGCGCACTGCAGTCACCGGCACCCCGGCGGCGTCGAGCTTGCGGGCGTAGGCTTCGCCTTCGTCACGCAGCACGTCCATTTCGGCGGTCTGTACCAGGGCCGGTGGCAGGCCCTTGAGTTGCTCCAGGCTGGCCCGCAGCGGCGAGGCATGGATGTCGTCGCGTTGACGCGGGTCTGTGGTGTAGCTGTTCCAGAACCACTGCATCATGTTGCGAGTCAGGAAGTGGCCCTCGGCGAACTGGTTATAGGAGGCGTTGTTGAAGTTGGCATCGGTCACCGGCCACAGTAGCGCCTGGAAGCGCAGCTTCGGCGTGCCAGCCTCCTTGGCCTTTATCGCCACCACCGCAGCCATGTTGCCGCCGACGCTGTTGCCGGCCACCGCCAGGCGGCTGCCGTCGACGCCAATCTCCTGGCCATGCTCGGCGACCCAGCGGGTAGCGGCATAGGCCTGGTTGATCGCGGTGGGGAACTGCGCTTCTGGCGAAGGCGTGTAGTCGACGTATACCGCCGCGGCGCCGGAGCCGACCACAAGATCGCGGATCAGCCGTTCGTGGGTTGGGTAATCGCCCAGCACCCAACCACCGCCGTGGAAGAACATGAACACTGGCAGTTCGCCCGTGGCGCCCTCAGGGCGTACCACGCGGATCTGCAATGGCTGGCCGTCGGCCTGAATGGTCCGGCGTTCAACACGGATACCCGACACATCGACTTTCACGCCAGCCTGGGCTGTGCTCAGTACGGCACGTGCGTCTTTCGGCGCCAGGGTTTCCAGCGGCTTGCCGCCGCCTGCGGCAAGCGCATCAAGAAAGCCTTGGGTGTTGCGTTCGACGCCAGCGCTGCCGGCGGCGAAGGCGCTGTTCACGGCCAGGGCCAGCAGGCCAGCGGTCAGGGTGCGGGACAGTTTCATGTGCGGATTCCTCTGCGTGCGAGCCGGCGGCTCAGTTCTGGTTGGCAAGGGTGGTGGGCTGGCTGTAGCTCACGGCTTGCAATTGGCCGTTGCTGTCGCGGTAGGTCAGGATGGCGGTGCTGCTGTGGCCCTCAATGGCGGTGGGCGCCTCGACGGTGACCACCTGAGCGATGTCGAGGTTCATCCCGTAGCGGTAAGCAGTGGCTTCGGTGGCGAAGGCACCGGCGCTGGTGCCGATGGCCAGGGTGGTAACGCCGAGGGCGAGGATTGTGCGAAGGGTCATGATCGTTCTCCAGGATGTGCTCAATGGGTTTGGCGACTGCTTGCTGCGTGAGATGAATATTGAGCGCAAATAGTTAGCGCGCAAAATATATTTCAGCTATGGAGAAGATTGACCCTGTGCATGGCCCGTCAGCTGCCTGGTCGGTACTGCATCGCTTCGGCCAGATGAGCCCGGCCAATGGCCTCGGCCTGCTCCAGGTCCGCCAGCGTACGCGCCACCTTGAGCAGGCGGTGGGCCGCTCGCAGCGACAGCGTGAGGCGTTCGCAGGCGGTTTCCAGCCAGGCCTGGTCGGCCGATGTCAGCAGGCAATGCCGGCGCAGGCCGTTGAGGTCGAGGAAGGCATTGGCGCAGCCCTGGCGACGTTGCTGCCGCGCGCGGGCCTCGGCCACGACAGCGGCGACACTGGCGCTGGTTTCGCCACTGGGTTGGTTATCGAGCACGGTATTCTCCCGGGCCACCGTCAGGTGCAGGTCGATGCGGTCGAGCAGGGGGCCGGAGAGTTTGTTGCGGTAGCGCTGGATCTGCTCGGGGCTGCAGCGGCAGCGGCCGGTGGGGTCGCCAAAGTAGCCGCAGGGGCAGGGGTTCATTGCCGCCACCAACTGAAAGCGTGCCGGGAAGCGCACCCGGTCCCTGGCCCGGGCGATCACGATCTCGCCCGACTCCAATGGCTCGCGCAACACTTCCAGCACGCGCCGCTCGAACTCTGGCAATTCATCGAGAAACAGCACGCCATGGTGCGCCAGGGTGATTTCGCCCGGCTGCGGGCGGCTGCCGCCACCGACCAGTGCCGGGCCCGAGGCGGAGTGATGGGGGTGGCGAAACGGCCGTTGCGGCCAGCTGTCCAGCGGTGCGTGGCCGCTGACCGAGCGGATTGCCGCCACCTCCAGCGCTTCGCGCTCGTCCAGCGGTGGCAGCAGACCGGGCAGGCGGCTGGCGAGCAGGGTCTTGCCGGTGCCGGGTGGCCCTGTGAACAGCAGGTTGTGCCCACCAGCAGCCGCCACCAGCAAGGCACGTTTGGCCGCAGTCTGGCCCTGTACTTCGCTGAGGTCAGGGTAGGGGCGTTGCTCCAGCAGCAAGCCGTTGGCCGCATAGGGTGGCAGCGGCAGTTGCCCGCTCAGGTGCGCCACCAGCTCTTGCAGATGGCCCACGGCGTACACCACCAGCCCGCTGGCCAGGCTGGCTTCCTCGGCGTTCTCGCGCGGTACCACCAGCGCCCGCCCGGCTTCGCGTGCCGCCAATGCTGCGGGCAGCACACCCTGCACTGGCCGCAGCGCCCCGGACAGGGCCAGTTCACCCAGGCATTCGATGTCTTCGAGCGCAACCACCGGTACTTGGCCATTGGCGGCGAGGATCCCCAGGGCGATGGCCAGATCGTAGCGCCCACCGTCCTTGGGCAGGTCGGCCGGGGCGAGGTTCTGGGTGATGCGCCGGGCCGGGTATTCCAGCCCGGCGTTGACGATGGCGCTGCGTACCCGGTCCTTGCTTTCCTTGACCGTCGCTTCCGGCAAACCAACCAGGGTAAGCGAAGGCAGGCCGTTGGCCAGGTGGGTTTCGACACTGACGGCGGGTGCCAGCACGCCCACCTGGGCGCGGCTGTGGACGAGGGCGAGGGACATGGGCGCTCCGTGTTCGCGTGATTCCGGCCGCATCCTGCGGCCCGGCAAAGCATAGTGGTGCCCCTGGCGGGCGCGCTGGAAAGAGTGCGTCGAGGTTTTTCCGCAGCCTCACCTAGCGGCGAGGCTGCTTGCCGCACACCACCGCAATCGCTTCACCCCGCGCCCGAGCCAGCAGTTCCTCGGTATCGTCTCCACCCGGCAAAGCCAGCACCAGGTCTGGCCGGCTGTCACGCAGCATGAAAACGTTGCGCAGACGCTCAGCCAGTTTGCCGTGCAGCTGCCAGTTGGGCGGGTAGCGGACGATGTCCGCACCGTGCTCCCGCGCCCAGGCTTCGATATCGCCACCCAGGTACTGGCTGCCGCCGTGTATGAGCACCTGGATGGGTTGCTGGCGTTGCAGTTCGTCCAGCGCCCGACGGCAGCGCTGGTGGTCGGCGTAGTTGCGTCCCGCACAGATCAGTACACGCATACGCCCTCCTCAGAACCATTGGCCGAAGCGGCGGATGTACAGGGTTTTCATGCCCTGCGCCACCAGGCAGTAACCCAGCAGGGTAGCGGCCAGCCAAGGGAAGTACTCCCACGGCAGCGGCACCAGCCCGACCACCGCCCCCAGTGGCGAGAACGGGATGTAGATACCCAGGCACATCACCAGGCCCGTGGCGAGGATCACCGGCAGCGCCGCAGTGCTTTGCAGGAACGGCACCTTGCGGGTGCGCAGCATGTGCACCACCAATGTCTGCGACAGCAGCCCTTCGATGAACCAGCCGGACTGGAACAGCGCCTGCATCTCCACACTGTTGGCAGCAAACACGTACCACATCAGGGCGAAGGTGGTGATGTCGAAGATCGACGAGGTAGGCCCGATCCACAGCATGAAGCGGCCGATGTTGCGCGCATCCCATTTGCGCGGCTCGCGCAGGAACTCCTTGTCCATGCGGTCCCAGGGCAGCGACAGCTGAGAGAAGTCGTACATCAGGTTCTGCAGCAGCAGGTGGATCGCCAGCATCGGCATGAACGGGATGAAGGCGCTGGCCACCAGTACCGAAAACACGTTGCCGAAGTTGGAACTGGCAGTCATGCACAGGTACTTCATGATGTTGCCGAAGGTTTCGCGGCCTTTGAGCACACCTTCTTCGAGCACCATCAGGCTCTTTTCCAGCAGGATGATGTCGGCCGACTCCTTGGCGATGTCGGTGCCGCTGTCCACCGAAATGCCCACGTCGGCGTCACGCAGGGCTGGGGCGTCGTTGATGCCGTCGCCGAGAAAGCCGACGGTGTGGCCGTTGGCCTGCAACGCCTTGAGCACCCGCGACTTCTGCAACGGGGTGAGCTTGGCGAATACCGTGCGTTCTTCGACTAGCGCCTTGAGCTGGGCGTCGTCCAGCCGCTCGATGTCCTGCCCGAGCAGTGGTTGGCCGGGCTCCAGGCCCACTTCGCGGCAAACTTTGCAGGTGACCACAGGGTTGTCGCCAGTCAGCACTTTCACCTTAACGCCCATGTCACGCAGCGCAGCAATGGCTGGGCCGGCCGTTTCCTTGGGCGGGTCAAGGAAGGTCAGGAAGCCGCGGATCACCAGGCCGCGCTCGTCAGCGGTGCTGTACTGAGCCTTGCGCTCGGTGGCGGGGATTTCGCGGGTGCCGATCAGCAGCACGCGAAAGCCGTCCTGGTTGAACGCGCTGGCGCTGGCCAGCAGTTGCTGGCGCTGGGCCTCGTCGAGGCGGATGCGCTGGCCGTTCTCTTCAACATGGGTGGCGATGGCGAGCATTTCCTCGACCGCGCCCTTGCTGACCAGCAGGTGTTCGCTGAGCGCATCCTTGACGATCACCGACAGGCGCCGGCGAACGAAATCGAAGGGCAATTCGTCGACCTTGGCATAGGCGTAGGGCGGCTGGAAGCCGCTGTTCTCGCCAGCGAAGCGCAGCACAGCCTGGTCCATCAGGTTCTTCACGCCGCTCTGGTGGTGGCTGTTGAGCCAGGCCAGCTCGAGCAGTTGCGGGTCGGTGCGGCCGCTTGGGTCGACATGGTGTTCGAGGATGATGCGGTCCTGGGTGAGGGTGCCGGTCTTGTCGGTGCACAGCACATCCATCGAGCCAAAGTTCTGGATGGCGTTCAGGCGCTTGACCACCACTTTGCGCCTGGCCATGGCCACGGCGCCCTTGGCCAGGTTGGCACTGACGATCATCGGCAGCATTTCCGGGGTGAGGCCCACGGCCACGGCCAGGGCGAACAGGAAGGCATCGCTCCAGTCGCCCTTCACCACACCATTGAGCACGAACACCACCGGCACCATCACCAGCATGAAGCGGATCAGCAGGCTGCTGACGCTGTTCACGCCGCGGTCGAAGGCGGTCTGGCTGCGCGAGCCGGCAATCGCCCTGGCCAGCGAGCCGAAGTAGGTGCGCTTGCCAGTGGCCACCACCACGGCGCGGGCGCGGCCGCTGACCACGTTGGTGCCCATGAAGCCGATGTTCGGCAGGTCGAGCAGGCTGCCTTCGTCAGTGGCGCTGTCGGCAGCGGACTTCGGTGCGATGTGGCCGAGGGTGTCGTACTTTTCCACCGGCAGCGCTTCGCCGGTGAGCACGGCCTGGCTGATGAACAGGTCGCGCGACTCGATCAGGCGGATATCGGCAGGGATCATGTCGCCAGCGGCCAATTGCACGATATCGCCGGCCACCAGTTCGTTCATGGGCACTTCGCGCAGTTGCGCGGGGGTGTCGTGGCGCTCGCGTCGCAGTACCGTGGCGGTGGTGCGGACCATCGCCTTGAGTGCCTCGGCCGCCTTGCTCGAACGGTATTCCTGCCAGAAGCGCAGCAGGCCGCTGACGCTGACCATGGTCAGGATGATGATCACCTTGGTCAGGTCGAGGTCGTCGAGGTCACCGGCGCGCAGCGGCAGCCAGTAGTCGGTGACGAAGCTGATGGCGGCGAGGGTGAGCAGTACATAGATGAAGGGGTTGTGCAGCGCCTTGAGCAGTTGCACCAGGGCCGGTTGCGGTTTGTCGTGGGCGACTTCGTTGGCGCCGTCGCGCTGCAGGCGTTTGGCGGCTTCGTGCTCGGTCAGGCCGAGCTCGCTGGCGTCGAGGTTGGCGAGGGTGACGGCCAGGCCGTTGCGCGCCTCACGGGCGGCGCGCATGGACAGGCGAGCGTCCGCTGTCGTGGTGGTGTTGCGGTCTTTGACGGTCATCGGGCTGTGCTCCTGCCGCAGGAGGCGGCACGAAACACAGTCGACTCACGGTTGGGCGGGTGAGTGCGCGTGTTTCGGGCCGCGATCATTCGATCGGTAGATAACGTTGTTTGTCCGGCGGTTGAACGTTCGCTGGCGCCTGCCGGGATTAATGTCGGCAGCGAACTTTCTACTGGCTGAGTCCATGGTGTCGTTATTCCTCTGGTAACTTTCAGGCAATAAGAGTCCCGCAAACTTCAATGATGAAAAGTTTGTGTCTTATTGCTGGCAATTCAATATGTAAGTGGTGACGCGCCCGTCAGCCGAAACACAACAAGGCGCGCCATCGACTCGGAGGTTCCTGGCCGTCGTCGGCATGCCAGTGCAGGCGCAGGCATCCGTTACCGGGTTGCGATAGCCAGGCGGCACGCAGGCGAGCGCCACGCGCGATGGGGGCGGGGAAGGGCGGCGGGGCCGCATGGGAACAGGCGTGCAGCGCCCCGAGGCGGGCGCGCAGGTGTGTACGGATAAAGGTGATGAGGTTCATGAGCTTGCCTCCGACCGGGCTGGCACCCGAGGCGGCAAGCTACGGCGGAGCATCAGGCTCTGGCGCGGCTTGCCCAGCCAGGGAGGCGGGCCCGGAGTTCCGGTTCAAGTGCCTGACAGCCAAGGGCGGCCAGGCAGCGACTAGATACTGTGTCCATTGAATTCTTCGTGAGTTGAAATAAAGGCCCGGTTTTCAGGGCGGGTGAACTTTATGCAAAGCATAGCGGGCAAGTCAACCCGCAAGGTGAAACTGAATTAAGTTTCATCTGGTTTAATCAGCGCAATTATATGTTGGGAATTCCAACGGCAGGGTGCGTTCCCTGCAGGAGCGGCAGGGCCGCTCCAGAGACGGGATGGTTATTGCTCTGATGCTGGCTCTGATGCTGGCGCTGGCGCGATCCGCGCTTCCAGCTCGGCGAACTGTTTCTCCAGCGCTTCAAGGCGGGCGCGGGTGCGGGCCAACACCACCATCTGGCTGTCGAACTCCTCGCGGCTGACCAGGTCGAGCTTGCTGAAGGCACCCTGCATCAGCACTTTGAACTGGCTCTCCAGTTCGGCGCGGGGCTGAGCGGTGTCGCCGCTGAACAGGCGCGAGGCCTGGTCGCTCAGGGCATCGAGAAGGGCTTTGGGCGCGAGCATGTCAGGCTATCCGTTGATGGGTGAAAGGGCAGCAGTGTATCACGCCCCTTTTCACGGTCAGCCCTGCACACTTTTTGCGCAGGGCGGCCAAAGGTCGCGCACCGAAGTTGTGCAGCTTTTCCCTGCTGGCGACTGGCCAATCCCGACTGTTTCACGCAACTACCTGTTTTCCGGTGTTTTCCCGGAGCTGGCAAGGTTTCTGCAAAGACCAGGGTGAGCCATGCACTGATGCAGTCCGTTGTGACCAGGCAGTGCGTAGCCCAGTGGTAAGGCCCTTGGTCCCCGCCACAAGGTGTCGCGGCGGGGAGGATGGAGCCGACGACGCGTTACAAAGCCAGGCGCTGCGCTTAGACTTGAGACGGGTTTGTTTTCCTGGGGCAAGTCCACCAAATCGGGAGAGAGTTTCATGAAGCTAGTCACTGCCATCATCAAGCCGTTCAAGCTGGACGACGTGCGCGAGTCGCTGTCGGAAATCGGCGTGCAGGGCATCACCGTGACCGAAGTCAAAGGCTTCGGCCGGCAGAAGGGTCACACCGAGCTGTATCGCGGCGCCGAATACGTGGTCGATTTCCTGCCCAAGGTGAAGATCGATGTCGCCATCGACGACAAGGACCTTGATCGGGTGATCGAGGCCATCACCAAGGCGGCCAACACCGGCAAGATCGGTGACGGCAAGATTTTCGTGGTCAATCTGGAGCAAGCGATCCGCATCCGTACCGGCGAAACCGATACCGACGCGATCTAAACGCTACAAAAAAGCCTCACCAAACCCAACGCCCCAGGAGAAAACAACATGACTCTGCGTAAGATCGCAGGGCTAGGAGCCCTATTGTCCCTCGTAATGCCAGGGCTGGCCCTGGCCGAGGAAACTGCCGCCCCGGTGCTCAACTCCGGCGACACCGCCTGGATGCTCACCTCGACGGCGCTGGTCCTGTTCATGACCATCCCGGGCCTGGCCCTGTTCTACGGCGGCATGGTGCGTTCCAAGAACGTGCTGTCGGTGATGATGCAGTGCTTTGCCATCACCGGGCTGATCAGCATCCTGTGGGTTATCTACGGTTACAGCCTGGCATTCGATACCGCGGGTATGGAAAAGGGCGTGCTCAACCTGAATTCCTTCATCGGTGGCTTCTCCAAGGCCTTCCTCAACGGCGTCACGCCGTCGGGCCTGACCTCTGCCACCGCGTTGTTCCCTGAAGCAGTGTTCATCACCTTCCAGATGACCTTCGCCATCATCACCCCGGCGCTCATCGTCGGTGCCTTTGCCGAACGCATGAAGTTCTCGGCCATGCTGATTTTCATGGGCGTGTGGTTCACCCTGGTCTATGCGCCGATCGCGCACATGGTCTGGAGCGGTGACGGTGCGCTGATGTGGGATTGGGGCGTACTGGACTTCGCCGGCGGCACCGTGGTGCACATCAACGCCGGTATCGCCGGCCTGGTCTGCTGCCTGGTGCTGGGCAAGCGCAAAGGCTACCCGACCACGCCGATGGCGCCGCACAACCTGGGCTACACCCTGATGGGCGCGGCCATGCTGTGGATCGGCTGGTTCGGCTTCAACGCAGGCTCTGCGGCGGCCGCCAACGGCACCGCCGGCATGGCGATGCTGGTCACCCAGATCGCTACCGCCGCCGCCGCCCTGGGCTGGATGTTCGCCGAGTGGATCTTCCACGGCAAACCGAGCGCACTGGGCATCGCCTCGGGTGTGGTCGCCGGCCTAGTCGCCATTACCCCGGCCGCCGGTACCGTCGGCCCGATGGGCGCGCTGGTGATCGGCCTGGTCTCGGGCGTGGTCTGCTACTTCTGCGCCACCAGTCTCAAGCGCAAGATGGGTTACGACGACTCGCTCGACGCCTTCGGCGTGCACGGTATCGGCGGCATCATCGGTGCGCTGCTCACCGGTGTGTTCGCAGCGCCGGCCCTGGGCGGTTTCGGCGCCGTCACCGACATCGCCGCGCAGTTCTGGATCCAGGCCAAGGGTGTGCTCTTCACCGTGATCTACACCGCCATCGTCACCTACGTGATCCTCAAGGTGCTGGACCTGGTGATGGGCCTGCGGGTCAGCGAAGAAGAAGAGTCGGTCGGCCTCGACCTGGCACAACACAACGAACGCGGCTACAACCTGTAACTGCCACGCTGGAAAACTTGCCCGGTTCGCCGGGCATTTTTTTGCCTGTAATTTGCCGTTTTACGCCCGGCAAACGGTTTCGCTGTCTTGTTCGCGACCTGGGCAGAAAACTTACAAGTCATTGGGCGTTTCTGGTGCTTTGCTTTTTCTGCGAGCGCGCTAGAATGCGCGCCGAAGGGTGTGGGACGAGTAACCCGCACACTTCGCCACCCTTTGCTAGGCTTGCAGTAGCCTGTGGCCAGCCAGGGTCAGAACAGTCTTGTCAGGCCTTGCCAGGAGCAGGGTCTGCTGGGTGCCGGGCCTCCCATCAGGAGGTGGACGCCCGAGGCAGTGGCCAACCCACGGCCAGTTGAATTTTCACCGGTGACTGCCGTCCATGGTTGCACCGGTCTATAACTAACCTGCTTTTCGCAAGTCATGAGGTAGAACATGAGCGACGACGATCTGGAAAATGATGACCTCGAAGTAGGTGACGAAGACGAGGGTGATGAAGGCCTCGAAGCGGCAGCCGACGATGGTGCTGAAGATGCTGGCGATGATGACAGCAGCCCCGCGCCGACCGCCAAGGGCAAGTCCAAGGCGGCTGTTTCGGTAGACGAAATGCCGAGCATGGAAGCCAAGCAGAAGGAGCGTGATGCCCTGGCCAAGGCGATGGAAGAGTTTCTGTCGCGCGGTGGCAAGGTGCAGGAAGTCGAGGCCAATGTGGTCGCCGACCCGCCCAAGAAGCCTGACAACAAGTACGGCAGCCGCCCTATCTGAGTGGCTGAAAACAAAGAAGCCCGCCGTCGCTGCGGGCTTTTTTGTGTCTACCCGGTTTGTACGGTCTCTGTAGGAGCGGCCTTGTGCCGCG
>NZ_QKVM01000084.1 GCF_003231305.1 Pseudomonas sichuanensis | reverse complement strand
CGAGGACGCAGTCCTCGCCAGCAACAACTTCAATATTCCGGCGAACAATCATGACAACACCCAGCCACTTCTCCCCCGACCACCCGGTCCCCCTCCATCACCGCCAGTTCGGCGCCCGCGACCTGTTCTCGCTGTGGTTCTCCCTCGGCATCGGCCTGATGGTCCTGCAGGTCGGCGGGCTGCTGGCCACGGGCCTGGGCCTGGCCGGGTCGATCCTGGCGATCACCCTGGGCACGGCGGTGGGCGTGTTGCTGCTGGCGGCGGCCGGGGTGATCGGCAGCGACACCGGCCTGTCGGCCATGGCCACCCTGCGCCTGTCGCTGGGCCGCCACGGCGCGCGCCTGCCGGCACTGCTCAACCTGCTGCAACTGGTGGGCTGGGGCTCGTTCGAGATCATCGTCATGCGCGATGCCGCGAGCCTGCTGGGCGCGCGAACCTTCGGCGAGGACAGTGGCTGGAACAGCCCGCTGCTGTGGACGTTGTGCTTTGGCGCCCTGGCCACCCTGCTGGCGGTCAGCGGGCCCTTGGCGTTCGTGCGCAAGGTGCTGCGCAAGTGGGGGATCTGGCTGCTGCTCGGCGCTTGCCTGTGGTTGACCTGGAACCTGTTCGCCAAGGCGGACCTGGCCGACCTGTGGCGCCGTCCGGGCGATGGCTCGCTGTCGCTGGCGCTGGGCTTCGATATCGTCATCGCCATGCCGCTGTCGTGGCTGCCGTTGATCGCCGACTATTCGCGCTTCGGCAAGCGCGCCAGCCGGGTGTTCGGCGGTACCGCGCTGGGCTTCTTCATTGGCAATGCCTGGCTGATGAGCCTGGGCGTGGCCTACACCCTGGCCTTCGCCCCGAGCGGCGAGGTGAATGCACTGCTGCTGGCCCTGGCTGGCGCCGGGCTGGGCATTCCGCTGCTGCTGATCTTGCTCGACGAGTCGGAGAACGCCTTTGCCGATATTCACTCGGCAGCGGTTTCAACCGGCCTGCTGGTGAAAATGAAGGTCGAGCACCTGGCGCTGGCCATCGGCGTGCTGTGCACCCTGATCGCACTGCTGGCGCCCTTGGCCCAGTACCAGAACTTCCTGCTGTTGATCGGCTCGGTGTTCGCGCCGCTGTTCGGCGTGGTGCTGGTGGACCACTTCGTGGTCCGCCGTCGGCGCCTGCCGGCGCTGGTCGACGGGCTGCATTGGCAAGCGCTGCTGGCCTGGGCGGTGGGCGTCGTGGCCTACCATGTCATGGCCAATGAGGCGCCGGAGCTAGGGGCGACCCTGCCGGCACTGCTGCTGGCAGGGGTGTTGCACGGGCTGCTGTCGATCAGCCGCGGCCGGGAAACAGCTCAGGCCTGATCACGCCGTTGAGGCGCGGGTAGGGGATCTTCAGCTCGACGTGGCCCATGGAGTAGGGCGCGATGGCATAGACCTCGTACTTCACGATCACCGCGCCGTAGGTCAGGGCGATGTGCGGCGACTGCTTGAACGGCCAGGTTTTTACGAACTCGGGGTCCTTGTCCACGCCGGTGCTGATCTGCCAGGCGCGGTGGGACTCCTCGACGGTCTTCCAGAAGGTCTCTTTCTGGCCGGGCACCAGCATGTCGTCCAGGGTCAGCACCTTGTCCAGCTTGCGCGAGTAGTTGATGAAGCCGCGCCCGGGCATGCCGTGGGCGCCGCCGCTGTCGAGGTAGCTGGACAGCTCGACGATCACCAGCCCGTCATGCTGCTCGCGTACCTTGGCTTGCAGGTAGCTGCTGTTGCGCTTGTCGGCGCGGGCCAGGTACTGCTGCTCATAGGCCTGCAGCGAGGCTGGCGGGGTGCCGCGCTGGTTGTCCTCGGTCAGTTGCAGCAGGCGTTTTTCGACGATGGCGTCGAGCTTGGGCAGTGCCGGGAAGTGCACGGTGTCGATGTTCACCAGCGGGCAGTCGCTCTCGCTGCAGCCGGGTTTTACATGCTCCCAGGCGTCGCGCTTGACCTCGAGCGGTGCCCGGTAGTTGGGCGTGAACAGGCTCTGGCAGGCGCTGAGGGCGACTGCCAGCACGGCCACGGAAGTCAGTTTGACTAGCGTCATGATGATCCTTGCACAACGGTGATGATCGGCCTTGGACCGCCTGCGCGGCCTTCAGTTCGCCACTAAGCTAACAGAGAGCGTAGCGCCTGTCCCGAGTGCCCGAACGGTCGCCACAAAGGGATGAAACCGGGCGGCGCGCAGAGTAGGATTGCGCGATGCGGTAAACGAGGTAATGAGGAGTTTGCATGACGGACACGTTGAATTCGGTGCCCAGCCAGATCGAGATCGCGCGGCGCGAGCAGTTGTTCAAGGGCTTCTACAAGCTCGACAAGCTGCACCTGCGCCATGAACTGTTCGCCGGGGGCATGAGCCGTGAGTTCACCCGCGAGCTGTTCGTGCGCCATGACGCGGTCTGCGTGCTGCCCTACGATCCGCAGCGCGACGAAGTCGTGCTGATCGAGCAGTTCCGGGTGGGCGCCGTGGGCAAGGTGGCCAATCCGTGGCTGATCGAGATGGTGGCCGGCCTGATCGACAAGGACGAACAACCGGAAGAAGTCGCCCATCGCGAGGCCGAAGAGGAAGCGGGCCTTGCTTTCAGCGCGCTGTGGCCGATGACCCGCTACTTCCCGTCCCCGGGCGGCAGCGATGAGTACGTTCATCTGTTCCTCGGCCGTTGCGTCAGTGAAGGGGCCGGTGGCCTGCATGGCCTGGAAGAAGAGAG
Source organism: Pseudomonas sichuanensis (assembly GCF_003231305.1). Lineage (GTDB taxonomy): Bacteria > Pseudomonadota > Gammaproteobacteria > Pseudomonadales > Pseudomonadaceae > Aquipseudomonas > Aquipseudomonas sichuanensis. The sequence continues at coordinate 11,826 of NZ_QKVM01000084.1, read as the reverse complement.
CGAGGATATCCGCGTGCGGGTGTGGGCGTTCGAGGATGCGTTGCAGGCGGTGCGCGACGGGCGCATCTGCAATGCCGCGACGATCATCGGCCTGCAATGGCTGGCGCTCAACCGTGACGAAGTACGAGGTATGTGGAAGTGAACCTGCTGCGCGAGCGCTATCGAGTCGACCTGGTCGGGCTGCAGACGGCCTGTGAGGCCAACTACGCCCGCCTGATGCGCCTGCTGCCGGAGATGCGCACCACGCAAAGCTCGCGGCGCATCGGCATGACCCAGGGCGACCAGATGCTCGGCGTACTGGTGCTCGAAGTGCTGTTGGCCTGCCCCTACACCACTACCCTGCGGGTGCGTCAGGAGCACAGCCTGCCGTGGTTGCCGGTGCCTGAGCTCGAGGTGCAGGTGTATCACGACGCGCGTATGGCCGAAGTGGTCAGCGCCGAGCATACCCGCCGCCTGCACAGCATCTATCCGTACCCCAACACGGCGATGCACCAGCCCGACGAGAAGGCCCAGCTCAACCTGTTCCTCGGCGAATGGCTCAGCCACTGCCTGGCCTGTGGCCACGAACTGGCGACCGTGCGCTGAAATGTGACGCCCGTCGGCTTCGAGTATTTGCTCCAAAGCGATCCATCGCCATAATCCGTGCTGAATCCGTTCGAGGAGACGGCCGTTGCCGCAAGCACTTTTCGCAGAGTCACCCGTTCATGTGGTGCAACTGACCGATGCCCATCTGTTCGCCGGTCCCACTGGGACGCTGCTGGGGCTCAATACCCGCGACAGCCTTGAACATGTGGTGGCGCAGGTGCGCCGTGAGCAGCCGCGCATAGACCTTTTGCTGTGCACGGGGGATCTGTCCCAGGATGCCAGTGTGGCCTCCTATGAAGCATTCCGCGGGTTGACCGCCGTGTTCGGTGCGCCGGCACGCTGGTTGCCGGGCAATCATGACGAAGCCCAGGTCATGGCCAAGGTGGCGCCGGAGCTGATCACGGCGGTGACCGATATCGGCGCCTGGCGCATCGTGATGCTCGATTCGGCGGTGGTCGGTGCCACGTTCGGGCTGTTGGCCGAAGACCAGTTGGCCACGCTGGATCAGGCGCTGGCCACTGCCGGTGAGCGTCATTGCCTGGTGTGCTGCCACCACCAGCCGGTGGATATCGGTTGTGCGTGGATGGCGCCGATCGGGTTGTGCAATGCCGACCAGCTTCTGCTGCGCGTAAATAGTTATCCACAGGTGAAGGCGCTGCTCTGGGGGCATGTTCACCAGGAATGGGACCAGGTGCGCGAGGGTGTGCGCTTGCTGGCCACGCCCTCGACCTGCATTCAGTTCGCGCCGGGCAGCGAGGACTTCCAGGTGAGTGAGGAGCAGCCGGGGTATCGCTGGTTGCGTTTGCATGCCGACGGGCGGTTGGAGACTGGAGTGGAGCGGGCGCGGGATTTTGTGGTGAAGCTGGATTTCGACAGCCCAGGTTACTGAGTCCAAGCGGGTGATGGGGGCCAATCCTGTGGGAGCGGCTTTAGCCGCGAAGCAAGCGACGCGGTGGATGGCACCGGCTCTGCCGGTGTTCGCGGCTAAAGCCGCTCCCACAGTGTCCGTGTTTAATCACAGGCTGATGATTTTTCCATGGACGCCGCGGCGCGCATTTTGAAGAATGTGTTGCGAAAATCCCTGCACTGAACCAATGCTCCTCGAACAGGCTACACTGCGCGTCTTTGCGTCCGGGGGCAGCATGTCGGGTTCCATCCTTTATATCCATGGCTTCAACAGCTCGCCGCTGTCGAAGAAGGCCCGCCAACTCGAGGCGGTCATGCAGCAGCTCGGCCTCGCTGACCAACTGCGCGTCCCAGCCCTGCATCACCACCCGCGCCAGGCCATCGCGCAGCTGGAGGCGGCTATCGGCGAACTCGGCGCGCCCTTGCTGGTCGGCAGCTCGCTGGGCGGCTACTATGCCACCCACTTGGCCGAGCGCCACGGCCTCAAGGCCCTGCTGATCAACCCGGCGGTCGCCCCGCATCGGCTGTTCGATGGTTATCTCGGCACCCAGCGCAACCTGTATACCGACGAAGCCTGGGAGCTGACCCACGACCATGTGCAGGCCCTGGCCGAGCTCGAAGTGCCACCGCCCAGGGACGCCGCCCGCTATCAAGTGTGGTTGCAGACCGCCGATGAAACACTGGACTATCGCCAGGCCGAGGGCTATTACCGAGCCTGTGCCCTACGCATCCAGGCTGGAGGCGACCACAGCTACCAAGGCTTCGCCGAACAGCTCCCGGCGCTGCTGACCTTTGCCGGTATTGCCCGTGGGCAGTATGCGGCGCTGGACTTTTCTGTATTTTGAGCTTTTTGCATTCACCTGACTGACGACGAGACCCCATGGCCAATCCCAGCGCTAGCGCCTATAACGCAGACGCCATCGAAGTCCTCTCGGGCCTTGACCCGGTCCGCAAACGCCCGGGCATGTACACCGACACCAGCCGGCCGAACCACCTGGCCCAGGAAGTCATCGACAACAGTGTCGACGAAGCCCTGGCCGGCCACGCCCGTTCGGTGCAGGTGATCCTGCACGCCGACCACTCGCTGGAAGTGTGCGACGACGGCCGCGGCATGCCGGTGGACATCCACCCCGAAGAGGGCGTGTCCGGTGTCGAACTGATCCTCACCAAGCTGCATGCCGGCGGCAAGTTCTCCAACAAGAACTACCAGTTCTCCGGCGGTTTGCACGGCGTCGGCATTTCGGTGGTCAACGCCCTGTCCACCCAGGTGCGGGTGCGCGTGAAGCGCGATGGCAACGAGTACCAGATGACCTTCGCCGACGGCTTCAAGGCCAGCGAGCTGGAAGTGGTCGGCACCGTCGGCAAGCGCAACACCGGCACCAGCGTGTACTTCACGCCTGACCCCAAGTACTTCGACTCGCCCAAGTTCTCCATCAGCCGCCTCAAGCACGTGCTCAAGGCCAAGGCCGTGCTGTGCCCGGGGCTGTCCATCAGCTTCGAAGACAAGGGCACCGGCGAGAAGGTCGAGTGGCACTATGAAGACGGCCTGCGCTCCTACCTGGTCGACTCGGTCAGCGAATACCTGCGCCTGCCCGACGAGCCCTTCTGCGGCAGCCTGGCCGGTAACAAGGAGGCGGTCGACTGGGCTCTGCTGTGGCTGCCGGAGGGCGGCGACAGCATCCAGGAAAGCTACGTCAACCTGATCCCCACCGCGCAAGGCGGCACCCACGTCAACGGCCTGCGCCAGGGCCTGCTGGATGCCATGCGCGAGTTCTGCGAGTTCCGCAACCTGCTGCCGCGCGGGGTCAAACTGGCCCCGGAGGACGTCTGGGAGCGCATCAGCTTCGTCTTGTCGATGAAGATGCAGGAGCCGCAATTCTCCGGCCAGACCAAGGAGCGCCTGTCGTCCCGCGAGGCGGCGGCGTTCGTCTCTGGCGTGGTCAAGGACGCGTTCAGCCTGTGGCTCAACGCCCACCCCGAGCTGGGCATGCAACTGGCGGAGCTGGCCATCAGCAATGCCGGCCGCCGCCTGAAGGCGAGCAAGAAGGTCGAGCGCAAGCGCGTCACCCAGGGGCCGGCGCTGCCGGGCAAACTGGCTGACTGTGCCGGGCAGGACCCGATGCGCGCCGAGCTGTTCCTGGTCGAGGGCGACTCTGCCGGCGGTTCGGCCAAGCAGGCGCGTGACAAGGAGTTCCAGGCGATCCTGCCGCTACGCGGCAAGATCCTCAACACCTGGGAGGTCGATGGCGGTGAAGTGCTGGCCAGCCAGGAAGTGCACAACATCGCCGTGGCCATCGGCGTCGATCCGGGTGCCACCGACCTGACGCAACTGCGCTACGGCAAGATCTGCATCCTCGCCGACGCCGACTCCGATGGCCTGCACATCGCCACCTTGCTGTGCGCGCTGTTCGTCCAGCATTTCCGCCCGCTGGTCGAGGCCGGTCACGTCTACGTGGCCATGCCGCCGCTGTACCGCATCGACTTGGGCAAGGAGATCTACTACGCCCTCGACGAAGCCGAGCGTGACGGCATCCTTGACCGCCTGGTCGCCGAGAAGAAGCGCGGCAAGCCGCAGGTCACCCGATTCAAGGGGCTGGGCGAGATGAACCCGCCGCAGCTGCGCGAAACCACCATGGACCCGAACACCCGGCGCCTGGTCCAGCTCACGCTCGACGACCTGGCGGGCACCACCGAGATCATGGACATGCTGCTGGCCAAGAAGCGCGCCGGTGACCGCAAGAACTGGCTGGAGACCAAAGGCAACCTGGCCGAGGTCCTGGTTTGATTCGTCCGCTCCTGGCACTTTGCCTGGCGTTGTCGATGTTGCCGGCCCTGGCGCAGGACTGGCCGGAGCTCAAGCTCACCCACGAGCACCCGGTCGATGGCATGCGCGGCGGTAACCTGTCCGGCCTGGCAGTGTGCCGCGGGGCACTGTGGGCGGTGTCCGACCGCGACGATGACCGCATCTATCGCCTCGACCGGGGCGATAGCACCTGGCGCGCCGAAGCGCTGGTGTTCACCCCGCCCGCGGCGCCGGACACCGGCCTGCCGTGGGGGCTGAAGTCGCGCAACTGGGCCGCGTCGTTCATCCGTGGCGGGGCGCTGGATTTCGAAGGGATCGCCTGTGATCAGGCCGGTAACTTCTATGTCGTCAGCGAAGCGCACGCGGCAGTGCTGCAATTGCCGGCCGAGGGTGAACCGGGCTGGTTGAAAATCGATCAGTCGATGGTCCGCCAGGCCCGTGCCAGCGGCATGCTGCTGCACTTCAATGCGTTGTTCGAAGGCCTGGCGATCAATCCGGCGGGCGACCGCCTGTGGCTGGCCGCCGAGCGCGAGCGCCGTGGCCTGCTTACGGTGCGACGCCAGCAATCGGTATGGGCCTGCGGGCGCAGTTGCGTGATGTTCAGCGAAGCCGGCGTCGAGATGCAGCCGGCCCAATTCCCGGAGGCACGCGCCCTGTCGCGGGACTTTGCCGACCTGACGCTGTTCGACGGCAAGCTGTTCACCCTGGAGCGCAACGCCTACCGCATTTGCCGGCGTGATGCCGACAGCGGCGCGGTCGAGCGCTGCTGGTCGTTTGCCGCCGACGCGTTGCTGGCGCCCCGTCGCTACGATCAGCCCTACGGCCTTGCCGAAGCGCTGGTGATCGACAAGGACGGCGCCTGGATTGGCGTGGACAACAACAATGGCGTGCGCGCCGATGGTGAAGCGCGGCCGATCGTCTGGCGTTTTGCCGCGCCACAGGGCGGCTGGAGCGGCAAACCATGAGCCAGGCACCGGGCAAACGTGCGGGCAGGGTGCTGATGGTGCTTGCCTGGGCGGCGGCGATGTTCCTCGCCACGCGTTTTTTCGGCCAGTGGGAAGCGCGTCAGGAAAACCCGAACAGCGAAGTGCAGAGCACCCAGGGCGATGGTTTCGTCGAAGTGCGCCTGCTGAGCAACGGCCAGGGGCATTTTGTCGCCGATGGCGCGATCAATGGCCGGGTGGTGCATTTCATGCTCGACACCGGGGCCACCGATGTTGCCATCCCCGAGGCGCTGGCCCGCGACCTCGATCTGGCCCGTGGTGCACCCGTGACGCTCAGCACCGCCAATGGCCGCACGGAGGGTTACCGCACCCGTATCGACAGCCTGCTGCTGGGCGATATCCACCTGCGCGACGTGCGCGCCCTGGTGGTGCCCGGCCTCGACGGCCAGGCCGTGCTGCTGGGCATGAGCGCCCTCAAACAACTTGAATTTACCCAGCGCGGCGGCACCATGCTGCTGCGCCAGAACCTGAAATGACGAGGCCCGCATGAGCGACTCACTCGAACTCAGCCTGGACGGTGTCGAACGCCGCTCGCTGGCTGAATTCACCGAACAGGCCTACCTCAACTACTCCATGTACGTGATCATGGACCGCGCGCTGCCGCACATCGGCGACGGCCTCAAGCCGGTGCAGCGCCGTATCGTCTATGCCATGAGCGAGTTGGGGCTCGATGCCGATTCCAAGCACAAGAAGTCGGCGCGTACCGTCGGCGACGTGCTCGGCAAGTTCCACCCCCATGGCGACTCGGCCTGCTACGAAGCCATGGTGTTGATGGCCCAGCCGTTCAGCTACCGCTACACCCTGGTCGACGGCCAGGGCAACTGGGGTGCGCCGGACGATCCGAAGTCGTTCGCCGCCATGCGTTACACCGAGGCGCGTCTGTCGCGCTACTCCGAAGTGCTGCTCAGCGAGCTGGGCCAGGGCACGGCCGACTGGGTGCCGAACTTCGACGGCACCCTGCAGGAGCCGGCGGTATTGCCGGCGCGCCTGCCGAACATCCTGCTCAACGGCACCACCGGCATCGCCGTGGGCATGGCCACCGATGTGCCGCCGCACAACCTGCGCGAAGTGGCCAGTGCCTGCGTGCGCCTGCTCGACGAGCCCAAGGCCACGCTTGAGCAACTGTGCGAACACATCCAGGGGCCGGACTACCCGACCGAGGCCGAGATCGTCACCCCGCGCGCCGACATCCTCAAGATGTACGAGAGCGGCAAGGGCTCGATCCGCATGCGTGCGGTATACCGCGTCGAAGACGGCGATATCGTCGTCACCGCGCTGCCGCACCAGGTCTCCGGGGCCAAGGTGCTGGAGCAGATCGCCGCGCAGATGCAGGCCAAGAAACTGCCGATGGTCGCCGACCTGCGCGACGAGTCGGACCACGAGAACCCCTGCCGCATTGTCATCATCCCGCGCTCCAACCGCGTCGATGCCGCCGAACTGATGCAGCACCTGTTCGCCACCACCGACCTCGAGAGCACCTACCGGGTCAACGTCAACATCATCGGCCTCGACGGCCGCCCGCAGCTCAAGAGCCTGCGGGCCTTGTTGCTGGAGTGGCTGGAGTTTCGGGTCGGTACCGTTCGTCGCCGCCTGCAGCACCGTCTGGACAAGGTCGAGCGGCGCCTGCACCTGTTGGAAGGCTTGCTCAAGGCGTTCCTCAACCTGGATGAAGTGATCCACATCATCCGCACCGAAGAGCATCCGAAGCAGGCGCTGATCGAGCGTTTCGAGCTGACCGAGATCCAGGCCGACTACATCCTCGAAACCCGCCTGCGTCAGCTGGCGCGCCTGGAAGAGATGAAGATCCGTGGCGAAACCGACGACCTGCTCAAGGAGCAGAAGCGTCTGACCACGCTGCTGGGCAGCGATGCCAAGCTGCGCAAGCTGGTACGCAGCGAACTGATCGAAGATGCCGAAACCTACGGCGACGACCGCCGCTCGCCGATCGTCGAGCGGGCCGAAGCCAAGGCCCTGTCGGAAAACGAGCTGATGCCGACCGAGCCGGTCACCGTGGTGCTGTCGGAGAAGGGCTGGGTGCGTTGTGCCAAGGGCCACGACATCGATGCCACGGGGCTTTCGTACAAGGCTGGTGATGGCTTCAAGGCTGCCGCGGCCGGGCGCTCCAACCAGTTTGCCGTATTGATCGACTCCACCGGGCGCAGCTACTCGGTGGCTGCCCACACCCTGCCGTCCGCCCGTGGCCAGGGCGAGCCGTTGACCGGCCGCCTGACGCCGCCGCCGGGCGCTACCTTCGAGTGCGTGCTGCTGCCGGACGACGATGCCCTGTACGTGGTGGCGTCCGACGCCGGCTACGGCTTCGTGGTCAAGGGTGAAGACCTGCAGGCCAAGAACAAGGCCGGCAAGGGCCTGCTGAGCCTGCCGAACGGTGCCAAGGTCATGACCCCGCGCCCGGTGGCCGACCGCGAGCAGGATTGGCTGGCGGCAGTGACCACCGAAGGGCGCCTGCTGGTGTTCAAGGTCGCCGACCTGCCGCAGCTGGGCAAGGGCAAGGGCAACAAGATCATCGGCGTGCCGGGCGACCGGGTGGCCAGCCGTGAAGAATATGTCACCGATCTTGCGGTGGTCAGCGAGGGGGCGACCCTTGTATTGCAGGCTGGCAAGCGTACCCTGTCTCTGAAACCGGACGACCTCGAGCATTACAAGGGTGAGCGCGGTCGCCGTGGTAGCAAATTGCCACGTGGTTTCCAGCGTGTCGATGCACTGCTGGTGGAAACCCCGGCATAAGCGGTTAGCACGTCTGCAGCGGCGCTTTCGGCGCCGTTGCAGGCGGAAATGCTGGAGTCGGGCCGCTATTTCGCGGATGATAGTGCACTTGTGGCGCCGGCGTGGCCGAGTGCCCGGATGAATTTACGTGAGTATCACTGCGGTCAGTCTTGAGGCGACCGCCTGGATGGGATGAATGAAATTTCTGCGCCTTCCATTTGCGCTGTTGATGACCGGGCTGCTGGGCCTGAGCGGGTGCAGCATGCACCAGCCGGTCGCCTTGTATCAGCTCGACAGCGGTGACCCTGGCCAGCCTTCGCAGGCGGCGGGCATGGCGGTGGTGCTTGGCCCTGTTTCGGTGGCCGACTACCTGCAACGCGAAACCTTCCTGCAGCGCCAGACCGATGGCAGCTTGACGGCGGCGACCGACGGGCGCTGGGCCGGTAGCCTTTCGTCGGACATCGATCAGTTGCTGGTGCGCCAGCTGGCCTGGCGCCTGGACAGCCAGCGCGTGGTGCTGGCACCTGCCAGTGCAGGTTTCACCCCGGACGTGCAGGTGCTGCTGACCATCACCCGCCTGGATTCGGGCAAGAACCAGCCGGCGATCCTGGATGCGCAATGGCGTGTACTGGACCGTCGTGGCCAGGTGCGTGACAACCGCATCGTTCACCTCGAGCAGCCGCACCAGGGCAGCGAATCGGCCCAGGTGCAGGCCCAGGGGCAGTTGCTGCAGAAGCTCGCCGAGCAGCTCAGCAATACGGTCAAACCGCTGGCCAACCAGCCGGCCATCGCCGAGGAAGCGCCCCGCAAGCAGGCGGCGCCGGTACAGGTGAAGAAGGAGCCAGAGAAGTCGAAGATCCCGATGGCTTCACCGATCCGCACCGATATGGAAGTCTATCGGTTCTGATCCGCCAGACATGAAAAAGCCCGCAGCGATGCGGGCTTTTTTATTGCCTCTGTCTTCGCCGGCACGCCGGCGAAGGGGGTCAGCCAATCATCAACTGCGCGCGTCGCGATCGCGCAGGCCCAGCAGGTACAGCACGCCATCCAGCCCCAGTGTGGAGATGGCCTGCTTGGCCGACTGGCGCACCAGCGGCTTGGCGCGGAACGCCACGCCCAGCCCGGCCAGCGACAGCATTGGCAGGTCGTTGGCGCCATCGCCCACGGCGATGGTCTGCTCCAACTGCAGCCCTTCTTGATTGGCCAGCTGTTGCAGCAGCTCAGCCTTGCGCTGGGCGTCGACGATCGGCTCGACGGCCACGCCGGTCACTTTGCCATCGACCACTTCCAGCTCGTTGGCAAATACGTAGTCGATGCCCAGGCGTGCCTGCACCTGCTGGGCGAAATAGGTGAAGCCACCGGAAAGAATGGCGGTCTTGTAGCCCAGGCGCTTGAGTTCGGCGAACAGGTGTTCGGCACCCTCGGTCAAGCGCAGCGACGCGCCGATCTGGTCGAGCACGCCAACGTCCAGGCCCTTGAGCAGCGCCATGCGCTCCTTGAAGCTGGCGCGAAAATCCAGCTCGCCACGCATGGCACGTTCAGTGATCGCCGCCACCTGCTCGCCCACGCCGGCTGCCTTTGCCAGCTCGTCGATCACTTCGGCCTCGATCAGCGTGGAGTCCATGTCGAACACGGCCAGGCGGCGGTTGCGGCGGAACAGGTCGTCGCGCTGGAAGGCGATGTCGATGTTCAGTGCTTCGCACAAGGCGAAGAAGTCGGCACGCAGGGCCTGGGCATCGGTTGGTTCGCCACGCGCGGAGATCTCCAGCGCGGCCTTGCCGTTATCGGTATCGGCATCCAGCGCCACACGGGCGGACAGGCGCTCGATGCGTTCGATGGTCAGGCCGTATTGGCTGATGATCGCGCTGACCCGCTGCAGCTGCTCCGGGGTGACTCGGCGGCTGAGCAGGGTGACGATATGGCGCGCCTCGCCCTGGCTGTCGGCCCAATGCTGGTAGTCCGCTTCAGAGATCGGCGTGTAACGCGCCTGCAGGTTCAGCTCATGGGCCTTCGATTGCACGCTCTGCAGCAGCCCGGTGGCGACCTCGTTGTCGGGAATGTCGACCAGGATGCCGAACGACAGCGTGCCGTGCATCACCGCCAAACCGATGTCGAGAATGTTCACACCGCCCTGGAGCAGGACGCCGGTGATGGCAGCGGTAAGACCCGGACGGTCTTCACCAGTGATGTTGATCAGGACGATTTCGCGCAAGACCGGGCTCCGACTTCGATGAAAAATGCGCATTCTACCGATTTTCCGTGACCATCGGGCGCCAACGATACTTTGCCGACAAAACTCTGCTCGCTATACTGCGCAGCACTTTCTCGCCATTAAGAGCCGCGCTCTGTGAACCGGCCCACGCCCGTCAAAACCGACAACTTCTTCCTGATGATCTACCGAGCCCTCAGCCAGCGCCGAATCCCCCTGGCCCTGCGTATCGCCAGCCATAACATCTTCCTGGTGGCCCTGGCCCTGGTGATCTATGCCTGCGTGATGGGTTTGCAGTTCAAGCAGGCCATGCATGAGCAGGCCGATGCCGTTGGTCAGAGCCTGACCACGCAGACCGCCACCTCGGCCACCGAGCTGCTGGTGTCCAACGACATCCTCAGCCTCAATGTGCTGCTCGGCAACCTGGTGAAGAACCCGCTGGTGGCGCACGCCGCCATCTACAGCGTGGACAACCGCATCCTTGCCGAGGCAGGCCAGCGCCCGCGCAACAGCCTGCTGGGCGAGGCAGAAGGCTTGTACCAGACCAAGATCACCTTCCAGGACGTGACCGCCGGCCAACTGCGCATCAGCCTGGACATGAGCCAGTTCCAGCAGCCGATGCTGATCAGCCTGCAGAGCATGGGCATCCTTGCCGCCATCCTGCTGGCGCTGGCCCTCACCCTGAGCCTGCGCCTGGGCCGTTTCATCTCCACCCCGCTGCTGCAACTGCGGGTCTGGCTGCGTGACCCGCATCCCTACACCCCGGCCATCGACCGCCAGGACGAAATCGGCGACCTGGCCCGCCAGCTGCACGCCCGCCTCGCACCGCCACCGCCGCCGGAGCCGGAGGTCGAGGAAGAAGACGACTTCGACGACGCCCCGGTAGCGCCAAAGGCCGCGCCGCGCGCCAAGCCCGTCGTGCAGGAGGCTGACGACGATGACGAGGCCTTTGCCGGCCTGATGGACGAAGAAACCGCCCCCGCCAAGCCGGTCGCCGTCGAGTCGAACGAACCCCAGAGCAGCGCCGTGCTGGCCGTCCAGCTGGGCTCCCAGGAGCAACTGCGCCGCCTGCCGCGTACTCGCCTTGCCGAGCTGCTGGAACGCTACAACGACTGCCTCGACCAGGCTGCCTCGCTGTATGAAGGTGAAGTGCACACGCTGAGCGACGGCGGCACCCTGCTGCTGTTCCACAGCCGCGACTGCGGCGAGGACTACCTGACCAACGCCATCTGCTGTGGTGAGCTGCTGCGCGCCCTGGGCCATGCCCTGCAGATCGAGGTGGCCGACAGCGGCATCACCCTGCAGCTGCAGCTGGGCCTGGTGCTGGCCGATGACTTGCAGGGCCTGGACCAGGTCGACCTGCTGATGACCGAACAGGCCCAGGACGCCCTGGCGCTGTCGCAGCACAGCCGCAACCTGCTGCTGGTGGAGCGGCGCATCAGCGACGATGCCCTGGTGCGCCAGCGTGCGCGCATCCGCCCGATCGCCAGCCCCGAGGGCGCGAGCTGCGTGGAGCGGTTGATGGAGCCGTACCCGTCGATGCTGGAGCGCCAGCTGGCACGGATGCACGAACGCCGCGCCTGATCCGCGCTGCA
>NZ_QKVM01000083.1 GCF_003231305.1 Pseudomonas sichuanensis | reverse complement strand
AAACTTTCAAAACAAACCAACAAACCAACAACTTACCCTGCCCCCATAAAAAAACCCGCACCACTCTCATGGCACGGGTTCTCTCAAACCACAGATCAACCCAGAACGATCAACGCTCCAGCAAAATCCGCAGCATGCGACGCAGCGGCTCGGCCGCGCCCCACAGCAACTGGTCACCCACAGTGAAGGCCCCCAGATACTGCGACCCCATGTTCAGCTTGCGCAGACGCCCAACCGGAATATTCAGCGTGCCGGTCACCTTGGTAGGGCTCAGCTCCTGCATGCTGATTTCACGCTGGTTCGGCACCAGTTTCACCCAAGGGTTGTGCTGGCTGATCATGCCTTCGATATCGGCCAGCGGCACGTCCTTGTTCAGCTTGATGGTCAGCGCCTGGCTGTGGCAACGCATGGCACCGATGCGCACGCAGATACCGTCGACCGGGATCGGGCTCTTGAAGCGGCCGAGGATCTTGTTGGTCTCGGCCTGGGCCTTCCACTCTTCGCGGCTCTGGCCGTTCGGCAGCTCCTTGTCGATCCACGGGATCAGGCTGCCGGCCAGCGGCACGCCGAAGTTCTCGGTCGGGTAGCCTTCGCCACGCATGGCTTCGGCCACCTTGCGATCGATGTCGAGGATGGCGCTGGCCGGGTTGGCCAGGTCATCGGCCACGGCCGCGTGGGTGGCACCCATCTGCTTGATCAGCTCACGCATGTTCTGCGCGCCGGCACCCGAGGCCGCCTGGTAGGTCATGGCACTCATCCACTCGACCAGGCCGGCTTCGAACAGGCCGCCCAGCCCCATCAGCATCAGGCTGACGGTGCAGTTGCCGCCGATGTAGTTCTTGGTACCGGCATCCAGCTGCTGGTCGATGACCTTGCGGTTGACCGGATCGAGGATGATCACGGCGTCGTCCTGCATGCGCAGCGACGAGGCGGCGTCGATCCAGTAACCCTGCCAGCCCGCTTCACGCAGCTTGGGGAAGACTTCGTTGGTGTAGTCGCCGCCCTGGCAGGTCAGGATGACATCGAGGGTCTTGAGCTCTTCAATGTTGTAGGCGTCCTTCAGCGGGGCAGTTTCCTTGCCCACGTTCGGACCCTGGCCACCCACATTGGAGGTGGTGAAGAACACTGGCTCGATCAGGTCGAAGTCCTGCTCTTCGAGCATCCGCTGCATGAGCACGGAACCGACCATTCCACGCCAACCGATCAGACCTACACGTTTCATCGCAACTACACCTTTGCTAAAAGTGGGCCGCCACCAGGTTTTGGTGGCGGGCCAGAGAGATTACAGATTCCGCAGCGCTGCGACTACTGCGTCGCCCATTTCCTGCGTACCGACTTTGGTGCAACCGGCAGACCAGATGTCACCGGTGCGCAGGCCCTGGTCCAGGACCAGGCTGACCGCCTGCTCGATGGCCTCGGCCGCCGCCTGCTGATTGAAGCTGTAGCGCAGCATCATCGACACCGAGAGGATGGTCGCCAGCGGGTTGGCGATGCCCTGCCCGGCGATGTCCGGCGCCGAACCGTGGCACGGCTCGTACATGCCCTTGTTGTTGGCATCCAGCGATGCCGAAGGCAGCATGCCGATAGAACCGGTGAGCATGGAAGCTTCATCCGACAGGATGTCGCCGAACATGTTGTCGGTGACCATCACGTCGAACTGCTTGGGCGCGCGCACCAGTTGCATGGCGGCGTTGTCGACGTACATGTGGCTCAGCTCGACATCCGGATAACCCTTGGCCACGTCCTCGACCACTTCACGCCACAGCTGGCTGGAAGCCAGGACGTTGGCCTTGTCCACCGAGCACAGCTTCTTGCCACGCACGCGGGCCATGTCGAAACCGACGCGGGCGATGCGGCGCACTTCGCTTTCGCTGTATGGCAGGGTGTCGTAGGCCTGGCGCTCGCCGCCCTCCAGCTCGCGCTGGCCGCGCGGGGCACCGAAGTAGATGCCGCCGGTCAGCTCGCGGACGATGAGGATGTCCAGGCCGGAGACGATTTCCGGCTTGAGCGACGAGGCATCGGCCAGTTGCGGGTAGAGGATGGCCGGGCGCAGGTTGGCGAACAGGCCCAGTTGCGAACGGATCTTCAGCAAGCCGCGCTCAGGGCGGATGTCACGCTCGATCTTGTCCCACTTCGGGCCACCCACGGCGCCCAGCAGCACGGCGTCGGCCTGGCGTGCACGCTCCAGGGTCTCGTCGGCCAGCGGCACACCGTGCTTGTCGATGGCGGCGCCGCCGATCACGTCATGGGCGAGGCTGAAGCCGAGCTGGAACTTGTCGTTGGCCAGCTCCAGCACCTTGACCGCCTCGGCCATGATTTCCGGGCCGATGCCATCACCTGGGAGAATCAGAATCTGCTTGCTCATGCTTTCCTCTATCCATCAAAGCGACGCGGCCGCCTCGGCCCCGTCGTGAATAATCAGCGTTCGGCCCAGAGTACCAGCACATCGGTGCTGAACGAGCCATCGGCCTCAATCTGGTAATACTGCCGCACTTCCTCGCCCATGGCTTGCTGCAACTGGCGGATGGCCACGCGCAGCGGGTCGGGGGTACGCATGCGCTCGACCCAGGAATGCCATTCCAGGCGCAGGCGCTGGCGAGTGTGGCTGCGCACATGCAGGCCGGCCTCGCTGACCTGGCGCTGCCATTCGGCGGCGCTGTAGTCGCGTACGTGACTGGTGTCGCGCAGCACTTCGACCGTCTGCAGGTAGGTATCGAGCAGCGGGCTGCCTGGCGACATGACATCGATGAAGGCCGCCACCCCGCCTGGCTTCAACACCCGGCGCACTTCGCGCAGGGCCAGGCCCAGGTCGCTCCAGTGGTGCGCCGAATAACGGCTGAACACATGGTCGAAGCTGGCATCGGCGAACGGCAGACGTTCGGCGGCGCCGCGCGCGGTGGTGATATTGCCCAAGCCGCGTTCGGCTGCCGCAGCGGCCACCACATCGAGCATCGACTGCGAGAGGTCGTAGGCCACCACTTCACCGACCAGCGGTGCGACGTGGAAACTGACATGGCCGGCACCGCAGCCCAGGTCCAGCACGCGGGCATGGCCCTGCCCCGCCAGCTCGGCCTGCAACAGGGCGAATTCGCTGCCCTGGGCGTGCACGGTGCTGCTCAGGTAAGCGCTGGCCTGTTCGCCGAATTGGCGCTGGACTACATCGGTGTGGGTGGTGCTGGACATAGCTAAATCCTTTGGGTTTTTTGTTGCTTGTTCCGACCTCTTCGCGGGGCAAGCCCGCTCCTACACAGGTATCACCTCTGCCTGTAGGAGCGGGCTTGACCCGCGAAGAAGCCAGTACTACTAGCTACAAACTTCAGGCATCACGGAACAGCCAAGGCTGGCTGGCGCGGTGCTTGCCCTCGAATGCCTTGATCGCGTCGCTGTCCTGCAGGGTCAGGCCGATGTCGTCGAGGCCATTGAGCAGGCAGTGCTTGCGAAACGCATCGATCTCGAACTTCAGCACCTTGCCATCCGGGCGGGTCACCGCCTGGGCATCGAGGTCGATGGTCAGCTGGTAGCCTGGATTGGCCTCGACCTGCTTGAACAGCTCGTCAACTTCAGCGGCATCGAGAATGATCGGCAGCAGGCCGTTCTTGAAGCTGTTGTTGAAGAAGATGTCGGCAAAGCTCGGCGCGATCACGCTGCGGAAACCGTACTCGTCCAGCGCCCATGGCGCGTGCTCGCGGCTGGAGCCACAACCGAAGTTCTCACGCGCCAGCAGCACGCTGGCACCCTGGTAGCGCTGGTGGTTGAGCACGAACTCCTGGTTGACCGGGCGTTTGCTGTTGTCCTGGTAGGGCTGGCCCACATCCAGGTAGCGCCACTCGTCGAACAGGTTGGGGCCAAAGCCGGTGCGCTTGATCGACTTCAGGAACTGCTTGGGGATGATCTGGTCGGTGTCGACGTTGGCACGGTCCAACGGCGCGACGAGGCCAGTGTGCTGGGTAAAGGCTTTCATGCTGCGCTCCCTTGGATCAACTCGCGGACATCGATGAAGTGGCCGGTCACCGCGGCGGCGGCGGCCATGGCCGGGCTGACCAGGTGGGTACGACCACCGGCGCCCTGGCGGCCTTCGAAGTTGCGGTTGGAGGTGGACGCGCAGTGCTCGCCGCTCTCCAGGCGGTCCGGGTTCATCGCCAGGCACATCGAGCAGCCAGGTTCACGCCATTCGAAGCCGGCTTCGAGGAAGATCTTGTCCAGGCCTTCACGCTCGGCCTGGGCCTTGACCAGGCCCGAACCCGGCACGACGATGGCCTGCTTGACGCTGGAAGCGACCTTGCGCCCCTTGGCGATTTCGGCCGCGGCGCGCAGGTCTTCGATGCGCGAGTTGGTGCACGAGCCGATGAACACGCGATCCAGCTGGATATCGGTGATCGCCTGGTTGGCACTGAGCCCCATGTACTTCAAGGCACGCTCGATCGAGCCACGCTTGATCAGGTCGGCCTCGGCGGCCGGGTCCGGCACGCGCTGATCGACGGCCAGGACCATCTCGGGCGAGGTGCCCCAGCTGACTTGTGGTTTGATCTGCGCGGCATCCAGCTCGACCACGGTGTCGAACACGGCGTCGTCATCCGACACCAGGTCTTTCCATGATTCGACCGCTTGCTTCCATTGCTCGCCTTTCGGTGCGTACGGGCGGCCTTCGACATAGGCGACGGTGGTCGCATCGGTGGCCACCAGGCCCACACGGGCGCCAGCCTCGATGGACATGTTGCAGATGGTCATGCGGCCTTCCATCGACAGTTCGCGGATGGCGCTGCCGGCGAACTCCATGGCATGGCCGTTGCCACCGGCGGTGCCGATCTTGCCGATCACGGCCAGGACGATGTCCTTGGCGGTGACGCCGGCAGGCAATTGGCCCTCGACGCGCACCAGCATGTTCTTCATTTTCTTGGCGACCAGGCACTGGGTGGCGAGCACGTGCTCGACCTCGGAGGTACCGATGCCATGGGCCAGGGCACCGAAGGCGCCGTGGGTGGAGGTGTGCGAGTCGCCGCAGACCACGGTCATGCCCGGCAAGGTCGCGCCCTGCTCGGGGCTGATGACGTGGACGATGCCCTGGCGTTCGTCGTTCATCTTGAATTCGACGATGCCATATTCGTCACAGTTCTCATCGAGGGTCTGCACCTGCAGGCGCGACACCTGGTCGACGATGGCCTCGATACCGCCCTTGCGCTCTGGCGTGGTCGGCACGTTGTGGTCGGGCGTGGCGATGTTGGCATCGATGCGCCACGGCTTGCGATTGGCCAGGCGCAGGCCTTCGAAGGCCTGGGGCGACGTCACTTCGTGGATGATGTGGCGGTCGATGTAGATCAAGGACGAGCCGTCATCGCGGCGCTTGACCTCATGGGCTTCCCAGAGTTTGTCGTAGAGCGTTTTGCCAGCCATCAGACTGTTCCTCATCAGCGTCTTTCTATGCCAAAGACCCCTTGGCTTGTACGGACGATGCTATGGCGATAGATTGAATAACTCAAATTCATAATTTTCATGCTTTGCATAACCATCAGGAATCTGAATCGTGGACCTGGCCAACCTCAGCGCTTTTATCGCGATTGCCGAAACCGGCAGCTTCTCTGGCGCGGGTGAACGCCTGTTCCTGACCCAGCCAGCCATCAGCAAACGCATCGCCGGGCTCGAGCAGCAACTGGACGTACGCCTGTTCGACCGGCTGGGGCGGGAAGTGAGCCTGACCGAAGCCGGCCGCGCCCTGCTGCCCCGTGCCTATCAGATCCTCAACGTGCTCGATGATACCCGCCGCGCGCTGACCAACCTGACCGGGGAGGTGAGCGGTCGCCTGACCCTGGCCACCAGCCACCACATTGGCCTGCACCGCTTGCCACCGGTGCTGCGGGCGTTCACCCGGCAACACCCGGCAGTGGCGCTGGATATCCAGTTCATGGATTCAGAAGCCGCCTACGATGAAATCCTCCATGGCCGCGCCGAAATTGCCGTGATTACCCTGGCTCCCGAGCCGCATCACCTGGTCAGGGCAACCCCGGTCTGGGAGGACGCCCTGGACTTCGTCGCCGCGCCCGAACACCCGCTGGCCAGCAGCGGCCAGGTCAGCCTGGCCGACGTGGCCAGGCACCCGGCGGTTTTCCCCGGCGGCAACACCTTCACCCATCACATCGTCCAGCGCCTGTTCGAAAGCCAGGGCCTGACGCCGAACATCGCCATGAGCACCAACTACCTGGAAACCATCAAGATGATGGTTTCCATCGGCCTGGCGTGGAGTGTGCTGCCGCGTACTATGCTGGATGAGCAGGTGGCGTCCATCGCCCTGCCCGGCGTACAGCTGTCGCGCCAGCTAGGCTACATTCTGCACACCGAACGCACGCTATCGAACGCGGCCAGGGCCTTCATGGCCCTGCTCGACAGCCACGCGGGGCCCGCCTGACCGGTCGTCAGTACGGCAGTACACTTCTCAAGGATGCGACATCCGCCAAAGGTCTGGTACCGATGCCCAAATCAGCAAACCGCTTTCCGCGCCTGCCGCGCATCCCTGCGGTCGACCCCCAGGAATCGGAGCAGGCCTGGCAGAATGCCCCGCAACTGCTGGCCGCACTCAACGGCGCGAACCTGGGCGCCTGGCTATGGGATATCGAGAGCGGTCGGGTCAGCTGGTCACGGGGCACCCAGGCGCTGTTCGGTTTCGACCCCCAGCGCCCGCTGCCCAACGATGTCGACTACCTCGACCTGCTGCCCGATGAAGACCGTGCCCGCACGCGCCAGGCGTTCCAGGCCGTGGTCAATGGCGAACCCATCGAGCAGGCCATGCGCCACCGCATCCGCTGGCCGGACGGCAGCGTGCACTGGCTGGAGATCAACGGCAGCCTGACCCACGACGTCCACGGCCGACGCCAGATGATCGGGGTAATCCGCGAAATCACCCGCCAGCGCGAACGGGAAACCGCACTGATCAATTCGGAAAAGCGCTTCGCCACCCTCTTCCACCTCAGCCCCAACGCCATCCTGCTCACCCGCCGCCACGACGGCCTGATCATCGAGGTCAACCAGCACTTCGAAGACATGTTCGGCTGGCCCGGCGCCCATGTGGTCGGCAAGACCAGCGTCGAGCTGGGCCTGTGGGTCAACCCTGAGCAGCGCCACCAGGTGCTGGAGGCCACCCGCGCCGGCAGTGGCCCGCTGACCATGGAGGTGCAGTTCCGCGCCACCAGCGGCAAGGTCCACGATGGCATTCTCTGCACCCAGGGCATCGAACTGGAAGGCATCACCTACCTGATCAGTACCTTCGTCGACACCACCGAGCGCAAACGCGCCGAGCAGGCGCTCAAGGACAGCCAGGAGCGCCTCGACCTGGCGCTGGACTCGGCCCAGCTGGGCACCTGGGACTGGCACATTCCCAGCGGCATGCTCTATGGTTCGGCCCGCGCCGCCCAGTTGCACGGGCTCGACCCGGTGCCGTTCCACGAATCCTTCGATGCGTTCTTCGAAGGGGTGCCCGAACACGAACGCAACTCCATGCGCCAGGCTTACCGCAGCCTGCGCGAAGGGCCGGCCGGCAACTACCAGATCACCTACCAGGTGCAGCTGGATAACGGCGCCACGCGCTTTATCGAAAGCCGCGCGCGGCTGTACCGTGACGAGCAGGGCAAACCGCTGCGCATGGCCGGCACCCTGCTGGACATCACCGACCAGGTAGAGCGCGAGCAACGCCTCACGGCTTCGGAAGAAAAATTCGCCAGCCTGTTCCAGGTCAGCCCGGACCCGATCTGCGTGACCCGCCAGGACACCGGCCAGTTCATCGAGATCAACCCGGCCTTCAGCCAGACCTTCGGCTGGAGCGCCGAGCAGGTGCTGGGCCGTACCGCCGAGCAGTTGGGCCTGTGGGCCGAGTCGGCCGAGCGCGCCCAGCGCATCGAACGGGTGATCCGCGACCAGGCCCTGAGCAATGTGGCGATCGGGGTCAACCACCGCAACGGCGGGCCATTGACCTGCGTCATCTCCAGCCGCCTGATCAGCGTCGACGGCCAGGCCTGCAGCGTCACCACCCTGCGCGACATCACCCAGCAGCAGCGCGCCGAGGCGGCGCTCAAGGCCAGCGAGGAGAAATTCGCCAAGGCGTTCCATTCCAGCCCCGACGCCATCACCATCACCGAACGGCGCAGCGGCCGCTACCTGGAAGTAAACGATGGGTTCTGCCGGCTGACCGGCTATAGCGCCAGCGAGGTGGTCGGCCGCACGGTCTATGAACTGGGCATCTGGGCCGACGACAAGCAACGCAGCGCCCTGCTCGCCGAGCTGAAAGCACGAGGCCGGGTCCATCACCGCGAGATGCTCGGGCGCAACAAGCGCGGCGACATTCTCACCGTGGAAGTGTCGGTGGAGCCGATCAGCCTCAACGAAGTCGACTGCCTGTTGCTCACCGCACGGGATGTCAGCCTGCTGAAAAACGCCCAGGCGCAGATTCGCCACCTGGCCTACCACGACCCGCTGACCAACCTGCCCAACCGCGCCCTGCTGATGGACCGCCTGAGCCAGCAGATTGCCCTGCTCAAGCGCCACAACCTGCGCGGCGCTTTGCTGTTCCTCGACCTCGACCATTTCAAGCACATCAACGATTCGCTCGGCCACCCGGTGGGCGACGCCGTGCTGAAGATCATCACGGCCCGCCTGGAAGCCAGCGTGCGCCTCGAGGACACCGTGGCGCGCCTGGGCGGCGACGAGTTCGTGGTATTGCTCAGCGGCCTGGAAGGCAGCCGCGAACTGGTGGAAAGCAAGGTCCGCGAGCTGGCCGACACCCTGCGCGAACTGCTGGCCGAACCCATGTCGCTGGATGGCCAGCGCCTGCAGGTGACACCCAGCATCGGCGTGGCGCTGATCCCGGACCACGGCGCCACTCCCGCCGACCTGCTCAAACGCGCCGACATCGCCCTGTACCGGGCCAAGGATTCCGGGCGCAATACCACCCAGTTGTTCCACACCACCATGCAGAAGGCCGCCAGCGAGCGTCTGCGCATGGAGAACGACTTGCGCCTGGCGCTGGCCCGCGGCGAGCTGGCACTGCATTTCCAGCCTCAAGTCGATGCCCGTGACAATCACATCGTCGGCGCCGAAGTACTGTTGCGCTGGCACCATCCGCAACTGGGCCAGCAGCCGCCTTCACAGTTCATCCAGGTGCTCGAGGAAAGCGGACTGATCCTGGAAGTGGGCAGCTGGATCCTCGATGAAGCCTGCGACGCCTGCGCGCGCATGCTCGAGGACGGCCTGATCGACGCCGACGACTTCAGCCTGTGCGTCAACATCAGCCCCCGGCAGTTCCGCCAGAACGACTTTGTCGCACGGGTGCTGCGCAGCCTCGACGACTACCGCCTGCCACGGCACATGCTCAAGCTGGAGATCACCGAGGGCATCGTCATCCAGAACCTGGAAGACACCATCGGCAAGATGCGCGAGCTCAAACGCTATGGCGTCAGCTTCGCCATGGACGACTTTGGCACGGGCTACTCGTCACTCACCTACCTCAAGCGCTTGCCGGTGGATGCACTGAAGATCGACCAGACCTTCGTGCGCGACGCGCCGATTGACCCGAATGACGCAGAGATCGTCCGCGCCATCGTCGCCATGGCGCGCAGCCTGGGCTTGGCGGTTATCGCCGAAGGTGTCGAGCTGACCGAGCAACTGGAGTTTCTGGAAAGGCTTGGCTGCCACCTGTACCAGGGCTACCTGCACAGCCGGCCACTGCCGCTGCCGGAATTCCGGCAGATGCTGCTGGAGGCGCCGGCGGATTATTGAGGGGTGAACCTGTGGTTCATCGAACGCCGTGGGAGCGGGCTTGCCCCGCGATTGCGATGTTGGAACTCTTACCGCAATCGCGGGGCAAGCCCGCTCCCACGGGACCTATTTATTGCACTAAACAGCGCACAGCAAAAAGGGCACCCGAAGGTGCCCTTTCGTTCATCCCGTCCGAACTCAGTTCAGCGCAGGCTTGTCGCCATTGATCGGGATGCGCTTGGCCTTGGCTTCTTCCGGCACCACGCGCAGCAGTTCGATGCTGAGCAGGCCGTTGGCCAGGCCGGCGCCCTTGACCTCGATGTGGTCGGCCAGGCGGAACGACAGCTTGAAGGCGCGCTGGGCGATGCCCTGATGCAGGAAGGTGACGCCTTCGTTGCCGTTATCGCGTTTGCCACCGGACACGGTCAGGACGCCTTTTTCGACCTGCAGGTCGAGGTCCTGTTCCTGGAAGCCGGCGGCGGCAACCACGATGCGATAGTGGTCTTCACCATGCTTTTCCACGTTGTAGGGCGGGTAGCTGCTACCGGCCTCATTGCGTGCTGCAGCTTCGAACAGGTCGTTGAAACGGTCGAAACCGACGGAGTTGCGGAAAAGGGGTGCGAGAGAGAAAGCGGTGGTCATGGTCATAAACTCCTGAGATTCAGCAAGTAAGTCACTACGCGACCCGACTTCGGCATCGCGTACTCAAAGAGATATGGCCGGGCAAAACGCTTTCAAGGGCCCTTCAGAAAATTTTTGCTAACGTGCAAACGCAATCGCGGGGCAAGCCCGCTCCCACGAGGGATAAACGTGGGAGCGGGCTTGCCCCGCGATAGAGACGGATCAGGCGACGCAAGCTTCGGCAAATGACGCCTGATACCCCAACAAGTCACTGATCCGCTGGCAATCATCCTCACGCCGCAGCTCGGCGAACAGCAGCACCGCCTCCGGATAGCCCCGAGTCAGCATCGCCAGCCACTGTTTCATGCGCCCCGGCGCATAGCGCGGCGACAGCTTGGCCTGCGCCTGACGCCAGAACTCGCGCAGCAGCGGCAGCAGCTCGTCCCAGCTCATCGGCTGGTAATCACGGCCATCGCGGGCGGCTGCAATCTGCAGGGCCAGGTCCGGGCGCGACACCAGGCCGCGACCGAGCATGATGTCCTCGGCGCCGCTCACTTCGCGGCAGCGTCGCCAGTCGTCGACGGTCCAGATCTCGCCATTGGCGAACACCGGCACCTGGACCACGTCCTGTACCCGCGCCACCCACTCCCAGTGGGCCGGCGGCTTGTAGCCCTCGACCTTGGTCCGCGCATGCACCACCAGGTGCGCCGAGCCGCCTTCGGCCAACGCCGTGGCGCACTCCAGCGCGCCATCCGGGCTGTCGAAGCCCAAGCGCATCTTGGAGGTCACCGGAATATGCGCCGGCACGGCGCGGCGTACCTCACGCACGATGGCATGCAGCAACTCCGGCTCCTTTAGCAGCACCGCCCCGCCACGCGACTTGTTGACGGTCTTGGCCGGGCAGCCAAAGTTCAGGTCGATCACCGGCGCCCCCAGCTCACAGGCCAGCGCCGCGTTCTCGGCCAGGCACACCGGGTCCGAGCCGAGCAGTTGCACACGCATCGGCACGCCGGCCGCGGTGCGCGCGCCCTGGCGCAGTTCAGGGGCCAGCTTGTCGAACGAGGATTCCGGCAACAGGCGGTCGCAGACGCGGATGAACTCGGTGACGCACCAATCGATGCCACCCACCCGGGTCAGGACGTCGCGCAGGATGTTGTCGACCAGCCCCTCCATCGGGGCCAGGGCAATTTGCATGTGAGGGTCTCAGGGCGCAAAAGGCGGCAGTCTAGCAAAAACCGCCGCTTTTCAGTTGCCGATCAGCGCCGCGCCGTAGCCGTCAAGGAACTCCGCCGGCATGCGCCTGGGTTTGCCAGTGGACAGCTCGATGCAGGCGAAGGTGGTGTGTGCGCGCAGCAGGGTGACGCCGTCGCTCGGGCGCTTGAGCTGGAAACGCCGGGTCATGCGCAGGCGC
Source organism: Pseudomonas sichuanensis (assembly GCF_003231305.1). Lineage (GTDB taxonomy): Bacteria > Pseudomonadota > Gammaproteobacteria > Pseudomonadales > Pseudomonadaceae > Aquipseudomonas > Aquipseudomonas sichuanensis. The sequence goes on along the minus strand of NZ_QKVM01000083.1, from coordinate 2,798 downwards.
TGGTCCCAGTCGACGATCCAGGTGGCCAGTTGCAGCTCGTCATCTTCGTAAGCGGCCGCGAGGTAGTCGATCTCGTGGCGCACCACGGCCATGGCCCGGTCCAGGCGACGGTATTCGGCCAGGTCCAGCCCCAGCCGCTGGGAATGGCGCCAGGCGCAACGTTCGAGCCAAGTGACATAGACCGCATTGTTGGCGTGGCCGAGGCCATCGATGTCCTCATTGCCGACGCGAAGGTCGATGGTGAATGGTGCCGCCAGATCCCAGTTCATGCCCGCTCCTGGTTGTTCGTGAACGGGCAGAGTGTAACGGATGCTCAGGCGCTTTGTCGGGCGCGCTCATTGGTGCGCGCCAGCAGTTCGAGCACCGCTTCACCCAGCCGCGGGTCGGCTAGCACGCGCATGTGGCCACCCTCTTCGAGCAAAAGCAGGCGGCTGTCGAACCAGGCCTTGTGAATGACCTGCGATTCACCAGCCGGCACCAGCACATCATCACTGGCATGCACCACCAGGCCCGGCAGGTCCAGTTGATAACCGGTAACATCCAGACGCGCAATCTGCACGCCGATATCACGCTCGACCTGGCGAATGAAGGCCGCCCTGGCCCGCGCCGGCAACCCCAGATGCCGGGCGAAGCCGCGCATCACCCCCAGCAACCGGGCTGGCGCGGCAATGCTCACGGCCGCTTCGGCACGCAACCCCCACTGCAGCGCCAGCAACACGCTGGCGCCCCCCATGGAATGGCCAATCACCGCGCGCAGCGGCGGCAGCTCGGCCGCGGCCTCCAGCAAGGCCCGGGCGAACAGCACCACATGGGCCTGATGCCCTGGCGAGCGCCCATGGCCCGGGCCCTCCAGCGACACCACGGTATGCCCGGCAGCGACCAGGGTTTCGATCAGTGCGGCGAACTGGGTTGGCCGCCCTTCCCAACCGTGCATCAGCAACACGGTCGGCCCTTGCCCCCAGCGCAGCGCCGACAGCCCGAAGCGCAAGGTGATGCGCTCGGCGCGAGCCAGCAGCGGCAGCTCCCAGTCCCTCGGTGGCAGGGTGCGTGGGCTCATGAAGGCGCGGCGCATCTTGCCGGCGACGTGTTCAGGGGCCAGGTGGCCGAGGGTGCCGTTGACACCACGAATCCAGCTCAGGGTATTCATCGCCATGCTCCAGGAATGAACGTGCTCAGATCACCGCCGATTTGGCGGCACGCAGGATGCGATCGGACAACTCGCCTGTGCCCAGGGCACGCGCCACTGCCAGGCCACCCACCATCAGGGCGAAATCGGCCAAGGCCTTGTCCATGTCTTCGGGGCGGTCGACCATCTGCGCGGTCATCAATTCGATGTGCTCGACCAGTACTTCACGGAAAGCCTCTGGCAGGCGCTGCATTTCGCTGAGTGCATTGGGTAGCGGGCAGGCCGCCACTTCTGCGTCACGGTGCTTGCGCGAAAGATAGAAAGCGGCAACCAGCGCACGGCGGCCAGCACCGTCCAGGCTCGGGTCGACCCCGGCGAGCAAGGCCCGGCGCTCGGCCAGCAGCTGGCTGAAGGCCTCCAGCATGAGCTCATCCTTGCTGTCGAAATGGGCGTAGAAGCCACCCACGGTCAGCCCGGCGGCGCCCATGACCTGGCTCACACTGGGCTCGGCCGGCCCGTGCTGGATCAACGCGCCGCGCGCCGCTTCAAGAATGCGTTCGCGTGTCTTGCTCTTCTTGTCGCTCATGGCCCACCTCAAAATATTATGATCGACATATTATGCCCATCATATTTTAAGGCAAGCAAAATCTGCGGCGAGTGACTGGCCGACAGCGAATTCTCAGGAAGCAGAAAAAACAAAAGGCCCATTCAATAATCGAATGAGCCTTATAAGTCCCGCAAAACGCGGGTAAAAAATGGCGTCCCCTAGGGGACTCGAACCCCTGTTACCGCCGTGAAAGGGCGGTGTCCTAGGCCACTAGACGAAGGGGACGTAACCTTCGTGCCGATGCGTTTTCACGAACCGCGGCGAATTGGTGGAGCTAAGCGGGATCGAACCGCTGACCTCCTGCATGCCATGCAGGCGCTCTCCCAGCTGAGCTATAGCCCCGAGGTAAAACAAAAGGCTCACGCAAAGATGATGAGCCTTTCAACTCCCGCAAAACGCGGGTAAAAGTGGCGTCCCCTAGGGGACTCGAACCCCTGTTACCGCCGTGAAAGGGCGGTGTCCTAGGCCACTAGACGAAGGGGACGTAACCTTCGTGCCGATCCGTTTTCACGAACCGCGGCAAAATTGGTGGAGCTAAGCGGGATCGAACCGCTGACCTCCTGCATGCCATGCAGGCGCTCTCCCAGCTGAGCTATAGCCCCGGATTTCTAGCCTCTCGGCCCAGCGACATGATTAAACATCGCTTGTGCAAAACTGGCGTCCCCTAGGGGACTCGAACCCCTGTTACCGCCGTGAAAGGGCGGTGTCCTAGGCCACTAGACGAAGGGGACGAACCTTCTTACCTTCAAGACCCGGTTGCTGGACCCGGTCTTGCTTACCGGCATTGCCGTTAAGCGGAATTTGGTGGAGCTAAGCGGGATCGAACCGCTGACCTCCTGCATGCCATGCAGGCGCTCTCCCAGCTGAGCTATAGCCCCACAATGTCGCTTTGAACCGAACCGCTGGCTGGGTGCCTGGCGTTTCGTTTTCGTTCATCGCTGTGGACGGGGCGCATATTAAGTTCCGATTGCAGGGCTGTCAAACGAATTTTTGAAATTATTCAAAAAATTTTTCACAGATAACAATCACTTACCGCCCTGCCCTGCCCTTCGATGCAAACAAGGT
>NZ_QKVM01000082.1 GCF_003231305.1 Pseudomonas sichuanensis | reverse complement strand
GATGGAAGACGGTCTGCGCTTCGCCATCCGTGAAGGCGGTCGTACCGTCGGCGCCGGCGTCGTAGCAAAAATTATCGAATAAGTAGTTGATTTACTTGATCAGGCCGGTATAATGGCCGGCCTGATACAGCGTTACAGGTCAGTAGCTCAATTGGCAGAGCGACGGTCTCCAAAACCGTAGGTTGGGGGTTCGATTCCCTCCTGACCTGCCATTCACCTCGGTGTGATGGCTTTCTTCTTACAGGATCCTCCTCGATGACCCCCAAAACTGAAGCCCAAGAATCGCGTTTTGATCTGTTCAAGTGGCTGGCTGTAGTGGCTTTGGTGGTTGTTGCTGTGGTGGGTAATCAGTATTACTCGGCATCGCCGATCCTGTATCGCGTACTCGCACTTCTTGCCCTGGCTGCGGTTGCTGGCTTTGTTGCCCTGCAGACTGCGAAGGGTAAGTCGTTTTTTGCGTTGGCGAAGGAAGCTCGTACTGAGATCCGTAAAGTCGTGTGGCCGACCCGCCAGGAAACCACTCAGACCACGCTCATCGTCGTGGCTGTTGTTTTGGTTATGGCGCTGCTGCTGTGGGGTCTAGACTCCCTGCTCGGCTGGGCGGTCTCCTTGATTGTTGGCTAAGGGTGTCCCGTGGCTAAGCGTTGGTACGTAGTGCATGCTTACTCGGGTTACGAGAAGCATGTGATGCGCTCCCTGGTAGAGCGCGTCAAGCTGGCTGGCATGGAAGACGAATTCGGCGAGATCCTGGTCCCGACCGAAGAAGTCGTTGAAATGCGCAACGGTCAGAAGCGCAAGAGTGAGCGCAAATTCTTCCCTGGCTATGTATTGGTCCAGATGGAAATGAACGAAGGGACTTGGCACCTTGTCAAGGACACCCCTCGGGTCATGGGTTTCATTGGTGGTACCGCAGACAAGCCTGCGCCGATCACCGATAAAGAAGCTGAGGCCATCCTGCGTCGCGTAGCCGACGGCAGCGACAAGCCGAAGCCGAAGACGCTGTTCGAGCCGGGTGAAGTGGTTCGCGTCATTGACGGGCCGTTCGCCGACTTCAATGGCAGTGTCGAAGAGGTTAACTACGAAAAGAGCCGTCTGCAGGTTGCAGTGCTCATTTTCGGTCGCTCTACTCCGGTGGAGCTCGAGTTCAGCCAGGTCGAGAAGGTCTAGCCGAACGAAGCATCCCATACCCCGCAGCCCTATGTGCTGCGGGGTTTTGTCGTCACTGGGATAAAACGCAAGTCATCCGGGGAGCCATCTGGCGTTCGTACCCGATATTGGAGTAGCTCATGGCTAAGAAGATTCAGGCTTACATCAAGCTGCAAGTAAAGGCCGGCCAGGCCAACCCTAGCCCACCCGTTGGTCCAGCACTGGGTCAACACGGTGTGAACATCATGGAATTCTGCAAGGCCTTCAATGCCCGTACTCAGGGTCAAGAAGCCGGTCTGCCGACTCCTGTGATCATCACTGTTTACAGTGACCGTAGCTTCACCTTCGAAACCAAGAGCACCCCTGCCTCGGTTCTGCTGAAGAAAGCTGCTGGCCTGACCAGCGGTTCGGCTCGCCCGAACACCGTCAAGGTCGGTACTGTGACCCGCGCTCAGCTGGAAGAGATCGCCAAGACCAAACAGGCTGATCTGACTGCTGCTGACCTGGACGCTGCTGTACGCACCATCGCTGGCTCTGCCCGCAGCATGGGCCTGAACGTGGAGGGTGTGTAATGGCTAAGCTGACCAAGCGCCAAAAGGCTATCGCCGAGAAAATCGAAGCAGGCAAGGCCTACAACTTCGAAGAAGCCGCAGCTCTGCTGGCTTCGCTGCCGAACGCCAAATTCGTCGAGTCGTACGACATCGCCGTAAACCTCGGTGTTGACCCGCGTAAATCCGACCAGGTCGTACGTAGCGCTACCGTGCTGCCACACGGCACTGGCAAGACCGTACGCGTTGCCGTCTTCACCCAGGGTCCAGCTGCTGAGGCCGCTCTGGCTGCCGGCGCTGACCGTGTAGGTATGGACGACCTGGCTGCCGAAATGAAAGCCGGCGACCTGAACTACGACGTCGTTATCGCATCGCCTGATGCCATGCGCGTTGTGGGTCAGCTGGGTCAGGTTCTGGGTCCTCGCGGCCTGATGCCTAACCCGAAAGTCGGTACCGTTTCGCCAGACGTAGCCACTGCCGTGAAAAACGCCAAGGCTGGTCAGGTTCGCTACCGCACCGACAAAAACGGTATCATCCACACCTCCGTTGGCAAAGTCGGCTTCGAAGCTGGCAAGCTGAAGGAAAACGTTGAAGCCCTGATCGCTGATCTGAAGCGTATCAAGCCGGCTTCCTCGAAAGGTATCTACGTCAAGCGCGTTACCCTGAGCACCACCATGGGCCCAGGTCTGATGATCGATCAGAGCTCGCTGAACGTGTAAGACAGTGCTGGCGGGTGTCATGCCCGCCAGCAGCAAAAATTGGGGTCCCTGCCTGGCGGGGGCTATCCAAGACCGTAGGCGGCGCAAGCCTTAAACAACCAGCCTACGCAGATGGTGCTCCCGGTTCCTTACCGAATCAGACACCAAAACGACATCCGGCTTCGGCCAGATGAAACGGTAACAAGCAGGAGTTTTACCCGTGGCAATTAAACTCGAAGACAAGAAGGCCATCGTCGCTGAAGTCAACGAGGCTGCCAAAGTCGCTCTGTCCGCTGTCGTGGCTGATGCCCGTGGTGTGACTGTAGGCGCAATGACCGGACTCCGTAAAGAGGCTCGTGAAGCTGGCGTATACGTACGTGTCGTACGTAACACCCTGCTCAAGCGCGCTGTTGCTGACACTGAATTCAGTGTCCTCAACGACGCCTTCACTGGCCCGACCCTGATCGCTTTCTCCAACGAACACCCGGGCGCTGCTGCCCGTCTGTTCAAAGAGTTCGCCAAGGGTCAGAGCAAGTTCGAGATCAAGGCAGCTGCGTTTGACGGCAAGTTCATTGCAGCGAACCAGATCGACGTGTTGGCTACCCTGCCGACCCGCGACGAGGCCATCGCGAAGCTGATGAGCGTGATCCAAGGCGCTACCAGCAAGCTGGCCCGCACCCTGGCAGCTATTCGCGACCAGAAAGAAGCAACCGCCGCCTAAGGCGCGCGAAACTCTTTCGAATCATACGTTTAATTTGATAGCTGCTTAGGCTGTCACCCCAATACAGGATTTAAGTCATGTCCCTGACTAACGAGCAAATCATCGAAGCAATCGGCCAGAAAACCGTTCTGGAAGTTGTTGAGCTGATCAAAGCAATGGAAGAAACCTTCGGCGTTACCGCTGCTGTTGCCGCTGCTGGCCCAGCTGCTGCTGCTGCCGTTGTTGAAGAGCAGACCGAGTTCAACGTTGTTCTGGTTGAAGCCGGCGACAAGAAAGTGAACGTGATCAAAGCCGTTCGCGAACTGACCGGTCTGGGCCTGAAAGAAGCCAAAGAGAAAGTCGATGGCGCTCCTCAGGTTGTAGCTGAAGGCGTTTCGAAAGAAGCCGCTGAAGACGCTAAGAAGAAGCTGGAAGAAGCAGGCGCCAAAGTCGAGCTGAAGTAATTTCGACTGTGCGATGCCAGCCTGAGCGTTAAGCGAAGGGCTGATGGCTGGTGGCTTATGCCACCGGCCTTTTTCCGTTATTGGTGGCCGATCAGGTCGGCCCCGATAACGAGCGGTAACCACCATGAGGGTGGCGCAAACCAAAGGGTTTGCACGATTTTCTGGCTGCTCCCGCCGGGAGATGCCAAACAAGCAGGTGACCAAGCTGGGGAATGCTGATGGCTTACTCATACACTGAGAAAAAACGTATCCGCAAGGACTTTAGCAAGTTGCCGGACGTCATGGACGTGCCTTACCTCCTGGCAATCCAGCTGGATTCGTATCGCGAATTCCTGCAGGCAGGAGCATCCAAGGACCAGTTCCGCGACATCGGCCTGCATGCGGCCTTCAAATCGGTATTCCCGATCATCAGCTACTCCGGCAATGCTGCCCTGGAGTACGTCGGCTACCGCCTGGGTGAGCCGGCCTTCGATGTGAAGGAATGTGTCCTGCGCGGTGTGACCTTCGCGGTCCCGCTGCGGGTGAAGGTGCGCCTGATCATCTTCGACAAGGAATCGTCGAACAAAGCGATCAAGGACATCAAAGAGCAAGAAGTCTACATGGGTGAAATCCCCCTGATGACTGAGAACGGTACCTTCGTTATCAACGGTACCGAGCGTGTGATCGTCTCCCAGCTGCACCGTTCGCCGGGTGTGTTCTTCGACCACGACCGTGGCAAGACCCACAGCTCGGGCAAGCTGCTGTACTCCGCACGCATCATCCCTTACCGCGGTTCGTGGTTGGACTTCGAGTTCGACCCGAAGGACTGCGTGTTCGTCCGTATCGACCGTCGCCGCAAACTGCCGGCCTCGGTACTGCTGCGCGCCCTGGGTTACAGCACCGAAGAGGTTCTGAATACCTTCTACACCACCAACGTCTTCCACGTTTCCGGCGAAAAACTGAGCCTGGAGCTGGTACCTCAGCGTCTGCGTGGTGAAGTCGCGGTCATGGACATCCATGACGATTCCGGCAAGGTCATCGTCGAGCAGGGCCGCCGTATCACCGCGCGCCACATCAACCAGCTGGAAAAGGCTGGCGTGAAGCAGTTGGACGTGCCGCTGGAGTACATGCTGGGCCGCACCACCGCCAAGGCGATCGTGCACCCGGCTACCGGCGAGATCCTGGCCGAGTGCAACACCGAGCTGACCACCGACCTGCTGGTCAAGGTCGCCAAGGCTCAGGTCGTTCGCATCGAAACGCTGTACACCAACGACATCGACTGCGGTCCGTTCATTTCGGACACCCTGAAGATCGACACCACCAGCAACCAACTGGAAGCGCTGGTCGAGATCTACCGCATGATGCGTCCAGGCGAGCCGCCAACCAAGGACGCCGCCGAGACCCTGTTCAACAACCTGTTCTTCAGCGCCGAGCGTTACGACCTGTCCGCCGTCGGCCGCATGAAGTTCAACCGTCGTATCGGTCGTACCGAAATCGAAGGTTCGGGCGTGCTGAGCAAGGAAGATATCGTCGAGGTTCTCAAGACCCTGGTCGACATCCGTAACGGCAAAGGCATCGTCGACGACATCGACCACCTGGGTAACCGTCGCGTCCGTTGCGTCGGCGAGATGGCCGAGAACCAGTTCCGCGTTGGCCTGGTGCGCGTGGAGCGCGCGGTCAAAGAGCGTCTGTCGATGGCTGAAAGCGAAGGCCTGATGCCGCAAGACCTGATCAACGCCAAGCCGGTTGCGGCGGCGGTGAAAGAGTTCTTCGGCTCCAGCCAGCTCTCGCAGTTCATGGACCAGAACAACCCGCTCTCCGAGATCACCCACAAGCGCCGTGTCTCTGCACTCGGCCCTGGCGGTCTGACCCGTGAGCGCGCTGGCTTCGAAGTCCGTGACGTACACCCGACCCACTACGGCCGCGTGTGCCCGATCGAAACGCCGGAAGGCCCGAACATCGGTCTGATCAACTCCCTGGCGGCCTACGCCCGCACCAACCAGTACGGCTTCCTGGAAAGCCCGTACCGCGTGGTGAAAGAGGGTGTGGTCAGCGACGACATCGTGTTCCTGTCCGCGATCGAAGAAGCCGATCACGTCATCGCCCAGGCTTCGGCCGCGATGAACGAGAAGAAGCAACTGATCGACGAGCTGGTAGCGGTCCGTCACCTGAACGAATTCACCGTCAAGGCGCCGGAAGACGTCACCCTGATGGACGTTTCGCCGAAGCAGGTAGTTTCGGTTGCTGCGTCGCTTATTCCGTTCCTCGAGCACGACGACGCCAACCGTGCGTTGATGGGTTCGAACATGCAGCGTCAGGCTGTACCTACTCTGCGCGCCGACAAGCCGCTGGTCGGTACCGGCATGGAGCGCAACGTTGCCCGTGACTCCGGCGTCTGCGTCGTGGCCCGTCGTGGCGGCGTGATCGACTCCGTCGATGCCAGCCGTATCGTGGTGCGTGTTGCCGATGACGAAGTAGAAACCGGTGAAGCCGGTGTCGACATCTACAACCTGACCAAATACACCCGTTCCAACCAGAACACCTGCATCAACCAGCGTCCGCTGGTGAGCAAGGGTGACGTGGTCAAGCGCAACGACATCATGGCCGACGGCCCGTCCACCGATATGGGTGAACTGGCGCTGGGTCAGAACATGCGCATCGCGTTCATGGCCTGGAACGGTTTCAACTTCGAAGACTCCATCTGTCTGTCGGAGCGCGTGGTTCAGGAAGACCGCTTCACCACGATCCACATCCAGGAACTGACCTGTGTGGCCCGTGACACCAAGCTTGGCCCAGAGGAAATCACCGCGGACATCCCGAACGTGGGTGAAGCTGCGCTGAACAAGCTGGACGAGGCCGGTATCGTCTACGTAGGTGCCGAAGTCGGCGCTGGCGACATCCTGGTCGGCAAGGTCACTCCGAAAGGCGAGACCCAGCTGACTCCGGAAGAAAAACTGCTGCGCGCGATCTTCGGTGAGAAGGCCAGCGACGTCAAAGACACCTCCCTGCGTGTGCCGACCGGCACCAAGGGTACTGTCATCGACGTACAGGTCTTCACCCGTGATGGCGTTGAGCGCGACAGCCGCGCCCTGTCCATCGAGAAGATGCAGCTGGACGAGATCCGCAAGGACCTGAACGAAGAGTTCCGCATCGTCGAAGGCGCAACCTTCGAGCGTCTGCGTTCCGCGCTGAACGGCCAGGTGGTTGACGGTGGTGCGGGCCTGAAGAAAGGCACCGTGATCACTGACGACGTGCTGAACGGTCTGGAGCACGGCCAGTGGTTCAAGCTGCGCATGGCTGAAGATGCACTGAACGAGCAGCTGGAAAAGGCTCAGCAGTACATCGTCGACCGCCGCCGTCTGCTGGACGACAAGTTCGAAGACAAGAAGCGCAAGCTGCAGCAGGGCGATGACCTGGCTCCGGGCGTACTGAAGATCGTCAAGGTCTACCTGGCAATCCGTCGTCGCATCCAGCCGGGCGACAAGATGGCCGGTCGTCACGGTAACAAAGGTGTGGTCTCGGTGATCATGCCGGTCGAAGACATGCCGCACGACGCCAACGGTACGCCGGTAGACGTCGTACTGAACCCGCTGGGCGTACCTTCGCGTATGAACGTCGGTCAGATCCTTGAAACCCACCTGGGCCTCGCGGCCAAAGGCCTGGGCGAGAAGATCGACCGCATGATCGAAGAGCAGCGCAAAGCCGCTGAGCTGCGTGGCTTCCTCACCGAGATCTACAACGAGATCGGTGGTCGTCAGGAGAACCTGGACGAGTTCACCGACGAAGAGATCCTCGCCCTGGCGCACAACTTGAAGAAGGGCGTGCCAATGGCCACTCCAGTCTTCGACGGTGCCAAGGAGAGCGAGATCAAGGCCATGCTGAAACTGGCAGACCTGCCAGAAAGCGGCCAGATGGTGCTGTTCGACGGCCGTACCGGCAACAAGTTCGAGCGTGCTGTGACCGTCGGTTACATGTACATGCTCAAGCTGAACCACTTGGTGGACGACAAGATGCACGCGCGTTCCACTGGTTCTTACAGCCTGGTTACCCAGCAGCCGCTGGGTGGTAAGGCGCAGTTCGGTGGTCAGCGTTTCGGGGAGATGGAAGTGTGGGCGCTGGAAGCATACGGCGCGGCATACACCCTGCAAGAAATGCTCACAGTGAAGTCGGACGACGTGAACGGCCGTACCAAGATGTACAAGAACATCGTGGATGGCGATCACCGTATGGAGCCGGGCATGCCCGAGTCCTTCAACGTGTTGATCAAAGAGATCCGTTCGCTCGGTATCGACATCGATCTGGAAACCGAATAACACGTGACGCGAAGGGGAGTGCGGCAGCTGCTGCCCACTCCCTGCTCCGCCAGGAGGAAAGGCCTTGAAAGACCTACTGAATTTGCTGAAAAACCAGGGTCAAGTCGAAGAGTTCGACGCCATCCGTATCGGTCTGGCGTCGCCTGAAATGATCCGTTCGTGGTCGTTCGGTGAAGTCAAAAAGCCCGAGACCATCAACTACCGTACGTTCAAGCCTGAACGTGACGGCCTGTTCTGCGCCAAGATCTTTGGCCCAGTCAAGGACTACGAGTGCCTGTGCGGCAAGTACAAGCGCCTGAAGCACCGTGGCGTGATCTGCGAGAAGTGCGGCGTTGAAGTCGCCCTGGCCAAGGTTCGTCGTGAGCGCATGGCGCACATCGAACTGGCCTCGCCAGTTGCCCACATCTGGTTCCTGAAGTCGCTGCCGTCCCGTATCGGCCTGCTGATGGACATGACCCTGCGTGACATCGAGCGCGTGCTCTACTTCGAGAGCTACGTCGTGATCGATCCGGGCATGACCACCCTCGAGAAGGGGCAGCTGCTCAACGACGAACAGTACTTCGAAGCGCTGGAAGAGTTCGGTGACGACTTCGACGCCCGCATGGGTGCCGAGGCTGTCCGCGAGCTGCTGCACGCTATCGACCTGGAGCACGAGATTGGTCGCCTGCGCGAAGAAATTCCGCAAACCAACTCGGAAACCAAGATCAAGAAGCTGTCCAAGCGCCTGAAGCTGATGGAAGCTTTCCAGGGCTCGGGCAACCTGCCTGAGTGGATGGTCCTGACCGTCCTGCCAGTCCTGCCGCCGGACCTGCGTCCGCTGGTACCGCTGGATGGTGGCCGCTTCGCGACCTCCGACCTGAACGACCTGTATCGTCGGGTGATCAACCGTAACAACCGTCTGAAGCGCCTGCTCGATCTGTCGGCGCCGGACATCATCGTGCGCAACGAAAAGCGCATGCTGCAGGAAGCGGTCGACGCCCTGCTCGACAACGGCCGTCGCGGTCGCGCCATCACTGGCTCGAACAAGCGTCCGCTGAAGTCGCTGGCCGACATGATCAAAGGTAAGCAAGGTCGTTTCCGTCAGAACTTGCTCGGTAAGCGCGTGGACTACTCCGGTCGTTCGGTAATTACCGTAGGCCCGACCCTGCGTCTGCACCAGTGCGGTCTGCCGAAGAAGATGGCCCTCGAGCTGTTCAAGCCGTTCATTTTCGGCAAGCTGGAAATGCGTGGTCTGGCGACCACCATCAAGGCCGCCAAGAAGATGGTCGAGCGCGAGCTGCCAGAGGTGTGGGACGTTCTCGCCGAAGTGATTCGCGAACACCCCGTACTGCTCAACCGTGCACCGACCCTTCACCGTCTGGGTATCCAGGCCTTTGAACCGGTACTGATCGAAGGTAAGGCTATCCAGCTGCACCCGCTGGTCTGCGCCGCGTACAACGCCGACTTCGACGGTGACCAGATGGCCGTTCACGTGCCGCTGACGCTGGAAGCCCAGCTCGAAGCGCGCGCGCTGATGATGTCGACCAACAACATTCTGTCGCCAGCCAACGGTGAGCCAATCATCGTTCCGTCGCAGGACGTTGTACTGGGTCTGTACTACATGACCCGTGAAGCCATCAACGCCAAGGGCGAAGGTCGCGTATTCGCCGACCTGCAGGAAGTCGACCGCGTATTCCGCGCCGGCGAAGCCGCCCTGCACGCGAAAATCAAGGTTCGTATCAACGAAACCGTGAAAGACCGCGATGGCAGCGTTACCAAGAACACCCGCATCGTCGACACCACCGTTGGCCGTGCGCTGCTGTTCCAGGTTGTACCGGCAGGTCTGCCGTACGACGTGGTCAACCAGCCGATGAAGAAAAAGGCGATCTCCAAGCTGATCAACCAGTGTTACCGCGTGGTTGGTCTGAAAGAGACCGTCATCTTCGCTGACCAGCTGATGTACACCGGTTTCGCTTACTCGACCATTTCCGGCGTTTCCATCGGTGTTAACGACTTCGTTATCCCGGACGAGAAAGCCCGCATCATCGGTAACGCTACCGATGAAGTGAAGGAAATCGAGAGCCAGTACGCCTCCGGCCTGGTAACCCAGGGCGAGAAGTACAACAAGGTCATCGACTTGTGGTCGAAGGCGAACGACGAAGTGTCCAAGGCGATGATGGCCAACCTCTCGAAAGAGAAGGTCATCGACCGCGAAGGCAAGGAAGTCGAGCAAGAGTCCTTCAACTCGATGTACATGATGGCTGACTCCGGTGCTCGTGGTTCCGCGGCCCAGATCCGTCAGCTGGCCGGTATGCGTGGCCTGATGGCCAAGCCGGACGGCTCGATCATCGAGACGCCGATCACCGCGAACTTCCGTGAAGGTCTGAGCGTACTGCAGTACTTCATCTCGACTCACGGTGCTCGTAAGGGTCTGGCGGATACCGCACTGAAGACTGCGAACTCCGGTTACCTGACTCGCCGTCTGGTGGACGTTGCCCAGGATCTGGTCGTGACCGAGATCGACTGCGGCACCGACCAGGGCCTGCTGATGACCCCGCACATCGAAGGCGGCGACGTTGTCGAGCCGCTGGGTGAGCGTGTACTGGGTCGTGTCATCGCCCGTGACGTGTTCAAGCCAGGTACCGAGGACGTCATCGTTCCTGCTGGCACCCTGGTCGACGAGCAGTGGGTCGAGTTCATCGAGCTGAACAGCATCGACGAAGTGATCGTGCGTTCGCCGATCAGCTGCGAAACCCGCTACGGCATCTGCGCCAAGTGCTACGGTCGCGACCTGGCTCGCGGTCACCAGGTGAACATCGGTGAAGCTGTCGGCGTTATCGCTGCACAGTCGATCGGTGAGCCGGGTACCCAGCTGACCATGCGTACGTTCCACATCGGTGGTGCTGCAAGCCGTACTTCGGCTGCCGACAGTGTCCAGGTGAAGAACGGCGGTATGGTGCGCCTGCACAACCTGAAGCAGGTCGAGCGTGCCGATGGCAACCTGGTTGCCGTGTCGCGTTCCGGCGAGCTGGCCATTGCCGACGAGTTCGGTCGTGAGCGTGAGCGCTACAAGCTGCCTTACGGTGCGGTGATTTCGGTCAAGGAAGGTGACAAGGTCGAAGCTGGCGCCATCGTCGCCAAGTGGGACCCACACACCCACCCGATCGTTACCGAGCTGAAAGGTACCGTGACCTTCGTGGGCATGGAAGAAAACATCACCATCAAGCGCCAGACCGACGAACTGACCGGTCTGACCAACATTGAAGTCCTGGACGTCAAGGATCGCCCTGCCGCTGGCAAGGAAATCCGTCCGGCCATCAAGATGGTCGATGCCAATGGCAAGGATCTGTACCTGCCAGGTACCGACGTACCTGCTCAGTACTTCCTGCCAGCCAACGCCCTCGTCGGTGTGGCTGACGGTGCTCAGATCGGCGTCGGTGATGTTATTGCGCGTATCCCGCAAGAAACCTCGAAGACCCGCGACATCACCGGTGGTCTGCCACGCGTTGCCGACCTGTTCGAAGCGCGCCGTCCGAAAGAAGCCTCGATTCTGGCTGAAGTCAGCGGCACCATCGCCTTCGGTAAAGAGACCAAGGGCAAGCGCCGTCTGGTCATCACCCCGACCGATGGCAGCGATCCGTACGAAGAGCTGATTCCGAAGTGGCGCCACCTGAACGTCTTCGAAGGCGAACAGGTAAACCGCGGCGAAGTTATCTCCGACGGCCCGAGCGATCCGCACGACATCCTGCGTCTGCTGGGTGTGAGCGCGCTGGCGAAGTACATCGTCAACGAGATCCAGGACGTTTACCGTCTGCAAGGCGTTAAGATCAACGACAAGCACATCGAGACCATCCTGCGTCAGATGCTGCGCAAGGTCGAGATCGCCGAGTCGGGTGACTCCAGCTTCATCAAGGGCGACCAGATGGAACTGACTCACGTGCTGGTCGAGAACGAGCGTCTCGCCGCCGAAGACAAGTTCATCTCGAAGTTCACCCGCGTGCTGCTGGGTATCACCAAGGCCTCGCTGTCGACCGAGTCGTTCATCTCCGCGGCTTCCTTCCAGGAAACCACCCGCGTGCTGACCGAAGCGGCCGTTACCGGCAAGCGCGACTACCTGCGCGGCCTGAAAGAGAACGTGGTCGTGGGTCGTCTGATCCCGGCCGGTACCGGTCTGGCCTATCACAGCGAGCGCAAGCGTCGCCGTGAAGCCGACAAGCCGCTGCGTGTGAGCGCCAGTGAGGTGGAAGCCGCACTGACCGAAGCGCTGAACTCCAGCGGTAACTAAGTACAGGGCAGGGCCCCGGCAAACCCCGCGCGACCATCGATGACATGAAATGTTGCCGATGATCGGGCGGGGAGGGCCGGGGCCTCGTCTTGACTGGGTGCAAGATCCTCCGTAGACTTTTGTACCCCTAAATTTGGTGAGGCTCCGTCTCGCCAATTTTTGGCTTTCTTGCAAGACAATTGAGTCGCAAGGCAATCAGTGGAGCTAGTAGATGGCAACTATCAACCAGCTGGTACGTCAGCCGCGTAAGCGTTCGGTCGAGAAATCGGACGTTCCTGCGCTGCAGAACTGCCCGCAACGTCGTGGCGTGTGCACCCGCGTGTACACCACTACGCCGAAAAAACCTAACTCGGCACTGCGTAAAGTGTGCCGTGTGCGTCTGACCAACGGTTTCGAGGTTTCCTCGTACATCGGTGGTGAAGGCCACAACCTGCAAGAGCACAGCGTCGTCCTGATTCGTGGCGGCCGTGTAAAAGACTTGCCAGGTGTTCGTTACCACACCGTTCGCGGCTCTCTGGATACTTCGGGCGTCAAAGGCCGTAACCAGGGTCGTTCGAAGTACGGTACCAAGCGTCCGAAGTAATCGGCCGTTTGCAGACATCCATTTTTTTGAGTCGATAAGAGTAAGGTCGGGCAGGGGTCGAAGACCCACGTCCCGGGCTAACCTGAAGACCGTTTGAGGGCTTATCATGCCAAGACGTCGTGTAGCAGCAAAACGTGAGATTCTTGACGATCCGAAGTACGGATCCCAGATCCTCGCCAAGTTCATGAACCACGTGATGGAAAGCGGCAAGAAGGCCGTAGCCGAGCGCATCGTTTACGGTGCCCTGGATACCGTCAAAGCACGCAAGAACAGCGACCCCCTGGAAATCTTCGAGAAAGCTCTCGACGCCATCGCTCCGCTGGTCGAAGTTAAGTCCCGCCGTGTTGGCGGTGCCACTTACCAGGTCCCGGTTGAAGTTCGTCCATCCCGTCGTAACGCTCTGGCAATGCGCTGGCTCGTAGACTACGCCCGCAAGCGCGGCGAGAAGTCGATGGCTCTGCGCCTGGCCGGCGAACTGCTGGATGCTGCCGAAGGCAAAGGTGCTGCAGTCAAGAAGCGTGAAGACGTTCACCGTATGGCTGAAGCCAACAAAGCGTTCTCGCACTACCGCTTCTAATTCAAGCATCAATCATTTTGCGAGGGCTTTATGGCTCGTACTACAGCAATTAACCGCTACCGTAACATTGGTATCTGTGCCCACGTTGACGCGGGCAAGACCACCACTACCGAGCGGATCCTGTTCTACACAGGTCTGAGCCACAAGATGGGCGAGGTGCATGACGGCGCCGCGACCACAGACTGGATGGTGCAGGAGCAGGAGCGCGGTATCACCATTACCTCCGCTGCCGTTACCACCTTCTGGAAAGGTTCCCGTGGTCAGTATGACAACTACCGCGTAAACGTCATCGATACCCCCGGCCACGTTGACTTCACCATTGAAGTAGAGCGTTCGCTGCGCGTACTCGACGGCGCGGTCGTTGTGTTCTGCGGTACCTCCGGCGTTGAGCCGCAGTCCGAAACCGTATGGCGTCAGGCCAACAAGTACGGCGTTCCACGTGTTGTCTACGTGAACAAGATGGACCGTGCCGGTGCCAACTTCCTGCGCGTTATCGGCCAGATCAAGAACCGCCTGGGTCACACCCCGGTTCCGGTCCAGCTGGCTATCGGTGCTGAAGACGACTTCCAGGGTCAGGTTGACCTGATCAAGATGAAAGCCATCTACTGGAACGACGACGACAAAGGTACTACCTACCGCGAGGAAGAGATTCCTGCTGAGCTGGTGGACCTGGCCAACGAATGGCGCAGCAACATGGTCGAGGCTGCTGCCGAGGCCAACGAAGAGCTGATGAACAAGTACCTTGAAGAAGGTGACCTGTCCGTCGAAGACATCAAGGCTGGTCTGCGCGCCCGTACCCTGGCGAGCGAGATCGTTCCTGCTGTCTGCGGTTCCTCGTTCAAGAACAAGGGTGTTCCCCTGGTTCTCGACGCCGTTATCGACTTCCTGCCTGCTCCGACCGAAATCCCGGCGATCAAGGGTATCCACCCTGACCTGATCGACACGCCGAAGGAAGAAGTCAAGCCAGAGCAGTACGACGAGCGTCCTGCTGACGACAACGCGCCGTTCTCGGCCCTGGCGTTCAAGATTGCCACCGACCCGTTCGTTGGTACTCTGACCTTCGTCCGCGTTTACTCGGGCTTCCTGACCTCCGGTGACTCCGTCATCAACTCGGTCAAGGGCAAGAAAGAGCGCGTTGGTCGTATGGTGCAGATGCACGCCAACCAGCGTGAAGAGATCAAAGAAGTACGCGCTGGCGACATCGCTGCTCTGATCGGCATGAAGGACGTCACCACCGGTGACACCCTGTGCAACGCCGACAAGCCGATCATCCTCGAGCGTATGGACTTCCCTGAGCCGGTAATTTCGCTCTCCGTAGAGCCGAAAACCAAGGCTGACCAGGAGAAGATGGGTATCGCTCTGGGCAAGCTGGCCCAGGAAGACCCGTCGTTCCGCGTCAAGACCGACGAAGAAACCGGCCAGACCATCATCTCCGGTATGGGTGAGCTGCACCTGGACATCCTCGTTGACCGCATGAAACGCGAGTTCAACGTCGAGTGCAACGTCGGCAAGCCGCAGGTTTCGTACCGCGAGAAGATCACCAAGTCCAACGTCGAGATCGAAGGCAAGTTCGTTCGTCAGTCGGGTGGTCGTGGTCAGTTCGGTCACTGCTGGATCCGTTTCTCGGAGCCGGACGTGGACGACAAAGGCAACATCACCGAAGGTCTGGTGTTCGCCAACGAAGTCGTTGGTGGTGTGATTCCTAAGGAATTCATCGCCCCGATCCAGAAGGGTATTGAAGAGCAGATGAAAAACGGCGTTGTTGCCGGCTATCCGCTCCTCGGCCTGAAGGCCACGGTATTCGACGGTTCGTACCACGACGTCGACTCCAACGAAATGGCGTTCAAAATCGCTGCTTCGATGGCAACCAAGCAACTGGCCCAGAAGGGTGGTGGCGTGGTCCTCGAACCGATCATGAAGGTCGAAGTTGTAACCCCGGAAGATTACCTGGGTGACGTGATGGGTGACCTGAGCCGTCGTCGCGGGATGATCCAGGGTAATGAAGACTCGGTGTCCGGCAAGGTAATCACTGCTGAGGTGCCGCTCGGAGAGATGTTCGGTTACGCGACCGACGTTCGTTCCATGTCTCAGGGTCGCGCAAGCTACTCCATGGAATTCTCCAAATACGCCGAAGCTCCGTCGAACATCGTCGAAGCACTCGTTAAAAAACAAGGCTAATCCCCTTTAGGCAAGAGGTTCACTGTCGTGGCTAAAGAAAAATTTGATCGTTCCCTTCCCCACGTTAACGTCGGCACCATCGGCCACGTTGACCACGGTAAGACCACTCTGACCGCAGCT
>NZ_QKVM01000081.1 GCF_003231305.1 Pseudomonas sichuanensis | reverse complement strand
GCGCAGGAAGTTGCCGATCCGGCCGATCGCCTGCTCCAGGTCATCCACCCGTGGCAGGGTGACGACGCGGAAGTGGTCCGGCCACGGCCAGTTGAACGCCGTGCCCTGGACGATCAGCAGCTTCTCCGACAGCAGCAGGTCGAGGGCGAATTTCTCGTCGTTGAAGATAGGGCACACCTTGGGGTCGATGCGCGGGAACGCATACAGCGCGCCCATGGGCTTGACGCAGCTCACGCCGGGGATCTCGTTGAGCAGCTCGTAGGTGCGGTTGCGCTGCTCCAGCAGGCGACCAGGCGGCAGTACCAGGTCGTTGATGCTCTGATAGCCGCCCAGGGCGGTCTGGATGGCGTGCTGGGCCGGCACGTTGGCGCACAGGCGCATGTTGGCCAGCATGTCGATGCCTTCGATGTAGCTCAGGGCATGTTGCTTGGGGCCCGAGATGATCAGCCAGCCGGAACGGAAGCCTGCCACGCGGTACGACTTGGACAGGCCGTTGAAGGTCAGGCACAGCAGGTCCGGGGCCAGCGACGCCGTGCTGATGTGCACGGCCTCGTCGTAGAGGATCTTGTCGTAGATCTCGTCGGAGAACACCACCAGGTTGTGCTGGCGCGCCAACTCCAGCATGCCCAGCAGCAGCTCCTTGGAGTACACCGCGCCGGTGGGGTTGTTCGGGTTGATGATCACCAGGGCCTTGGTGTTCGGGGTGATCTTGGCCTTGATGTCTTCGAGGTCAGGGAACCAGTCGGCCTGCTCGTCGCACAGGTAATGCACCGGCTTGCCGCCGGCCAGGCTCACCGCGGCGGTCCACAGCGGGTAGTCGGGCGCCGGGATCAGCACTTCGTCGCCGTTGTTGAGCAGCGCCTGCATCGACATCACGATCAGCTCGGACACGCCGTTGCCCAGGTAGATGTCCTCGATGGTGACGCCTTCGATTTCCTTCTGCTGGCAGTACTGCATCACCGCTTTACGTGCGCTGAACAGGCCTTTGGAATCGCTGTAGCCCTGGGCGGTGGGCAGGTTGCGGATCACGTCCTGGAGGATTTCGTCCGGCGCCTCGAAGCCAAACGGCGCCGGGTTGCCGATGTTCAGCTTGAGGATGCGGTGGCCTTCCTCTTCCAGACGTTTGGCGTGCTTGAGCACCGGGCCGCGAATGTCGTAGCAGACATTGGCGAGCTTGTTCGATTTGCTGAACTGCATGTTGGGATCCTGGTTGGACAAGGCGCGGCGCGCCGCCGGTGAAAGGTTTGAAAAGGGCGAGGCGCATGCCAGACTGGCTGGCTTGGAAAGCCAACTAATATACGTTCCACCCGCGCCATAAATAAAGACGGTGCGAGGTGAAATTCAGCCTGCCGAGGTCCCTTCATGCAAAAGATCGACAAGACACTGGACGAGTGGCGCGCCATGCTCGACCCCGCCCAGTACCAGGTGTGCCGCCTCAAAGGCACCGAGCGGCCGTTCAGCGGCAAGTACAACAGCGAACGGCGCGACGGCATCTACCACTGCATCTGCTGCGACCTGGCGCTGTTCGACGCCAAGGCCAAGTTCGACTCCGGTTGCGGCTGGCCGAGCTTTTACCAGCCAATCGAAGAGGCCGCGATGATCGAGATCCGCGACACCTCCCACGGCATGATCCGCACCGAAGTCACCTGTGCGCAATGCGACGCCCATCTGGGCCACGTGTTCCCCGACGGCCCGCCACCGACCGGCCTGCGCTATTGCATCAACTCGGTGTGCCTGGACCTCAAACCCCGCGATTGAAGGAGCAAACGCATGGCCGATGCATTGCTGGACATCCCCTGCGTCACCCTCGCTGGCGAGCAGAAAGTGCTGGGCGATTTCGCCGGCAAGGCGCTGCTGGTGGTCAACACTGCCAGCCAGTGCGGCTTCACCCCGCAGTACAAGGGCCTGGAGCGCCTGTGGCAGGACTACCGCGAGCAGGGGCTGGTGGTGCTGGGCTTCCCCTGCAACCAGTTCGGCAAACAGGAGCCGGGTGATGCCCGCGAGATCGCGCAGTTCTGCGAGGTCAATTTCGGCGTGAGCTTCCCGCTGTTTCGCAAGGTCGAGGTCAACGGCCCCGGCGCCCACCCGCTGTTCGCCGCGCTCAAGCAGCGTGCCCCGGGCCTTTTGGGCTCGCAGAAGATCAAGTGGAATTTCACCAAGTTCTTGCTCGACCCGGCCACCGGCAAGGTCATCCGCTACGCGCCGACCACCAAGCCCCAGGCCCTGGAGGCCGACATCGAGCGTTTGCTCAAGCGCTGAGTGGCACCCAATGATCGATCAGTGCCAGTAACTCTTCGCGGCGGAACGGCTTGGCCAGGTAGTCGTTCATGCCGGCGGCGCGGCAGCGCTCGCGCTCCTCGGGCATGGCGTTGGCGGTCAGGGCGACGATGGGCAGTTCCGGCCAGCGCCCGCTCTGGCGGATGCGCCGGCTGGCTTCGTAGCCGTCCATCACCGGCATGTTGCAGTCCATCAGCACCAGGTCGAAGGTTTCCTGTTCCAGGAACTCCAGGGCTTCAACGCCCTGGGCGGCGACCTGCACCTGGCAGCCGAGCTTGGCCAGCATGCCTTTGGCCACCAACTGGTTCACCGGGTTGTCCTCGACCAGCAGGATGCGCGCCCGACGCTCCTGTGCCATCGACACTTCGTGGGGCAGGGGGGCGTTGGCCTCGCCCTGCAGGGTGCGGCGCAGGGTGTGGTAGAGGGCGTTGCGCGCCAGGGGGCGGGCCAGTTGCTGCAGGGGGGCCAGTTGCGTGGCCTGCTCGCTGGGCAGGAAGCTGCCGTAGGCGGTCACCAGCAGGATCGGCGCCTGGATGCTTGGGCGCAGCGCCAGTACCGGGTCCAGGTCATCGGTGATCAGCAGGTCGACGACACCGTTGAGCTCATTGGCTGCGTCGATTCGCACATAGTCCAGCCCCCAGCCCGGCAGCAGCCCCTGCAGCAGCTCGGCCAGGCCGCTGCCGGCATGGGTCAGTGCCACCACGCGCCCGGCCAGCGGCGCCGGCGGGATCGCCTCGGTGTGTGCGGGCAGCGGCAGGTCGGCGCTGAAGCGGCTGCCAAAGCCGGTTTCGGACTGGATGTGCAGGCGGCCTTGCATGGCCTTGCACAGGTTGTGGGTCAGGGTCAGGCCCAGGCCGGTGCCGCCATACTGGCGGGTGATGCCCGCGCCGGCCTGGGTGAAGGGCTGGAAGATGCGCGCCTGGGCCTCCTCGGGGATGCCGATGCCCGTGTCGCTGACCTCCAGGCGCACGCCGCCGACGATGCTCGACAGGCGCAGGTCGACGCGCCCGAAGCGGGTGAACTTGAGCGCGTTGGACAGCAGGTTGCTGACGATCTGCCTGACCCGGGTGGGGTCGCCAAGCACGCTGCTGGGGAAGTTCGCGCTGATCAGGCAGGTCAGCTCGACGCTGGCCGCGGCATTCTGCGACAGCAGGTTGGCGGTGTCTTCGAGCATTGCCCCTAGGTCGAAAGGGATGCGTTCGAGCTCCAGCTGGCCGGCGTCGAACTTGGACAGGTCGAGAATGTCGTTGAGCAGTTCCACCAGCACCTTGCCCGAGTCGTGGGCGATTGACAGCTGCTGGCGCTGCTCGCCGGCCAGAGGGCTGTCCAGGGCCAGGGCGATCATGCCGAGCATGCCGTTGAGCGGCGTGCGGATCTCGTGGCTCATGTTGGCCAGGAAGGCCGCGCGCGCCTGGGCCATGCCCAGGGCACGCTGACGCGCCTCGTCGAGCTCCTGGTTGGACTGGCTCAGGCGGTTGTTGCTGGCCTTGAGCTCGTTGGTGCGGGCCGAGACGATGTCTTCCAGTTCGTTGAGGTATTGCGTCAGGCGGTTCTCGGCGTTGCGCCGCTGCTGGATCTCGGTGGCCATGCTGACGAACTGCTGGTTGGCGACCTTGACCAGCACGCCGATCTCGTCGTTTTCATGGCCCTTGGGGCAGTCCACCCGGGTTTGCCGCGGCGTGCGCGCATCGCCACCGCTCAAGGCACTGATCACCGTGACCAGCGGTTTGGTCAGCATCAGGTAGAACAGCGCCAGGAGGATGCCGGTGAGCACCAGGCTGCGGGCGAAACCGTTGAGCAGGGTAACCCCGGCACGGTCGAGGAAGCGCCCGCCGAAGGCGAAGGTGTCGACGTCCAGGTACAGGGTGCCCAGGTACTCGCCGGGCATGTGGGCCAGGTACAGGCGGTCCTGGAACTGGCGCTGCTCGCCGAACAGGAAGTCCGACAATGGTCGGTAGCGGCTTTCCAGCCTGGGGCGCTCGGTGTCGGCCAGTACCGTGTCGTTGTTGTCGATCAGGCGGGCGCGCAGCAGCGCCGGAGATTTGAGCAGGCCGCCGGTGAGTTCCTGGGCCAGTTCGGTGTCGATGTTGTAGGCGATCCGTGAGGCGGTGTCGTGGCTGATCTTCAGCAGCGCCTGAATTTCACGGTTGATGGACGCGTCTTCGCTGGCATAATCGATGCCGATCTGGATGAGACTGAGCAATGTTCCCAGGATGAAGCCGACCAGGACTGTCAACCGGGCTTGCTTGTATGACAGGCGATTGGTGAACTTGATATCCATGGGTCCCAAGCCGGTGATGTGCTCCGTGCGCTGCGCAAGCATAGCCGATCAGCCCTGGCCGCTGGCGGGTCTGTCTGTTCATTTCAGTTGATCGTCGCTTAAGGGCCGCTGCAAGGCCCATCGCGGGGCAAGCCCGTTCCCACGTTGGTGATGCGTCGCCTCTGTACCCTGTGCGACAGCGCAGCCAGCAGAGCCAAGCGATCCCCCGAGAATGGCGTGGCAGCGGGCTTGCCCCGCGATGGGCCGGATGCCCCGAAAAACTGAAATTCTTAGGAGCCTCCCATGGACGCCCGCCTTACCGCTTTTCTCGACCGCGCCGAATCCGTCCTCGCGCGTCTCGAACCCTTGCTGCCCGCCCCGCGCCCGGCCATCGACTGGTCGCAAACCCTCGCCGCCCGCTGGCAGCGCGATGGCCGCAGCGGCTACCTGATGCCGCTGGAGGTCAGCCTCGACATTCGCCTGTCCGACCTGATCGGCGTCGACCAGCAGCGCGACCAACTGGGGCGCAATACCCACCAGTTCATCAACGGCATGCCGGCCAACCACGCCTTGCTGTGGGGCTCGCGCGGCACCGGCAAGTCGTCGCTGGTGCGTGCGCTGCTGGCCGAACACGCCGGTGATGGCCTGCGCCTGATCGAAATCGAGCGCGACCACCTGGCCGACCTGCCGCGTGTGGTGGAGCAACTGCAAAAGCTCGAACAGCGCTTCATCCTGTTCTGCGACGACCTCTCGTTCGAAGCCGGGGAGGGCGACTACCGGGTGCTCAAGAGCGTGCTCGACGGCTCGCTGGAGCAGGCCCCGGACAATGTGCTGCTGTACGCCACCTCCAACCGCCGCCATCTGGTGCCGGAAAAACAGAGCGACAACGAAAACTGGAAGATGGTCGACGGCGAGCTGCACCCCAACGAAGCGGTGGAAGACAAGATCGCCTTGTCCGACCGTTTCGGCCTGTGGCTGTCGTTCTACCCCTTCAGCCAGGAACACTTCCTCAATGTGGTCGAACACTGGATCGGCCAGTTGGCGCGCCCGGCCGGGCTTGCCTGGCAGCGTAGCGAAGCACTCGATATCCTCGCCGTGCGCTGGGCCACCGGCCGCGGCAACCGTAATGGCCGTTGTGCCTATCAGTTCGCCCGCTACTGGGTCGGGCTGCAATTGCTGGAGCAGAAATAAATGATCGACCTCAACGCCAGTGGCCAGGGCCTCGACGGCTACGCCCTGCTGGCCGCGCAAGTGCAGGCGCTGTTCGCCGACGAGCGTGACTTCATCGCCAACGCCGCGCAGTTTTCGGCCTTCCTGTACAACCAGGTGGACGATCTGAACTGGGCCGGTTTTTACCTCAACCGCAACGAGCAGTTGGTGCTTGGGCCGTTCCAGGGCCAGGTGGCGTGCGTGCGCATTCCGTTCGGCAAGGGTGTGTGCGGCGCGGCGGCGGCCACCCTTCAGACCCAGCGGGTCGAGGATGTGCATGCCTTCCCCGGGCATATCGCCTGTGACAGCGCGTCGAACAGCGAGTTGGTGATCCCGTTGCTCAAGGACGGGCGGTTGATCGGGGTGCTTGACCTGGACAGCCCGAAGGTCGGGCGTTTCAGTGAGGCCGACCAGGCCGGGCTGGAGCGCCTGGCGGCGATCTTTCTGGAATTGACTGATTGCTGAAATGAACAAAGGGGCCTGTGAAGGCCCCTTTGTATTTGTGCTGTTCCCATCGCGAGGCAAGTCGCATCGGCGCACCGCCGCTCCCACGGGATCAGTCGTAAATGACCCGCTTCTTCCAGGTCTCGTCCTCGTCGGTCTTGAGGCCTTCGGTCAGTGCGTTCTGGTCGTCCGCTGCCGGCTCCATCTGGTCCAGTACCTGGGCGTTCGCCCGGTTCAGCAGCTTCTCCATGTAGGTGAGCTGCTCTTCATACTGTTTAGGTTCGGGCTGCTTGCGCAGGTACTGCACGCCGCGCTCGAAGGCCAGGCGCGCCTGGCCCGGCTGGTTCTGCTGCAGCGCCTGCTGGCCCAGGTTGTTGAAGAACTCGATGTGCAGCAGCACCAGGATGTGGCGGATCTCCTTGACCCAGTACTTGCCCTCGTTGGTGGCCAGGAAGCCTTCCTGGGTAGCGCGCACGATCTGATTGTGCAGCAGCTCCAGCAAGAAGCGCACGTCCTTGGCCTTGACCTCGGTGTGGATAGGCGAGGGCGGGTTGCTGACCGGGATCTTGTCGCCCTGGGCGATCAGGCCTTCAAGTTCGCCGATGCGCGCCTTGAGCTCGGCGCTGTGCTTGTCCAGGGCCAACTGGCGCTGGTTGAGGTTGAGTTCCAGGCGGGTCAAGAGCAGCTTGAGCGCCGGGGTCATGAACTGGCCGGGGAAGGTTTCGGTGATTTCACCGCAGCGGCGCAGGCGGTCGGCCAGTTCTACCTTGAGCCGGACGCGTTCGAGCTTGTTGTTCTCGACCACGTTGTTGAGGTAGCCGATCACGATCAGCAATGCGATACCCGCAACGATAAGCAGGGTGATCAGAAGTGGTGTCACCGTAAACGCCTCATGAAGAAGTTTTGCATCTGTACGAGAGTGTAGTGAGTTCGCCGAAAAGCGAACAGTGCAGCCTGGCGGACAGCTTTGGGACGTGCTGTTCGTCGTCGGCTTGCGGTACTGGTATATGTCGGCCGCAGTCCGGATTTCTCCAGATGCTGGCGCATTGCCATGAGCTTGCCGGGCTACCGTCAGAAAATCAACGCCAATCCCTGGGCGCACCTGTCAGCACCTTATAGGAAAGCGGGAAGTCATTGATTTAAATAAATTTCTACAAAGGGGTTGACGGCTTTCCATGGCATCCATAGAATGCGCGCCACTTGCAGCGTAAAGCACACAGCGGAACGCGGCAGGGAGTGAAGATGTAGCTGTGTCCCCTTCGTCTAGTGGCCTAGGACACCGCCCTTTCACGGCGGTAACAGGGGTTCGAGTCCCCTAGGGGACGCCAATGCGGGAATAGCTCAGTTGGTAGAGCACGACCTTGCCAAGGTCGGGGTCGCGAGTTCGAGTCTCGTTTCCCGCTCCAGTTTCTCCGGCACTGTTTCGGCAGGGCAGGAAAAGAAAATCCAGGCTGAATCGCGAGGTTCATGTTCTGGTGCGCTGCAAAGCGTCGGCTTAGTCCCCTTCGTCTAGTGGCCTAGGACACCGCCCTTTCACGGCGGTAACAGGGGTTCGAGTCCCCTAGGGGACGCCAAATTGCGGGAATAGCTCAGTTGGTAGAGCACGACCTTGCCAAGGTCGGGGTCGCGAGTTCGAGTCTCGTTTCCCGCTCCAGTTTCAATGGCGTCGTCTTGTACGGTGCAGGTGGTGAAGGTCTTCATGGCGCTTCACGCCAAATGCGGTATAGCTTCACTTTGCGGGAATAGCTCAGTTGGTAGAGCACGACCTTGCCAAGGTCGGGGTCGCGAGTTCGAGTCTCGTTTCCCGCTCCAAATCGAAAACGCCACTTCATTTGAAGTGGCGTTTTTTTTTGTCTGAAAATCCCTCTCCCGCTTCTGTCTGCAATTCAAGACCTGTCATTTTTGTCAGTGGTCGCTCTCACAGGGCGGCGGTATAAGTACTCAAGCGTGTTCGAAGCCAGGATCTTGGTCGCTATTCGGTGCAAGAGTAGAGTTGAAATCATGGGCAACGGTCTGAGCGATCTGATGGGTTGGCTTCGGGAGAAAAGTCGCATGTACTCATGGGACATGATTGTTGCGATGGACCGAGATCGGCTCAATCGTCTGTTGCTGCATGCCTATATCGGTCATTTCGGCAACAGCAGCTACTTCAAGCCTTTCACCACCACCCTCGAGGCCGATTCGGCAGCGGTGCGCTACCTGCAAGATTTTGTGCTGGATCGGCCCAGGTTGTCTTTCGAAAATGCCGATTTGTCATATTCCCGGGCCAGCTTGAACATGAGTATCATCAGCGGCAACGACGTTGCAGTGCAGCAACGCGCAGGGGGGTGGGAGGTCTCCAGGTTGGAATGGATCGAGCCAATGGTGGGGCCCTTGCTCGAACTCAGGCTAAAGTTGGATGAAGTGGAAACGCAAATCATTGACGAAGTCAAGTTGAGGCTGGACCTTAGCAAGAGTGAAGACTTTCTGCTGAAGTTCGATGCGGACATCGGATTGCAGCGCCTCGCCGGGGAAGATTTTGCGGCGCTGTTTCGGAAGTTGCCGGATGAGCAGCGTTTTTTTGAACTGGGCTCAATTCGGCGCCATCCGGACAGCCTTTTGCAGCCACGCTCATTCCGCTTGGCAACGCAACCTGATAAGGAAAGCCAGGACGCGAACGGCGCGGTTCTTGTATTTGTCAGCATGCAGGAAGGGCATAACTTCGACCCGCCTGGTGAGGGCAGCGGATTCCGCTATCTCATCCCAAAGAGTTATTTTAATTTTTCGGCGATCGCCATGCTGAGCTCGTGGCGATTCTATATTGTTTGGCTGTTGGAGGCGTTGAAGAAAAAACTCACCACGTGTGGTGAACCCCTATTTATCGGGGTAGGTGAATGTGAGAGGGTGAGTATTTCTGATACTTCGCTATTTGTTCCCGCCTCGGAGCATCGTAGACGTTGGAAGATGTATGGTGAGTTTTTCGAGGTTGTTCTAAGGCACGAAGAGTTCACCTTTTTTGATGCCGGGGAACTCACGGTCTTTCAGCTAGGTGATAGGATGCTGTTGTCTTGGCCAGTGACGGCAAGATTTAAGTATGAGTATGAACTTAATTACGATGAACCGTCTGCGCATGGACAGGGTGGAGTCCAAATGCTTGGTCATGATTTGTCAGGCCTCCTTGAGTATACGTTGTCAGGGACTCTTGAGGTTGAGATCGGGTTGATGGAGTTTCCAGTTGTTCACTATAAAGTCATGCGCAGTGAGTTTAAGCGTGGGGCGCAGAAGGGTGAGGCGCCATTGTCGTGGGAAGAGTACTTTACATTGCGCGGTGAGCATATTCAGGCCATCGATCCGGATGCGGGTGATGAATGGGAAAAGGCCATGTTGTTGCTCTATATCATGTGGTTGATGACGGTGGGCTTTAAGGCGGTAGTCGATGGTATAGTGGAATCCATACTCCTCTCTTTAATTGACAGTATTACTGAGGTAATAACGAGTCTACCACTTCGTTCGGAAGTGCTTCGCCAAGTCAGGCAGGTAGTGACGCTGAACTTTGGAGAATCTTTCACCGGCAATCAATTTTTTGGGCCTACGGACCTGGTTCTATTCGGCCAGGTGCAGCCGCGTAGTTCAGGGATGATGATAGAGCCACTCGAGCCCAGAGTAGTGATTGGGGGGGAGTGCAAGTTCAGTGCAAACGGGCTGACGACCGGCCCAGAGTGGTTTGTCGAGCCACTCGAGCCTGGGGGCGTGACCAAGGGTCATATTGAACGGCGTTCGGGACTTTATAAAGTCCCGGCCGAAACCCATTTCGAGGGCTCCTATTGGCGTGAGCGAATCAGGATGGTCTTTGGGGGCCATACAGCCTGGGCGCTGGTTACATTGACGCGTCAAGCGCTGGCAATAGCACCGCTGGTTCAGTTGGTCCCTGCAAACGGAGAAGTCACTTTAGATGCTGGTACGACCGAACAAGCAGCGTTCACTTGGTCAATTGAAGGAGACGCAGCAGGCGGGAAGTTATCGGCCAGTACCGGGCCTAGGGTGCTGTTTACGGCAGGTGCCGGTAATGATGATTATCCACATTTGGTGAGAATCAAAGTCAGTAACCAGGATGAAGACCGCTACGCGAGCATTATCTCGATGGCGGCCAGGCCCCATTTGACCCTGCCCATCCGTGTTGACAACATGGACCAGGCACGCCGACAAGTGACACTGAAATACCCCGATGACCTGAGGCCTGGGCGAAAACTGGTCTGGGAAATCGTCGAGGGTGCAAGCAGCGGCACGCTTCAGGTCTCGGAGGATGGTCAGTTTTTGGCCCGGTTAGAAATAGTTGAACATCCGCTGGATCGTTACATGGTAATGGGTGCAGAGATACGAGACGTTGAAGAAAGTAATCCGCAGGTGTTCATGAAGGGGTATTTTATACTGCCATTGCCTTTGCACGATTACATAGACGTTTATTCGCGCCTTCAACAAACTGTCTGAATCGAGAGGTGCTGCATGGAAAGCAATATTCCAAGTGCCATTTTGACGTGGTTGAAGAACAACGGGGATATGCTGTTCTGGGATGCGATCACGTCACTGCCGCTGGGCCAGGTCAATGAATTTTTGCTCAGTGCCTATGAGCGCAGAGTAGCGGATCAAACCATTCCGAGCCGGCTCAGGGGGACGGTCGAGTATTCGGATCTGGGGGTCGTACATGAGCTGGACAATTACCGCGTTGATACCCCGCTTTTCAGCCTGGAGAGTACGTCATATAACAAGGCCGATGTAAAGCTTTCAATCGCGCTCGAGCAGGGCGCTCAAGCCATAAGCAACCTGTATGGGGAAGTCATTGCGATGTACTCCCATCGTACGGTCAACCCCTTGCAACCTCTCCTAGAGTTGCCCATGGAGTTTGCTGCGAGTGAACTAAAAGTCGACATGAGGAATGCAACAGCCTTCAAGCTAAGTCTGGGCGCGGGAGACCTGGCGCCCAACCTCGGGCAACGAATGGCTGAACAAATGTTCAAAGGCATCGCGATTGAGAATAGTTCATTCACCCTGGCGCAGGTCCTGAGCTCAAGCATCAGTCCGGTGGATATGAAGATTCGCAGCCAGACTTCTACCAGTGATTCTCGCCAGGCAGTGCTTTTATTCATGGCTTTTGGCAAGGACCGCCAGGGGCACGTCCCAACTGACGGCTCTGGCTTCCCTGCGCTGTTTTCTCAAAGCGCCAGCGACGAGCAGACATGCACGACTATGCTGTCTGCGCAAATTCTTCACCAACTAGCCTATCGAAAAGCCATCCAAGCGTCCTTGGAAGAGGCAATCTGGACGTATGAGACGGACCCGCAGGGCAGGATCATCAAGGCGCAGGCAACCGAAGGTTATATCCTGGTGCCGGCGGGAAAAGTGCCCGATCAAAGAATCGAGTTCGAAACCTTCGAATTCAGGATACACGCAGGACGCGATGCGCAGGCCTTGACGGTCGACTTTAACAACGCCGACGTTGAGCAGACCTGGAAGCCCCGCTGCACGGTGACTTGCCGCTACCGACCCAAGGGTGGCAGCAACTGGATCAATGAGCTTGTAACGCTTGAGCCGGAGCTGAACTTTCGATTCACGCTGCAGGCGGACACGCAGACAGAATCGGGTCGCCTTGATAGCACTGGTACAGTGTGGAGCGAAGCGCTGCCCGGCAAAGCCAAGGAGAGAAACGCAACACTCGAGAAATTGACCGATTACAGTATCAGGCGAGGTTTCATCAATGACTTGTCCATGTGGTTGCACGCGAAAGTAGCGACCGGTTTGCTGTCGGTGTTGCGCGCAGATAATGGCAAGTCGCTGCAGGTCGCGAGCATGGAAATTCCGGGACATATGGCGGTGCAGGGTACATTCGAGCGAAATGGCGGGGCTCTGCGGATTGTGCAACGTGGCAGGCGTCTCGCGGCAGGAGACACGCTGAGGTTTACCACGCAACCCGCGCGCACGGGTATCGAGTGGAGTTGCGGGGCGCTACCGGATTATCCATGGAACACGGGAAGTATCGATCCCATTTCGGGTGATTACCTCGCCCCTGCGAGCGAGGAACTGCAGGGCAACACGCAGCGTGTGAACATCGTTGCATATGATCCTGCCAGCGGCCAGGCGGATGCCACTCAATTGACGGTGTTGGGCAGTCTCGTCAATGTCTCGCCTGCACTGCAGGTGCTGGAAGGCGTTAAGGCTGGCGCCGAAGTACAGTTGCATAGCTTTCAGATGGCGCAGCACTCACTGGATTGGTCACTCGTCAATGTCGAAGGTGGCGCGGGCGGTGAACTGTCAGTTGCGGTGGATACCGCACGTTACACTGCAACAGCGCGAGAGCCGGACATCTACTGTTCCATCGACAAGGTCGTTGTCGTGGGGCTTGATACCCAGGGCAGGGCGGCAGGTCGACCTGAGTCAGCGGTCATCCTTCGTCGGTTCAAGGACCCTGAAATCATCGTTCTGCGCGCGGAAGCCATGCCAGAGGAGGGTAGCCTCCAATTGGAAGGCTGGTACCAGGGAGAGCCCGATGATGTGGAGTGGTACCTTCCGTTGCAGGGGCCAGGGACCATAGATGATAACGGCCTTTACCGTGCGGACCCGGATGCCCCTGATAGCTACGTGATCATCCGTGCCCGCAAAATTGTCAGTAGCGGTGAGAAAAGCGGGCATATCATTGTGCCGTTGCCGCTTCAACGATTCGAAAACGTGCGAGCCATGCAATTGCGCTACGCTCACTCCGTTCGCCTGGCTTGCTCGAAGAACCTCCCGGGCTGATACCGTAGCCGGCCGACGTCTGCGTTTGTTGCAATCTGTCAGGGCTCGCTGGCGCCGCGCCTTCGCGTCAGGAGTAGCGCTGAGTCGACGCCCTGACGTTGGTGCTTTCAACCATGGCGCCAGAGAGAGGCCTGCATATCGCTTAGTGCCTTACGCTGTGGAGGATCGAATAGCAGCGCTCTCGTCATTGGGCAAGGACTTGCGCTTCATCATATTCGCGGCCCTATGCGCTGCAAATCCGGGCGTGGCCAGCATATTGGCGGCCATTGCACTTTTTTGAATCAGCTTGTGTGCCAGCTTTATGGTCGCAATATCTCCTAGGGAAGTCCCGGCATTAACCCACCCGGCCACTTCCGAGAACTTTGCCGCCCACTTCGCCCCTGTGGCGCCCGTGATGATATCCGCAGTCGTGCTGACTACCGAAGAGATGGCCGTGACTGTCGAGACGATGGCGAAGGTCACCGCCTTGGCAACCATGGTCGTGGCAGTGGCTGTCGCGGTCGCCAGCGTAGCGGCGTTGGCGGTCGCCATCATGCCCGTCGCCGCGACAGCCACTCCAGGCAGAGCCATCAGTGCTTGGCCAGCGGTCACCACCGCCAGCGCGGTGAACAAGACGCCTAAGCCTATGCCTATCAGGATGCTGGAGCTGGCTTTCCAGAACTGCCGTTCGCTGGCCAGTTGCTCCGAGGACTTGTCGATTGTTGACCCGGGGGCAGACAGTGCAAGGTCATTGAAGTACACGGCAAAGCGGCCGCTGGGATCACGCAGGGTTACTGGGTTGCCCTGGCAGTAGGCGTAGCCATTGAGCGCCCCGGCCTCGAACGGGCTGAGTGCGTCGGGCTGCAGGAATCGCATCTGTTCGGGATCATAGGCGCGGTGGCCACGGCCCAGCAGGTAGTGGCCTGTGATGGGATCGCGGTACTCGCCGTTGAAACCGAGCAGGCTTTCGAATGTGTCCACCCCAGAGCGCTCGCCGTGGGCCAGGTAGTGGATGTTGCGTTGTAGCGCGCCACTGTACTCGGCGATGACTGAATGACTTGCCAGGGTCTGCAGCAAGCGCACGGGCGGGTTCTCATTCGCGATCTCGGCAAGGGGCTGCTCACCGAGAAACGCCAAGGTCACTGCCCGGTTGCCGTGCAGCGCGACACTCAGCCGCTTTTCCTCGAAACCGATCAGGGTGTCGTCCACCGCGACCAGTTGGTCCAATGCGTCATAGCGATACTTGCGTACTCGCTGACCATCGCTGACCGTCATCAGACGTCGCTGTGAGTCGTAAACCAGCGTTCGGCCACGGATGTCCACACGTTGGCACCCATTGTCGTCGTAGTTGATTTCCAGGCGCGTGGTGCGAGTTGCCGAATGGTAGGTGATGGAGTCGAGCTGGCAGCGATCATCCGGCAGGTAAGCAAAGGTCATGATTTCCTGAGCGGAATCCTCGTATGTGCTGAAGCGGCTGACGATATTGTCCAGCTCGTCGAAGCTGAACCGTTGACTCATCACTCGACGCTCCTGAATGTCCTTTGGCAGGTCGGATCCCTTGAACGTATGGCTTTCCAGACGGCTGCGATTGTCGTAAGTGAAGCTCTCCAGCAGCAGGTCGGTGTTGCCCTGCTTGAGTTGGCGTGAGGTTAGTAAACCATCTGGCCCCAATGTCTGCGAGAGGGTCCTTGGCGGCTTGCCTGACTTGGTCAGGATGCGCTTGCTTTCCCGCCCCTGGTTGTCGTATTCGAAATCTATGCGAGCAGTGCTGTCGCTCGTCAGGTCGGAGGTCAGCAGCATTGACGTGCGCCCGAAAAGGTCGTGGGTGCATTCCACCTTCAGGCGTCCGGTGATTTCAGCGCCGTTCACCAGGCCCTGGTCGTTGTAGGTGAACAGTGTATTGAGCAGTTGGTCCGGGCTGCCGGTGGAGTGTATTGCCAGGCGACCGTGCAAACTGCGCGATTGGATCTTCTGCAGGCAGCGGCCATCGATGTCTTGCCATGTTTCGCTGGCGAGCTGGTTCTGCCAGTCGTATGTGAAGCTGCGCTCGCCTTCTGCGCTGCTTGCCAGGATCAGTTTTGCATGACGCTTGTCATATTCGAACGTGGCTTGTTCGCTGGGTGAGCTGATCGACGTGGGGTTGTCGCTCAGTTCGGCACGATGGGAATATCTGATCGGGTCGCCACTGGCAGTCATCTTGAGGCTCGGGGTGCGCATGCCCGTTGGGTATTCGAAACGTTCGGTGCGCTTTGCCGTCGTGATCTGGGTCAGTCTCCCCAGGCCATCATGGTCCTGCCTTGCCAGCAGCACGGGTGCAGCAGATCGGTCGGGTGGCGGTATCACCGTCACCCGTTCAGGCAACTCCTCATGGCTGAATGCCTGATAGGCACGAGTGGCCTGGGTGCCATCGGGTAGGGTCGTCGAAATCAGCCTGTTCCAGGCGTCATGGGCATAATGGGTTTCATTGCCTCGTTCATCGATGCGTCGGATGCAGTTGCCCAGTCCGTCGTAATCTCTGGTCTGGGTCAGGAAGTCGCCCGCTGCGTCCCGGCGATGCTCGGCCACAACCTGCTCGAACGGATTGAGCCAGCTTTCCAGCCAGTTGCTGATCAAAGGTTCCTCGGTGCTACCTGCCTGAAGCCAGGTAGTTTTGATCAGGCCTTTGAAGTCCAAATTGCCGATCGGGTTGGTTTCGGTGTGCTCCACGGCGCCTTCGGGGCGGGCAATGGCACTTCGATTGCCCCAGTCGTCATAGCTGAAGGTTGTGCGCAAGGGCAGCGCCCTCAATGTTCCAGGCAGGTAATCTGTCAACGTCTCTACTTGCACTTGCCCGGCGCTATCGTGAGTGAGCCGCAGCGTTTCGTATGGGTGTTCGAGGTCTTTGTCATTGATATGGTTGCGTGTTTCTCGGGTGGCGCGGCCGAGGCCGTCTAGGTAGGTGACCGTCACCACACCCATGACCGAAGTGCAGGTC
>NZ_QKVM01000080.1 GCF_003231305.1 Pseudomonas sichuanensis | reverse complement strand
CAACTTCCAAAACCAACACCCAGCAACTAGCAACTAGCAACTAGCAACTAGCAACTAACAGACCAGCGCCCCGCGTAAACCTGTCTCCCCCCAGATCCCCCACCCCCGCCACTGCTGCCAGATCAGCACCCCATGAGCAATCAACTGCCCGCCGCTCAACACACTCCACCCTCAAAAACAAATAACCATTAAAAATCAATAAGTTATAAAACACAAAAAGCTGGCACAAGGTCTGCTATGGCCTAGTACGCCGCGTGGCGCCCTCATAAATATTCTGCCAGTGACAACGGAGCCACCATGCCCATCCGCACCCCCATCAACCCCATCACCCGCGCCCTGTGGCACGCCAGCCTGCTGACCGGCGCCCTGGCCAGCCCACACCTGTTCGCCGCCGAACCCACCCCCGAGGACACCCCGGCAACCGCCGCAGCCAGCCCAGCCCTGAAGACCGTCACAGTCACCGCCCAGCGCCGCGAAGAAAGCGTGCAAGACATCGCCAACGCCGTCACCGCGGTCAGCGGCGAGAACCTCGGCCAGACCGCCACCGACTACGTCGGCAAGACCCTGACCTTCGTGCCCAACGCCCAGGCCAAGAACCCCGACGGCGATGACCGCCCACGCTGGTACATCCGCGGCGTCGGCACCGGCGACGTCGGCGCCGCGACGGTGTTCCCGGTGGGCATCTACGCCGACGACGTCTACCTCAACGCACCGCTGGCCGGTGGCGACCCGCTGTTCGACATCGACCGCATCGAGGTGCTGCGCGGCCCGCAAGGCACCCTGTACGGCAAGAACACCACCGGCGGCGCGGTCAATGTGATCAGCAAACGGCCGACCTTCGACACCGACGGCTACGGCACCCTCGCCTACGGCAGCAAGAACGAGCAGATCGTCAACGGCGCCATCGGCGGCGCCCTGGTCGAGGACCGCCTGGCCGCGCGGGTGTCGATCTACTCCAAGGAGCGCGACGGTTTCGTCAGCAACACCAATATCGGCGGCGACAACGACGCCATCGACCGCAAAGCCTTGCGCTTGCAGTTCCTGGCCAAGCTCAACCCCGACCTGGAAGCGCTGTGGAACATCCACAACAGCGAGTCGCGCGGCAACGCCAACGGCCTGTTGCCGGTGGGCCGCTTCCCTTGGCTGAACGGCTACACCCGGCAGGACCCGCACCGCCGCTACATCGAAAGCAACGTCGAGAACAAATCCAAGGTCCAGCACGACGGCACCTCCCTGACCCTCAACTACGACCTGGGCGACTACCGCCTGACCTCGATCACCGCCTACGACCAGACCCGCCAGCGCGCTACCAACGACGACGACCTGACCCCGGTCGAAGGCGGCCACGCCTACACCAACAACCGCTGGAGCCAGTACTCCCAGGAACTGCGCCTGGCCTCGCCGACCAGCGAAACCCTGCGCTGGATCGTCGGCGCCCACGCTTTCCACGAAGCCTTGATCAGCAAACAGGCCACCTCGGTACTGGACAGCGATGCCGCCTATACCGGCATCGACTTCGATCACAACAGCACCAGCTATGCGCTGTTCGGCAACCTCGCCTACGACTTCACCGATGCCTTCACCCTGACCGGCGGCCTGCGCTGGACCCAGGAGAAAAAGGACATCGACCTGGACCTGCTGCAGTACACCGGCAGCGGTTTTACCGGCGGCGACGGCGGCGACTGGTGGGACTTCGGCAACCTGCAAGACCCGCAAGCCATCGCCGGCGCAGGGGCCAACGGCAACGCCCGGCGCAACAAGACCTGGCGCGCGGTCACCTATGACTTGACCCCGGAATACCGCCTCACCGACAACCTGCGGGTGTATGCCCGCTACGCCAAGGGCTTCCGCTCCGGGGCATTCAACACCGGTTTGTCGAGCAGCTTGGAGCAACTGAGCACGGTCAACCCGGAAACCCTGCACTCCTATGAGCTGGGCCTGAAGTCGGAATGGTTCAACGGGCGCCTGAACGCCAACGCCAACATCTTCTACTACGACTACGACGACATGCAGGTGAGCGCGACCACCACCACCGCCAGCGGCAGCATCGTCTCGCTGCTGGCCAACGACGCTCAGGGCAAGGCCAGGGGCGCCGAGCTGGAAATCCAGGCACGCCCGATCGACGACCTGCTGGTGCAGTTCAGCGCCTCCTACCTGGACACCGAGTTCACCGGCGACCTGTGGAAAGGCAACAGCTTCGTGCGCTCGCCCAAGCACGTCTACGCCCTGGGCCTGGACTACCGCTTGCCGCTGGACATCCCGGGCAAGATCAATATCGGGGGCGATGTGCGCTACCAGAGCAAGGAGTACTTCACCTCGGCCTACCAGCGTTCGGACTGGAACTGGCTGGACCAGGACGGCTACGCCCTGGCCAACGTGCACCTGACCTATGCCACTGCCGACGACAAGTACAGCGTCACCGGCTACGTCAACAACGTCACCGACAAGCAGTACCAGGTCCACGGGCTGTCGCTGAACCGCGGCAGCTCGCCGTACTGGGCGGCCTACGGCGATCCGCGTACGGCGGGTGTGAGCGTTACGGCCAAGTTCTGAGCCATCGCCAGCGCTGATGCGATCACCGTGTGTGTAGGAGCGGCCTTGTGCCGCGAAAGGGCTGCGAAGCGGCCCCAGGATTTGCGTTTGCCACACAATTGCCGGGGCTGCTGCGCAGCCCTTTCGCGGCACAAGGCCGCTCCTACACACAGGGATCGCATCGCTTGAAGCACTGTTGCTGGAGCAGCACCCCGCCGCCCACTCCCTGCTGCCCCAGCAGCAACCCCGCAGCAACGCACCCCAATCCAACGCCACAACCCAGCAACGGCGCGGCATTGCCCGCGCCCACAGGGCCTGGCATGCAACCTGCTATCTCAGCCCCAAGACATTCCCGGAAAGCCCGCCCATGACCCCGACTACCGTGCGCACCACCCTCAGTGCCCTCGCCCTGGCGTTGGCCAGCCTCTCCAGCCAGGCAGCCGACACTGTCAAGGTCGGCCTCGGCCCGGCGCCGAACGTGGTCAGCCTGGCGCCCTTCGCCGCCGCCCAGGCCCTGGGCCTGTTCAAGGATGCCAACCTCGACGTCGAGGCCTTCGAAATCACCGACACCCTGCCCGCCCTGACCAGCAAACGGGTGACCCTGGCGGTGGGCCTGCCCGAGCCGATCCTCAACTATTACCAGCAGAACCCCGGCAAGACGCTGCCCATCGCCTTCTTCTACAACCTGCTGCCGCAGACCTTCGAGTTCGCCGTGGCCGCTGACTCGAACATCCAGCGCCTGGAAGACCTCAAGGGCAAGCGGGTCGGCACCGGGGCGCTGAACTGGCCGCAAGTGGACACCACCCGCGCGGTGCTCAAGTCGGTGGGCATCGGCGAGCAGGACTTCACCTTCTCCGCCGTCGGCGTGCTCGGCGCGGGCTTCAACGCCCTGCGCAGCCAGCGCATCGACGCGCTGAATTTCAACGACAGCTGGAACGACATGTTCGAGCTGACCGGCTTCAAGCTGCGCCGCCTGCACTACCCGGACGCCTTCCGTGGCCTGGGCGCCGGGGTGTTCATCAGCCATGCCGACACCCTGCGCGAGCAGCCCGAGCTGCTGGCCCGCTTCGGCCGCGCTTACAACCAAGGGCAACGGGCCTGCGTGGCCAACCCGGCGTTCTGCGTGCGCGCGGTGTGGCAGCAGTACCCGCAAACCCGGCCGAGCCAGGGCGCGCTGGTCAACAACGAGGCCGACGCGGTCACCCTGCTGAGCCGGCGCCTGCAGTTGATCGATGCCGACCCGGCCGCCAGCCAGGGCCGCTTCGACCACGCGCGCATCACCGGTTACCTGGCGGCCATGCAAGGCCAGGGCTACTTCAAGGGCATCGCGCTGGACCTGCCGGCGCTGTTCTCCAACCAACTGGCCGCGTCCTTCACCGACTATGACCGCGCAGCCCTCGACGCCCGCGCCAAGGCGGCCCAATGAACCAGGCCATCTTCCCCCACCTGGCCGACAGCGTGCTCAGCGCCCGCGACGTCGGCGTGCGCTACGCCAGCCGGCGCGGCCCGATCGACGCCCTGGCCGGGGTGGACCTGCGCATCGGCCGCGGCGAATTCGTCTCCATCCTCGGCCCCTCGGGCTGTGGTAAATCGACCCTGCTCAAACTGGTCGCCGGCCTGCTGCCGGCCAGCCAGGGCGAGCTGCTGCTCGACGGCACAGCGATCAGCGCACCGCGCCGCGAGACTGGCGTGGTGTTCCAGAAACCCAACCTGCTGCCGTGGAAAAGCGTGCGCGCCAACGTGCTGCTGCCGGCCCAGACCCTCGGCCTGCCAAAGGCCCAGGCCGCCGCGCGGGCCGAGCAGGTGCTGGAGCTGGTCGGGCTGGCGGCGTTCGCCGACAACTACCCGTTCGAGCTGTCCGGCGGCATGCAGCAACGGGTCGGCATCGCCCGCATGCTGCTGCACGACCCGCAGCTGCTGCTGATGGACGAACCCTTCGCCGCCCTCGACGCCATGACCCGCGAACACCTGATGCTGGAGCTGCAACGCATCTGGCAGGCCCAGGCCAAGTCGGTGCTGTTCATCACCCACAGCATCGCCGAAGCGGTGTTCCTCTCCGACCGGGTGCTGGTGATGTCGTCGCGCCCCGGGCGCATCGTCGAAAACCTCGCCATCGACCTGCCGCGCCCGCGCACCCTAGACACCCTGGCCGCGCCGCGTTTCATCGAACTCAGCCAACACCTGCGCAGGTACTTCAGCCCATGAGCCGCCTTCCCGCTTTCGCCTACCCCTTGATCTCGACGTTGCTGCTGTTGCTCGCCTGGCAGCTGGCGATCAGCCTGTTCGGCGTGCCCGACTACATCCTCGCCTCGCCCCGCGATGTGCTGCTGGCCCTGTGGCAGGGCGTGCACCAGGGCGACCTGCTCAAGCATGTGTGGATCACCCTCGGCGAGGTGCTCGGCGGTTTTCTGTGCGGCTCGGCGCTGGCCTTGCTGCTGGGCGCCCTGCTCTCGGAATCGGCGCTGTTCGAACGCTTCTGCTACCCCTTGCTGCTGGCCCTGCAGTCGGCGCCCAAGGTGGCCCTGGCGCCGCTGATCCTGGTGTGGTTCGGCTTCGAGCACACCTCGAAACTGATCATCGTCGCCCTCACCTGCTTCTTCCCGCTGTTCGTCAATACTTTCTCCGGCATCCGCCGCGCCGACCCGGACCTGCTCGACGCCTGCCGGGCGTTTTCCGCTTCGCGCGCCTACCTGTTCTTCCACGTCAAGCTGCCGGCCGCCGCCGGCGACATCTTCGCCGGCCTGCAGATCGCCGTGTCGCTGGCGCTGATCGGCGCGGTGGTGGCCGAGTTCCTCGCCGCCCAGGGCGGCCTTGGTTTTCTGGTCCAGGCCGCCTCGGTAAACATGAACATGCCGCTGATGTTCGCCGCCGTGCTGCTGCTCGCCCTGCTCGGGGTGGCCGGTTCGCAACTGGTGCGCTGGCTTGAGCGGCGGGTGATTTTCTGGACCCGTGGCAGCCATGCCACCACCGACTCGGGAGAGCGCTGATGAGTGCCTTGTACCTGGATATCGCCGGGCTGACCCGGGCCTATCGCCAGCTTGAGCTGTCGCCGCTGGCGGTGATCGAGCAGGTGTTCGCCCGCATCGACCGGCTCGACCCGACGCTGCGCCTGTTCACCTGGCTCGACCGCGAGCACGCCCTGGCCCAGGCCCGCCAGGCCACCGCCGACTACCGCGAGGTCCGCGCCGTCGGCCCGCTGCACGGGGTGCCGGTGTCGATCAAGGACAACCTCGGTGTGGCGGGTGCGCCGCAGACCTTCGGTTCGCGGCTGTACCAACACCACCACGCCCGCGAAGACAACGTCGCGGTCCAGCGCCTGCGCGCTGCGGGGGCGATCGTGGTGGGTATCACCAGCATGCCGGAGTTCGGCACCAAGGCCACCACCGACAGCCCCCTGCATGGCGTCAGCCGCAACCCTTGGGACCCCACGCGCACCCCGGGCGGCTCCAGCGGCGGTTCGGCCGGCGCGGTGGCGGCCGGCATCGGCCCGCTGGCGCTGGGCACCGACGTGGCGGGCTCGGTGCGCATCCCGGCATCCTGCTGCCACCTGGTCGGGCTTAAACCCACCCTCGGGGTGATCCCGGTGGTGGAGGCCGTCGATGGCTTCGCCCAGCTGGCCCACATCGGGCCGCTGACCCGCACGGTCGCCGACAACGCCCTGGCCCTCGAGCTGCTGGCCGGCGCCGACCCGCGCGATCCGTGGTCGCTGGGCCTTGTGAGCCAGGACTATGCCCGCCAGGCGCAACCCGACGGGCGCCTGGACGGGGTGCGCATCGCCTGGCTCGACCTGCCCATCCCGGACGTCGATCCGCAGGTCATCGCCATTGGCCTGCAGGCCCTGGAGCGGTTGCGTGCCCTCGGCGCCCAGGTCACCCGTATCGACTTCGACCTGCACGGCGATGCCGAGCGCTTCGGCATTCTGGTCTCCAGCCAGCACCACGCTCGCTACGCCCCGCGCCTGGCCGCAGACGCCACGCTGTTCGACCCGGTGTACCGCCAGCGCCTGGAGCGCAGCGCCGACATCGACTGGCAAGCCCTGGGCGATGCCGGCGAAGCGCGCAACCGGGTGTTCGGCCGGGTCCAAGCGCTGTTCGCAGACTTCGACTTCCTCGCCAGCCCCACCCTGACCCGGCCGCCCATCGCCGCCGAAGCGGGCCTGGCCGGCAACAGCGAAGGCGCGCAGCAGGCGCGCCATTACATCGACTACCTGTACCCGTTCAACCTCAGCGGCCACCCGGCCTTGAGCCTGCCGGCCGGCTTCAGCGCCGATGGCTTGCCGGTGGGCCTGCAACTGGTCGCGCCCTGGTACGCCGACGGCCCGCTGCTGAAAGTGGCGGCCGAACTCGAAGCCCTGCTCGCGCTCACCGACCGCCACCCCGACCTGGAGCCTTTCGATGCCTGACCCGACCCTGCTGCCCGTCGCCGAACTGGTCAGCCTTCTGCGCAGTGGTGCGCTGTCACCGGTCGAGCTGATCGACCAGAGTTTCGCCCGCATCGACGCCATCGACCCGCACCTGCGCCTGTTCACCTGGCAGGACCGCGAACGCGCCCGGGCTTCGGCCTTGGATGCCGAGCGCCGCTACCGCGCCGGCGGTGAGCTGCCGGCGCTGCTGGGCGTGCCGTTCACGGTCAAGGAGCAGATCCCGGTGGCCGGCGCGCCACAGACCTTCGGCTCGGCGCTCTACCGCGACCACGTCGCCAGCGCCGACGACCCCAGCGTGCAG
This sequence comes from Pseudomonas sichuanensis, assembly GCF_003231305.1. Classification (GTDB taxonomy): domain Bacteria; phylum Pseudomonadota; class Gammaproteobacteria; order Pseudomonadales; family Pseudomonadaceae; genus Aquipseudomonas; species Aquipseudomonas sichuanensis. The sequence continues at coordinate 10,202 of NZ_QKVM01000080.1, read as the reverse complement.
CGCCTGCGCAACGCCGGGGGCATCCTGCTGGGCACCACCACCATGCCGGAGTTCGGCGCCAAGGCCAGCACCGACAGCCGCCTGTTCGGCATCACCCGCAACCCCTGGGACCCCAGCCGCACCACAGGCGGCTCCAGCGGTGGCGCGGCGGCAGCGGTGGCGGTGGGCGCCGGGGCGATTGCCGTGGGTACCGACATCGCCGGCTCCGTGCGCATCCCCGCCAGCTGCTGCGGCGTGCTCGGCATCAAGCCGACCCTCGGGGCGATTCCCCAGGTGCATGCCCTCGACCTGTTCAACGCCCTTGGCCATCAGGGCACCCTGACCCGCAGCGTGGCGGATGCCGCATTGGCACTGGAAGTATTGATCGGCCCCGACCCAAGGGACCCCTGGTCGCTGCGAGCACCCCGGCGGGCACTGCGCGACGCCGCCCGGGCCGACGGTGACCTGCGCGGCCTGCGGGTCGCCTGGTTGCCGGAGGTCGGCAAAGGCCCGGCCGATGCCCAGGTGCTGCAGGCCGGCGAGCGCGTGGCCAACGCCCTGGGCGAGGCCGGCGCCACGGTGCAGCAGCATCGCCTGGACCTGAGCGACAGCGGCGCTGCCTTCGAGCCCACCGTGCTGGCCCTCAAGCGCCGCTTCCTCGGCGAGCGTTACCCGGCCCAGGCCGATCAGCTCGACCCAGGTTTTCGCGGCTGGCTGGACGCCCGCCTGCCGCAACTGAGCGCCGATGAACTGCAGCACGCGCAGTTCGCCCGTACCCGCCTGCTGCGGCGTATCCAGGGGCTGTTCGCGGACGTCGACGTGCTGCTCACGCCGGCCCTGTCAGCGCCGCCGCTGGCCGCCGACGGCACGGATGGCGACTTCGACTGGATTCACTACCTGCACCCGTTCAACCTCAGCGGCCACCCGGCCCTGAGCCTGCCCGCCGGGCTCAGCCGCGAAGGCTGGCCGCTGGGGGTGCAGTTGGTTGGCCCGTGGTACGCCGAGGACCGCCTGCTGCGGGTTGCCGCGCACCTGCAACAGCGCCTGCCCTGGGGCACGCCGGACCTGGGGCGCTGGCTGCCATGAGTCACCCTGCAAGCAATTTTCTGCCGCGCTTCCTGCTGCTGGCGCTGGTCAGCGGCGCCACCGTGGGCATGGCCAAGATCGTCATCACCCTGTACGCCCTGGCGCTGGGCGCCGACGCCTGGCAAATCGGCGTCATCGCGGCGATGGAGGCCCTGGGCATGCTGTTCCTGACCCTGCCCGCCGGCTTCGTCATCGCCCGTTTCGGCGCACGCCGGGTGTACGCCCTGTCCAGCCTCGGGCCAATGCTGGTCAACCTGGCGATCCCGCTGTATGCCGCCTGGTGGTGGCTGGCCCTGGGGCAGTTGCTGATCGGCCTCTTCATCCCGTTTCGCATCGTCGCCATGAACGGCAGCTTCCTGCGCCAGCTCAAGCACCTGGGCACCGACAAGGCCGGCTGGTACCGCGGCGCCCTGACCCTGGGCCTGGGCCTGCTCGGCCCGCTGCTGGGCAACGCCTTCAGCGAGCGCGGCGCGTTCTCCCTGGCCTTCATGCTGATTGCCGCCAGCTTCGCCGGCATGGCCCTGTACAGCCTGCGTTTCTGGGAGGGCATCGGCGACGCCAGCCCAAGTGCCGCGGCCCCGGCCAGCGGCATGCTGGCCCAGGTCCGCCAGCTGCTGGGCGAGCGCAGCATCCGCCAGAGCTGCACCGTGGAGCTGAGCAACAGCGCCACCACCAGCCTGTTCACCACCTTCATCATCCTCCTGGCCCTGGAAGGCGGCGTGCCTCAGGGCCATGCGGTGAGCCTGGTGATGATCGAAGCGCTGTTCGCGGTGCTTGCCCTGTTCGGCCTTGGCCGGGTGTTGCGCGCGACCAGCCCGGGCCGCGCCTATGCCCTGGGCCTGGGGCTGGCGATCACGGCCTTGCTGGCGTGCGGCCTGGGCCATGGCTACGGCTGGCTGGTGCTGGCGGCGGTGCTGGTGAGCCTGGCCACGGCTACGGTGCACCTGGTCAACATGGCTCGCCTGAGCCAGCGCCGCGAGGACAGCAGCAAGCTCTCCGGCCTGTTCAACCTGGCGTCGATGGCGGGCAGCTTCGGCGGCGCCCTGCTGGGTGGCGCGATCAGCCACTTCACCGGCCTGGCCAACCTGTTCCTGTGCTGGATCCCGCTGTTGCTGCTGGTGGCCTGGTGCTGCCGGCAGCGCCGCCAGCAGGTACAGGAGGTGGTGGCATGAAGCGTATCGGCTACCGCCTGAGCGGCCTGGCTTCACCGCTGTTGCTGTTGCTGGCCTGGCACTGGGCGGCCAGCGCCGGGCTGTTCCCGGCCAACCTGCTGATCGCGCCGGCAGAAGTCTGGCAGGCCTTCATTGAGCTGTGCGCCAGTGGTGAGCTGCCCGAACACCTGGCTTTCAGCCTGCTGCGCCTGGCCCAGGGCTTCGCCTTCGGCAGCGCGGCGGGCCTGGGCTTCGGCCTGGCACTGGCGTTGTCGGCGCGGGTCGAGGCCTATTGCGCACCGCTGTTCCATACCCTGCGCCAGCTCCCCAGCCTGGCGCTGATCCCGATGTTCGTGCTGCTGTTCGGCATCGAAGAGCTGTTCAAGGTCGCCATTGTCGCCCTGACCGTGTTCTTCCCGGTGGCCCTGGCCACCACCGAGGCGGTGCGCCACATCCCCCAGCGTTACCTGGAAGTGGCCCGGGTGTATCGCCTGCCCTGGTACAGCCTGCTGCTGAGCGTGGCCCTGCCCGCCGCCACGCCGGGCATCGTCACCGGCCTGCGCATTGCCCTGACCCGCGCCTGGGTGGTGCTGGTGGCCTGCGAGCTGCTGGCCGCCGACAGCGGCCTGGGGCAGATGATCGAGATGGGCCGGCAGATGCTGCGCATCGATGTGGTGATGGTCGGGGTGGTGGTCACCGGGGTGATCGGTTTCACCCTGGATGTTGGCCTGCGCCGGGTCGAACGACGCTTGTCCGGCTGGCAAAGCCGCTAAGGAGCTGCCGATGAAACTGAACGCACTGCGTGGCCTGCTGCTGCCGTTACTGCTGCTGGGCGCCTGGGAATATGCCTCGCGCCAGAGCACTGCCGGCGCTTACGCTTTCGTGCCCTTGGCGCAGGTCGGTGCGGCCCTGGCCGAACTGCTGGACAATGGCGAGCTGCTGGTCAACCTGTGGGCGAGCCTGCTGCGCATCTGCATCGGCCTGGCCGTGGGCATCGTCGCCGGCACCGCATTGGGTGCCCTGATGGCGCTGTCGGGCCTGGCCAACCGCCTGATCGCACCCTTGTTCCACGCCCTGCGCCAGGTGCCGATGCTTGGCTGGATCCCGTTGATCGCCCTGTGGCTGGGCAACGGTGAGAGCGCCAAGCTGCTGATCGTCAGCCTCGCGGCGTTGTACCCGATGGTGCTCAACACCTTCGAAAGCCTGCGCCAGGTCGAGGGCCAGCACCGCGAGGCGGCCCGGGTGCTGATGCTCAGCCGCAGCCAGCAGCTGCGCCTGATCCTGCTGCCGGCCGCCTTGCCGGGCATTGCCGCCGGCGTGCTGCAGGCCCTGGCCTTCGCCTGGGTGACGGCGGTGGGCAGCGAGCTGTTCCTGGCCTCCGGTGCCGGCCTGGGCAGCCTGATGATGAACGCCGAGGCCGGCGCGCGCATGGAGATCATCCTGGTCTGCGTGCTGTGCATCGGCCTGTGCGGCTATGTGATGTCCTGGCTCTGCACCCTCCTCGCCCGCCGCCTGCTGCGCGGCCACCCGACCCCTTAAGGCCCGACCATGAACGCCATCGCTCCCAAGCTTCACCCCAGCACCGCCACCGGCGCGCTGTCCCTCCGTGGCCTGAGCAAGTGCTACCCGCTCAAGGGCCAACAGGTGCCGGTGCTTGAAGGCATCGACCTGGACATCAACCCCGGCGAGTTCGTCAGCATCCTCGGCGCCAGCGGCTGCGGCAAGTCCACCCTGCTGCGGCTGGTCGTCGGCCTCGACCAGGACTATCAAGGGCAGATCCTGCTCGACCGCCAGCCGGTACGCGGCCCAGGCCTGGAGCGCGGCATCGTGTTCCAGGACCATCGCTTGTTCCCGTGGATGACCTTGCAGCAGAACATCGCCCTGGCCCTGAAGAACCACGCCCTGCCCACCGCCGAAAAAAACCGCCTGGTGGCCGAGCACATCGACCTGGTGGGCCTCACCGGCTTTGAGAGCGCCTACCCGCACCAGCTCTCCGGTGGCATGGCCCAACGTGCCGCGATTGCCCGGGCACTGGTGAACAAGCCCAAGGTGCTGCTGCTCGACGAGCCCCTCGGCGCCCTCGACGCCCTGACCCGGGTGCGCCTGCAACAGGAGCTGCAACGGATCTGGGTGCAGGAGCGCTGCACGGTGCTCATGGTCACCCACGACATCGAGGAGGCGCTGTACCTGGGCGACCGGGTGATCGTGCTGGATGCCCACCCGGGCCGTATCCGCGAGGACCTGCGCATCGACCTGCCGCACCCACGCCAGCGCGACAGTGCGCTGCTGCAGGGCTTCAAGCAACGCTTGCTGGGGGAGTTGGTCGGGCACTGAACAGCGCCCGCCTTGCTTACATCTCGACCTGGGTCCCGAGCTCGATCACCCGGTTCAGCGGCAACTGGAAGTACTTGAGGTTGCTGTTGGCATTCTTGAGCAGGAACGCGAACAGGTGCTCACGCCACCTGGCCATGCCCATGCGCTTGCTGGCGATGACGGTTTCCCGGCTGAGGAAATAGGTGGTGCGCATGGCGGCGAACTCAAGGTCGTCGCGCTGGCAGCGGCTCAGGGCCAGCGGCACGTTGGGCTCTTCCATGAAACCGAAATGCAGGCTTACGCGGAAGAAGCCCTCACCGAACGCTTCGACCTCGAAACGCTGGCCCACGCTGACCCGCGGTTGGTCCTCGAACACCACCGTCAGCAGCACCACCTGCTCGTGCAACACCTGGTTGTGCAGCAGGTTGTGCAACAGCGCGTGCGGCACCGCTTCGGGCCTGGCGCTGAGGAACACCGCCGTGCCTGTCACCCGGTGGGGTGGCTGGTACTGCAGGCTGGCGATGAACAGGTCGAGAGGCAGCGCGCCTTCGTCGAGCCGCTCGACGATGAGCCGGCGCCCGCGCTTCCAGGTGGTCATCAGCACGAACAGGGCGACCCCGGCGATCACCGGGAACGCGCCGCCTTGCAGGATCTTCGGGGCGTTGGCGGCAAAGTACAGGCTGTCTACCAGCAAGAAGCCCAGCAACAGCGGGATCGCCAACCAGCGTGGCGTCTTCCACAGCAACAGCACCACCGCCGAGGCCAGCAAGGTGGTGATCAGCATGGTGCCGGTCACCGCAACGCCATAGGCGGCGGCCAGTGCACTGGACGACTCGAAGCCCACCACCAGCAGGACCACGCCGACCATCAACGCCCAGTTGACCATGCCGATGTAGATCTGCCCCTGCTCTTCGCTGGAGGTGTGCTGGATGAACATGCGCGGCACATAACCGAGCTGAATGGCCTGGCGGGTCAGGGAGAAGGCGCCGGAAATCACCGCCTGGGAGGCGATGATGGTGGCCAGCGTGGCCAGCCCGACCATGGGCAGCAGGGCCCAGTCGGGGGCGAGCAGGTAGAACGGGTTGCGCACCGCGTCCGGGTTGCCGAGGATCAACGCGCCCTGGCCGAAGTAGTTCAGCACCAGGCCCGGCAGCACCAGCAGGAACCAGGCCCTGGCGATGGGCTTGCGGCCGAAGTGGCCCATGTCGGCATACAGCGCTTCGGCGCCGGTCAACGCCAGCACCACGGCGCCGAGGATGGCCACGCCCATGCCAGGGTGGGCCACGAAGAACTGCACCGCCCAGGCCGGGTTGAGCGCCTGCAGCACCTCGGGGCGCTGGGCGATGCCATGCACGCCAAGCGCGCCGAGCACGACGAACCACAGCACCATGATCGGCCCGAACAGGATGCCGATGCGCGCGGTGCCGTGCTTCTGGATGACGAACAGCGCCACCAGCACCACCACCGACAGCGGCACCACCCAGTGCTCGATGCCGTCGAAGGCCAGTTGCAGGCCTTCCACCGCCGAGAGCACCGATATCGCCGGGGTGATCATGCTGTCGCCGTAGAACAAGGCGGCGCCGAACAGCCCCAGCAGCACCAGCCCCTTGCCCAGGCGCGCATAGGGCGCAGCGGCCCGGTGCGCCAGTGCGGTCAGGGCCATGATGCCGCCTTCGCCCTGGTTGCTGGCGCGCAGAATGAACAGCACGTACTTGAGCGACACCACCCAGATCAACGACCAGAACACCAGCGACAGCACGCCGAGCACGCCGACGGTATTGGCCTGGACGCCGTAGTGGCCGGCGAAGACTTCCTTGAGGGTGTACAGCGGGCTGGTGCCGATGTCGCCATACACCACACCGACCGCGGCAACGAGGGTGCCGATGGCGGTGGTCTTGCCGGGGAGGGTTGGGGTTGCGGCGGTAACGCTCTGGCTCACGGATGACGTCTCTGGGCTGGCGGGTGGAAAGCGCCTGCCCTCCCTGTGCATGACGACCTCGCGTGGCGCCCGCTCCGCCCCAAGCTACCTGCCTGAGGCCCTGCGGACCGGGCAGCAGAGGCGGCCAGTATCCTTGCAAGCGCGCTGGCCGGCCGTAAAAAGTGCGTAAAAAAGCACAGCATTCGCGTCGCCAGGCCAATCGCAGCGGCTGATGGACGCGCAGGCCGGCCGACAGTGTCGGCCGGCCCTGGCAGCGCGGGCTCTACCCCACCGCCTGCGCCGCCTGTTGCTCGGCATGGTAGGACGAGCGCACCAGCGGCCCCGACGCCACGTTCCTGAAGCCCATCGCCTCGGCCTGCTCGGCAAACCAGGCGAAGGTGTCCGGGTGCACGAAGCGCTGCACCGGCAGGTGGCTGCGCGACGGTTGCAGGTACTGCCCCAGGGTCAGCATGTCGACCTGATGCTCGCGCAGGCGCTGCATCACCTCGAGCACTTCCTCGTCGGTTTCGCCCAGGCCAAGCATCAGCCCGGACTTGGTCGGCACGCCCGGCACCCGTTGCTTGAAACGCTCAAGCAAGTCCAGCGACCACTCGAAGTCCGAGCCCGGCCGGGCCGCCTTGTACAGGCGCGGCACCGTTTCCAGGTTGTGGTTGAACACATCCGGCGGCTCCTGGGCGGTGATGGCCAGGGCCACGTCCATGCGCCCCCGGTAATCGGGCACCAGGGTTTCCAGCTGGATGCCTGGCGACAGCCGGCGGATCTCGCGCAGGCAATCGACGAAGTGCTGGGCGCCGCCGTCGCGCAGGTCGTCGCGGTCCACCGAGGTGATCACCACGTACTTCAGGCCCAGGTCGGCAATGGCGATGGCCAGGTTCTTCGGCTCATCGACGTCCAGCGGCCGCGGCCGGCCATGGCCGACGTCGCAGAACGGGCAACGGCGGGTGCAGATGTCGCCCATGATCATGAAGGTCGCCGTGCCGCCGGCGAAGCACTCGCCCAGGTTCGGGCAGGCGGCCTCTTCGCAGACGCTGTGCAGCTTGTGCTTGCGCAACAGCGCCTTGACCCGCGCCACTTCGGGTGAGGTGGCGATCTCGACGCGGATCCACTCGGGTTTGCGCGGGATGTCCTCGGTGGGCAGGATCTTCACCGGGATGCGCGCTACCTTCTCGGCGCCGCGCAGTTTCACCCCGGCCTGCAGGGGCTGGGGCTGGGGCTTGGTCTCGACAGCCTGGGGCTGAGTCATCGGCAGGCTCCTGTTCAACCGCGGTGGTAACGGGGTGCCACGAAGGGTGTGCGCACCACTTCCATCGGCACCAGTTTGCCGCGCACCTGGGCGAACACCTCGGTCTGCAACGCCGTGTACTCGCTCTGCACGTAGCCCATCGCCAACGGCCCGCCCAGGCTTGGGCCGAAGCCGCCGCTGGTGACCCGGCCGATCACCTCTTCCCGGGCATTGACGATCAATGCCCCTTCACGCACCGGCACCCGCTCGCGGGGCAGCAGGCCGACCCGTTTGCTGGCCACGCCCTCGCGCTGCTGGGCGAGGATATGCGCGGCCCCCGGGAAGCCACCGGCGCGCTCGCCGTCGGCACGCCGGGCCTTGGAAATCGCCCAGGCCAGGCTGGCCTCTATCGGCGTGGTGCGCGCCTCCATGTCATGGCCATACAGGCACAGGCCGGCCTCCAGGCGCAGCGAGTCGCGGGCGCCCAGGCCGATGGCCTCGACCTCGGGTTCGGCCAGCAGGGTGCGGGCCAGCAGCAGCGCCGCCTCCACCGGCACCGAGATTTCGTAGCCGTCCTCGCCGGTGTAGCCCGAGCGGCTGACATAGCAATCGACTCCCAGCAGCTTGACGCTGGCGAACTGCATGAAGGTCATGCCGCCCACCTGCGAGGCCAGGCGCCCGAGCACCTTGGCCGCCGCCGGCCCTTGCAGGGCCAGCAGGGCGCGGCTGGCGAACAGCGACTCGACCTCGCACTGGCCCTCCAGTTGCTGGCGCAGGTGGGCCAGGTCCTGCTGCTTGCAGGCGGCATTGACCACCAGCAGCAGCTCGTCGCTGGCCAGCCTGGCCACCATCAGGTCATCGAGGATGCCACCGTCGGCGTTGGTGAACAGCGCATAGCGCTGCATGCCCACCGGCAGGTCGATGATGTCGACCGGCACCAGCGCCTCCAGGGCCTGGGCGGCCTGGGCGCCGCGCAGGCGAATCTGGCCCATGTGCGAAACATCGAACAGGCCGGCCTGCTCACGGGTGTGCAGGTGCTCCTTGAGCACCCCCAGCGGGTATTGCACCGGCATGGCGTAGCCGGCGAAGGGCACCATGCGCGCGCCCAGTTGCAGGTGCAGGGCGTGCAGCGGGGTGTGTTGGAGCTCTTGTGTGGACATGGGTGACTCCTTGGGTTCGTGGAGGCTCAGGCCGGGTACACCGGGAAGCGCTGGCACAGCTCGCCGACCTGGCGCGCCACCTGGGCCTCGACGTCGGCATCGCCGAGGTGTTCGAGGATGTCGCAGATCCAGCTCGCCAGGGCGCGGCACTCCTCGACCTTGAAACCACGGGTGGTCACCGCCGGGGTGCCGATGCGCAGGCCCGAGGTCACGAACGGCGACTGCGGATCGTTGGGCACGGTGTTCTTGTTCACCGTGATATGCGCCCGGCCCAAGGCGGCGTCGGCGTCCTTGCCGGTGATGCCCTGGCGGATCAGGCTGAGCAGGAACAGGTGGTTGTCGGTGCCGCCGGAGACCACGTCGAAACCCCGTTGCATGAACACCTGGGCCATGGCCCGGGCGTTGTCGATGACCTGCTGCTGATAGGCCTTGAAGCCAGGTTCCAACGCCTCCTTGAAGCACACTGCCTTGGCCGCGATCACATGCATCAGCGGCCCGCCCTGCCCGCCCGGGAACACCGCCGAATTGAGTTTCTTCTCAAGGTCCGCATCGCCCTTGGCCAGGATCAGGCCGCCGCGCGGGCCGCGCAGGGTCTTGTGGGTGGTGGTGGTGACCACATCGGCGTAGGGCAGCGGATTGGGGTACAGGCCTGCGGCCACCAGGCCGGCGACGTGGGCCATGTCGACGAACAGGTAGGCACCGACCAGGTCGGCGATCTGCCGGAAGCGTGCGAAGTCCAGGGTCTTGGAGTAGGCGGAGAAGCCGGCGACGATCATTTTCGGCCGGTGCTCGAGGGCCAGGCGCTCGACCTCGGCGTAGTCGATCAGGCCATCGGCGTCGATGCCGTATTGCACGGCGTTGTACAGCTTGCCCGAGGACGACACCTTGGCGCCGTGGGTCAGGTGGCCGCCGTGGGCCAGGCTCATGCCCAGCAGGGTGTCGCCGGCCTGCAGCAACGCCAGGTACACCGCGGCGTTGGCCTGGGAGCCGGAGTGCGGCTGGACGTTGGCGTAGCCGGCGCCGAACAGCTGGCGGGCACGGTCGATGGCCAGCTGCTCGACCACATCGACGTGCTCGCAGCCGCCATAGTAGCGCTTGCCTGGGTAGCCTTCGGCGTACTTGTTGGTCAGCTCGCTGCCCTGGGCCTGCATCACCTGGGGGCTGGTGTAGTTTTCCGAGGCGATCAGCTCGATGTGGTCTTCCTGGCGCTGCGCTTCGCGCTGCATGGCGGCGGACAGCGCGGGGTCGAAATCGGAGAGGGTCAGGCTTTTGTGGAACATGGTGTTTTCCTTGTTATTCGCGTTTGGCCGTGCGGCTGATGTGTTTTGGCATGCGTGGGAGCGGGCTTGCCC
>NZ_QKVM01000008.1 GCF_003231305.1 Pseudomonas sichuanensis | reverse complement strand
CGGTACTGGTAAGCGTGTTACTTGAGCTTGGCGAATGCCCGCTCGGCCGCATCCAGGGTGATCTGCAGCTCCTTGTCGCCGTGGGCGATGGAGGTGAAGCCCGCCTCGAACGCACTCGGCGCCAGGTACACGCCGCCTTCGAGCATCAGGTGGAAGAAGCGCTTGAAGCGGTCTGCATCGCTGGCCATCACGTCGTCGAAGGTGACGATGTCATCGGCGCCGCTGAAGTACAGGCCGAACATGGCGCCCGCCTGCGTGGTGACGAACGGGATGCCAGCGGCATCGGCGCGCTGCTGCAGGCCGTCGAGCATGCGGCTGGTGTAGGCGCTGAGCTCGTCGTGGAAGCCCGGGCGGCTGATCAGCTTGAGGGTGGTCAGGCCGGCCGCCATGGCCAGCGGGTTACCGGACAGGGTGCCGGCCTGGTAGACCGGGCCGAGCGGGGCGATGCAGCCCATGATCTCGCGCTTGCCGCCGAAGCAGCCGACCGGCATGCCGCCGCCGACGATCTTGCCGAAGGTCGAAAGGTCAGGGGTGATGCCGTAGTAGCCCTGGGCACCGCCGAGGGAGACACGGAAGCCGGTCATCACTTCGTCGAAGATCAGCACTACGCCGTGCTTGTCGCACAGCGCGCGCAGGCCTTCGAGGAAACCCGGCGCCGGTGGTACGCAGTTCATGTTGCCGGCCACCGGCTCGACGATGATGCAGGCCACGGTCTGGCCGACGTCGGCGAGGGTTTTCTCGACCGCGGCGATGTCGTTGAACGGCAGCGTCAGGGTGTGCTTGGCGAAGTCCGCCGGTACGCCGGCAGAACTGGGCACGCCCTGGGTCAGCAGGCCCGAGCCGGCCTTGACCAGCAGGCTGTCGGAATGGCCGTGGTAGCAGCCTTCGAACTTGATGATGGCGTCACGGCCGGTGTAGCCACGGGCCAGGCGGATGGCGCTCATGGTGGCTTCGGTGCCGGAGCTGACCATGCGCACCATCTCCATCGACGGCACCAGCGAGCAGACCAGGTCGGCCATCTCGGTTTCCATGGCGGTCGGGGCGCCGTAGGACAGGCCGTGCTCCAGCTGTTTGCGCACCGAGTCCAGTACCTGCGGGTGGGCGTGGCCGAGGATCATCGGGCCCCAGGAACCGACGTAGTCGACATAGCGCTTGTCATCCTCGTCGACGACGTAGGCGCCTTCGGCGTGCTTGAAGAACAGCGGAGTGCCGCCGACGCTCTTGAAAGCGCGGACCGGCGAGTTGACGCCGCCGGGGATGTGCTTCTGGGCTTGGGCGAACAGGGCTTCGGAACGGGACATGGGATCTTCTCTCGAAATCAGGAAGCGAACAGGGCGTTGAAGGCGCGGGCGCGGCGGGTGACTTCCTGCGCGCTGTCGGCACCGAACAGGCCGTGGATCACCGCCAGCAGGTCGGCGCCATGGGCGACCAACGGGGCGGCGTTGTCGAGGGTAATGCCGCCGATCACGGCGATCGGCAGCTTGACCTGGGCGCGGGCCTGTTCCAGCAGATCGACGCTGGCGGCCGGTGCGCCCGGCTTGGTGACGGAATTGAAGAAGCGGCCGAAGGCGACGTAGTCGGCACCTTCCTTGGCGGCCTGCTGGGCAAGCTCAAGGCTGGCGTGGCAGGTGGAACCGATGATCGCCTGGCGGCCGAGCAGGGCGCGGGCCGGCGTGAGCGGGCCGTCGGTCTGCCCCAGGTGCGCGCCGACTCCCAGGCGGGCGGCCAGTTCGGCGTCGTCGTTGATGATCAACTGGGTGCCGTAGCGCTCGCACAGCGTCTTCAGCGCTTCGGCCTCACGCAGGCGGCGGGCGCCATCGTCACTCTTGTCGCGGTACTGCAACAGGCAGACGCCGCCTTCGAGTGCCGCCTCGACGTGGCTGAGGAAACGGCCGGCGAGCAGCTGGCTATCGGTGATCGCATACAGACCGCGGAGCTTCATCGGGTGGCCTCGTGTCAGGAGCAGAAATCCAGGGGCAGGCGGCGTGGCACGTACTGGCCCTTGCCCAGTTGCTCGGCGTCACGCAGGGTGCGCCAGGTGTAGTCCAGGGCGCTGCGCACGGCGCTTTGCAGCTGCTCGCCGAGGGCCAGGCGGCCGGCCAGGGCGCTGGCCAGGGTGCAGCCCGAGCCGTGATAACTGCCGGGCAGGCGTTGGCAGGTCCAGGTGTGCTGCTGGCCATCGCGGCTGTACAGGCGGTTGTGGATTTCGTCCTCGTCGCCGTGCCCGCCGGTGATCAGCAGGTGCTCGACGAATGGCAGCAGTTTGGCGGCGCACTCGTCGGCGGTGCCGTCCGGCAGTTCGGCGAGGATACGCGCCTCGGGCAGGTTCGGGGTGGCGATGGTGGCCAGCGGCAGCAGGCGCTCGCGCAGTGCGTAGCCGACCTCGTCCTTGCCCAGGCGGCCACCGCCGCCGGCGCGCAGCACCGGGTCGCAGACCAGCGGCAGGTGCGGGTGGGCCCTGAGCAGTTCGGCCACGGTGTCGACCATTTCGATCGAGCCGAGCATGCCCAGCTTGACCGCGGCCACGGTGGAGTCGGCCAGCACGGCGTTGGCCTGGGCCAACACCCACTCGCGGTCGAGCACGCGGAAGTCGGAAACGTTGACGGTATCCTGCACGGTCAGGGCGGTCACGGCCGGTGCGGCGTGACAGCCTTGGGCGATCAGGGCTTCGATATCTGCCTGCAGCCCGGCGCCACCACTTGGGTCGTGGCCGGAGAGACAGAGGACAACGGGGCGGGAGCTGTAGGTATTCATGGTCGGCGAGCTTATCACCAAACCTTTTTGTGCGGATCGGTCGCCGCGCAAGATTTGCTGATCGAGTGGTCAGGATATCTGCTGTGCTTCTGCTGTAATGCGCATTCTAGAGCTGTTTCGTGCAAATTTAGAGTGGCCTCTGGCCTTGCCGGAAAGCTATGCTAGAGTGCTCGGATAATTCGATCAACGGACTCTGCCGGATCACGTCGTCTCAAAGGGAAGGGAGGCAACGCGACGCGAACGGACAGGCCATGCTGGGGCTGTATGCGCTATTTGCTGATTGTGCTTCTGGGCTGCTTGCCCCTGTTCGCCGGGGCGGTCGAATTCGACGCCAGCACCGCACGACTGCCACTGGGCAGGTTCATGCAGGTCTACGAGGACCACGATGGCAGTGCCAGTATTGGCCAGGTCAGCGCGCCCGCCTTTGCCAGCCGTTTCCAGGCGCACCCCCATGAGGTGCTCAATGCCGGTTACTCGACCTCGGTGTTCTGGCTGCGAATCGACCTGAACTACGCCGCCACCCCCTCCGCCGCGCCGCGCCAATGGTTGCTGGAGCTGGCTTACCCGCCGCTGGATCACCTCGAGCTCTACCTGCCGGATGCCCAAGGGGTGTTTCGCCTGGCCCAGCGCACCGGCGATGCACTGCCCTACGCCAGCCGGCAGATTCGTCAGAACAACTACCTGTTCGAGCTGCCCCTGCAACCTGGGCAGGCGACCACCGCCTACCTGCGCCTGCACAGCCAGGGTTCGGTCCAGGCGCCGCTGACGCTGTGGTCGACCCAGGCGTACCTTGAAGACCAGCCCACCCGCCTGTATGTGCTGGGCATGATCTATGGCGTGCTGCTGGTGATGCTGGTCTACAACCTGTTCATCTACCTCAGCGTGCGCGATGTCAGTTACCTCTACTACATCCTCTACATCGCTTCGTTCGGCCTGTACCAGGTGTCGGTCAACGGTGCCGGTATCGCCTACTTCTGGCCGGACAGCCCGTGGTGGGCGAATGCCGCGACGCCCCTGTTCATCGGCGCCGCCGGGCTGTTCGGCTGCCAGTTCGCCCGCCATTTCCTGCAGCTGGGCCGGCTCAGCCGTGGTTTCGACCGCCTGCTGATGGCACTGATGGCGGGTGGTGCGCTGGTCATGGTGCTGGCGGTGACCCTGCGTTACGGCATCGCGCTGCGCATGGCCACGGTGCTGGCGCTGTTGTTCACCGTGAGCATTTTCAGCGCAGGCCTGTATGCCTGGTGGCGCGGGGTGCGGGTGGCGCGCTGGTTCATCATCGCCTGGACCGCCTTCCTGCTGGGCGGGCTGGTCAACACCCTGATGGTGCTGGGCTATCTGCCTAACGTGTTCCTCACCATGTACGCCAGCCAGCTCGGTTCGGCGCTGGAGGTGGCGCTGCTGTCACTGGCGCTGGCCGATCGCATCAACAGCCTGCGCGAGGAGCAGGCCCAGGCCCTGCGCGAGACCGGGCGCACCCTTGAACAGCTGAACCAGCAACTGGCCCACAGCAATCGCCTGAAAGACGAGTTCCTAGCCACCGTCACCCATGAGCTGCGCACCCCGATGAACGGCGTGATCGGCTCGCTGGAGCTGCTGCACACCCTGCCCATGAGCGCCGAGCAGGCCCAGTACCACCGCACGGCCGCAGGTTCCGCCCAGGACATGATGGCCATGGTCGACGACATCCTCATCCTCACCGAGCTGCAGGCCGGCCGCCTGCGCAACCACGGTGTGCCGTTCAGCCTGCGCCGCCTGCTCCAGGAGCTGCGTGCCGGTTACGCCGGGCAGGCACTGGCCAAGGGCTTGTACCTGACCCTGGATATCCCCGCCGACGTACCCGACAGCCTGGTGGGCGATGCGCAGAAGCTCGCCCGTTGCCTGGCCTGCCTGGTGGACAACGGCCTCAAGTTCACCCACCAGGGCGGCGTGACCGTGCAGGTGCGTGGCCGCCGCATAGGGCCCGACCGGCTGGCGTTGAGCCTGACCGTCAGCGACAGCGGCATCGGTTTCGAAGACCTCGACCAGGCCGTGCTGTACCAGCGCTTCTACCAGGTCGACGGTTCGATGACTCGGCGCTACGGCGGCCTGGGCATCGGCCTGTCGATCTGCCGCCAATTGGGCGAACTGGTTGGCGCGCAGCTGTCGCACGAGTCTACCCCGGGGTTGGGTAGCCGCTTCGAACTGAGCCTGACCCTGACCGTGGCCCAGGTGCAGGTGACTTCCAGCCGGGCGGCGACGGGGCGCAGGCGCTACTGACGGGCGGGCAGGAAATGATCTGCTCATCGGCAGTTTTGTCACTTTGACTGTGCGGGCTGCGGTGCTTCACTGGGTTTTCCAGGCATGAGCGGATCCAGGAGGCCCTCGATGAACCTGCACCAGTTCGCCGAAACCCACGAAGTCACCAACCAGCCGCCGCCCCTCGACGGCGCCAACCTGTACCGCCTCGACCAGCCCTTGCAGGAATGGTCGCGGCGCTTTGGCGCCGGCTGGGCCGAGTCGCGGATCGATGCCTACGGGGCACTGGCCGGCGGCCCGTTGATGGCCGCCGGGTTCCTCGCCAATGCGCACAAACCCGAGTTCAGCAGCCACGACCGCTACGGCCATCGGGTGGATCTGGTGGAGTTCCATCCCGCCTACCACGAGCTGATGCGCACCGCGGTCGAGCATGGCCTGCCCTCGCTGCCCTGGGCCGAGCCACGCGCGGGTGCCCATGTGGCGCGGGCCTCCATGACCTACCTGCACAGCCAGGCCGAAGCCGGAACCGGCTGCCCGCTGACCATGACCTTCGCCGCCGTGCCGGCGCTGCGGTTGCAGCCGGAGCTGGCCAGCTATTGGTTGCCGAAGATCCTCGCCCGCGAATACGACCCGCGCAATGTCGGTGACCGGCACAAGGCCGGGGTGACCATCGGCATGGCCATGACCGAGAAGCAGGGCGGCACCGATGTGCGTGCCAACACCACCCGCGCCTACCCGGTCGGCGCGCCAGGCCCGGGCCAGCCCTACGAGCTGGTGGGGCACAAGTGGTTCTGCTCGGCGCCCATGTGCGACGCCTTCCTTACCCTGGCCCAGACCGACAAGGGCCTGAGCTGCTTCCTGCTGCCACGCCACCGCCCGGACGACCAGCGCAACCAGTTCTATATCCAGCGCCTGAAGAACAAGCTCGGCAACTGCTCCAATGCCTCCAGCGAGGTGGAGTTCCGTGGCGCCCTGGCGTGGATGATCGGCGAAGAGGGCCGGGGTGTGCCGACCATCATCGAGATGGTGGCCATGACCCGCTTCGATTGCATGGTCGGCTCCAGTGCGCTGATGCGCCAGGCGCTGACCCAGGCCGCCCATCACTGCGCCCACCGCAAGGTCGGCGGGCGGGTATTGAGCGAGCAGCCGCTGATGCAGAACGTGCTCGCCGACCTGGCCCTGGAGAGCGAGGCGGCGCTGGCCCTGAGCCTGCGCATGGGCCAGGCCCTGGAGCAGCTCGACGACCCGCAGCAAGCGCATTTCGCCCGCCTGGTGACGGCAGTGGGCAAGTACTGGATCTGCAAGCGCGCGCCGGGGATGATCAACGAGGCCGCCGAGTGCCTGGGCGGTGCGGGCTATGTCGAGGACAGCATCCTGCCGCGGCTGTACCGTGAGGCGCCGGTCAACTCGACCTGGGAAGGTTCCGGCAACGTGCAGTGCCTGGACGTGCTGCGGGCGCTGTCGAAGGAGCCGGGTGTGCTGGATGCGTTGTTCATCGAGCTGGGCGATGGCCATGGCGATCCACGCCTGGCGGCGTTCATCGGCAACCTCAAAGGGGCGTTCGCCGATACCGGCGACATTCAGTACCGGGCTCGCCAACTGACCGAAGATATTGCCGTAGCCTTGCAGGCCAAGCTGCTGCTCGAGGCCGGTAACGCCACGGTCAGCGATGCCTTCATTGCCAGCCGCCTGGGTGGCGGTGGGCGGGTTTATGGCGCATTGCCGCGTGGGGTGGATGCTCAGGCTCTGGTCGCGCGGGCTACGCCGGTCTGGGGCGGATGACGCCATCGCGGGGCAAGCCCGCTCCCACGATGCTGCCGTGGGCGCGGGCTTGCCCCGCGAAAGGCTCAGCGCCGATTATCGGGGGTGTATTTGCCTGGCAACGCAGGCAAGATGGCTGTCATGCATGTCAGAAGACAGGAAGCCCAGCGTGAGCCAAGCGTTTGAAGTCGTTGATACCCCCGAACAGGCCGTCGACCGTCTGGCGGCCCTCCACGAGCAAGCCACCGGCGCCCTGAGCCAGGCCCTCAAGCGCTACCTCAAGGACCGCACCGAACCGGGCCAGGACGAGCGTGCGCTGTTCCGCTACCCGGCGCTGCGCCTGACCTACTTCAGCCAGGGCGAAGTCGCCGCCACCACCCGCGCCTATGCCAAGGTCCAGGTGGCCGGCACCTACAGCGTCACCGTCACCCAGCCCGCCGCGTTCCGTGGCTACCTGCTGGAGCAATTGCGCCCATTGATGCACGACTACACGGTGACCGTGGAAGTCGGCGTCAGCGAACAGAACATCCCGTACCCCTACGTGGTCGACCAGGGCGATGAACTGGCCGGCAGCGGCATCACCGCCGCGCAGCTGGCGCGGGTATTCCCCAGCACCGACCTGTCGGCCGCCACCGACAACATCGCCGATGGCCTGTACGACTGGGAAAGCGCCGAGACCCTACCGCTGGCGTTGTTCGACGCGGCCCGTGTCGATTTCTCGCTGCGCCGCCTGGTGCACTACACCGGCAGCGACTGGCGGCACATGCAGCCGTGGATCCTGCTGACCAACTACCACCGCTACGTCGACCAGTTCATCAGCCACGGCCTTGAGCAGTTGCGCCAGGACCCGCGCTTCGTGCGCATGGTCCTGCCGGGCAACGTGATCATCGAGAAGGGCATGGACAACGGCGAGGCCCAGGCCCTGGTGGCCAGCGTGGTCTGGCACCGCTACCAGATGCCGGCCTACCACCTGATCGCCGCCGACGGCGATGGCGTGACCCTGGTCAATATCGGCGTCGGCCCGTCCAACGCCAAGAACATCACCGACCACCTGGCGGTGCTGCGCCCGCACTGCTGGCTGATGATCGGCCACTGTGGCGGCCTGCGTCAGTCGCAGACCATCGGCGACTACGTGCTGGCCCACGCCTACATGCGCCGTGACGGCATCCTCGACCGCGTGGTGCCGCCGAACATCCCGATCCCGGCCCTGGCCGAAGTGCAGCTGGCGCTGCAGGAAGCGGCGGCGCAGGTTACCGGCGAGCGCGGCGAGGAACTCAAGAAGCGCTTGCGCACCGGTACCGTGCTCACCTACGACGACCGCAACTGGGAGCTGCGCTGGGCCCAGGAGCGCCCGCTGATCAACCTGTCGCGCGCCGTGGCGGTGGACATGGAAAGCGGCACCATCGCCGCGCAGGGCTACCGGCTGCGGGTGCCGTACGGCACCTTGCTGTGCGTATCCGACAAACCGCTGCACAGCGAGATCAAGCTGCCTGGGTCGGCCAACGCCTTCTACAATCGCGCGGTCAGCCAGCACCTGAAGATCGGCATCGCCGCCCTCGACCTGCTGCGTACCGAGCTCAACTCGCTGCACTCGCGTAAACTGCGCAGCTTCGATGAGCCGCCGTTCCGCTGAGGATCCATGCCCCTGCCACCCCGCAATACCCCGCGCCGCCCGGCGGCGCGGCCTTCCGGCCCACGTCGCCAGGCCAAGGCGCCGCCGGCTGAACCGCGCCTGATCCTGTTCAACAAGCCGTTCGACGTGCTCACGCAGTTCAGCGACGGCGAAGGGCGCGCCACGCTCAAGGATTTCATCGACATCCCCGGCATCTACCCGGCCGGGCGCCTGGACCGTGACAGCGAAGGCTTGCTGCTGCTGACCAACGACGGACGCCTGCAGGCGCGTATCGCCGACCCCAAGCACAAGCTGGCCAAGACCTATTGGGTGCAGGTGGAGGGCGAGCCGAGCGCGGAGCAGTTGCAGCGCCTGCGCGATGGCGTCGAGCTCAATGATGGCCCGACCTTGCCAGCCCAAGCCCGCTTGCTCGACGAGCCCACGCTATGGCCGCGCAACCCACCGGTGCGCTTTCGCAAGAGCGTGCCGACGGCGTGGCTGGAACTGGTGATTCGTGAAGGGCGCAACCGCCAGGTGCGGCGCATGACGGCAGCGGTGGGCTTGCCGACCTTGCGGCTGGTGCGGGTGAGGATTGGTGACTGGACGATCGAGGGGTTGGAGCAGGGTTGCTGGCGCGAAGTGCCGGCGAAGCTCTGATCGCCATTGCAGGGCAAGCCCGCTCCCACGCGTGGGAGCGGGCTTGCCCCGCGATAGGTTCCTAAACCCCTTCCAGAAACCCCACCACCACGCTCTTGATGATGAACGCCAGCACGCCCAGGCCCAGCACGAAGAACAGGATCAGCGTGCCGAACCGGCCAGCCTTGGATTTTTTCGCCAGGTCCCAGACGATGAAGCCCATGAAGGCGATCAGTACGGTGACGAGGACGATCATCATCCACTCTTCGAATACGGCGGGATCCATCGGTCAACTCCAGGCAGGATAAGCGCCCGATCATACGCCGGGCGCGCAGGGTTTCAACGCAGGTGGGTCAATGGCAGCTCGGTGCTGGCCAGCACCTGGTTGAGCACGAAGCTCGAACGCACGCTGGTCACGCCTTCGATGCGGGTCAGGCTACCGAGCAGCAGCTTCTGGTAGTGGTCCATGTCCGGCACCACCACCTTGAGTTGATAGTCGGCGTCCATCCCGGTGACCAGGCTGCACTCCAGTACTTGCGGCAGGTTGCGGATCGCCGCCTCGAAGGTTTCGAAGCGCTCGGGGGTGTGGCGGTCCATGCCGATCAGCACATAGGCGGTCAGGCTCAGGCCGAGCTTCTTGCGGTCCAGCAGCGCCACCTGGCGCGAGATGTAGCCGTCGTCTTCGAGCTGCTTGACCCGGCGTGAGCAAGGGGAGGGCGACAGGCCGATGCGCTCGGCCAGTTCCTGGTTGGAGATGCGCGCGTCACGCTGCAATTCGGCAAGGATGCTCAGGTCATAGCGGTCGAGCTTGCTCATGAATAGGGCCTTTTCTGTTCGGATTGCGGCGAATTATCGATCCTGAGTGAAAAATTGCGCAAGCAGTATTTATCAGAGCAATCTTCGCAATCCTTTGCCCCCCAGGCTCGCCTATCTTTATCACCAGAATCACTGCCCGGACATCAGTCCACGGCGAGGCGCCCCAGACGGGCGCTCGCGGCCAGCCCTCCAACCGGATCGGCACGGCCCCCGGGCTACGCACTGCCCAGAAGGCGGCGCGAGGTGAGCCGGTGCCACAAGTGCCGAGCACGGACGACAATTTCCGAAGGGAGGCCGCAAGGCCTCCCTTTTTTATTGCCCCTGTCCCGTCCCGTGGGAGCGGGCTTGCCCCGCGATGGCGTCGATAGTGCGCAGCTGTTTCAGGACTGGACAGCCGGTGTTTCTGCCCGCGCCGCACCCGGCCGCAGGCTCGCGGCCACTGCGCTGAGCAGTACCAGCAGCCCGCCGGCCAGGGCGATGACGAAGCCCTGGTCGGGTGTCGTCGCATCCACCAGTTGGCCCGCCGCAGCGGCGCCCAGTGCCACGCCGACGTTCAGCCCGGCCAGCAACCAGGTCAAGCCCTCGGTCAACTGCTGCGCGGCGACGCAACGCTCCACCAGGGTCATGGCGATGATCATGGTCGGGGCGAAGAACACCCCGGCCAGCAGCACCGCCCCGGCCAGCCCGGCCAGGGAGTCGACCATCAGCAAGGGCAGGGTGGCCAGCGCCGTCGCCAGCGCGCCCACCAGCAGCTGGCGCGGCAGTGGCAACGGCGAGCGCACGGCGCCGAACAGCAGGCCCGCCGCACAGGAGCCGATGGCGTAGGCCGACAGCACCAGGCTGGCCGCGAATGGTTGCCCGCGTTCATTGGCAAACGCCACGCTGACGATGTCCACCGTGCCGACGATCACGCCCATCGCCACCATCAGCAAGGTCAGCCGGCGCAGGCTCGGCTGGCGCCACAGCGGCCGGTTGCGCGAGGGTGTGAGATCGCCATCGCCCACTGGCGGCTCGCTGGCCGTCTGCAGTACCAGTGCCAGCGTGCCAAGCGCCAGCAGCGTGGCGGCGCCTAGCAGGCCGGCCGCCGGCCACAGGGCCACCCCGAGCCCGATCGCCAAGGGCGGGCCGGCGATGAAACTGGCCTCGTCGAACACCGTCTCCAGCGAATAGGCGCTCTGCAACAGCGGCTGCCCGCGGTACAGGTAGGCCCAGCGCGCACGGGCCATGGCCGACATGCTGGGCATGCAGCCGCTGAGCACTGCCGCGGCGAACAACAGCCAATCGGCACTGCGCAACCACGCCGCAGCGGCCAGCAACAGCAGGCCGGCCACGCTGACCAGGCTGGCCAGCGGCAGTACCCGGCGTTGCCCCAGGCGGTCGACCAGGCGTGACACCTGCGGCGAGAGCAGCGCGTAGGTCAGCACGAAAGTGGCCGATACCGCCCCGGCCAGCGCGTAGCTGCCGCGTGTGTGCGACAGCAGGGTGATGATGCCGATCCCGGTCATCGGTAGCGGCAAGCGCGCCAGCAGTCCCGCCAGGGCAAAGCCCCGCGTGCCGGGCAAGGTAAACAGTCGGGTGTAGGGGTTAGGCATCCTGGTTCCTCCTTGAGCCATGCCACCTGCCTGGGGCAGAACGGCGAAATGAATACGTACAGCACGTATGATTAAATAATCATACGATGTGAATGTAAATATTCATACGCGTTGTATGTAAGGGGGAGTGATGGTTCGCCGTACCCGCGCCGAAATGGAAGAAACCCGCGCCGCTTTGCTGGCGGTAGCCCGCCAGGTCATTAGCGAACAGGGCTATGCAAACGCTTCGATGGACGACCTGACGGCCCGTGCCGGCCTGACCCGTGGTGCCCTCTATCACCACTTCGGTGACAAGCAGGGCTTGCTGGCGGCGCTGGTGGCGCAAATCGACGCGGAGATGGACGCCCGCCTGCAGGCCATTTCAGACGCGGCCAGCGACCCCTGGGAGGGCTTGCGTCAACGCTGCCAGGCCTACCTGCGCATGGCCCGCGAGCCGCAGATCCAGCGCATCGTCCTGCGCGATGCGCGGGCGGTGCTGGGCGGCGCCTCGCCCGAGGCGCAACAACACTGTGTCGCCTCGATGCAGCAACTGCTCGCCGGGTTGATCCAACAGCAGGTGGTGGCCGAGGCCGACCCGTGGGCGCTGGCGGCGATGCTCCATGGCAGCCTGACCGAGGCGGCGTTGTGGGTCGCGCAGGGCGAGGAGGGCGATGCCCGGCTGGCCCAGGCACTGGCGGCGCTGGAGTTGCTGTTGCGCGGTTTGCTGGCGCGGGTTTAACAACACTCGCTGTCCGCTATTTCATCAGCCGGCCTTGTGCGGCGCGTTAGACTGCCTGCAGTACAGGCAGGGGTCATTGACTGAGAGGAACAACATGAGGTCACGCATCTGGCAATTGGCAGGTGTTGGTTTGCTGGGCATCGGTATCAGCCTGGGCGCCTTGGCCCAAGGGCCGGGGGACGGCCCGCAGGACCCCAATGGCGGGCGTGGCTCGCCGCTCAACTCGCGTGATGAAGTGCGTCAGACCCAGCCACCACGCCAAGGGTATTACCAGGACATCCCGCGCCGGCATGACGACAACCGTCACTGGCAGGCCGGTGGCCCCGGTCAGCGACCTGGCGGCGACTGGTCGGGGCGCCCGGACGGCCATGGCGATGGTTGGGGCCCAGGGCCGCAGTATCACCCCGGGCATACCGTCGATCGCTTCCCGGACCGCTCCTGGCAAGTGCCCTACCGCGGCCAGGATTACTACTACTCCGGTGGCTACTGGTATCGCCCCCATGGCGGCGGCTACGTCGTGGTCAGGCCGCCTTACGGGGTGCGGGTCAGCTACTTGCCGCCCTATGCGCGCGAAGTATGGCTGGGTGGAGCGCTGTTCTTCCTGGTGGCCGACACCTATTACCAGTACCAGGCCAGCAGCGCCGAGTACGTGGTGGTCAACCCGCCCACGGTGGCGCCAGCGCCGCAACCGGCCGGTGGTTACGATGTGATCGCCTATCCCCGGTATGGCCAGGGCCCGGAGCAGCAGGAGCAGGACCGTTATCAGTGCCATCGCTGGGCCGTGAGCCAGAGCGGTTTCGACCCGGCAACCGCCAGCTATGCGCCGCCGCCGAATGTGGCAGACAACTATCGACGGGCATTGGGCGCTTGCTTGAGCGGGCGGGGCTACAGCATCAACTGATGCCAAACTGTGGGAGCCGGCTCCCACAGGGTTATGCATTTCTTGAGAGCAGCGCGGTCAAGGTGGGAGCTGGCTTGCCAGCGATGAGGCCTACACCGGATCGGCATGCACCAGCACATCGGCCCGTGGGTAACGCTCGCGGATCGCCTGGGAGGCCTGCACGCACAACCCATGGGCCTGATGCAGTGGCAGGTCACCCGGCAATTCCAGGTGCAGCTGCACGAACCAGTGGCTCCCCGACACCCGCGTGCGCAGGTCGTGCACGCCCTTGACCCCAGGGATCGCCAGCACCGCCTCGAGCATGCGCTCGCCGATGTCGGCCGGCAGTTCCTGGTCCATCAGGATCGCCGTGCTCTCGCGGGCGATCTGCACCGCGCTCCACAGGATGTACAGGGCGATACCCAGGCCAAACAGCGCATCCAGCTGTGGCCAGCCCAGGCGCGCCAGCAGCAGGGCCAGCAGGATGCTGCCATTGAGCAGCAGGTCGGAGCGGTAGTGCAGTGAGTCGGCGCGCACCGCGGTCGAGCCGGTGATACGGATCACCCTGCGCTGCAGCGCCAGCAGCGCCAGGGTCAGCACCAGCGACAGCAGCATCACCGCGATACCGGCCCCGGTGTCGCCCAGCGGCTGCGGCGACTGCAACCGCTGCACGGCCTGCACCCCGATCAATACCGCACTGACCCCGATGAACAGCGCCTGCGCCATGCCGGCCAGGGCTTCGGCCTTGCCGTGGCCGAAACGGTGATCGTCGTCGGCCGGGCGCAACGCGTAGTGCACCGCGAGCAGGTTGAGGAAAGAGGCGACGGCATCCAGCGCCGAGTCGGTAAGCCCGGCCAGCAGGCTCACCGAGCCGCTCAGCCACCAGGCCACGGCCTTGCTCAGCACCAGGATGCTGGCCACCGCCAAGGATGCGCGGGTGGCCAGGCGCAGCAGGCGTTGGTGTTCGCTGGTCACGGTCATGCGCGGGGGCGTCCTTGCGGGTTTCAGGCTGCCGGTACCAGGCCCAGGGCCGCCAGTTGCTCGACGCTGCCGCGCTGCTGGATCAGCCGTGGGTCGTTCAGCGGCAGGCGCTGGCCCAGTTCGCTTTCGAGGATAGCCTGCAGCTTGATCCTGTCGACCTGGCCGTCGGCATTGACGGCAGGCTTGAGCTTGGCCGGGTCGACCTGCGCGGAGTAGCCGCCGGGGTAGTAGATGGCGCCCGTGGCGAAGTCGACGCCGAAGGCGATCAGGCCGGGGATGATGTAGAACAGCAGGCCGACGGCATCCAGCGCGGCGATCATCGGGTCGATCTTGCCTTCGATCTGGCCGCGACGGTCAGGGAAGAAAACCGTGCCGCAGGCCGTCAGTTGGGTCAGCAGGGTGGCGACAAGGGCGCCACCGATGACGCGGGAAGCGATGCGCATGTGAATCTCCGGTAAAGGTAACCACGACAAGGGGCGCGGCAGAGGCCGGCGCCTGAAGCTTAAGACCATGATAGGGCAGGCCAGGTTCGCCGTTATACTCGGGCGATTGTTCGAGGACCACCATGATTTCATTACCGATCGATGCCGTACTGCCTGACCTGCGCCTGGCCCTGGCTACCCGCGACGAAGCCGTGCTCGAGGCGCCGCCCGGCGCCGGCAAGACCACCCGCGTGCCCTTGGCCCTGCTCGACGAACCCTGGCTGGCCGGGCAGACCATCCTCATGCTCGAACCCCGCCGCCTGGCCGCCCGCGCCGCCGCCGAGCGGCTGGCCAGCGAGCTGGGCGAGAAGGTCGGGGAAACGGTGGGCTATCGCATCCGCCTGGACAGCAAGGTCGGCCCCAACACCCGTATCGAAGTGGTCACCGAAGGCATTCTCACCCGCCGCTTGCAGAGCGACCCGGCGCTGGAGGGCGTGGGGCTGCTGATTTTCGACGAGTTCCACGAGCGCAGCCTCGACGCCGACCTGGCCCTGGCGTTGAGCCTGAATGGCCGCGGGTTGCTGCGTGACGAGCTGGCGCTGAAGATCCTGCTGATGTCGGCCACCCTGGAGGGCGAGCGCCTGGCGCGGCTGCTGGATGACGCCCCGGTGGTCAGCAGCCAGGGCCGCATGCACCCGGTGGACATTCGTTGGAGCCGGCCCTTCCAGCCTGGCGAGTTCGTCGAACCGCGGGTGGTCGACTGTGTGCTGCAGGCGCTCGCCGATGAAGGCGGCAGCCTGCTGGTGTTCCTCCCCGGGCAGGCTGAGATCCGCCGGGTGCACCAGGCCTTGCAGGAGGCCTTGGGCGAGCGCCC
This sequence comes from Pseudomonas sichuanensis, assembly GCF_003231305.1. Taxonomy (GTDB): domain Bacteria; phylum Pseudomonadota; class Gammaproteobacteria; order Pseudomonadales; family Pseudomonadaceae; genus Aquipseudomonas; species Aquipseudomonas sichuanensis. The sequence goes on along the minus strand of NZ_QKVM01000008.1, from coordinate 128,061 downwards.
TGGCATCCTGCTCTGCCCGCTGCACGGCGAGCTCGACCTGAATGCCCAGCGCGCCGCCATCGAGCCGGCGCCCAAAGGCCTGCGCAAGGTGGTGCTGGCCACCAACATCGCCGAGACCAGCCTGACCATCGACGGCGTGCGCGTGGTGATCGATGCAGGCCTTGCACGGGTACCGCGCTTCGACCCCGGCAGCGGCATGACCCGCCTCGACACCCAGCGCATCTCCCGCGCCAGCGCCACCCAGCGGGCCGGCCGTGCCGGGCGCCTGGAGCCGGGCGTGTGTTACCGCTTGTGGTCCGAGGCGCAGCATGACCAACTGGCGGCCCATGGCAGCGCCGAGATCCTCCAGGCCGACCTTGCCGGGCTGGCCCTGCAACTGGCGCGCTGGGGCGTACCGCCCGAACAGCTGAGCTGGCTCGACCAACCGCCCACTGCCGCCTTCGCCCAGGCCCAGGACCTGCTGGCACGGCTCGGCGCCTTCAAGCCCGGCCAGCGCGAGCAGTTGAGCGGCCACGGCCAGGCCATGGCCGAGCTGCCGGCTCACCCGCGCATCGCCCACCTGCTGCTGCGCGGCCAGGACCTGGGGCTGGCCGACATGGCCTGCGACGTCGCGGCCTTGCTGGGCGAGCGTGACATCCTGCGCGGCGGCGGCGCCGACCTGCATTCGCGGCTGAGCGTGCTCAGCGGTGAAAGCAAAACCACACGCGGCGGCCAGGGCGGCGTGCAACGCGCCCGGCAACTGGCCCGGCAGTACCGTGGGCAATTACGCGGCAAACCGCGCACCCCAGTTGCAGATCCCGAGCACCCGCGCTGGCTCGGTGCCCTGCTGGCGCTGGCCTACCCCGACCGTGTCGCCCAGCAGCGTCGCGAAGGCGGCGCCGAATACCGCCTGGCCAACGGCCGTGCGGCGCTGTTCGGTGAAGCCGATGCGTTGATGAAATGCCCCTGGCTGGTGATCGCCGACCTCGGCAGCCGCCAGGGCCAGCGCGAGGAGCGCATTTACCTGGCTGCCGAATTCGAGCGGGCACTGTTCGATGATGTACTTGCCGAGCAGGTCGAACAGCTCGACCTGCTCGACTGGGACGAACGTGAGCAGGTGCTGCGCGCCGAACGCCAGCGCAAGGTCGGCGAGCTGGTGCTCAGCCGCGAGCCGCTGCCCGGCCTGGACGACGATGCCCGCGCCAGGGCCTTGCTCGGCCTGGTACGACGCAAGGGCCTGAACCTGCTGACCTGGACCCCCGAACTGCGCCAGTGGCAGGCCCGGGTCACCCTGTTGCGCCAGCTGGACCTGGAGAAAGACGGCCACAGCGAGTGGCCCGACCTGGGCGACGAAGCGCTGCTGGCCAGCCTGGAAGACTGGCTGCAACCGTACCTGGGCAAAGTCTCACGGCTGAGCCATTTCGCCGCGCTGGACCTGTCGTCGATCCTGCGCAACCTGCTGCCCTGGCCGTTGCCCCAGCGCCTGGAGGAGCTGGCCCCGGCTTTCTTGAGCGTACCTTCGGGCTCGAACATCCGCCTGGACTACAGCGAACAGCCACCGATTCTTGCCGTGCGCTTGCAGGAGCTGTTCGGCCTGGCCGACACCCCGCGCATCGCCGGTGGGCGCCTGCAGGTCAAACTGCACCTGCTGTCACCGGCACGCCGGCCGGTACAGGTCACCCAGGACCTGGCCAACTTCTGGCGTACCACCTATGCCGAGGTGAAGAAGGATTTGAAGGGGCGCTATCCCAAGCACTACTGGCCGGACAACCCGCTGGTGGCCGAGGCCACGGCGCGGGCCAAGCCCAGAGGCACCTGATGAGGCCTGGCGGGCCAACCGGCGGGTGCCAAGGCTGCCCCAGGCGCATCCTTACAAGTCACGTACGATCAGGTACTCGCACAGCTCGCCAGTTTGCACGGTGAGGCCAGCGACATCTGTACCATTGCCCGGCAACGCCTTGACCTGATGACCCTGCTGATCCCGGAGCAGGCATCTGACCCGGTCTTGTTGCCACTCGAGCGGTTGCACCTTCCAGTACTGTTGCGTACTTGCTCTTGGATAGAGACCGAGCCGCCCGTTGCTGTCGATGTCCAGCTGCCGAGTGCTGTCGCTGGCCAGCGACAGCGTGAAGTGGAGGCGCTCGGGCCCCTTGGAGTGAAAGCGGAACAGGAAGGCTTCGGCCGGGTCGGCACCCCCGGTCTGCAGCCAACCCGTATCACTGCGAACATCCACCCCGAAACTGAAATCGTGGCGTGTGGCATGCAGGTGGATGGGCGACCAGCGCTGGTCTTGCCGCAGGTAGATCTGGCCGATGAAGGAATGGCCATCGGCCCAGGCGTTTGCGGTTTGGGACATGCTCATGCTGTGTTCTCCTGAATGTGCGCTGCGCCGGTCGAGGTTCGGGCCGGCGCGGCGCACATTAGGCAGCAGGTGGGCCAAGGGGCAGCTTGAGCGGTTTCCTGGCCGTGTCGTGGTTCCTCGTGCCTTGTGATCAGGCACGGACAAAACTCAGGCCCCCGCTTCGCTCTCCAGCAGCATGAACAGGCGGTACAGCACCACGGTGCTGAACAGCTGCAGGAAGCCGCTGAGGCTATCCAGGGCCAGTTGCACGCCTGGCTGCGGCTCGGGGAATACCGTCAGCAGCAAGCCATCGATCAGCCACAGCGGCGCCAGCACCGACAGCATGCACACCATGATGCGCATGAAGTGCCCGGTGGTCATGCGCGCGCTGGTGCGCATCGACTCGACCACTGGCAGGCCGCGCAGCACCAGCAGGTATTCGGCGAACACCAGGTTCACCATGATCCATACGCCCGGGAAGATGAACAGCATCAGGCCCGCCATGATCAGCAGCGAGCTGATCAGGATCAGCAGCGCCAGCGCCGGCCACAGCTGCACGGCGCGGGCGAACAGGTTGCGCTTGGCGATCGCGTCGCCGTTGCTGCGGGTGTCGAGGTAGAGGATCAGCGCGGCGCTGTACAGCGGATAGAACAGCAGGCTGACCAACATGCCGTAGGCCGGCGAAGCCTGCTCGCCAAGCTCGCGGTAGAGCAATTGGCTGCACAGTGCCTCGAGCACCACCAACGGCAGGCACAGCTGAAGGATGCTCACCAGATGGCGGCGGAAGAAGTACAGGGAGTCGCGCAGAACGCTCAGCGGATTCATCGGTCAACATCGCATGGCAGAAAAAGCAGGGCGTAACTTTAGCCCAGACCGCCCGTTTGCTGAAAAAAGTTTCATGGCCCGGGCGATTGAATCGCCCGGGCCGGCCCCCCATCTTTGAGCCTGTCCGCTGTCCAGTTCAGCCCATGAGGTCGCTTGATGAACACTGAAGAACAAACCCTGATCGACGGCCTGTTCGGCCGCCTCAAGCAAGCCGAGGACCCGGCCCAGCCGCGCGACGCCCAGGCCCAGGCGTGCATCGAACAGCACCTGCGCCAGCAGCCGGCGGCGCCGTACTACATGGCCCAGGCGATCCTGGTGCAGGAGGCTGCGATCAAGCGCCTGGACGAGCAGAACAAGCAGCTCGAGGCCGAGCTCAAGCAGGCCCGTGCCCAGGTTGAAGCGACCCGTTCCAGCGCGGGTAATGGTGGCGGTGGTTTCCTGTCCAGCATCTTTGGTGGCAGTGCTCGCAGCCCAGAACCACAGCGTTCGGTTGCTCCACCGCCATCTTCTGCCGGCGGCTGGCGCGAGCCTGCCCCGCAGGCCTACGCGCCCCCTCAACCACAGCAGGGCTTCGGCGCGGCGCCTGCGCCGGCGCGCAGTGGCGCCAGCAGCTTCCTCGGCGGGGCGATGCAGACGGCCGCCGGTGTGGCCGGCGGCGTGCTGCTGGCCCAGGGCATCAGCAGCCTGTTCAATCATCATTCGCAACCAGAAGAGGTGGTCGAGGTGATCAAGGAAGAACCCGCGCCGGCCAGCGACACAGGCGGCTGGAACGACCAGGGCGGCCAGCAGCAGGTGGCCGACAACGGTGGCTGGGGCAGCGACCAGGGTGGTTTTGCCGATACCGACTACGGCAGTGATGATGGCGGCTTCTTCTCGGACGACGACTACGTCTAAGGGCTCTGGCATACTCGCTGGCACTTGGGGGCGCGTTGCGCCCCTTTCGCGGGCAAGCCCGCTCCCACAGAAGGCCGCGCATAACCTGTGGGAGCGGGCTTGCCCGCGAAAGGGCTGCGCAGCAGCCCCCTTCACGGATTCAGCGAGGCCACCACGCGTGAAGAAAATCGCCCTGTTCGCCGACGTGCAGAACCTCTACTACACGGTTCGCCAGGGCCACGGCTGCCATTTCAACTATGCCGCGCTGTGGGCTGACGTCAGCCGCGAAGGGCAGATTGTCGAAGCGGTGGCCTACGCCATCGACCGCGGCGACAGCAAGCAGCAACAGTTCCAGCAGATCCTGCGCAACCTCGGTTTCGAGGTGCGCCTCAAACCCTACATCCAGCGCGCCGATGGCTCGGCCAAGGGCGACTGGGACGTGGGCATCACCCTCGATGTGATCGAGGCGGCGGCGCGGGTCGATCAGGTGGTGCTGGCCTCCGGTGACGGGGATTTCGACCTGTTGCTGGAACGGGCGATGCAGCGCCACGGCGTCGAAACAGTGGTCTATGGCGTGCCAGGGCTGACGGCGTTGTCGGTGATCCGCGCGGCCAGCCGCTACGTGCCGATCGAGGGCAAGCTGCTGCTGCGTCATTGAAGGCCAAACGCGGGGCAAGTCGCATCGGCGCACCGCCGCTCCCACAGTGATCGCGGCAAGTTTTTAAATTGTGAACAAAACAGTTGCTCCCATAGCAATCGTGGGAGCGGCGGTGCGCCGATGCGACTTGCCCCGCGATTGGCTATTTCATCCCTTCCTGCCATTGCCCTCCAGATGCCCCAGCGGCACCCGCCGCTCCACCGCGCTCGACAGAATGATCGAGGTCTTGCTGAAGCCCAGCTGCGACACCCGGTTGATCAGCGCCTCCAGCTCCGTCATCGACGCCACCGCCGCCTGCATGATCACGCAAGGATCGCCCGTGACCCGGTGACACTCGGTCAGCTCGGGGATGCTCGCCAGCACGTCATAGGCCTGCTGGTTGCCATGGCTGGCCAGGCGCAGCTCCATCACGCACTGGATCGGCAGGCCGATCTTTTCCAGGTCGACCTTGGCCGTGTAGCCACTGATCACCCCGCTGGCCTCGAGTTTGGCGACCCGCTCGGCCACCGCCGGGGCCGACAGGTTGACCTGGCGCGCCAGCTGCGCGTAGGTGGCCCGGCCGTCTTCCAGCAGGGCGGCGAGGAGCATGCGGTCGTATTTGTCCATGGCGATTCCTGGTGGCTTTGCAATCGATGGTCAAGGCTGTGCATAACCATGCTTTGCAAAGTGTTTCGGTAATTTAAACGTGTTTTGTAACTTAAGTTTGCCCGTGGCCCTTTCTAAACTAAGCCACCCGTAAACGGATTTCGAGCCCCTCGCCATGACTGCCTCCCGTCGCTTCCCCTTGCTGCTTGTCGGCGCCTTTCTTGCCCTGTACCTGGTCTGGGGCTCGACCTACCTGTTCATCCGCATTGGCGTGGAGTCCTGGCCACCGCTGATGATGGCGGGCGTGCGGTTCGTGATTGCCGGCAGCCTGCTGTATGGCTTCTTGCGCTGGCGCGGGGCGCCGGCACCTACCTGGGCGCAATGGCGTGCGGCCGGGGCGATCGGCTTTTTGTTGCTCAGTTGCGGCAACGGTGGCGTGACCCTGGCCGAGCACGCGGGGGTAGCCTCGGGCGTGGCCGCCCTGGCGGTGGCGACCGTGCCGCTGTTCACCCTGGTGTTCGGCCTGCTGTTCGGCCACCGCAATTCACGCCTGGAATGGGCGGGCATCGCCCTCGGCCTGGTGGGCATCGGCATGCTCAACATGGGTTCGAACCTGCAGGCCAGCCCCATGGGCGCTGCGCTGATCCTGTTTGCCGCGGCGGCCTGGGCCTTCGGCTCGGTGTGGAGCAAGCAACTGCCGCTGCCCCAGGGCGCCATGGCCAGCGCCGCGGAAATGCTGGTGGGCGGTGCCGCGCTGCTGATTGGCAGCGCCCTGAGCGGCGAGCGCCTGACCCAGATGCCCAGTGCCGCCGGTTGGGGCGCGCTGGCCTACCTGGTGCTGTTCGGTTCGATCCTTGCCTTCAGTGCCTACATGTACCTGCTCAAGCACGTGCGCCCGGCGGCGGCCACCAGCTATGCCTACGTCAACCCGGCGGTGGCGGTGTTGCTGGGGATCGTCTTTGCCGGCGAGCAGATCGGCGCCGAGGAGTGCCTGGCGATGGCGGTGATTATCGGCGCGGTGGTGCTGATCGGCCTGCCGCAGTGGCGCAAGGCGCCTGCGGCGGTGAGCTGACGTCAGCGACGAGATGGCATGGACGTGGGAGCGGGCTTGCCCCGCGATACCGGCGTAGCCGGTGCCATCCAATCGCGGGGCACGCCCGCTCCCACGAAACCCCACTCCCCCTACAGCCCATTGCGTTAAACTTGCCGCCTTCGCTGAACCCCCTGACGGTATTGCCATGAATTTCGCCCAACTCGGCCTGATCGAACCGCTGCTGCGCACCTTGCAGACGCTGGACTACAGCACACCCACCCCGGTGCAGGCCAAGGCCATCCCCGCTGTGCTCGCCGGCCGCGACCTGATGGCCGCCGCCCAGACCGGCACCGGCAAGACCGCAGGCTTTGCCCTGCCGGTGCTGCAGCGCCTGGCCCTGGAAGGCGAGAAGGTCGCCAGCAACTCGATCCGCGCGCTGGTGCTGGTGCCCACCCGCGAACTGGCCGAGCAGGTCCACGCCAACGTGCGTGAATATGCCGAGAACCTGCCGCTTTCCACCTACGCGGTATACGGCGGGGTCAGCATCAACCCTCAGATGATGCGCCTGCGCCGTGGCGTCGACCTGCTGGTGGCCACCCCTGGCCGCTTGCTCGACCTGTTCCGCCAGAACGCCATCAAGTTCGGCCAGGTGCAGACCCTGGTACTGGACGAAGCCGACCGCATGCTCGACCTGGGCTTTGCCGAAGAGCTGCGCTCGGTGTACGCCGCTCTGCCGCGCAAGCGCCAGACCCTGCTGTTTTCGGCCACCTTCTCCGAGCAGATCCGCCTGCTCGCGGGCCTTGCGCTGAACGACCCGCTGAGCATCGAGGTCAGCCCGCGCAACGCCGCCGCCACCACGGTCAAGCAATGGCTGGTGCCGGTGGACAAGAAGCGCAAGGCCGACCTGTTTTGCCACCTGCTGCGTAAGCAGCGCTGGACCCAGGTGCTGGTGTTTGCCAAGACCCGCAACGGCGTGGACCAACTGGTCGAGCGCCTGCTCGCCGAAGGCGTCAACGCCGATGGCATCCACGGCGATCGCCCACAGGCCACCCGCCAGCGCGCGCTGGACAGCTTCAAGGCCCGTGAGGTCCAGGTGCTGGTGGCCACCGATGTCGCCGCGCGCGGCCTGGACATCGACGACCTGCCGCTGGTGGTCAACCTCGACCTGCCGATCGTGGCCGAAGACTACGTGCACCGCATCGGGCGCACGGGCCGTGCCGGTAACAAGGGTGAGGCGATCTCGCTGGTGTGCGCTGACGAAGTGCAGATGCTTGCGTCGATCGAGACCTTGATTCGCCAGCAGTTGCCACGTCATGAGGAGCCGGATTTCATCCCTGACCACCGGGTGCCGATGATCGATGCCAGTGGCCAGGTGGTGAAGAAACCGAAGAAGCCGAAAAAGCCGAAAGAGAACAGCGCCAAGCGCGGGCTGGGGCGTTGGATGGACAGCGACGAGGGCGGGGCTGCGGCGCCGGCAGTCAAGGCGGTGCGCAAGGTGCCGAGCTTCAATGGTGGGGCGCGCAAGCGCAAGCCATAAGCTGGCCTTCTGATGCCAGCAGGCTCGCTCAATTTGTAAGGCTGGCACGAGCCCTGTGGGAGCGGGTTCACCCGCGAAGAATCCAACGCTGTGTATGGCACGGGCTTCGCCCGTGTTCGCGGGTAAACCCGCTCCCACAGGGCGGCGGGTCAGCTTTGGAGTTTCAGCCAGTCTGCTGCGGCTCCACCCGCCCGCAATCCGCTGGCAAAGCACGCCGTCAGCAGATACCCCCCGGTCGGCGCCTCCCAGTCCAGCATCTCGCCGGCGCAGAACACCCCAGGCATGGCCCGCAGCATCAAGCCCTCATCCAGCGCTTCGAAGCGCACCCCGCCCGCACTGCTGATCGCCTCATCCAGCGGCCGCGTGCGCACCAGCGTGATCGGCAGCGCCTTGATGGCTGCCGCCAGGCGCTCGGGGTCGGCAAAGGTCGCCTGATCGGTCAACTCACGCAGCAGCGCCGCCTTCACCCCATCAATCCCCAACTGGCCGTGCAGGTGCTTGGCCATCGAGCGCGAGCCACGGGGCTTGGCCAGGGCCTGGGCGATCTTGTCCACAGGCCGGTCCGGCAGCAGGTCGAGCAGCAAGGTGCCACGCCCGTCGCGGTTGATGGCTTCGCGCACCGCCGCCGACCAGGCATACACCAGGCTGCCTTCGACGCCTTGCGCGGTGAGGATGAACTCACCTTTGCGCGGCACCGCGCCGGGCACGCTCAGGGCAATGTTCTTCAATGGCGCGCCGGCGAACTTGCTTTGCAGCAGTTCACTCCAGCCCGCCACCTCGAAGCCACAGTTGCTCGCCTGCAGCGGCGAGATATCCACAGCCCGTTCGCCGAGCAGCGGCACCCAGGCGCCGTCCGAACCCAGGCGTGCCCAACTGCCGCCGCCGAGGGCGAGCACCACGGCGTCGGCCTTGAGCTGCAATTCCCCCTGTGGATAAGCGATTCGCAAGGCACCTTCGGCCGTCCAGCCCAGCCAGCGGTGGCGAGTGTGGATAACTACGCCGGCCTCGCGCAGGCGCTTGAGCCAGGCGCGCAGCAGTGGCGCGGCCTTCATGTCGCGGGGGAACACCCGGCCCGAGGTGCCGATGAAGGTTTCGATGCCCAGCCCGTGAATCCACTGGCGCAGGGCCTCGGCGTCGAAGTGGCGCAGCAGGCCGTCGAGCTCGCCCTGGCGCTCGGCATAGCGCCCGACGAAGGCGGGGTAGGGCTCGGAATGGGTGATGTTCATGCCGCCAACCCCGGCCAGCAGGAACTTGCGGCCCACCGAAGGCATGGCGTCGAACACCTGCACCGCCACCCCGCGCCGGGCCAGTGCCTCGGCGGCCATCAGGCCGGCGGGGCCGCCACCGATCACGGCGACAAGGGGAGGGGAGGCGGGGCGAGGATCGTTCATGGTCGGCAGCAGGCTGTGGAAAAGAGCGCGCATTCTACCCCAGCCAGGCATCGGCAAGTACTGTTCAAAAAATGATCAGTATCTTGCAGGCCAGGCAGGCAAAGGGCTGGAGGTGCTTTCCCGCAGGTTATCCACAGCCGGTTCCACAGTCATTGTGAACAACCATGGCGCCTGCCGCGCACGGCTGATCAAAAAACGATCAAGACTTTGCAGGCCACGCAGGCAAAGGGCTGTAGGCGCTTTCCAGCAGGTTATCCACAAGCGGTTCCACAGTCATTGTGAACAACCCATGACGCGCGCCGCACTGTGGTGGAGGATGCCGTGGCGCCGGGCGAGGGCTTCGCGGTCCTTGCTGTAGCCGCCGCCGATCACCCCGACTACCGGGATATCGCGGCCCAGGCACTGGCGCAACACCTGTTCGTCGCGGGCGGCCAGGCCTTGGTCGGTCAGTTGCAGGTAACCCAGGGCGTCGTCCTTGTGCACATCGACACCGGCGTCGTACAGCACCAGGTCGGGCTGGTACAGCGGCAGCAGGTAGTTGAGCGCGTCCTCGACCACCTTCAGGTACGCGCTGTCGTTCATGCCGCGGGGCAGGGGAATGTCCCAGTCGCTTTTAGCCTTGCGGGCGGGGAAGTTCTGCTCGCAGTGCAGCGACACGGTGATCGCTTCGGGGGTGTCGTGCAGGATACGCGCGGTGCCGTCGCCCTGGTGCACGTCGCAGTCGAAGATCAGCACCCGGTGCACGCGGCCGGCTTCCAGCAGGTAGCGGCTGATCACCGCCAGGTCGTTGAAGATGCAGAACCCGGCGGGGTGGTCGTAGTGGGCATGGTGGGTGCCGCCGGCCAGGTGGCAGGCGATGCCGTGCTGCAGGGCCAGTTCGGCCGTGAGCAGCGAGCCGCCCACCGCGCGCACCGTGCGCCGCGCTAGCGCCTCGCTCCAGGGCAGGCCCAGGCGGCGCTGGTCCTCGCGGGACAGTTCACCGTGCATATAGCGCTCGATGTAGTCGCGGTCGTGGGCCAGGGCGAGGATGTCGTTGGGGCAGATCTCGGGGCGCAGCAACGCCTCGTCGGTGGTCAGCCCGCTGTCGACCAGGTGGTCGCGCAGCAGGCGGAACTTGTCCATCGGGAAGCGATGGTCCGGCGGGAATTCAGGGCTGTAGTCGTCGTGGTAGATCAGCGGCAGGGGCATGGCGGTTTCGTGAGGTGGGCCTGTGCCGATCTTGCCAGTTTTGTATTGGCAATGTGGGCCCAATCGCCGGCAAGCCGGCTCCCACAAGCATCAGTGCAGCCCCTGTGGGAGCCGGCTTGCCGGCGATTGGGCCTGAAAATTCAATGCATCACTTACCGGAGGACGCCAACACCCGCTGCCAGTCCGGCTCGTTCATGCGCCCGAGAATCCTGGCCTTGCCCTCGCCATTCACCGACACGAACAGCGCACTGGCATAGCCGCTCTCGCGCTCACCCCCCGCGACGCGTTGCTGGCGGGCGAAGTGGTCGATGCAGCCGTTGTGGGTGACCAGCACCAGGTTGTGGCCGCTGCGCTTGCGGGCCAGGGCTTCGTCGGCGAACTGCTTGTCACAGGTTTCCAGCCAGTCCTGGGTGGCAGCGTCCTGGCCCAGCAGGAAGTGCGCGGTCTGCCGGGTGCGCAGCTTCGGGCTGCTGAACACGTCCGCCCCGGCCAGGCCCAGTTGCCGCAGGCCCTGGCCCACCCGGCCAGCCGCCTCGCTGCCGGCAACGGTGATACCGGTGGGGTCGTCCAGGCATGGCCCGGGGGCGCTGTCGCAGCGTTCGGCATGGCGGATCATCACCAGCACCGCGCCGTCTTTCCATTGCTGCAACAGGCCGCTTTCGCTCAGCTGTTGCTCGTTGCCAAGGTCCACGATGTGCGTCCTCGTTGCCAGCCAGGTACCTACGCCGGCCACGGTCATCAACAGGCCGATGGCGGCACTGATCAGCTTGCGCGAGCGTCGGCGCTTGAGGCGAGCCGCAAGGGCAGGGTCGTGCAAGGTCGTGCTGGAAAGCATGTGTCACTCCGATGGCAGTGCGGCGTCGACTGTGGCCGCTGTAATGGCAGGCATTGTGCTAAGCGACCTGTCGGAGCCCGGTGAAGTGGATGTGAAAAAAACATCCGGCAGCGGCGGCCTGGATGAAACTTCATTCGGCGGCCTACGCTGTAAACTGCCAGACCGCGATTCCGGAGCCCCCCGATGCCCCCCATTCTCGAACTGGAAAGCGCCCGCCTGGTGTTGCGCCAATGGCAGGACGACGACCTGCGTGAGTTCGCCGCGCTGTGCGCCGACCCCCAGGTGATGCGCTATTTCCCGGCACCGATGACCCGCCTGGAGGCCGCTGCGCTGATTGGCCGGGTCCGTGGCCATTTCAATGAATTCGGCTTTGGCCTGTGGGCGCTGGAGCGCAAGGACAGCGGCGCCTTCATCGGCATGACCGGGCTGCTCAACGTCAATTTCGAGGCCCCGTTCGGCCCGGCGGTGGAGATCGGCTGGCGCCTGGCCCGGCGCCACTGGGGGCTGGGGTTCGCCAGCGAGGCGGCCTGGACCTGCCTGCGCTGTGCTTTCGCCCAATTGCGCCTGGAGGAGGTGGTGTCGTTCACTACCGAGGGCAATCTGCCGTCGCAGAAAGTCATGCAGGCCATCGGCATGCAGCAGGACCTGGACGGCAGCTTCGAACACCCCCGCCTGCCCGCCGGCCACCCCCTGCGCCCCCACGTGCTGTACCGCATCGACCGGGCCCGATGGCAGGACACCCTGCGTGGCTGACGGGGATGCCCCTCGACGGGGCCGCCGACAAACCCTGTATCATTTGCCGGTATAACCGCGCCGTAATGCCTTGCCAGGAGAACCTTCCATGAGTCACGTACTGGACGACCTAGTCGACCTGTTGAGCCTAGAGTCCATCGAGGAGAACCTGTTCCGTGGCCGCAGCCAGGACCTGGGCTTCCGCCAGCTGTACGGCGGCCAGGTGCTCGGCCAGTCGCTGTCGGCGGCCAGCCAGACGGTCGAGGACGCCCGCCACGTGCATTCGCTGCACGGCTATTTCCTGCGCCCCGGCGATGCCAGCATGCCGGTGGTCTACTCGGTGGACCGCGTGCGTGACGGCGGCAGCTTCAGCACCCGGCGGGTGACGGCGATCCAGAAAGGCCAGCCGATCTTCACCTGCAGCGCGTCGTTCCAGTACGACGAAGAAGGCTTTGAACACCAGGTGCAGATGCCCGACGTGGTCGGCCCGGAGAACCTGCCCAGTGAAGTCGAACTGGCCAGCGCCATGGCCGACCAGTTGCCTGAGCGCATTCGCGACAAGGTGCTGTGCGCCAAGCCGATCGAAATCCGCCCGGTCACCGAGCGCGACCCGTTCAACCCCAAGCCGGGCGACCCGGTCAAGTACGCCTGGTTCCGCGCCGATGGCAACCTGGCGGACATCCCCGCGCTGCACAAGTACCTGCTGGCCTACGCCTCGGACTTCGGCCTGCTGACCACCGCGCTGCTGCCCCATGGCAAGTCGGTGTGGCAGAAGGACATGCAGATCGCCAGCCTCGACCACTCGCTGTGGTTCCACCGCAACCTGCGCGCCGACGAGTGGCTGCTGTACGCCACCGACAGCCCCTGGGCCGGCAATGCCCGTGGCTTCTGCCGCGGCAGCATCTTCAACCGCGCAGGGCAGTTGGTGGCCTCGTCCACCCAGGAAGGGCTGATCCGTCACCGCAAGGACTGGGCATGAGCCTGGGCGATATCCGCCACTGGGTGTTCGACATGGACGGCACCCTGACCGTCGCGGTGCATGACTTTGCGGCCATTCGCGAGGCGCTCGACATCCCGGCCGAGCACGACATCCTCACCCACCTGGCGGCACTGCCGGCTAAAGAGGCGGCGGCCAAGCATGCCTGGTTGCTGGAGCATGAGCGCGACCTGGCGATTGCCTCGCAAGCCGCCGAGGGCGCGGTGGAGCTGGTGCGCGAACTGGCTGGGCGCGGTTGCCGCCTGGCGATCCTGACCCGCAACGCCCGCGAGCTGGCCCATGTCACCCTGGAAGCCATCGGCCTGGCCGACTGCTTCCCGATCGAGCATGTGCTTGGCCGTGACGAGGCGACGCCCAAGCCCGACCCGGACGGGTTGTTGCAGATTGCCCGGGCATGGGCGGTGGCACCGGGCGAGATGGTGATGGTCGGCGACTATCGCTTCGACCTGGACTGTGGGCGAGCCGCCGGGACCAGGACCGTGCTGGTCAATCTGCCGGACAACCCCTGGCCGGAGCTGGCCGACTGGCATGCGGCGGATTGCCGGGCGCTGAGGGCGTTGCTGGGCTGATGGCCCAATCGCGGGGCAAGCCCGCTCCCACGCGCAGGCAGGGACGCGCGGGCACGTGGGAGCGGGCTTGCCCCGCGATCGGTCAGACCTGTCTAAGCTGCTCTGCACCTTTACCCCAATGGAGACCCAGCGAATGAGCACCAAGGCCATCTACGTCCTCCCCGGCGGCGGCTACGACAAGGTCCAGGTCGGCACCAGCGAGGCTGCCGCGCCCAGCGCCGGCGAAATCACCGTGCACCTGCACGCCAGTTCCCTCAACTACCACGACTTCGCCGTGGTCAGCGGCATGTGGGGCCCGAGCGAGCGGCGCATCCCCATGGCCGATGGCGCCGGCGAGGTGATCGCGGTCGGTGCCGGGGTCACCGAGTTCAAGGTCGGCGATGCGGTGGTCAGCACCTTCTTCCCCGACTGGCTCGCTGGCCAGGCCCAGGTCGAAGGCTTCGCCAGCGTGCCCGGCGACGGTATCGACGGCTATGCCCGCGAGCAGGTGACCGCCCGCGCCACGTCCTTCACCCACGCCCCCAAAGGCTACAGCCACGCCGAGGCGGCCACCCTGACCACCGCCGGCCTTACCGCCTGGCGCGCGCTGATGAGCGACGACCACCTCAAGCCCGGCGACACCGTGCTGGTGCAGGGCACCGGCGGCGTTTCGATCTTTGCCCTGCAGTTCGCCAAGCTGGCCGGCGCCACGGTGATCGCCACCTCGTCCAGCGATGCCAAGCTCGAACGCCTCAAGGCGCTGGGCGCCGACCACCTGATCAACTACAAGACCACCCCGGCGTGGGGCGAGCAGGTGCGTGCGCTCACCGACAACCGCGGTGTCGATCATGTGATCGAAGTGGGCGGCCCGGCCACGCTCGAGCAATCGATGATCGCCGCACGCATTGGTGGCCATGTGTCGTTGATCGGTATCCTCACCGGCGTGGCCGGGCAGTTGCCGTTGGTTCAGGCGCTGGTGCGGCAGATTCGCCTGCAAGGGGTGCTGGTGGGTTGTCGCGAGCAGCAGCAGGCGATGGTTCGCGCTATCGATGCCAACGGCTTGCGGCCGGTGGTGGACAAGCACTTTGAGTTGGAGCAGATCGTCGAGGCGTTCAGGTATCAGGAGAGCAACAGGCATTTCGGCAAGATTTGCTTGAGTTGGTGAGCCCTAGAGCAGGGCTTTTGGGGCATGGGCAGTTTGGGTGTTCATCATGTGATCGCGTTTGGGCGATCAGGTGCTTGCCGATGGTTTTGCAGCGCCTATGAGATCGAGCGCCGCCCGCGCGGCGCTCGATCTCACAGGCGCTGCAACTCTGTCGACAAACACCAGCACCCCATCACCGCCCCCAACCCTTCACGCCCCACACACCCGAGGCAAATCCACAGTAACCAGCAACCCACCCCCCAATCGCGGCCCCAGTGTCAGCGAACCCCCATGGGCACTGGCGATACCGGCAGCAATGCTCAACCCCAGGCCATGCCCCCCACCACTGCGCGACGGGTCAACCTGATAGAACGGCTCCAACACCTGGCCCAGGTGCTCGCCGTCGATACCCGGCCCACGGTCACCCACCTGGATACGCAAGCGCTCCGGGCTATCGTGCACCTCGATATCCACAGGCCCCGGCGCATGCCGGTGGGCGTTGTCCAGCAGGTTCTGCAGGCAGCGGCGCAGGCCGCTGGCATGGGCGTTGAGCGGGCGGGCCTGGCCGTGCAGGCACAGCTCGCCACCGAGGTCTTCGAAGTCGGCCTGCAGGGCGCGCAGCAGCGCGTCGATATCCACAGGCTCGCGGGCATTTTCCAGCTCGCCACTGCGCAGGAAGTCCAGGCTGGCGGCCACCATGTCTTCCATCTGCTGCAGGTCAGCGCGAAAGCGCTGGCGCAGGTTCTCCTGCCCCAGCAGTTCGGTGCGCAGGCGCAGGCGGGTGATTGGCGTGCGCAGGTCGTGGGACACGGCGGCAAAGAAACGGGTGCGCTCGGCGATGCTGTCGATCAGCCGTTGCTGCATGGCGTTGAATGCCTGGGCCGCCTGGCGCACTTCCTGGGGGCCATCGAGGCTCAGCGGCGGGCGGTGGATATCCTGGCCCAGGGCTTCGGCGGCGGCGGCCATCTGCCTGAGCGGGCGCAGGGCGATACGCACCGCGATCAAGGCCAGCACCACCACCACCACGGTGCGCAGCAGGTAGATGCGCAGCAGGAAATCGAACACCAGCGAGCCGATCGAGGCGCTGCGCCAACCCTGGTCTTCGGTGCTTTGCAGGTACAGCACCTGGCCGTCGGGCAGGGTCAGCTCGACCACGCTGCGCACACTGGCCGGCGCCCCACGCATCAGCAGGCCGGCGCCACCGGGCTGGTTGTCGGGGGCGAGCAGTTGCAGGTGCAGCAGGCGCAGGGGCGCCGGCGCGCCGGTGCGTTCGCTGAGCAGCCGGCGCAGCAGTGCGTCCTGCTCGGGCGTCGCCTGGGCGAGCCCGGTCGGCGCTGCCGGCAACTGCTGCCAGCGCGACGACGTCATGCCTTCGAGCAACACCGGCAACTGCGCCGGCCGCTCGCGGGCCACCTGCAACAGGTCGGCAAGGCGCCCGGCGAGCAGGCGCAGGGGGATCTCCAGCACCTGGGTCTGGCGCACTTCGTACCAGATGCTGCTGGTGAGCAACTGCGAGGCGAGCATGCCACCGACCAGGATCAGCACCAGGCGGCCATGCAGCGAACGTGGCCAGCCGCGTTTCATTCGCTGGCCACGTCATTGACCGTGAGCATGTAACCCTCGTTGCGCACGGTGCGGATCAGCGCCGGGTTGCGCGGGTGGTCGCCCAGGTGCTGGCGCAGACGGCTGACGCACACATCGATGCTGCGGTCGAAGGGTTCGCGCTCGCGGTCGAATACATGGTTGAGCAAAAAATCGCGGCTCAGGGCGCGGTTGGGGTGCTGCAGGAACAGCCGCAGCAAGCGGTAATTGGAACTGCCCAGGCTGACCACCAGGCCATCGGGCGAGCGCAGCTGGCGGGTGGCGGTGTCCAGGCGCCAGCCGGCGAAGCGCAGCTGGCTGGCTTCGTCCACACGGGCACGCTCGGGGAAGCTCTGGGTCCGGCGCAGCACCACCTTGATCCGCGCCAGCAGCTCGCGCGGGTCGAACGGCTTGGCCAGGTAGTCGTCGGCGCCCATCTCCAGGCCGACGATGCGGTCCACCAGGGTGCCGCGGGCGGTCAGCATGATCACCGGGATATTGCTCTGCACCCGCAGCTCGCGGCACAGGGTCAGGCCGTCTTCGCCAGGCAGCATCAGGTCCAGCACCACCAGGTCGACCAGGCGTTCGGCCAGGCAGCGGCGCATGTCGCGGCCATGGGCCGCCACCGAAGTGCGCAGGCCGGCTTCTTCCAGGTAGAGGGACAGCAACTGGCGGATCTCGGGGTCGTCATCGACGATCAGGATGTGGTCGGGCTTGGACATGGGGCGGGCCTGTAGGTGGGTAGCGCAGGGCACCTTACACCGCGCTTGCCTCCACGAATGTAACGGAATGTGTTGGGCGACCGCCGGCCTGCCGCGCCGTACATTTGCGCACACAAGATGGCGTGGGGCCGTCATTAGAATCACGCCACTCAAATGCGACTGATTTTCTTTAAGGACTTCACATGCCCCACGCATCCTCCCCGCGCCTCCCGGCGACCCTGGCGCCGGCCTTCGGCCTGATGCTGGGCGCCTGCGCCCTGCCAGCCCTGGCCGACACGCTCGACCTGCCCGCCACCCGGGTGGACGGCAAGCAGGACCGCTACAAGGTCGACACGGTGACCTCGAGCAAGATCACCACGCCCTTGCTGGATGCGCCGCAGAGCATCAGCGTGGTGCCGCGCGCGGTGCTGGAGGAGCAGAACGCACAGAGCCTGCAGGACGTGTTGCGCAATGTGCCGGGCATCACCTTCATGTCGGGTGAGGGCAACCTGGGCTGGGGCGACCTGTTCTCTATTCGTGGTTTTGCCGCCGAGCAGAGCATGACCGTCGATGGCGTGCGCGACGCCGGCATGGCCAGCCGCAACGATACCTTCAACCTGGAGCAGGCCGAGGTCTACAAGGGCACCGGCTCCGTGGAGTCGGGCGTGTCGGCCGTGGGCGGCAGCGTCAACCTGGTCAGCAAGCGTGCGCACCTGGGTGATGCCGGCAAGCTCTCGGCCGGCATCGGCACGGACAACTACAAGCGCCTGACCGCCGACGTCAACCGCCAGCTCAATGACACCAGCGCCGTGCGCGTCAACCTGATGAAGCACTACAACGCGGTGTCCGAGCGCGACGAGGTGGACTACGACCGCTGGGGCCTGGCCACCTCGTTCGGTTTCGGCCTGGGCACCGACACTCGGCTGTGGCTCGATGCGTTCTACCAGAAAGACCGCAACACCCCCGATGGCGGCGTACCGATCCAGCGCGGCACCGATGGCAAGCGCATGCCGGGCGTCGACCGCGATGCCTGGTACGGCGATTCGAGCCTGTATACCCAACGCAGCGAAACCCGCTCGCTGACCGGCCTGTTCGAGCACGACTTCAGCGACGACCTGACCCTGCGCAACCAATTGCGCTGGCAGCAGACCGACAACTGGGCCGTGCTGTCGCCGGCCCGTTTCGTCGCCGCCAATGCCGACGGCAGCCGCACCTGCACCGGCACCCGCTGCGCCAGCCTGGGCTATGTCGGGCTGGGGCCGCGCAGCTCGATCAACGGCATCAGCGCCTACACCGACTACGCCAACAGCGCCAGTGGCTACGGCTACCTGCGCGGCAGCGACTTCGGCCTGTCCAAGCGCTACGAGATCGTCGACAACCAGACCGACCTGCGCTTCAACCTCGACACCGGTGGCATTCACCACGAGGCCGTGACGGGGGTCGAGCTGTACCGCGAAACCTACGGCGGCCTGCACAAGAGCATGAAGGTGCCGGACGGCTCGATGTTCTTCAACCTGTCCGACCCGGCCCACAGCTTTGCCTCGACCCGCACCGACAAGGGCTACGGCGACCCGCGCAGCGTCGTGAAGGACGCGGCCCTGTACGCTTCCGACACCCTCACCCTGGACCCGCAATGGCAACTGCTGCTGGCCCTGCGGTACGACCACTGGCAGGTCGACAGCGAGCGCTCCACCGGCAGCAGCAGTAGCCGCGACGATGCTTTTGGCGGGCGTGCCGGGGTGGTCTACAAGCCGCTGCCCAACGGCAGCATCTACCTGTCCTACAGCCAGGCCGCGCAGCCGTCGGCGGTGGGGGCCAGCACCAACAACCAGATCTACGGCGCGGCCAGCACCGAGGCCTACAAGCCGGCGGTATCGAAAACCTACGAGCTGGGCACCAAGTGGGAACTGCTCGACGAGCGCCTGAACCTGACTGCCGCGCTGTTTCGCACCGAGCTCGAAGACAGCTGGGAATACAGCGAGGGCGAGACCTCGCCGGTGCGTGCGCTGCCGGCCAAGCGGGTCGATGGCCTGGAACTGGGCCTGCAGGGGCAGCTCACCCAGCGCTGGTCGGCCTATGCCGGTTTCGCCGCGATGAAGAGCCGCCAGACCAAGGGCGCCAACAAGGGCGAGGAAGCCAAGAACGTCCCCGACCTGACCGCCAACCTGTGGACCACCTACGACCTCACCGACCAGCTCAGCGTCAGCTACGGGGCCGACTACGTGGGCCGGCGCCGCTACAGCGACAACAAGTACGTCGGCGGGCTGAACAACAACAGCAGCTACGCCAACGGCCCGACCGGGGTCTACACGGTCTACACCCGCGACCATGAGAAGGCGCCGTCCTACTGGTTGCACAGCCTGGCGGCGCGCTACAAGGTCGACAGCCAGACCACGCTCAACCTGAACGTGTCGAACCTGTTCAACACCTTCTACTACAGCCGCGTCGGCGCCTCGCTCGACGGCTTCCAGCTGTACGGCGTGCCGGGGGCCGGGCGCACCCTGACCGCCAGCGTGGATTACAGCTTCTGATGCTGGTGCAGATCGCAAACCTGTTCAGCGCCGACGAACTGCGCGAAGTGCGCCAGCAATTGCTGGCGCAGCCCTGGGTCGATGGCAAGGCCACGGCCGGTGTGCAGTCGGCCCAGGCCAAGCACAACCGCCAGCTGGACGAGGACGCCCCGGTCGCCCGTCAGCTGGGCGGGCTGATCCTGCAGCGGCTGTCGGACAACCCGCTGTTCATGTCCGCCGCCCTGCCCAAGCGCATCTACCCGCCACTGTTCAATCGCTATGGGGCGGGCGAGGGGTTCGGCTTTCACATCGACAACGCCATCCGCGGCATCAAGGGTGTGCGCGAGCGGGTGCGTACCGACCTGTCGGCGACCTTGTTCCTGGCTGAACCGGACAGCTACGACGGCGGTGAACTGGTGATCCGCGACACCTTCGGCGAGCGCCAGGTCAAGTTGCCGGCCGGGCACCTGGTGCTGTACCCGGGCAGCAGTGTGCACCGGGTGACGCCGGTGACCCGAGGCGAGCGGCTGGCGGCGTTTTTCTGGATCGAAAGCCTGGTGCGCGAGGACAGCCAGCGCAGTCTGCTGCTGGACATGGACGTGGCGATCCAGCGCCTGACCGCACAAAAGGCCGACGCCGGTTCGTTGCTGGAGCTGACCGGCGTGTACCACAACCTGCTCCGTCGCTGGGGCGACACCTGACCTTGGGAGGTCACCGATGATTCAACCCGCTTCCTGGCGGCGCCTGCTGGCGCTGCCCTTGATGCTCGGTGCCTGGCTGGGCCTGGCGCAACCGGCCAGTGCGGTGCAGGTCACCGATGTGCTCGGGCGCACGGTCACGGTCGCGCAAACGCCGCAGCGTATCGTGCTCGGCGAAGGCCGGCTGTTCTTCGCCCTGGCCTTGCTCGACCGCGACAACCCCTTCGGGCGGGTGGTCGGCTGGCAGAACGACATGCGTCTGCTCGACCCGCACACCTATGCGGCGTACGCCCAGCGCTATCCGCAGATCGGCAAGCTGCCGTTGATCGGCCAGGCCTCGGAGCAGAGCGTCAGCGCCGAGCAGATCCTGGCGTTGAAGCCAGACCTGGCGGTGTTCAGCATCGCCGGTGAGGGTCCGACCCAGCACAGCCCGGTGGCCGACCTGCTGGCCAAGGCCGGGGTGCCGGTGCTGTTCATCGACTTTCGCGTGCACCCGATCGAGAACACCCGGGTCAGCCTGCGTGCGCTCGGCACATTGCTCGACCGTGAACAGCAGGCCGAGCAATACCTGAGCCTGTATGACCGGCACCTGAAACAGGTCACCGATGCGGTGGCCGGGCTGCCCGACCGCCAGCGGCCGAAGGTCTTCCTCGAACTGCTGGCCGGGGTTTGGCAGGCGCCGGGGCACACCACTGGCAAGAGTGGGCTGGGCAGCCTGGTGGCGGCTGTCGGCGGGCATAACATCGGCGCCGATGTGGTGCCTGGCGCAGTGGGCGACGTGAGTGTCGAGTACGTGCTGCAGGCCGACCCCGATGTGTACATCGCCACCGGCAACCGTGCGCCGGGTGTGCTGCTGGGGGCCGGCGTGGCCACCGACACCGCGCGCCAGAGCCTGGCGCACATCACTGCCCGGCCCGAGTTCGCGCCGCTGCGGCCGATCCAGGCCGGGCAGGCTCATGGCTTGTGGCATGACTTCTACAACTCGCCGTTCAACATCCTTGCCATCGAAGCCATGGCGCGCTGGATTCATCCCGAGCGTTTCAAGGACCTCGACCCGCAGGCCACCCTGGCCGAGATCAATCGCCTGTTGAACATCGGCCTGGACGGCCAGTACTGGGTCGACGCCCGGTGACCGCGTTGGCGCAGGATGGCGCAGCCCTGGCGGCCGGGCGCTACCGGCGCCTGCTGTGGCGGCGCAGCGGGCTGGTGCTGGGGTTGGCGGCGCTGTTGCTGCTGTCGGTGATGCTGGACCTGGCCAGTGGCGCCTCGGGCATGGGCCTGGGGCAACTGCTGCACGGGCTGCTCGACCCCGCGACCCTGAGCGGCACCGAACGGGTGATCATCTGGAATGTGCGCTTGCCCTATTCGCTGATGGCGGTGTTGGTGGGGGCCGCGTTGGCCCTGGCCGGGGCCGAGATGCAGGCGATCCTCGACAACCCGCTGGCCAGCCCGTTCACCCTGGGCGTGTCGTCGGCGGCGGCACTCGGCGCGTCGCTGGCCATCGCCTATCCGCTGGGGGTGGCCTGGCTGGCGCCGGGCGTGCAGGTGACGCTGATGGCGTTCGTTTTCGCCTGCCTGTCGGTGGTGTTGCTGCAGGCCATGGCGCGGCTGCGCGGCGCCGGCGTCGAGAGCCTGGTGCTGTTCGGCATTGCCCTGGTGTTCAGTTGCAATGCGCTGGTGTCGCTGCTGCAACTGCTGGCGACTGAGGACGTGCTGCAGCAGTTGGTGTTCTGGACCCTGGGCAGCGTGGCCAGGGCCGACTGGCAGAAGCTCGGCATCCTCGCCTTGGTGCTGGCCGTGTTGTTGCCCTTCTCGCTGCGCGCAGCGCCGGCCATGACCCTGCTGCGCATGGGCGAGGAGCGGGCGCGCAGCTTTGGTGTCGATACCCGGCGCCTGCGTTTCGCCTCGCTGGTGCGCATCAGCCTGCTGTCGGCCACGGCCGTGGCCTTCGTCGGCACCATCGGTTTCGTCGGCCTGGTGGGGCCGCATATCGCCCGTTTGCTGGTGGGCGAGGATCAGCGCTTCCTGCTGCCGGCGAGTGCGCTGGTGGGTGCGCTGCTGCTGTCGCTGTCGTCGATTGCCAGCAAGCTGATCCTGCCCGGGGTGATCGTGCCGGTGGGCATCGTCACCGCGCTGGTGGGGGTGCCGGTGTTCGTGGTGCTGGTGTTCCGCCGGGGGAGAAACCTGTGAGCCTGTCGATCGATCGATTGTCGGTGGCGTATGGCGCACGGCAGGTACTGCACCAGGTCAGCTTGCCTGCGTTGCCGGCCGGCAGCCTGGTGGCGCTGGTAGGGCCGAACGGCGCGGGCAAGTCGACCTTGCTGCGGGCGTTGGCGGGGCTTGAACCCATGCAGGGTTCGCTGACGCTGGACGGTGATGAGGTGACCCGGCTGGGCGTTGCCGAGCGCTCGCGACGGCTGGCCTATATGCCCCAGCAACTGCCCCCGGGGATCGCCCTGGGGGTGCTGGAAAGCATCATCGTCGGTTTGCGCGTGGGCGGGGCCGACAACCCGCTGGGTACGGCGTTCGAGGCGCTGCGCCGGTTGGGGATCGAGCACCTGGCCGAGCAGCCGTTGGCCAGCTTGTCCGGGGGGCAGCGGCAACTGGTGGCGCTGGCTCAACTGCTGGCGCGCAACCCTCGGGTGTTGCTGCTGGACGAGCCTACCAGCGCGCTGGACCTGCATTACCAGTTGCGGGTGATGGATGCGCTGCGTGAGCGGGTTGTCGCCCATCGCTTGCTGGCGGTGGCGGTGCTGCACGACATCAACCTCGCGGCCAGCCATGCCGACTGGCTGGTGGTGCTCAGTGCGGGGCGGGTGGTGGCCTGCGGTACACCGGAGCAGGTGCTGGTGCCGGGGTTGCTGGCCGAGGTGTATGGCGTCGAGGCGCGGGTGGAGCGCTGTTCGCGGGGGCGTTTGCAGGTGTTGGTGGATCGGGCCTTGAGGTGAGCTGTGCGGGCCCTGTCGCGGGGCAAGTCGCATCGGCGCACCGCCGCTCCCACGACATGCTGTGAGCTGCCCCAAGGCAGCGTGGGAGCGGGCTTGCCCCGCGATAGGGCCCGAGCGGATTACACAGGTGCTTGATCCGGCACCAGCCGGTCCCGGCTGTTGGACAGGTGCAAACACATCGCCGCCCGCGCGGCGTCCGGGTCCTGGCGGCGGATGGCATTGAGGATCGCCTCGTGTTCCAGGTTGGCCAGGTACGCCTGCCTTGCCAGCCTGGCCCCGGCGCGGTCGGCCTGGGCCAGGCGGTTGCGCGGGATCAGCGCGCTGCCCAGGTGCGCCATCATCTCGCCGAAGTACAGGTTGCCGGTGGCCTCGGCGATCAGCAGGTGGAAGCGCCGGTCGGCTTCGATGCAGCTGTCGCCGGCGGCGGCCAGGTCTTGATAGTCGTCCAGGGCCTGGCGCATCTGCGCCAGGTGCCGATCGGTGCGGCGCAAGGCGGCCAGCGCGGCAGCCTGGCCTTCCAGGCCGATGCGCAGCTCCAGCAGGTCACGCACGCTGGCGGCGCTTTCGGCGCCTACTCGCAGGCCGGCCTGGGCCTGGCGTTCGATGACGAAGGTGCCGATGCCATGGCGCGGCTCCACCAGGCCCGAGGCCTGCAACTTGGACAGCGCCTCACGGACCACGGTGCGGCTGATGCCGTGTTCACGCACCAGGGTGTTTTCCGAGGGCAAGCGGTCGCCGGGCCTGAAGGTGCCCAGCAGGATCTGCTGGGTCAGGCTGGAGACCAGGTCGTGGGCGCGGCTGTGGCCGCGTTTGCGCGGGGTGTCTTGGGTGTTCATGCGGGGCTCGCTGAGGCGCCGGTACAAGTGGCTGGCCGATCAGCCGAGCCTAGCAGGCTTGCTTGTACGACAAGTTAAAAAACTGAAAATAATTTACCCCATCAACCGGCCGCCGTTATTTGCGGATGGGTGACTTGTTTTTATCTTTTCGCTGCTTTTAGGCGTTTTATCTACTTGTATTTTGCTTTTTTCCGGCTGTTTGCGATCTTGTCGTACAACTTTGCGACGCCTATGATTCGCTCACCTGGATGTCAGACAACAGGGTGTTTGCCAGATGCCCCGACCTCCATCGACCCGCACAAAAACAATTAGTGGGAGAAACACCTGTGAACCACACCCTCGATCCGTCCGCCGGGCGCGATGCCGTGCTGACCAGCGCGGTGGCCAAGGTCAAGCGCCACGTCCTGCCGCTGTTCGTCATCATGTTCATCGTCAACTACCTGGACCGCGTCAACATCGGCTTCGTCCGCCCGCACCTGGAGAGTGACCTGGGTATCAGCGCGGCGGCCTTTGGCTTCGGCGCCGGGCTGTTCTTCATCGGTTACGCGCTATTCGAAGTACCGTCGAACATGCTGTTGCAGAAGGTCGGCGCACGCCTGTGGCTGACCCGCATCATGTTCACCTGGGGCCTGGTGGCCACGGCCATGGCCTTCGTGCAGAACGAAACCCAGTTCTACGTGCTGCGCTTTCTGCTGGGGGTTGCCGAGGCCGGGTTCTTCCCCGGGGTGATCTACTACTTCACCCGCTGGCTGCCGGCCGCCGAACGCGGCAAGGCCATCGCCATCTTCCTCAGCGGCTCGGCCGTGGCCTCGTTGATCTCCGGGCCGTTGGCCGGGGCATTGATGCAGATCCAGGGCATGGGCCTGCACGGCTGGCAATGGATGCTGTTCATCGAAGGCATGGCCTCGGTGGCGCTGTGCTTCTTCGTGTTCTTCTGGCTCGACTCCAAACCCCATGACGCCAAGTGGCTGAGCCGCGAAGAGCAGGACGCACTGGTGGCGGCCATCGACCAGGAGCAGCGCGAGCGCGAGGCGGGCGGGGTGGTCAAGGCGTCGTCCTGGAGCCTGCTCAAGGACCGCCAGATCCTGCTGTTCTGCCTGATCTACTTCTGCATCCAGCTGACCATCTATGCCGCGACCTTCTGGCTGCCGAGCATCATCAAGCGTATGGGCGATCTCAGCGACCTGCAGGTGGGCTTCTTCAACTCCATCCCCTGGCTGATCTCGATCATCGCCATGTACAGCTTCGCTGCCTGCGCCCGGCGCTGGCGCTTCCAGCAGGCCTGGGTGGCGGCGGCGCTGCTGGTGGCGGCTACCGGGATGTTCATGTCCACCACCGGCGGGCCGGTGTTCGCCTTCGTCGCCGTGTGCTTTGCGGCCATCGGTTTCAAGGCCGCCTCGTCGCTGTTCTGGCCAATCCCCCAGGGCTACCTGGATGCACGGATCGCCGCGGCGGTGATCGCCCTGATCAACTCGGTGGGCAACCTCGGCGGCTTCGTCGCCCCCACCACCTTCGGCCTGCTGGAGCAGCAGACCGGCTCGATCCAGGGCGGTTTGTACGGCCTGGCGGTGACCTCGGTAGTGGCCGCCATTGCGGTGTTCTTCGTCCGTACCCGCGCCAAGGGCGCGCCTGCCCAAGACCTCAAGGCCGCCTCGGCCAACTGATCGCGAGAGAGATTCCATGAACATGCACAGCACTCCACAGGTTCAACACGCCACCCCGGTAGTCACCGACCTGCGCGTGGTCCCGGTGGCCGGCCACGACAGCATGCTGCTCAACCTCAGTGGCGCCCATGGCCCGTACTTCACCCGCAACATCGTGGTGCTGCGCGACAGCGCCGGCAACACTGGCCTGGGCGAGGTGCCGGGCGGCGAGAAGATTCGCCAGACCCTCGAAGACGCCCGCAGCCTTGTGGTCGGCCAGCCGATCGGCCACTACCAGCGCGTGCTCAACGCCATGCGCCAGACCTTCGCCGGCCGCGATGCCGGCGGGCGCGGCCTGCAGACCTTCGACCTGCGCATCACCGTGCATGCAGTGACCGCCATCGAATCGGCACTGCTCGACTTGCTCGGCCAGCACCTTAATGTGCCGATGGCAGCCCTGCTGGGCGAAGGCCAGCAACGCGATGCGGTGAAGATGCTGGGTTACCTGTTCTATATCGGTGACCGCCATAAGACCGACCTGGCCTATCGCAACGAGGCCGACTCGGACGATGACTGGTTCCGTGTACGCCACGAAAAGGCCCTGACCCCAGAGGCGGTGGTGCGCCTGGCCGAGGCGGCCAGGCAGCGTTATGGCTTCAGCGACTTCAAGCTCAAGGGCGGCGTGCTGCGCGGCGAAGAAGAAATGGAGGCGGTGACGGCGCTGGCCGAACGCTTCCCCGAGGCGCGCATCACCCTCGACCCCAACGGTGCCTGGTCGCTGAAAGAGGCCATCGCCCTGTGCCGCGACAAGCATGATGTGCTGGCCTACGCCGAAGACCCGTGCGGCGCCGAGAACGGCTACTCGGGCCGTGAAGTGATGGCCGAGTTCCGCCGCGCCACCGGCCTGCCCACCGCCACCAACATGATCGCCACCGACTGGCGGCAGATGGGCCATGCGATCCAGTCGCAGGCAGTGGACATTCCGCTGGCCGACCCGCACTTCTGGACCCTGCAGGGCTCTGTGCGGGTGGCGCAGATGTGCCACGACTGGGGCCTGACCTGGGGCTCGCATTCGAACAACCACTTCGACATCTCGCTGGCGATGTTCACTCAGGTGGGGGCGGCGGCGCCGGGCGAGATCACCGCACTCGATACTCACTGGATCTGGCAGGACGGCCAGCGCCTGACCCGCAACCCGCTGCGTATCATCGACGGCCATGTGCGGGTGCCGGCGCGGCCGGGCCTGGGCGTGGAACTGGATGAAGATCAGTTGGCCAAGGCCCATGAGTGCTACCGCAACATGGGGCTGGGGGCGCGGGATGACAGCGTGGCGATGCAGTACCTGGTGCCGGGCTGGACCTTCGACAACAAGAAGCCTTGCCTGGTGCGTTGATTTCTGTGCGGGCCTCATCGCTGGCAAGCCAGCTCCCACAGGTTCAGCGCAAACCCTGCGGGAGCCGGCTTGCCGGCGATGAGGCCAGACATGACCACACAACAGTTCCCTGCTGCCATCCGACACCCGCGTGTCGGTCAGGCGTAGGCAGACGCCTGTGCAGCACCGCCCCGGGAGACCGGGGCTTTTTTGTGGGCGCCTGGCCCATGTCGTTTCCAGGCAAGCCAATCACGACATCTGACGGGATCGGGCACGGGGTGTCGTGATCGCGAACCTGCGGGACGTTCTCGAACAATTTCCCCGTGCCCCGCGCGGCTTAAATAACCCCCGGATCGTTCGGTGCGTGGCGCTGCAAAAGCGTGAAGAAGTTCAACAACAGCGCCTGAGCGACGTGTCATTCTTATTGTTTTTCAAGGAGATGCTTTTTCGCCTGTACCTGCCCGTCCCTTCCTTGTGTCAGCAAAAAGAGAACAAGATCAATGAGCACCGTGGGATCTGATGGCAACCTTGCACAAGGTTTCAAGCCGCGTCATGTAACGATGCTGTCCATCGCCGGCATCATCGGCGCCGGGCTTTTCGTAGGTTCCGGGCACGCCATCGCGGCGGCCGGGCCCGCCACCATTCTTTCTTATTTCGTCGCCGGCACCTTGGTGGTGCTGGTCATGCGCATGCTCGGCGAAATGGCCGTGGCACACCCCGACACCGGGTCGTTCTCCACCTACGCCGACCAGGCCATCGGCCGCTGGGCCGGCTACACCATCGGCTGGCTGTACTGGTGGTTCTGGGTGCTGGTGATCCCCATCGAGGCCCTGGCCGCGGGGCATGTGCTCAACGCCTGGTTCCCCCAGGTAGATAGTTGGATCTTCGCCCTGGCCTCGGTGCTGCTGTTGGCCTGCACCAACCTGTTCAGCGTGGCCAAGTACGGCGAGTTCGAGTTCTGGTTCGCAATCCTCAAGGTCACGGCGATCCTCGGCTTCATCGGCCTGGGCTTCGCCGCGCTGATGGGCTGGCTGCCCAACCGCGAGGTCAGCGGCTTGAGCACGCTGATGGCCGAGCACGGCGGCTTCACGCCCAAGGGCTGGTCGGCGGTGATCGGCGCCTTCATCACCGTGATGTTCAGCTTCATCGGCACCGAGGCGGTGACCATCGCCGCGTCCGAATCCAGCGACCCTGCGCGCAACATTGCCAAGGCCACTCGCTCGGTGATCTGGCGCATCAGCACCTTCTATATCCTGTCGATCTTCGTGATCATCTCGGTGGTGCCGTGGAACGACCCGCAGCTGGCAGTGGTGGGTTCGTACCAGCGTGCACTGGAAATCATGAACATCCCCAACGCCGCGTTGATGGTCGATTTCGTGGTGCTGATCGCGGTGACCAGCTGCATGAACTCGTCGATCTACATCGCCTCGCGGATGATGTACTCGCTGGCCAAGCGCGGCGATGCCCCGGCGATGCTCAAGGGCACCTCGAGAGTCGGCGTGCCGCGAGCGGCGGTGTTCGGCAGCACCCTGATCGGTGCGGCCATCGCCATCCTCAACTACTTCGCACCCAAGGGCGTGTTCGAGTTCCTGCTGGCCAGCTCCGGCGCCATTGCCTTGCTGGTGTATCTGGTGATCGCCATTTCGCAGCTGCGCATGCGTGGCCGCCTGGAGCGTGAAAACGCCAACCTCAAGTTCAAGATGTGGCTGTTCCCCTGGCTGACCTGGGCGGTGATCATCTTCATCAGCTGCGCGCTGGGGGTGATGATGTTCACCGAGGAGCACCGGGCCGAGGTGAGCGCCACGCTGGGGCTGGCCATCGTGATTTCGTTCCTGGGGATCGTGACCACGCGGGGGCATGCGCAGGCGGTGGGGGCGCGGTCGATGGGCTGATGGCTGTGCGGTGAACGAGAGGGCGCCACTGGGCGCCCTCTTTGCGTTTTGCAACAGTTGCGTTGTCAGCCACTGTGATGAATGCCCATAGACTCTTGCGCTCATTGATCATCGCCAGGGAGTCGCCGCATGAATACCGAGTCTCAAGATGCAACCGCGTCCGTAACCGCCGATACGCGCTTCGCTGAAGTGATTGCACTGATCCAGACGGCTCGCCAGCGCGCGGCCCAGGCGGTGAATACCCAACTGATCGAGTTGCATTGGCAGGTAGGGGCATACATCAGTCGCAAGCTGGAGGACGCCGAATGGGGTGACGGTGTGGTCAGCCAATTGGCGGATCATCTGGCGCTGACCCAGCCAGGGTTGAGAGGTTTTACCCGGCGGAACCTGTTCCGCATGCGTCAGTTTTATGAGGTCTATCGTGGGCATGAGGAGAAAGTGTCAGCACTGCTGACACAAGTTCCGTGGACCCAAAACCTGATCATCCTCAGCCAGTGCAAACTCCCCGAAGAACGTGAGTTCTACTTGCGTATGGCCGCACAGGAGAAGTGGTCGAGCCGTGAGCTTGAGCGCCAACTCAAGGCCGCGCTGTTCGAGCGCAGCATGACGCAACCTGCCAAGGCATCGGCCGCGCTCACCCAGGCCCATCCGGCGGCCCTGGAGGTGTTCCGCGATGCCTACATGATCGAGTTTCTCGGCCTGCCGGGCGGCCACGCCGAGGCCGACCTGCACCAGGGGTTGCTCGGCCGCCTCAAGGACTTCCTGGTCGAGCTGGGCCGCGACTTCTGCTTCGTCGGCTCGCACTACCCGTTGCAAGTGGGCGGCCGTGACTTTGCCCTTGACCTGTTGTTCTTCCATCGTGGCCTCAATTGCCTGGTGGCCATTGAACTGAAGGTGGGGCGCTTCGAACCCGAGTACCTGGGCAAGCTGGATTTCTATCTCGAAGCCCTCGACCGCAACGAACGCAAAGCCCACGAGAACCCCGCCATCGGCGTGCTGCTGTGCGCCAGCAAGGACGATGAAGTGGTCGAGTACGCACTTAACCGCAGCCTGTCCCCCGCGCTGATCGCCGAGTACCAGACTCGCCTGCCGGACAAGGCCCTGCTGCAGGCCAAGCTGCAGGAGTTCTACGCGCTGGGTGCCGAGCGCACCGCCTCGATATAGCGGGCGACGGCCGGTGATTTCTCGAAGCGCCGGTGCAACAGGCTCAACCACGAACTCGCCCGGCAATCTTCGACAGGCCGGTAGTTCACCTGCGGCAAGTTGATCCGCCGCACGACTGATTCCGGCACCAGCGCCACGCCCTGGCCCAGCGATACCAGGGTGATCACCGCCACCAGGCTGCCCGGCTGCGGGCCCAGGCGCGGGACGAAACCACCCTGTGCGGCGACCTCCAGGGTGCCGGAGATCTGCTCGGGGAGGATGAAGGTTTCATTGGCCAGGCGCTTGGCCGGGAGCTGCTTGAGCTCGTTCAGGCGCGAGCCGGCGGGCAGCGCCAACACGAAACCTTCTTCATGCAGGGGAATCGCCTCCAGCCCGTCCGGCAGCTCCATCGGCGAGCGTACGTAGGCCAGGTCCAGCTGGCCGTCGAGCACCTGCGTGGGCAGCGCATC
Organism: Pseudomonas sichuanensis; assembly: GCF_003231305.1. Taxonomy (GTDB): domain Bacteria; phylum Pseudomonadota; class Gammaproteobacteria; order Pseudomonadales; family Pseudomonadaceae; genus Aquipseudomonas; species Aquipseudomonas sichuanensis. The sequence continues at coordinate 97,601 of NZ_QKVM01000008.1, read as the reverse complement.
CATGGGCGCCTCGCGGATATTCAGATGCACGCCGGGGTGGGCGTCACTGAAGCGGGTCACTTGCTGTTGCAAGGTGCCGGAGTAGGCCGCCGAAGCCACATAGCCCAGCTCGATGCGCCCGCTGTCGCCACGCGCGGCGCGCTGCGCGCTGAGTTGCGCGGCGTCGAACTGGCGCACCGCCTGCTCGGCTTCCACCCGCAATGCTTCGCCCGCGGCGGTCAGGCGTACCTCGCGCTGGCTGCGCTGGAACAGCAGCACACCCAGCGCTTTCTCCATGTCCTGGATCTGCCGGCTGAGGGTGGGCGGGGCGATGCCCAACTGCTCGGCGGCACGGGTGAAATGGCCGTGGCGAGCGACGCTGAGAAAGTAGCGGAAGTGGCGGATTTCCATGGGGCCTCGTTAGCCGGGGGCTAATGACGCAGGACGTGGCGGCTAACAAGCCCGGCGGCCGGCGGCGTTATGGTGAGGGCAACACTACAAGGCTGGCGTCGCGGCGGCAAAGCCCGATGACCGGTCGAGCCTCGATGCCATCGCGGGGCATCTCGTGGACCGCGATGGCGCCCCTCTGGAGCCTTGCCATGTCCACCCCCGCTTCTGCGCGATTCACCCTGTTCACGGCCTCGGCCGTGTGCGCCCTGATCATCCTCGACACCAACATCGTCGCTGTCAGCCTGCCCAGCATCGCCCGCGACCTGTCCGGCTCATTCGCCGACATCGAATGGGTGGTCAGCGCCTACCTGCTGGCCTTCGCCGCCTGCCTGCTGCCCGCCGGCAGCCTGGCCGACCGCTTTGGCCGACGGCGCATGCTGCTGCTCGGGTTGGCACTGTTCGCCCTGGCTTCCCTGGCCTGCGGTGCTGCGCCGAACCTGCTGTGGCTCGACCTGGCCCGTGCCGGCAAAGGGGTGGGCGCCGCGCTGTTGCTCACCGCTGCCCTGGCCGCCATCGGCCACCGCTTCCATGAGCCACAGGAGCGCCTGCGCGCCTGGGCTTTCTGGGGCGCCTGCATGGGCGCCACCATCACCTTCGCACCGTTGCTCGGCGGCCTGATCGCCAGCACCCTGGGCTGGCGCTGGATCTTCTACATCAATCTGCCGCTGGTGGCCGTGTTGGCGCTGATGGTGCTGCGCAGCGTCGAAGAGTCCCGCGACAGCGCCGCCGCCCGGCTCGACCCGCTGGGCAGCCTGACCTTCGCCGGTAGCCTGGGCTACCTGATCTGGGCGCTGATCGACGCCAACCGGGTCGGCTGGGACAGCGCCCCCACCCTGGGCCGCCTGGTGATCGCAGCCTTTTTGTTCGGCCTGTTCGTGATGGTCGAGCGCAGCCAGGCCCGGCCGATGATCGATCTGCAATTGATGCGCAGCGGGCGCTTCATCGGCGCCTTGCTGGGCATGTTCGCCTACGCCGCGTGTGCCCAGGTGATGATGACCTTGTTGCCGCTGTACCTGCAGAACGGCCTGCAATTGTCGGCGCTCGAAGCGGGGGCGGGGATGTTGCCGTTTGCCGTGGCGATGCTGCTGACGCCGCGGTTGGGCATGCGCCTGGCGGCGAGGTTGAGTGCGGCGCAGGTATTCGCGCTGGGGCTGCTGCTGGTCGGGACTGGCAACCTGGCCTGCGCGTGGGCGGTCGGGCAGGGTGGATATGGTTCTTTTGCCCTGGCCAGCCTGGTGCTGGGCGCTGGCGCCGGATTGCTCAATGGCGACACGCAGAAAAACATCATGGCCTGCGTGCCCCGTGAGCGTACTGGCATGGCCTCGGGGTTGAGCACTACCACCCGCTTTGGCGCGATCGTCCTGGCCATCGGCGTGCTCGGTGGCGTCCTGGCGGCACGTAGCGGGCAGTTGCTGCGCGAGGCCATGGCCGGCCTGGCGCCACAGGCGATGGGGGCGGTGGGGGAGATGGCCGCGCGCGTGGCTGCGGGGGACTTGCAGGCGGCGCTGGCGCTGCTTGAGCCTGGGTTGCGTGAGGCCGCGGCGCCGCTGGCGCGGCAAGCGTTCATAGGCGGATTCGAAGCAGCCTTGCAGAGCGCAGGTATCACAGCCCTGGTATTTGCCCTGGTGGTGGGCGTGTTGCTTGCTCGGCCGCTGCCGAATCTGCCAGCGACATTGGCGGCCGATTAAGGCAGGACGGCTTGGTCCGCTGGCTGGTGCAGGGTGTTGGCCTGGGCATCAAGGAATGGCCAACGGATGGTTTACTACCCGTTCGTCATGTTGGCGGCATTCGGCCATCAACTCATAAATACAGTTTTCGATGGGGTGGTTATTCATCTGGATGGTTACGCCTATGCACTGAGCGTGAACTTTCCATTAATTCGATGAAATGCGAGTTTCGACGTATTGACAGGCGCTGCCTGCTGCCTAAAATCGGTGGCCTGAGCGTCACTTCGGTAGGAACCGAAGAAAATATAAAAAGGAATAATGATAATGCTTGGAAGTCTTTTGCGGCACCTTGGAATAAATACGACGACATCCAGCATTGATTTTCTCGCACGGATCGCGGCCCATCACGCCTCCTTTTCGCCGCACGCCGCTACTTAATTAATCCTGCCCTTTGAGCAATTGCACACGTACTTCATGTGAGAAGTCGTGAGGCTGCTCTGTACCTGAAACTCTATTTGTCCGGCCCATGTTGGGTCGTGGCTTTCGGGTATTCGGTATTTGTAAAAAGTATCTTGATACTTTGACGGCTTATGTTCGCCTTGAATAAGGCGGGGCCGTAAACGGAATGAACTGTTATTCAATGGAGTGGCCTGAACCATGTTCAAGAGTCGTAAGCCCGTCGCGCTTGACGATCCATCCCTCGAACGCGTCAAACTGACACCGCAGATGCTTGACTACGACCGTTTCGCCAACCGTGGTCGTTCCCAGTACCTGCCCTATGTGATGAGTTTCAATGCCGCCGGCTACCAGAGTGCGTCGATCAACACCGACCGCCTGGGCTTTCGCTTCGCCCATGATCGTCAAGGGCGGGCGATCAGCGCGGGCCAACTGGAGGCCTGCGCCGGCGGGCCGGTGAATCTGCTGGTTGGGGCCTCGCCGGCCCTGGGCTACGGGGCTTCCAGCGATGCGGCCTCGGTGGTCAGCCGGCTCGCGGCGCACGATCCCGATGGCACGCCCTGGCTGAACTTCGCGGGCCATTGCTTCAATGCGACCCAGGAGCTGATGCTGTTCATGCTGCATATGCACAGGCTGCCGAAGATCAAGCGGATCGTGGTCATGGGCGGCTTCAACACCCTGGTGATGGCGCGCCTGCCGGAGTTTGTCCGTGGCGAATTGCCGGCCTTCTATTTCTGCGGCGAATATTACGAAAAGTTCGACGAAATTGCCGAAGAGCACGGGGCGAAACTACCGCCTGCGAAACTTCCGAAGTGGCCGAATGAAACCACGGCGGTGCCACCGATTGCGCAGACGTTGGCGCACGCCACGCAGGAAACCCTGCGTTGCCTGACGACCTGGAAACATTTGGCCGATTCATTGGGGGCGCAACTCTCCTTCGTCATGCAGCCATTGGCTACCTGGGTGCGAAGCCCCTGCGCAGAAGAGCAAAAGCTGTTCGACGAACTTGACCGTATTTCCCGGCTGGGCACCTGGCAGCAATTATATGGCGATATTTCCGATGCAACGGTAGCAGAACGCTATGCGGATAACCTCGCCTCCGGGTGTCACGCCTTGAATATACCGTTCGGTAACTTGGTGCACGATTTGCGGGCGCGCCCGGCCGATGAATGGTTCTTTGTCGACCGTGCCCACTTTACCGACCTTGGCAACGATGTAGTGGCCCAGGCCATTCATCGCCATCTGCAATGACGCGAGAGGAATAGAACATGTTCAAACGTATTCGTCAGGCCTTGGGTTCGCTTTTTAAACGCAAAAAGAAGTCCAAGAAGAAAAACAATTCCTCCATTTATCCGATGCACTGATGAACAGGCATCGGCAGTTATTTTCCAGCCTGCTCGGCGCCGAGTCGGGTGAACAGGCGCGGCGTTTGTTTACGCCCTCCAGCCTGCGTGCCTGTCTCGAGACCGTACCCGAGGCGCAGGTGCTCGACGTCGACTTTGCCTGCCCCGAAGCGCTGGCCGGGCTGGCTGAAGACGCCTCTGGGCGCCTGGGCAAGATCGCCGAGGACTGGCAACGGCTGCTGGCGAGCAGTGACGCGGGCGAGGTCGCCGTGCTGCGGGCCAAGGCCGTGCGCGAAGCCGCGCCGCTGCTGGTCGGCAGCCAGCACCTGATACATGCCGTGTGCGCCAGCTGGAACAACGAAGCGCCCTACGCGATGGCGATGCTGAGGATTCATGCGGCGGATGTCGGCGGCGGGCTGCCGGGCGCCAGCCGCATCCAGCGCTATCGCGAGCTGTTGCGTGAGCTGGCACCGGCCGACGCTGGCGAGGATCCCCAGTACATCGGCGATGACAGCAGTGTCTGCGACGGCGCGTTCAATCTGGCGGCGATGCTGGTGGTGCTCGGGCATTTTCCCGAGTCGCTGTTGCCGCAGATCCTGGGCGCCAACCTGTACCTGCGCCACTGCGGGTTGTTGCCGATGTTCGCCGGCATCGCCGAGGGGCAACCGACGCTGACGCGGTTGCTCGACCTGCGGCGCGACCCGGCGGGCTCTGCGCAGGACCTGGCGCAGTTGGCCGAGACGGCGGTGCGCGAGTACCTCGCCCAGGCCGGGCCGTCGGCCCAGGAGGGCGTGCGCCAGGGCTACCGCTGGGTGCGCTGGCAGATCGAGACGGCCAACAGCGCGCTGCTCGCCGTGCTGGAACGCTGGCTCGATCCGCGCGAGGCAGCACGTGACCTGATCACCCGGCGGCGCCCGGACGCCTGCCAGTACCACGAGAAAACCCGGCTGAACAAAGTGGCCATGCGGCCTTTGCTGGAGGCGGATGATTCGCTGCAGTTTCTCGACCACCTGGCTGCCAGTGCCTACGTGCGTGCCGGCAAGCCGCAAAACAGCCCGTTGCTGACCACGCTGGTTTCGCCGCGGGGCAAGATGTTCCGGATTTTCAGCCGTGACGATCTCGCCATCCTCGAGCGCTGGATCGCCGGGCTGCCCTATGCCGACCAACCAGCGCCACAGCCGGCGCGCACGCTGTGGCGCGATGACGGCCTGCTCGCCGGAGCGCTGTGCGACGAGGTCGAGGCGCCGACGCTGGCGGTCAGCCTGGCGCCGCGCCAGGCGTACACCCGGCTGCTGCACGTGGAGTTGACGCCGGCCGAAGAGAACCACGCCCGGCACTACGTGAACCGCTGGCTGGTCAGGGCGGCGCGGGGTGCGGCCAAGGGCCGTTGCCCATTGCCTGAACGTTGGGCGCCCGGGGTGTTGCGCGAGTGGTTGCAGCATCAGCATGCCCTGTCGAACCAGGCGCTGGAGCAGCCCCAGGACCTGCCCAGCCGCGAGGAGGTGGTGGCCGACATCATCGCCCTGGCGCCGTTGACCATGATCGACGGCGCCTGGCTGGCCGGTTTTGCCCATCCGGCGCTGGCCGCTTCGACCTTTGGCAGCCGCTTGTTCGAGACGCTCTACGACGAGTTGGGCAATGGCATCGAGGCGCAGAACCATCCGGTGATCTATCGCCAGCTGTTGCGGGCGGTGCATGGCGAGCTGCCGGCCACGGCCGCGCCGGGCTATGCCGCGGCCGAGTGCTTCGCCGACGAAGATTTCGAGTTGCCGGTGTTCTGGCTGGCCATCGGCCGCTACCCGCAAACCTATTGCCCGGAAATCCTCGGGCTCAATCTGGCCATGGAGCTGTCCGGCGTCGGCGGTGGGTACCGACAGACCCACAAGGCGTTGGTCGCCTATGGCTATCCGACCCTGTTCGTCGACCTGCACAACGCCATCGACAACATATCGACCGGGCACAGCGCCTGGGCCGCCGCCAGCCTCGACGCCTACCTGAGTGCCTTTGCTGCAAGCGAGCGGGAAGAACTATGGACGCGGATCCGCAGCGGATTCGTGGCGCTCAATCCACCCAGGGAGGAAACCATGCTGGACAAATTCAAGGACAGAATGAGGTCGCTGCTATGACCTGCACACTCGGCATTTCCGCGTTCTACCACGACAGCGCCGCTTCGCTGGTGATCGATGGTCGGGTGGTCGCCGCCGCCCAGGAGGAGCGTTTCAGCCGGATCCGTCACGATCCGGGGTTCCCGCGCCAGGCCGTTGCCTATGTGCTGGCCGAAGCGGGGCTGCGCCTGGATCAGGTCGACCACGTGGCCTACTACGAGGACCCGGCTTTGAAGTTCCGCCGGGTGTTGTCCACCGCAGCGGTGGCCGGTCTGTCGGCGGTCGGTACCTACGCCCCGGTGCTCGGCGACTGGCTCACCACCAAGCGGCGCATGGACCGTGAGGTGCAGCGCCACCTGCGGGACATGGGCGATCGCCCTGGCCGGCGCATCGACGTGCATGGGCACCACGCGTCCCACGCCGCCTCGGCCTTCTTCCCCAGCCCGTTCGAACGTGCGGCGGTGCTGTGCATCGACAGCGTCGGCGAGTGGGCGAGCACCACGATCTGGCATGGCACGCCGAACGGGCTTGAGAAGGTAGCCGAACTGTCCTTCCCGCACTCGCTCGGCCTGCTCTACTCGGCGTTCACCTACTTCTGCGGTTTCAAGGTGGACTCCGGGGAGTACAAGCTCATGGGCCTGGCGCCCTATGGCAAGCCGGTCTATGCCGACCGGATCCTGGCCGAACTGATCGATGTGAAGGCCGATGGCAGCTTCCGTCTGGACTGGACCAAGTTCGAGTTCATACGCGGCGAGGTGATGACCGGCGAGGCGTTCGTACGCCTGTTCGGCGGCCCGCGGCGGTTGCCGGAGGCGCCGTTGACCGAGCGCGAGTTCGACCTCGCCGCCTCGGTGCAGAAGGTCACCGAACTGATCGTTTCGCGCCTGGCCAAGACCGCCCGCGAACTGACCGGCGAGCGCCACCTGTGCATGGCCGGTGGGGTTGCCCTCAACTGCGTGGCCAACGGCGTGGTCTCCCGCGAGCGCACCTTCGAGCGCCTGTGGATACAACCGGCCGCCGGTGACGCCGGCGGCTCGCTGGGGGCTGCGCTGCTGAGCGATCGTCGCCACCGCCAGGTCACCCAGCGCGAACTGCCCGAAGCGGTGGACGGCATGAGCGGCTCGCTGCTCGGGCCGCAATACAGCGCCGAGCAGATTCGTGCCGAGCTGGACCAGTGCGGCGCGGTCTACCACCAGCTGAGCCAGGAGGAATTCGACCACCGGGTGATCCTGAGCATGGAAGAAGGTGGCGTGGTGGGCTGGTTCCAGGGCCGCATGGAGTTCGGCCCGCGTTCGCTCGGCAACCGTTCGATCCTGGGCGACCCGCGGCGCTCGGACACGCAGTCGACGATGAACCTGCGCATCAAGTTCCGCGAGTCGTTCCGCCCCTTCGCGCCGGTGGTGCTGGAGGAGCGTGCGGGCGAATGCTTCGACATCGTCGAGGAAAGCCCCTACATGCTGGTGGTCTCGCCGGTCGCCCAGGCGATCCGCAAGACCGTGCCGTCGTACCAGGCCCAGCTGACCGGCATCGACCTGCTCAAGGTGGTGCGCAGCGACCTGCCGGCGATCACCCATGTCGATTTCTCGGCGCGGGTGCAGACGGTGGACCGCGAGCGCAATCCGCGTTTTCGCGCGTTGCTGGAACGCTTTCACCAACGCACCGGCTGCCCGGTGCTGGTCAACACCTCGTTCAACGTGCGTGGCGAACCCATCGTCAACACGCCGTTCGAGGCTTACCGCTGCTTCATGCGCACCAACATGGACGTGTTGGCGATCGGTGATTTCTACCTTGAGAAAGCCGAGCAGCCGTTGTTCGAGGAAGCGGTCGACTGGCGCGAGACCGTGCCGCTGGACTGAGCATTTCATCTACTAGGGAAGGTGCAACATGGACTACGTACTGCTCTACCTGATCTTGCCACTCGGTTTCTTCATCCGGCGCAGCGCGCGTTTCGCCCATCGTCCGGACCCCAAGGCCGCCTCCTACCTGAAGCGCCAATCATGAGCCTGATGGCGTTGGACGTGCACCAGGCCTCGGTGGTCCAGGTGCTGAGCGTGAGCGACAGCGATCTCTCGGGCCTGGCGGCCTGCCGTGAACGCCTCGCGAGCATGCCCCACCGCGCCGACGATGTCGGCGTGGTGGGCGCGGACTGGCTGCGCTCGATGCTCGGCACGGCCACGGTCGACGCGATCCGCGCCTTCGCCGACAGCAGCTACAAAGCGCTGCTGTTGCGCGGTGTGGGGTTGTCCACCGAGGTGCAGTCGCCGATCAACGGTTTTCTGCCGGACGCCCAGTGCGTGCTGGATTTCGACCTGCTGCACTTCGGCATGCTGAACCTGTTGGGCGTGCGCTCCCATGCCGTGGAGTACGAGAACCTCGGCAAGCTGGTCAGGAACGTGGTGCCGGTGCCGGGTGCGGCCGGCACTACCAGCTCCTGGGGCGCGGACGTGGAGTTCTCATGGCACACCGACAACCCCAACTGGCCGTTCGACGACCAGGCCAGCGATGTCACCCGCAGCGTGCCGAACTACCTGGCCTTCATCGCCGTGCGCAACCAGGAGCGGGCGTCCACCGACATCGTCTGCGTCGACCACGTGCTATCGCGGTTGCCCGCCTGGGTGATCGACTGCCTCAGCCGGCCGGCCTTCGCCTTCGGCGCGCCGGCGTCCAACGAAGGCTATGACGGCGAGCAACGGGTGATGCCGATCCTGGAGCACGGTACCAACGGTTATCGGCTGCGTTTCGACGACGGCATCGTCAGCGCCACCGAGGACGACGCCAAGGCCGCACTGACGCTGCTGCGCCAGGTGCTCAAAGGCGTACAGGGCATCGAGCTGGTACTGCAGCCCGGTGACTTCTTCATCTTCAAGAACGCCCGCGTGCTGCATCGACGCAAGGCCTTCAAACCCATGCCCGATGGCCAGGCGCGTTGGTTGCGTCGGGTCTACGGCAGCTGAATCCTTTCCCGCAATCCTGACTACGAACAGGGAGTTTCCATGAACAAGCGTATTGCAGTCATCGGTGGTCGTCCGGCGCCAATCCATGGTGCCAAGGCACTGGGTATCGACGTGGTGCTGGTGCACCAGCAGGGCGACTACGAGCAAGAGATCGTCGCCCATTGCGAGCAGGTGGTGCATGCCCGCATCGACGATGCCGAGGCGATCATCAAGGTGCTCGAGCCGCTGCACCGCGAGCGGCCGTTCGACCGCATCATCACCACCACCGAGGTGGCGGGCGAGTCCACCGGCAAGGTGGTCGACCACTTCAAGCTGACCGGTGTCTCCTACAAGACCGCGCACCTGCTCAAGGACAAGGTGGCCATGCGCAAGCTGCTGGCCGATCACGACCTGAGCCCGGTGGCCTATCGCCAGGTCGCCTGCGCCCAGGACGCCATCGAGTTCGTCGCCGAGCATGGCCGCTCGGTGCTCAAGCCCGCCGAGGGCGTGGCCAGCCTGCACATCCACCCCTGCGACGATGCCGCCTCCGCCAGCAAGGCCTGGCAGGCGCTGCAGGATGCCGAGGTGCGCAACATCATCATCGAGGAATACCTGGACGGCCCGGTGGTCAGCGTCGACTCCTTCTCGTTCAAGCGTCGTCACCTGCCGATCGGCTACTCCCAGTACCGCATGAACGACAAGTACGTCGAGTGGGAAGTCAGCACGCCGAGCACCGATGCCAAGAAGTGGCTCAAGGAGCTCAAGGAGATGACCTGCCGCCTGCTCGACGCCGTGGAGCTGGAAGAGGGGCCGTCGCACAGCGAGTTCGTGCTGACCGCCAAGGGCCCGCGGGTGCTCGAGTCCCACGCACGCCTGGCCGGTTCCGGTGCTCCGGAGCTGGTGCGTCGTGCCTTCGGCCTGGACCTGAACCGCATGTTCCTGACCGTGCCCCTGGGCATCGACGAGCTGCCGCTGGAGTCGCCGGAGCCCAAGGCTGGCGCGGCGATCCAGTTCTTCGTGCCGACCCCGGGCAAGGTGCGCAAGGTCGAGCTCGACCTGAAACCCGATGTCGACGTGCGTCACACTCGCCCGGGCGAGACGCCGCTGGTGTTCCTGCCATTCCTGTTCGAGCTTGGCGAGGCCCAGCGCGCGGTGGTGATTCAGAAACACGAAGGCGATGTGATCCCGCCGCTGGATACCGTGGCCGACTGCGTGTCCGGCTATGTGCTGGCCACCGGCACCTCGCGTGAAGACGCGGTGCGCATCGGCGACGAACTGGTCGAGGCCGTGCACTTCATCGTGGAGCCCAAGGCATGAGCTATGTGCTCTGCCTGCATCGCTGGGTAGGGCGCCAGGCACTCTACGACCAGTACGAGCTGCCGGCAGGCACGGTGATTCGGGCGATCTGTACGCCCGAGTCGCTGGGCTCGCTGCCCAGCGAACGGCTGGCGTCGAGCGCGACGCTGGCCTCGCTGGACGATGCCGCGGCGGTGATGGCCGAGGCCGAGCGGGTGATTGCTCTGCATGGCGTGCCGCAGCGGGTGGTGGCGTTGAACGAGGGCGACCTGCTCAGCGCCGCGACCATTCGTGAGCGTTGGGGCATTGTCGGTGATCCGGTTGGCTGGATTGAGCGCTTTCGCGACAAGCTGGTCATGCTTGAAGCGGCCGGGCGGCAGTCGGCGATCGACGTGCTGCCGGCGGTGGCGGCGGATGATCAGCGGGCCGTGGACCGACTGCTGGCCGAGCACGGCTACCCGTTGGTGCTCAAGCCCCGCTTCGGCACCGCCAGCCGGGGCGTGCGGATCCTGCGCGAGCCGCAGGACCTGGCGCTGCTGCAGGCACCGCAGCAGGAGCCGATGATGGTCCAGGTGTTCTGCCCGGCGCCGATTCTGCATGTCGATGGCTGGTGGGACGGGCAGCAGGTGGTGGTGCTCACCGCTTCGCGCTATGTGAACAGTTGCGCCGATTTCGGGCCGGACAGCCCGCTGGGCAGCATCGAGCTGGAAGAGGGGGAGGACGAGCGGCGCATCGCCAGCCGAGTGGCCGAGCTGCTCATGGCCTTTGCCGCCGGGCGCGACATCGTCTTCCACCTGGAGCTGTTCGATGACGGTGACGCCTTGCGTTTTCTCGAGATCGGGGCGCGGGTCGGTGGCGCCGAGATTCCCTTCCTGTGGCGCGAGGTGCGCGACATCGACCTGGTGGGCATCGCCTGGGAGTTGCAGACCGAAGCCTCCAGCCGCCATCGCGAGCACGCCCGCAGCCGCAGCCGGGAAGGGCGCCCGCTGCATGGCGAGCGCGGTGCCTGGGTGATCGGCCGGCGCGGCAGCACGCCCCGGAACACACTGGATACCCTGTACTGGGCCCAGCCGCAGAACCTGGAGCGCAATGCCAGTGGTGTCTACGAAGGCGCGAGCACCCGCCTGCGCCTGCGCAGCTTCGACCGCCGCGCGCTGGTGCGCGATGTGGAGGCGATCTTCGAGCAATTGGCGCAATCGTGGAGTGCGCAATCGTGAGGACAGCAGTGTGGTAGTCTCGATCGCCGGGTTGCCGGCCCATGTGAACATTGACGAGCGCGTGGTCCGACCGGTTGCCCAGCCTGCCTTGTACCAAGGCGAACCGGGTTGGCGCGCAGCGCCGTCGGAACGTAACTCGACCCTGAGCGAAGGAGTACGTTGAGATGCCGTTGGAGAACTTGATTGGGGTGGCGATCATCGCCTTGGGCATGGTCCTGACCCCGGGGCCGAACATGGTCTACCTGACGTCGAGGGCCATCTCCCAGGGGCGCCTGGCCGGGATGATCTCGCTGGCGGGGGTGGCACTAGGGTTCATCTGTTACCTGGTGGCGTCGGGGCTGGGGTTGTCGGCGCTGTTCAAGGCGGTGCCGGTGGCGTATGACGTGGTGCGCATTGCCGGTGCGTTCTACCTGGGCTACCTGGCCTGGAACATGATCCGCGGCGCGTCGCCCTTCGAGGCCCGCGAGCTGCCACCGCATTCGCCGCGCAAGCTGTTTACCATGGGGTTGGTGACCAACCTGCTCAATCCGAAGATTGCGTTGATGTATTCGGCGTTGATTCCGCAGTTTATTGATCCGACGGCGGGGTCGACGTTGCATCAGTACATGCAGTTGGGGATGGTGCAGATTGGGATTGCGGTGACGGTGAATGGGTTGATTGTGTTGGCGGCGGCGCGGGTTAGTCGGTTTCTTATGGCACGGCCGAAGGCGATGCGGACCCAGCGGTGGGTATCGGGGGGGGTGTTGGGGGTGTTTGCTGTCGACATACTGTTGCGTAAGCCGTTGGCTTGAGGCTGGGGTGGGGCGGCTCTTGAGGGGGCTGCCCTGGGGAATCTGTGGGATGCGGTGGGTTGGGATGGATCAGAATTTAGGTATAAAAAAAGACGCCCGAGGGCGTCTTTTTTTGGATTTGGTGGGCCGGGGTAATTTGACGCCGGTCGGTATCTATCTGTTTTGGCTGGTAAATAATTTTTTGGTCAACTTACTTGGAATACCAGTTGGAACGCTGCGTGGTCTGGATTCCGATGGACGGTGCTTTTTGAGAACCGGCCCCGAAAACGAATCGGGGCCGAATCTATAAAGCAAATGGTCATCCAGTTGATCGTTGCCCCTGCGCTTGCCGGTACAGGGGCTCCTAGCAAACGATACCGTCAATGATTGCCGTGTTGGCTAAGCCGACTCTCGAAGTATTGCGCCGTCTCTTTGTCGGTGCAGTACAGGTAGCAACCCTTCATCCCCCGTGTCATCAGGGTTCGGTATGTATTTTTGATGATCAGGTCTGTTTCACTTTTCGCGAGGGTAGGTTGCTCTTTCATCATTTTTTTCCAGCCGCGAATCGATTTATCGTGCTTGTCGCGCTCATCCGGGGATGTCACTACCTGACCGTCACGCACGACCAGATCTGGTCCGATAATTACCCCGACGTAGTCGACTTCCAAACCTTGGCAGGTATGAATGCAGCCAACCTGCTCGATGGAGTTTTCAGCGATGATCCATAGGCTGCCATCCTGATCCAGGTTCCATTGGCGTTTGTAGTCACCAATCACGATATCAGCAGCGGTGGGGTCTTTCTTGCTCAACCAAGGCCAGCAATAGCCCGCGACCACACGAGCTTTGTTCCCGTGGTTTTTCTCGTTGATTGCGTCATGCATCGCCTGAGGTGAGTCGAACACCTTAAACTCGTACTCTTGGGTCTCAAGCGTCGGATTTGCCGTCGAGCGAATGCCTAGCGTGTCATCCAGCCATGCCAGGTAACCGTCAGAACCACTGCAGCGAAACTGCGAAGACAGCACGTGTTCTTCAACCACAGCACCCTTGGCTTTCGCAAAGGCGCGTATCGCCTGCTTGCTGCCGATATCGCTCAAGGTTACACGCTGGTCCTCATCAATAAAGAAAATGGAGCATTTCGCTGAGTCAATCAGCTCCTTGATCTGGTTTTCCCCAAGGTTTCCATAAAGCCCGCTTTTCTCATTTAGCCGGTGAGCTTCGTCCACGATGAGCGCATCGAATGTGTTGGGCTCAGTGTCGATGAATGCCCCAGAGCCTGAAAAGAAATTCGAGAAATGGCTGCGCTTGATGGTGCCAACCAGTTTGCTTTCGTAGACCTTGCGAGGGGCAGCATTCTTGGAGACGTATTTGCTCATCAGCTTCAATTCGGTGAGCTTCACCAGCAGATTGATAGCCAGGACAGTCTTTCCGGTGCCCGGCCCACCTTCGATGATCATCACCCTTGGTGCTTGGTCCGAGGCCTCGCTTGCCGCCGCCAGCGCCGACTCAAAAATTGCTTTCTGATCGTCAATCAATACGAACTCGGGTTTGCCTTTCATCAACCCCCCGAGGGCTTCGGCTAGCGCCTTGGATGGGCGAATTTTTCCTTCGGACAGCTCGTAAAGCACCTCTTTGTTGTCGCCATGGCTTATATGCTTTTTCAGAAAACTTCTGAGTTTACTGAGCTCTTCCGGGCCTTTCAGAAACAGCGGAGCCTTGCTGATGTGGGGCTCATAGTGGGCTGAATCTATGACCCCGTCACTGACGTAGTTATGGAGGTAGGCACACGGACGGATTTCGATGCTTTTGTCATACACCGCCTCGTTGAAGCCTTCCAGCAGCGCTGCATAGGACCATACCTGATAGGACGGGTGAATGGTCTCAATGAGGCCGCCACCCAATGCCGTTTTGACGATGGCGTCTTTGGTTGTGGCGTTGGCCTTGCTCCATTGCTTCAGCTCGATCAGTACGGCCTTTTTTGCCTGATTTTCGTCGCGACCGGTGAGTAGAAAGTCGATTCGCTTCGACGACTGCGGAATGTGCAACTCAATGGCCAGGCCTGCATCGCTCGGGAGCCCCTCATCTCTAAGGACCTTGGCCATGTACGTCAGAGACCCTTGCCATGACCTGATTTCCGAGGAGCCAACGTTCTTGCCGGTAGCGTCCTTGTAATGCCTGAGGATCACCTCCTCAATGTCATCGTTATCGTTGTCTTTAAGAAATTGCTGTTTGGTCGCAGCGTAAACGATCACGGGTTGTCCTTAGGTGCGTGTTGGTCAGAGTCGGTCGTACTTTTTGCTGCTGCTTCTTGCTTTATCCACGGGGTATTTCTGGCCGTTCGAGACGAGTTTCCGTGTAACCGCCTCGTTGAGGTCGATACCGAGCACGCTGCTCAGGCGAACCAGGTACATCAGTACGTCCGCCAGTTCATCCTTGACGGCTTGGCCGATTTCGGGGTCTGTTGCGGCGGAGATCGAGTCGGCATCGCTCATCCATTGGAAAATCTCGCACAGCTCGCCTACCTCTCCAGTGAGAGCAAGGATGAGATTCTTGGGGGAGTGGAACTGTTGCCAGTCGCGATCATCTGCGAACCGCTGTAGGGAGGCGGCTAGCTTCACTACGTCAACTAGTGACGCGGATGAGCTGTCGGAGTCATTCACGGGGTTATCTCTTGGGCATCGGTGGTGAAAATGTGTAGGAAATCCGGCCATGGATTGTAAGAGATTTTGCTGCGTTCGCAGTTTTTTGTGTCTTGCCTAGCCTGCCGAATTGCTTGCCTCGTTCGCTATCCACATTGAGGCCGGCGGCCGCTCGTGCTTGTAAAGCAGGTGGACGAGCCAGTTAAGCTGATTCGGTAGCCGAAGGCCTACACTGGCAGATTTTCAAATGGTGGGCTGAACAGCTCAAGAAGGTGGATGCCCAAACCCTGTCCGCAAATCGAGCCATGATCGGGAAAGTGAGCAAAAAGTGGTGAGGCCCGCCTCGGGCCCTTCCCAAACCTGCCCCATGCTCGACTACAGCAGCCGCTTGGGAGCCTAGGTTGCTCTGAGCCAATCAATGGTGGTGCCTAGTTCCTTCTGGCCGGATGCATCGCAATCGTCAAAAGTGAAACCACAAAATCATCAGTGCGGCTGTGATTTTTCGCGCCAGGCGGAGGTTTTTTACTTTGGGTTTATAGTTTTTATGTGCCAGGCCGTTGACATTTCTTGGTTTTGGAGCTGAAATCTGAGCCAGGCGGTGCTCCTGCACCCCAATCAATTGGAGTGCACGACATGACTGATGGCAAGCGGTACGGACTCGAGCAGCTTAAGAAGACTGGCGGACGGGGGACGATCACCCTACCCATGTTGTCTGGCTTCAACATGGGGAACCAAACTCTGAACATCACCATGACGATGTCCACATTCCGTGATGTAGCGCTAGTAGCTAACGAAGCCAGAATAATTTCTATGGGCGAAGGGCCGGAGCAGATTGCACAGCGCCAACTCATTCCGGATCATGCTAAAAAACTGGCCATCTACATTCTTCGCGGCCTCCTTGCTAGCGTTAAGGCTCGCTGGGGTCTAGACGGCAAGCACCTGCCCGACTGCCTGCACGATATTCTCGCTGAGCTGGGTGAGGGCCCATATCAGGCACTTCAGCCGTTCACGGCGAACATTCGCAATATCCAAGATACCGGTCTTGAGTTTGAGGACACGCCTAGCGGTGTAGTCCTTCATCTCCACAAGACCCAAAAGCTGTTCGTGGTAGATGGTCAGCACAGGCTCCGGGCAGGGGAGCTCGTTCATGACTGGCTTAACGGACTCCTCACCAATGCGAAGTACCCGAAAAAGGGACTTTGGATAGGTGAAAGTCAAGAGGTTACCTCCGAAGAGTTGGAGTTGTGGACTGCGGCAATGACTGAATTTGGTCAGCACTTTACTGTAGATGTGACTGTACATCTTGGCCTGGACCCAGAGCAGGAGCGCCAACTTTTCCACGACCTTAACGTACTCGGGAAAAAACCGTCTTCCGCACAGTCGTTGGCATTCGACGCAGCTAACCCGGTAAGCCGATACGTGAGTGAGCATCTGGCGCCTGACGGAAAAGTCCATGGACTTCGTGTGGTGGACACCGGCCACAAGAAGTCTGGAGTAAAACTGGACGGCCCCGCAATTTTTCGCGACGACCTTGTCAGTACCTGTTCAATCCTCTTTCGTGGTGCCTTTAACCAGTCTGGTATTACTCCACTCGACGTGATAGGGGCTGAGGAATATGCGAACCATTTCTGGGGCGCAATTGCCAAACAGCCAACATGGGGAGAGCCCGCATGGGATAAAATTACACTTCTCTCCCAGGCTACAATGCTCAAAGCCATGGCCTTCTTGGTTCGGTCCTTTCACAATGGAGAGGAGGCGCGTGACCAGAAGGCTGCGCATGCCAAACGTGACGCAATCATTGAGGCAATTTCTAATCACGAAGTGGACTTCGCGCATGCAAACCAACTATGGCGTGTTTACCTGATGAGTCCTCAACAACGCGAAAATCTTTTCCCAGGGATCGAGGGCTACATTACGCCGGATGCGGCTCGTAAGCCTTACGGTATCTGGGATGAAGATAATAACCGCCTTCAACTGGGGCCAAACACTCGAGACATCACCAGGTATCTTGCTGACCTCGTCCGCTACCTGCTCCGGGATAAGGTCGGTTTGGAGCCTAGACCTGGACTTTTGACCCTCAAGAAGAAACTTGCTGAGGCTGAATCCGAAAAACTCGCGGGAACCAAGATCGTCGACGCCACGGCCTAGGCCTTAGAAACCCAATTACATGTCATGTAACAGGCTCCATGCCTGACACCAGCTTAAGGGCCCCCTATGTGGGCGCCCTTACCGCTTTCGAGCACGCTTTAAGGTTCGTGACCTCAAGCCAAGCATATTAGGAATGTGGAGCCGCTGAGTACCAGCTTCTGGCTGGTTGCTGCCCCTCCCAAGTGGCGGCTTTGGGTCGAGAGCTTGCGACCTTGACGGGCTGCTATCGACCCATAGCAAGCCGCTCGGGGCATGGCATCAATAGATCGATATCTGCCTGCCGTTGGGATCAGTAAGGGATTCAAGGGCCCACGGCTAACGACCTCCGCGCAGCAGTTATTCCGGTGATGCTCACACGCATATCTACGTGTCGTAATGAGCGTTTAAGACGTGATTCTCCAAGCATGTCACGATGCTGTCGAAATGGTGGCGTTCGTGAAGATTTTGACGAATGATAACGCTCTGGATCTTGGCTAGATCTGCGCTGCTCAGTTTCCCTGCTCATCAGCGCGTGCCAAGGAGGCAATCACAAGCAAGGAGGCTCTGATGTGGGCTGATGTCGATACGAATAAAGATTTCCTGAATTACTCAGAGGTTGCAGATCTCGTGGTCGACGTCATCCGCGATCCGACCATGCGGCCAGTTACGGTAGGCGTTTTCGGCTCTTGGGGAACTGGGAAATCTACGCTGTTGAACCTAATTGAGGGTGGATTGATTCCACCCGACGCCACGTCTAATTTCATTGTGGTTCGATTCGACGCTTGGCTTTATCAAGGCTATGACGACTCACGTGCAGCGCTGATGGAGGTCATCGCATCGACGCTCATCGAAGCAGCTCAGAAGTCGGAATCCGTTCTTCCAAAAGCCAAAAAGCTTTTTTCGCGCGTGAACAAGATGCGTGCTTTGGGCTTTTTGGTTGAAGGCAGTGCGTTAGCGATGGGTATGCCAGCGTTCGGCCTCGGTGCAAAGGGTGTGGAAGCACTGAGTAAAGTATTCTCGGGGGATGTTGATGGCGAGGCAATAGAAACTCTGAGAGAGGATGGCGCCAAAGCCAAAGACCACCTAGTTGGGATTCTAGGTGAGGACAAACAACAGACCCCGCCTCAGCAAATTGCCGCCTTTCGTTCCGAATTTTCTGATGTCCTGACCGGTCTTAACAAGACGCTGGTTGTGTTCGTTGACAACCTGGATCGCTGTCTGCCTAAACAGACTATTCACACTCTGGAGGCTTTACGGCTTTTCTTGTTCATGAACCATACGGCATTCGTCGTCGCGGCTGACGAAGATATGGTCCGCCACTCTGTGAGCGAGCATTTTAAGGATCCGGACGACCGGCACATAACCGACTACTTGGACAAGCTTATTCAGGTACCTGTGCGTGTACCGATGCTAGGCGTGCAGGAGGTAAGAGCTTACCTTTTCCTGCTCTTCGCGTCGGCTGGAGACAAGGTGGCCGCTGAGCAAGTAGAAGCCCTTCGAGCCGGTCTTGAAGATAATCTCCGTAAAGCTTGGAAGGATGAGCCCGTCAGCACCGAAAAAGCGTTAGGGCTGCTGGGTGAAGGTGTACCTATTGAAGTTAAGGAGGCTTTCCCTATTGCTGACCGAATGGCACCGATGCTTGCCAACTCAGCATCCGTACTTGGCAATCCACGGATCGTGAAACGGATGCTTAACGTAGTACGCATGCGGGTTCGTGTCGCGAAGATGCGCGGAATGCCAGTAAACGAGGCTCTGATCGCTAAGATCGCTTTATTTGAACGCTGTATGGATGAAAAAGCAGTCTCTCACCTTTATTCGGTAATCAATAGCGCTGCTGGTGGCAAGCCTGAGATTCTTGCCACCCTCGAAGGGCTTGTCGAGAACACCGCCGAGTTCGAGACTGCGTGTCCGGATGTATGGAAGACAAAGGAAAATCTGCTAAAGGATTGGATTTGCCTTGAGCCTTCGCTGTCTGCCGAGGACTTGCGACCCATTGTATACCTGAGCCGTGAGACAACTCCGTTGAGGGTTCTTCGTGCCGGTTTGTCCTCAGAAGCTGCGGAAGCTCTTGCAATACTTAAGCGGGTCACTAATACATCATCACCCTCAGCGAAATCAGCCTTGCAAGCGATACCTTCAAATGAACAAGTCGCAGTTATGGTCCAGCTCATTGAGTCGATGCGAACCCATTCTGATTGGTCCAGCAAGGCCGCAGGTTTTGATGGTGCTCAGCTCCTTGCAGATAAGTCTCAAGAAGCAGGGGCGCTTCTATCCGACTTTATCCACACGGTCATGCCTGGCAAGCTCAAACCTTGGATGAACACTAGAGTCAAAGACAAGCGCTGGTTCAAGTCGCTGGAGCGGAAGTGATGGGAACCTCCACATCGAGTAAGGGCCCTGGTGGCAATTCTCCTTATATTCCTGGTTGGGTAGATACCGATGGGCAGCCACCTATACCGGAAGCCCCGCCACAGAGGTTTAAAGACTTTCGCACCAATTTGGGCAGATTCGTTTCTAGCGGAGACGGTTCCTACCTACGCGCTGCTATAGGTAGCTATGCCGGAGGAGCAACCGGTGGCAGCGGGGTTGGTTCTGCGCGATTTGGCTCAATGGCTGGAGCAGGCGGTGCGCTGTTCGGTGCAATGGCGGCTCTCCGGGAAGGACAGTCACCGCCTGGAATGGATCTAGCTTTACTGAATGGTCAAGACACCGACATAGCGATAGACATGATCGTTCAAGCGTTGACTCCTGAGGATGGTGACTCGGATCGAGTCCGAGTGGCAATGAATGAGGCCCTATCGGAATGTCTTGATGGCTATGACGAGTTCGATTTCGAGAACATATCGGACGAGATGTTGGTTCAGATGATGGTTGTGTATGTCACCAAATGCGTGTTTGGCCAAGTGGTTTTGGACTCTAACGATGCGTTCGCCAAAGCCGACACACCCAACAAGGTGGAACAAGCCGAAAAAGACCTTTATTCACTCGTTGAGTCAGTCACGGACAAACACATGCGACCTCTTCTTTCGGGAAGTTTAAAGTCATTTTCCAATGTTCATATTCAAAATATTCAGCTAGCTGCCATACGGGAAGTGTGGAGCGAGTGGGAGAGGTATCAAGAGTGACTGACTTAATTTTCAATCATGATGCAGACCTTCTCCCGCCACCCTCTGATAGAACTATTCCGGTGTTGATGTACGGGGTTCGTCCTCCATCACCTGGGACCTGCTCTATTGGTGGCCCTGTTCGAGCGGCAGTCCGTCGCTTGGGGGCCCCAGTCCATCGCACTGGGTTCGACTTGCTCACTATTGCCATGGCAGTCACCGCGGCAGATACATTTGTCGACAAGGCTACCGCCGATGATGGCTGGGCTCGCGATCTTCATCTGACCATCCCAATTGCAGATCCTGAACTTTGGCAACGTGCTGTACCTTTGCTAGAGAAAGCCCTCCACTTTCTCAGTGGAGATATTTGGAGTATCACGTTGTTGCCCGATGGGCCTAGGCAGCTCAAGCCTCAGAATCGTGGCCATATTACGGTTATGGCGGGCCATGACTGTGTGAGCCTTTTTTCCGGTGGAATGGACAGCGGAATAGGGGCTTTGGACTTGTTAGCGAATGGTCGTCGGCCCTTGTTGATTAGCCACTCCTACCGAGGAGATTCCGAAAAGCAAATATTTGTCCGCGACCACCTCCCAGTGAAGGTGTCCAGGTTCGCTGCGCTTGCACACCCAGTATCGCATCTTGGCAGACCTACCGATGTGCAAATGCGAACCCGCAGCTTTAACTTCCTTGCCTATGGCGCATTGGTTGGAGCAACGCTAGCCCAATTGCGAGTTACAAGCACGCCGGTCGAGCTATTCGTTCCTGAAAATGGGCTAATTGCCTTGAACCCGCCAATGACGCCGCGCAGGATAGGCGCCCTCAGCACCAGAACAACTCACCCTCATTTTCTGGGCTTGTTCCAGCAAATTTTAGATGCGGTCGGGCTTCCGGTACGAGTGACCAATCCTTACTCGCTGAAAACCAAGGGCGAGATGCTTGTTGAGTGTATAGATCAAGAAAATTTGAATATCCTTGCTGTAGAAACGGTCTCGTGCGGGAAATGGAAGCGGTCTCATCAGCAGTGTGGCAAATGTGTTCCCTGTATAATCAGACGAGCGTCATTTCACGCTGCTGGAATGCCCGATACCACCAAGTACCATGCCAAAGGTAAGGACCTCAAAGCTGTCATCAGGGATGCTAAAGCAAGGGATGATCTGATGGCTATGATTCTCGCAGCCCGCAGGCTGCCCGTGGAGAATGTTGCTAAGTGGGCCTCTCACGCGGGACCATTGCCTCTCCAGCGGCAAGCTAGGGACCAACTCCTTGGAGTAGCTAGAAGGGGTATGGAGGAGGTGAAGCGCTACCTCGAAACTCAGGGTCTGGTCTGATTTTTACTATAGATTTGGAGGCACAGGTGCTCTGGCTATCTTCACGAGAATAATGTGGTGAATTGCCCATGATTTCCTAGCCATATTTGACTGGGTACTTTGGCCGATTTCTGCCTGTCGCAACCGGCCGCTTTTGCCAACTGGTACTGACAATAATCGACCCAAAGCTATAACTGGCAAAGACCGCAAAGGCAGTGTGCCGTTTGTGGACGCTTACCAGCAGTTTCCGAGATTGAGACCGGAAAGAATACCAGACGAAACCACCACTCTGCGGGAAATGCTCGGCAGTTTAAGAGCATCCCTAGCACGGTCGAAGCGAAAAGAGTCCTTTCGGCTCGCTTCTTAGAAATATCCACATAGTTATACTCTTACAGAAGTGTCCGTATGGGTCCAATTCCAGCTAGTTCAGAAATCCCTCGTCGTCCGACCTGATTTCCGTGAGCACGCCAATCCTGCAAGCTGGGAGTCAGGTCACTCATAGTGAGATGATTACGTAGCGGTTGTTCACACAGGGAGAGAGAAGTGGTCAAAAAGCAGAGCTCGAACATGGGTATAACCGAGGAATACTGGGCTGGCCTTAGTGAGGATAGAAAGGTTTTGTGGAGGTGTGTTAGTGGGGTTGTTACTTTCTTTGCTGCTTTCTTTATCACTAAGACGGGCGTCGTTCAATTTGACATTCTGATGGCTTTAGTCGCTTTATTGTTTCGTTGGTCGATTATTGAAAGCCAACGATCTCGTGCGCGGCATAGCGTGAAAATGCGGAGAATTTTAGCTAGATGTTCAGTAATGCTTGGGATTGGAAGTGTGTTTTTGGCCGCTATGTTGTATTTTATTAGTGCGGTTATATTTGCTATGGCTAGTACTATCAGTACGACCAGCTTTCCTGTGCTGGAAGCCCGTTATGGGGTTGTTGTAAGGGATGGTGTTACGGTTACAGTTTTACTTGTTGGGTGCTATGCTGCGTCGAGGGTGTTTCGTGATCTAGACTTGATAGGGGCTTTTTATCGGCTGCCTCGCGCGATGTTGATAAAGCTTATCGTTTTAAGGGATTTTGATTTTAAGGGTGGAGTAGGTTTTGTTCGTTTTGAGTTAGGGGTGATGTTGTGGACAGTGTTTACTGTCGCAGCCATCTCGGTAATGGCTAGTGGAATAATCGAGTTTCTACGGGCGATTCGTGATGCCTGGTTTTTAGCTGGGGGCTCGGGAGCTGCATAATTATTAATTATCCTGTGTGATGTCAGGTAAGTCGTAATTTTTTTGTGGAGTTATTGATGTCGAATGCTACGTCGGAGCTGACCACTGAAAAGGTCAAGGTTAGTCAGACAATATCTGCCTTGCTCTACACGGCGATACTTGGTTTTATAGTATTTCTGGTGGCGTGCGGGTATGCTGAAGATAAACCTGATACTGCGCTTTTCCTTATGATGTTCTTTGTTCTTGCTGGGTTGTACGTTTTCGTTGCAACGATCGAAATCACAATTCTGCAGCATCTTATCGGTCTGAGAGCATCATTGTCCGCGTGGTTGCTTTTGCTTGCGTATTTTACTTATGTGGCAAAAGCTCAGGCTATGGCGGAAATAAATGCAATATTTCACGCTGATGCTTCTTTATTCCCTATGACGTTGTTTGCGACTACTGCGCTACAAGTCGTTGATATGTTGCTTTGGCCGGTATTGGTGGCTTCTGTTGTCACGCTCGTCATTACATATTTGTGGCGTAATGATTTTGCAGGCTCGCATGATGGGGTAGCCATTCTGCTCACACTATTAGTGGGGGCGGGCGCGCAGATTGTTTTCGCAGCTATGGTATGGGGGTGGGTGGCCACAAGTGATCAGAAAAAGGCCACTATTTACCGGGTAGCGCATTTCGCTGATTTCAACGCTTCGTTTCGATGTGAAGGTGTGAATGATGCGGAGTATAGTGTTGTATTTGCGAACCCTGAAAGAACAAAGGTCCTTGTAGCGCCAAAAATATCTGAGTTCTATGTAGGGCCCTCTCGTGCTCAATGGCTGCAACCTATCAATATTCCGGAAGAGTTTCCACTGTTGCCTTGCTCATCCGTAGCGGAACTTCAAATCCGGTACATCAACTGAAGTGCTTTGCGCACTGCGATCCTCTTAGCCATCAGCTGCAAGCAGGTGATCTGCGAGCTGCCGACGTAGGCGAAGAAGGTCACTTGGGCCGAGTGTTGTTGCCGATCCTCCATGACCCTCGCGCGGTCGGGAGGTTTTCACACAGCCTGGGCCGATAGCAGGCGGTCTGATTCAGTGATTGAAACACCATGTTTTTTGTAAACGACGAGCGAGCAGCCGCACGGTCAGAAAATAGTAGTACCTTGTCGAATCGCTGCGTTGATTTAGGCTGTGCTCAAGAAACCAAGCTACGTGCTTTTTCTGCCAAGCCCAAGGCGTCTGAAGCTGCCAGCGTTCGGCAATTTCAGCTTGGATGATTTTTGCCTGCCGCAAATGGCGTTGCCGCGTCGCGTGTGATCCGGTCAGCACGCCGGCCAAGAACAATTCCATATCGAATGGTTTACTCATGTGCATCCTCCAATGTAGGACCCGACAACATCGATCCGACCGTGCCCCAGTTCGTAGCTGATTTGCCTCCGGGCCTCACGATCAAGGTTCCTGTCTAACTGGCGACAGCGGCCGCCATTGATAGGCGCGCGGTGCAGGGTGATCTGCTCATAGCGCTCACATGCGTACGCCGCACGGAGCTCATGGAAGCCTCTGAGGTTGTGGACATGCAGAATGGCCCGCGCAGGGCGAATGATTTCTTGCAGAAGATCCACGTAGCTTTCGTGTGGCGCAATTAGGTTACGGCTACCTGCAGGCGACACCTGCCGTGCAAACCCAAGGGCACCTCGAACATGGTCGTTCAGCGCAATCCAACGTGGCGCTGAGGCACCGGCGCGGCCACCTTTGGTGCCGTCCTGAATGTTGATCCTGCCTAGGTCGTTAGCCTCACTGCTTAGCCTTGGTAGGTCAGCCAAGATGGCCTCGCGCAAGCGCATGCCGGTGGCTCGGGCCAACAGAACAATTGCGGCGACCCGTAGCTGATGTTGGCGAAAAAGTGCATCGACGATCTGTTTAACCTTTGCGCGGTCTTGGCCCAGGGGCACCGACTGTCGAACCCCGCTGCGCTGCATACCCAACCCCTTGCTCGGGCTGGGCAATTTCACACATTGATCACCGCGAAGCGCTGCCATGGTCCTGTTAACGCTGGATACCGGTGGGCGGGTGGAGGCTGCATTGGCTGACGAGACCAGTGCCGCGAGATCTTGAGCCAGGTACAAGCAGCAATGCGATGACCGGGGCATGCCTGACTGTCAGTCAGATGCAGTCCATTCCCTGGTCTGCGGCACCATCATCTACATGGCTGTTGCTGGTGACATCGGCGTTTGTCACGCCGATTGTCACGAGGGGGAATGCCGCAAAGCCACGTGCGATCAGGACTGCAGCAGTAGTAAGAGTGCCCGTCTCTTTCCAGAAGAAAGAGACGGGCACAGGTTGGCGCAAGATTCGGCCAAGCGGATAGGTTGCTGCAGGGCAGCGAGGTACGGTGTATCTGGCGCACGAGCGCTATATGTGTAAGAGCATCCATCACATGGGTAGTGACCGGGCGAGCTGCCGGATGCGAATCGCCCTTGGGGAGAACCACCGCGGAAGCGGCGTGACCTTTAAGGTTCGGGTCACCTGGGATGCTGTCATCGACAGCGCTTGCACGGCCAGTTCTACGCCTGTGGATAAACCCGGTCAAGGGCCGAAATTCAGTGCCCTTGAGGACATGAAAGGCGGTTATCCACCGGTGGAATTCCGTGGTAAATCCCAGACAACGTCGCGGCTTCTAGCTTTTCAAAATGAGGTCCATCCAAACAGGGCGGCTTTGCAGCCCTGTTTGGATGGACCCGCGCTGACAAGCAGATAAACGAGGCTGCTTTCCCTGAGTCTTGAACGTTCAGTTGCTGTCGCCGCCGTTACTGCGCCTGTATAGCGCTAGCGGATCGGCACCACGTTCTTGTCTCTGACTTGGCCATACGCTGAGGCAAGCAAGCTACCGATCGCGGCTTTCTGTATGTACTCACTCCACCAAGCC
This sequence comes from Pseudomonas sichuanensis, assembly GCF_003231305.1. GTDB lineage: Bacteria > Pseudomonadota > Gammaproteobacteria > Pseudomonadales > Pseudomonadaceae > Aquipseudomonas > Aquipseudomonas sichuanensis. The sequence goes on along the minus strand of NZ_QKVM01000008.1, from coordinate 72,092 downwards.
ATCATCGGTCGCCGACGTTCAATGTAGTCGGCTCGGTTGTAGGCGCTGCGCACCTCATCCTTGTCGACATGCGCCAGTGCGACCTCAATGAGTTCCGGGTCCCACCCATGCTCATTCAAGATGGTGCTGGCCATCGAGCGCATGCCGTGGCTGACCAACCGATCTTGGTAGCCCATACGTTTTAACGCCATGTTGGCGGTTTGGCTATTGGCGTGGGTACGTGGATTTCTATCGGCCGGGAAGACGTACTCGCGATGACCGCTGTGAGTCTTCAGTGACTCCAGCAGTGCGACGGCGTGATCACTCAACGGGATGCTGTGTGGGCGGCGCTTCTTCATTCTTTCCGCAGGGATGGTCCAGACACGCCTTTCAAAGTCGATGTCTGCCCAGCGAGTGGTCGCCGCCTCGGCGGGGCGAGTCATCGTGTGCAACTGCCATTCGATCAGGCAGCGGGTGGTGCGTTTGATGCTGGCATTCGCGATCTCCAGCATGAGCTCGGGTAGTTCTTCGGGCGGAAGCGCAGCCATGTTCTCTTTCTTAGGCTTCTTGAAAACCGCCCGGATCCCGCTGAGCGGGTTGGCGAAGATCAGACCGGAATTTACACCGTAGGTCATAATCTCGTTTAGCCGCTGGCTAAGCCGTTTGACCGTCTCCAGGCTGCCTTTCGCTTCTATTGGTCGAAGCAATGCGATCACCACCGGCGCGGTGATTTTCACCAGTGGTGTCATCCTCAAGTCGGGGAACACATGCAGCGTGAGCGACCGCCTGATGTCCTCGGCGTAGACCGGGGTGACCGAGTCTTTCTTGAGTTCGAACCAGGCGGCGGCCACGTTCTCTAAGGTATGTTCCGTTTCTGCCCGTTTGGCTTCATTCAACGTATTGCGCTGCACCTTCGGATCGATGCCTTGGGCGAGCAGCTCGCGTGCATCGACTGCCATCTTTCGTGCGTTTGCCAGTGACAGTTCGGGATAGGTCCCGAAGCCGATGTTGATGCGCTTTTTGGTCACCGGTTCGCGGTAGTTGAAATTCCACAGCAACGAGCCGTTGCTGTGTACCCGGAGCTGCAAACCGTCACCGTCTGTGAGGACGTAATCCTTGGACGCGGGTTTGACTCCCTTGGGCTGTCGATCGGAGAGGCGGAGGTTTGAGCAGGCCTGAGATTGTCCTCAGGCACTGATTCGGTATTCCAAGGATTAGCATCGGGTGAGCTGGGATACCGTCTGGAATATCCGAACGGCTGGAACTCAAAAACTCTCGAAAGACCGTAAAGGCGCTGGAGGCCTCGTATTTACTGGTTTACAGGCACAAAAAAAGACGTCCGTGGACGTCTTTTTTTGATCATTTGGTGGGCCGGGGTAATCTGAACAGGTAACGTAAGCTGTTGATTTTAAAATACTATATCGGTTTAGTTTTTGTGTTGGAATGCCATTTGGAATGCCGATAGGATTTGCTTGGTACCTTGGGGCGTCTTGATGGGGTGCTATTGCTATATCGCTCCTCTATCACTTAGACGTTAGCCGGTAAGTGAAGCGCTGAGGCTGCGCAGGTAAAGCGTCCTCCGAGATTTCGTCATTCTGCGTACCCGGTTTTGATTTCTCGGTGGCTTGCGCGGTATTCCTTCAGGTCAGATTGCTGGATCTTAGGCTGGCTGGCTGGCTCAGACCGACCTCGGGCTCAGCATCTCACGCTTTGCTACTGCGGCGGAGATGGCCTCCTGGATTGCACGCATTGGCATCTGCGAAGAACGGGGTAGCGGCGTGGACAAGGTGGTTTCCGATACGGAACTCTATCAATTGCCACCGCCGCGCTGGGAGCGCCCTGATGGCTCTCTACGGGTCGTACTGTTCGCTCACCGAGCACTCAAGGACATGGACAAGCAGGAGCGGGTATATGCCTGCTATCTGCATGCTTGCCTGCGTTATGTGCTGCGTGACCCGATGACTAATACGACGCTGCGTGAACGCTTTGGAATCGATGCCAAAAACAGTGCGATGGCATCGCGGATCATTAGGGACGCAAAAGAGGTACAGGTTATTAAGCCGTATGAAGAGGGGCAGTCCAACAAAAACTCACGCTATCTGCCCTACTGGGCTTGAGTGGCGTTGTATTTGACGGGTATTTGATTCGTCGTCTGGTGGGCGGCATATTTTCAAGGCTAAAGCCTCTAAATCAGTACGCTTGCGGCTTTAGCCTGATATTTTTTGTATTTGATGGGTATTTGACTGGTTGCTCAGCTTGTCGGCACCGAGCACTAGACGAACTCAAGACCAACTTTAGACAAGCTGCCTCTCTCAGATAGGGGCCGGCCAGACGAAGGATCGCCCTATGAGCCACATCCACCACGAATGCGAACTCGAACGCCATATCGTCGAGCAACTGGCTGCTGCTGGTTGGTTGGTCGGCAAGTCCGCCGACTATGACGCGGCGCGGGCGCTGTTCCCTGATGATGTGCTCGGTTGGCTGGAGGAAAGCCAGCCGCAGGTCATGGTCAAGCTGCAGACCATGAACGGTACTGGCACTCGCGATGTGGTGCTGGATCGGCTGGTTAAACAACTGGAAAACAAGGTCGATGGCGGAACGGTGAATGTGCTGCGTTACGGCTTCGCCGTGGCCGGTGGCGGCACCTTAGCCATGAGCCAGGGGTTACCGGAGGATGATCGCAACGAGACGGTGATTCAGCGCTATGCGGCCAACCGCCTGCGCGTGGTACCGCAGCTGCGTTACTCGTTGGACAAGACCGACGAGATCGATCTAGCCTTCTTTATCAACGGCATTCCAGTGGCCACGGTGGAGCTGAAGACCGACTTCACCCAGTCGGTTGAGGCTGCCATGCAGCAGTACCGGATGGATCGCAAACCGGAGCGCAAGAGTGGCGGGTTTGAGCCGCTGCTGACCTTCAAGCGTGGTGCAGTGGTGCATTTCGCCATGAGCGACAGCGACATCCGCATGACCACCAAACTGGCCGGGGATTCGACTTTCTTTCTGCCGTTCAACCGGGGAAACGATGGCGCGGCGGGCAACCCACCCGGCGACAATGGCAGCTACCCGGTGAGCTACCTTTGGAAGCGGGTGCTGCAGAAGGACAACTGGCTGCACATCTTCCATCGCTTTGTGTTGCAAGAACGTAAGGAAGCCCAGGATTTGAACGGCAAGACCTACTTCAAGGAAGGTCTGATTTTCCCGCGCTTCCATCAATGGGAAGGCGTAACCAAGATGATCGACGCAGTGCGCATCGAGGGTGCCGGACAGCCCTATCTGATCCAGCACAGTGCCGGCTCGGGCAAGACTAATACCATTGCCTGGACGGCGCATTCGTTGATCCGTGTGCGTCGCCCGGATGGCGAGCCGTACTTCCATAGCGTGATCGTGGTCACTGACCGCCAGGTGCTGGATCAGCAGTTGCAGGATGCCATCCAGCAAATCGAGCACCAGGTAGGGGTGGTGTGCGCCATCGACCGCCAGCAATCCAGTCTGCCGAAGAGCCAGCAGTTGGCTAAGGCGATGCTAGGCGGCGTGCCGATCATCGTCTGTACCTTGCAGACTTTCCCCTATGCACAAAAGGCCATTCTTGGGGAAACCAGCCTGCGTGATCGCCGCTTTGCCATCATCATCGACGAGGCGCACAGCTCCACTGGCGGCAGTACCGCCGATGACCTGCGCTATGTGCTGACCGGGCAGAGTGAGGACGAGTGGGACAAACTGAGCAAAGAGGAGCGTTTATCGGTATGGCAGTCATCGCGTAGCCGACCGGGCAATGCCAGCTATTTTGCCTTTACCGCCACGCCCAAGCATTCGACCCTAAGTTTGTTTGGCCGCCCGCGAAATGCGGCGCAGCCGGTGAACCAGGAAAATCCTCCGGCACCGTTTCACCTTTACACCATGCAGCAGGCCATCGAGGAAGGCTTTATCCTTGATGTGCTGAAAAACTACACCGGCTATAACGTGGCGTTCAAAATCGGCAGCGAGTTTGTCGACGACAAGCGTGTGGACGAGAAGAGTGCCCGGCGCAAGCTGGCCAAGTGGCTGTCACTGAATCCGGTGAACGTGGGGCAGAAGGTCGAGCTGATCGTCGAGCACTTCCGCAAGAACGTTGCACACCTGCTCGGTGGTCAGGCCAAGGCCATGGTGGTGACTAGCTCGCGTGCCGCTGCGGTGAAGTATCACCTGGCGCTGCTGGACTACTGCCAGCGCAAGGGCTACGACAACGTGCAGGCGATGGTGGCGTTCTCCGGTGAGGTGCCCAATAGCGATGTGCAGGAAACCGGCCTGCCTGCGGATCATCAGTTCAGCGAGACCAACTTGAACCCCGGCCTCAATGGCCGCGATATGCGAAAGGTGTTCGACACCCCGGACTATCGGGTGATGATCGTCGCCAACAAGTACCAGACCGGCTTCGACCAACCCAAGCTGGTGGCCATGTACCTGGACAAAAAAATATCGGGTGTGGAGGCGGTGCAGACGCTGTCGCGGCTGAATCGAACCTTTCCTGGCAAGGACAAGACCTACGTCATCGACTTTGCTAACGAGGCAGAAGAGATCCTGGCAGCGTTCAAGACCTTCTACCGTGATGCTCAGGTGGCCGATATTCAGGACCCGAACATTGTCTACGACATCAAGCAGCGCTTGGATGGCATGTTCATCTATGAGGTCGCTGAGGTCGAAGCGTTTGGCGAAGCCATCGTGAATCGCAATGTCACGCATCAGAAGCTTTATTCGCTGACTCAATCAGCCACCGACCGTTTCAACGGCAAGCTAAAGACCCTCAACGATGCCATCGACCAGTGGGAAAAGGCCTGGGAGGCCGCTCACGACAATGGTGACGAAAAGGGGATGGAGTACGCCGACGTACAAAGGGCGGAGTACTGCATGGCCCGTGATGAATTGATGATCTTCAGTGAGAGCCTGACCAAGTTCGTCCGCACCTATGAGTACATCGCTCAGTTGGTGGAGTTCGGCGACCCAGCGCTGGAAGCGTTTGCCAGCTATGCACGGCTGTTGCGTAAACGCTTGAAGGGCATCAGTGCCGAACAGGTGGACCTGGGTGATCTCAAGCTCAGCCACTACAAAATCAGAAAAGGCGAGGGGCTGGGTGGGCTTTCAGCCGTGGGCGAAACGCCCGAGCTATATGGCATTACCGACAACGGCCTGCGCGACGCGCGCGACCGCGAGAAAAAATACCTCACCGAGTTGATCGAAAAACTTAACAACGCCTTCGGCAAGGACATCACCGATACCGATCAGGTGGCCTTTGCCGTGCATGTGTCCGAGAAGCTGCGTGGCGATACCGTGGTCATGGCCCAGGTGCAAAACAACACCCTGGATCAGGCGATGAAGGCTGACCTGCCGAGCAAAGCCATCCAGGCCATTGCCAGTGCCATGAGCAGCCACACTAGCATGGCGACCAAGCTATTGAGCGACGAATCCACGCGGGATGTGTTCCTGACGGTGGTGTATGAGTTGCTGAAGAAAGATGCTGGGGCTGATCTGCTCGGTTCGGCGCGGACTTAAGCGGCAACAGCCAAAAGAAAAAAAGAAAAACGAGATTGAGGCAGGCAGGAGGCTCAGTAGCCCCCTGTTCGCTTCATGCCGTTTATTCGATTTTGGTTGACTGACCTCCTCAAGGCGTGAAGCTGCCGTTCACCAGCGGAAAAATGCTCCGCAACGGACTGTTGAATATAGCTCAGCGGAGAAATCAAAAAACCTCATCAGATCGTCGAGGTTTCAAGCGTATCGGCTTCATTGAACAGTTCGCGCATCACTACCACAAAAGCGTCAGCCGGACGGGACGGCTTCTGGGTTTGCGACGAGGCGATCACGACTCGTTGCGGTGGGATGCTAGCGTCAAATGGGCGACACACGATGGGTCGCCCATCGTAGCTCAAGTCTCCAGCTGGTCGAGTGACGAGAATCGACACTCCGTGCCCATGTGCCACGAGTGAGCGCACCATTTCCACCGAGCGCAACTCCATAATGACATTGGGCTCTACACCACCCGAGCGGAACAGTGACAGGAAATAGTCGCGACTGTGAGGCAGGTCTAGAAGGATGAAGGGCTCGGTTTGCAAATCCTGAATGCACAAGTTGGCTTTTGCTGCCAGATGATGCCCTTCGGGCAGCAGCACATAAGGTGATTGCAGTCCCACCGCCTGTAGCTTGACCTTACGAGCCAGGTTCATGTCATAGATCAGCGCTAAATCAAGGGTGCCGCGCTCCACCCGTTCGATCAGTTCCTCGGTGTCACCTTCGACAATGGCGACTCGTACCTCAGGAAAGCGCTGCTTGAAGCGCTCGACCATGGTGGGGACATGACGCGCGCCCAACGTTGCAAAGCAGCCAACCGAAAGGTCCCCCACCACGCTATCAGTCTCCTTGGCAGAGAGCTGCGCGGCACTTTGCAGTAGCTGCCGAGCTTGCTGATAACGGCGGGTTCCGGCGGAGCTGAGTTCGATTCCTTTGCCTGGAATCCTCACGAACAAGCGCTCATCCCATAGGGCTTCCAACTCCGCAATCGCGTTTGATATCGAGGGTTGGGACACACTCAGCGACTTGGCCGCATTGACGGTACTTCGACATTGGGCCGCTGCTACAAAATATTCGATTTGCCGAAGGCTGAAGTGAATCATTATTTTTAATTCGCAGTATCAAAAGTGCATATTTTTAATTATATACCCAGCTGCTTATCCTCAGTCCATCCACAGCCTGTGTCCTTCCAAAAAACGCGCTGATCTGGCGCAGATGCTGCACTAACAATATCGAGGATTCGCCCATGGCTCGTTCAACTGCGCCTGTTGCACCGAGGTCGGTGATTGAAACCCGCTCCATCGATTACATACCGGAAAACGAGCGCCATGGCAGCGCATTCGGTCAATTCACACTATGGCTGGCCGGACAAGGAGGCGCTCGTATTTGACTCCACACCTCAGCGGCTGACCTTCAGCCAATGGTTGCTTGCTTCCCAGACACTGGCTTGTGCCTTGCGGCGGTGCGGGATTCAACCCGGCAGCTCGGTGGCATTGTGGGCGGAAAATAGAATCGAATGGCCAATCGCGCAGGTCGCCATTGCTGCCATTGGTGCGGTGCTGGTGCCGGTTAATACGCACTTTCGCGAGGACGACCTCCTGCATGTGCTGGACCACAGTCAGTCGGTGGCGATCTTGCTTTCCGCGCGCTTTCGGTCCAGTGACTATCTGACCATGACACTGGACACTCGCAACCGGTTACCCATTCTGCGCGACGTGATTTGCTTCGACGAACCTGAGCTTCACGCTGAGAGTTGCTGGAGTTACGCGGCACTGATGAGCGAAGGGCCGGAGTTGCCATTTCAGGCTTGGCCCTGGTCGCCTCGCGAGTTGGCCAGCATCCAGTACACCTCCGGCACCACAGGGCGGCCAAAGGGCGCTGAATTGTGCTTCGAAGGAATGTTGATGAATGCACGAGGCACCGTCGCGCGGCTGGCGGTTACTGCCGAGGATCGCTGGACTTCCATCATTCCGCTATTCCACTGCGCGGGCTGCATTATGAATGTGCTCTCAGCGCTGGCCGCAGGGGCCACGTATGTGGGGGTCAGTGCCTTCGATGCCGAGCGAATGTTGCGCCTCGTGGAGGCCGAGCGCTGTACGCTGCTGACGGGCGTTCCTACCTCTTATCTGGCCATGCTGGAGCACCCGCGACGAATACAATACGACCTTTCTTCGTTGCGGGCGGGCACTTGCGGTGGCGCAGATTGCGACCCGGCCTTGCTCGAACGCTGCGCTTCTGCGTTCCCGATTCCAGGCCTGGTGCAGGTGTACGGCCAGACCGAAGCCAGCACCCTTATCGCTTTGGACAGTTGCGAGAGTGCCCAGCGATTCACTACCGCGGGCATGCCATTGCCAGGCATGCAGGTGCGCGTGTGTGATCCGGACAACGGCCAGGTGCTGGCCTGCGGTGAGACCGGGCAGGTTCAGGTGCGCGGACCCATGGTGATGCTCGGCTATCATCGTGACCCGCTGGAGACTGCTCGCTGTATCGACCTCGATGGCTGGATGCAGACGGGGGATCTCGGACGCGTTACCGCCGACGGCCGAGTGGAGCTTGTGGGTGGACGGTTACGCGACATGATCATCCGCGGTGGCGAGAACATCTACCCGGTGGAGGTGGAGAACCTGCTACGCGCCCACCCGGCTATCACCGAAATCGCTGTATTTGCCATGCCGGATCCTTTCTACGGCGAAGTGGTCGCCGCGGCGGTCGAGCTGGGTGGGGCGCTCTCCGCTGCGCAGGTGAAGCAGGCGTGTGCCGGAAAAATCGCTGGGTTCAAGCATCCGTCCAGGGTGTTCAAGGTCAGCCAATGGCCCATGACGTCCAGTGGGAAAATACTCAAGCGCGAGCTGAAAGCCCAAGCCATGGCGATGCAGTTGGAGGAGTTACCATGAGCACACCGATCCTCGGCCATCAGCATCACTGCGCATTCGTACCAGGGCTTCAACAAACGGCTGCCGCCATCGGCAATGCCGGGGTGCAGGTGGTATCTACGCCGGCACTTATTGCTCTGCTGGAGGAAACGGCGGGCAGTGGCGTTCAGGCTTTCTGCGTTCCGGGATGGGGCACGGTTGGCACTAAAGTGGATATTGCGCATTTGAGCCCGGCCTGGCCGGGCATTGAGGTGCAGTGCGAAGCCGTGCTGGAGTCGACCAAGGACCGCACGTTGAGTTTCGCGGTGAGCGCGAGCCAACAAGGACGGTTAGTGATGCGCGGCCATCACGAACGAGTGATGGTCGACCTCAGCCGCTTCTCCATGCCGCAACCGATCAGCGCGGGCGAGCCAATTGAGTTTTTTTTCGATTTTCACAGTCCATGGTGCTACCTGGCTATGCCGCGCTTGCGAGAAATCGCCGCTGCCCATGGTCGAGCGATTCATTGGCGGCCCATGCACTTGGCCAACCTGATCGATCACATCGGGGGGCGGCGACCACTGGAAGCATCGCCAGCATTTGTGCGGTGGTTTCAGCAGGATTTGCAGGATTGGGCTCGACTGAGACGCTTGACGCTAAGCTACCACCCTCAGTTCCCATTGCGACCTTCCCGAGCTTTGCGTTGCAGCCTGTATGCAATCGAGAAGGGAAAGGGCGCGGAGTTCATCTTCAACGTGATGCGAGCTTACTGGACTGAAAGCCGGGATATCAGCGACCTGGACATCCTCGGTGATCTGGCGGTTGCGGCAGGCCTGGACCGAAGTGCAACTATACAGGCTGCTTCCGATGAGCGATTCAAGCTGGCACTGGAGGCTAACAACGATCAAGCGGTGCAGCTAGGCGTTTTCGGTGCGCCGACCGTCATCGCCGATTCGAAGCTGTTCTGGGGGAATGATCGGCTGGAAATGATGGGGGATTATCTAGCGCAGAGTAACGGTCAGAACAATTAATCTCTGGCGATGGAGGAGCGCTGAATCAGCCTTAAAGTGCGAAGGTCTCTGTATTGCATCATTTGACGAGCCGCTCCTCGGTTCATACACGGGGGCAAGTCGAGTGACTGCTATTGGCCGATTCTGTTGAAAAAGTCGGTTTTCCAGACTCCCCCATGCTGATCGCTGAAAACGCTTTTTTTGCGCGTCGCCACGCGAAATCTGAGCCCCGAATCCTCTGCTCAAAGTGAAGATTTCAATCTCACGCGCGTACTTTTCTGCCGAGAAAACCATGGCCGACTTTTTCAACAGAATCGGCCGTTCTCTGCCGACCCTGGTTACAAAACGTGCCGGTTAAATCCGATGCAATCGGTGGTTAGAACGACTGCAAATGACTGGTCGGGTCGAATGCAAACGGGTGTGGCAGTTTAGAGAACCACCGTATACGGCGGCGAGTCTGCGAGATTTTGGAAGGGGGGAGAGCGAGCGTTCAAGGAGCGTGCTCGGCGTTTACGCGTAGTGCTTTAGTCGGCTACGAATATCTCTCTGGCGATTGATCTCATAAAGGCTACTGCTTAAAGTGGTCCTCGCCATTGCGATTGACTGGACAGGCGATGCGATTATGCCCTTTGTCAAAAATAAAAACTGAAGTGAAGTCAATAGGGGGGCGTAAAGCCCCCTACCTCAGGACTAGCAAGGAGACCGTTTTGGCCCGTGCGTCTGTGCAGCTGTGCTCAGGCTTGTTATTGCAACAGATAGCCCATCGGCTGGTCATCTTTGTCGAAGCAGAGAATGGTTTCGCAGTGGCCGCCTAGCTGATCGGCATTCGATTCGCTGATGTCGGGCAACCATTTACCCAGTTCTGCGATTGGAACCCTCTTCTCGTTGATGTAGCAATCGTCGTCAGCGCGTGGGTTGCACCAAGCACTCTTCACGTCTGGCCATTCGGATTGGGCAGCGACCGTTTTTTGCACATTTCTCTTGGATGGCAGGTGTTGACCATTGTTTAGGTCAGTAAGGTACTGCTTGTAGCTGCCAACGTAATACTCGCCAAACAGGTTCTGTATCGTGCTTTCAGGTGCGCCAGCCGCTTCGTAAAAGCTATGGAGCAATTTCCCCGCCTCTACGTAGCTGAGGCGATCTTGGCCTTTGGCGGGGCCGCTGTCCAAGCGATAGGCGACTGGCTTGCCATCGGTGCTCTGGTCAATGTAGTACCAGAGAGACAGGCGATACGGGATATCGGCTGACCAGTGGCCGACAATGTTTCCGCCGCCATCCCGGCAGTTCCCTTTGATGCAGCGCCCAGAAAACTGATTCGAATAGATAACATCCTGCTGGCGCTTTTCGTCCCAGATCTTCACGTCACGAGGCTGGTAGTACCAAACGCATTGAAGGCTGTAGTTTTTGTCCATTCCATTGGTGAATTCCTTGATTCCACAAGGAATGGCTTGGGGCAAGCCTTCCATTGTTTGCTCGCTAGGGAAATAAAGTCCCAGGCCCTGGTAGGCGCTGGCGGTCATTGAAGTGATCGACAAGACAATAACGCTGATTATTTTTTGCATGAGATAGTTCCCTCTATGGTTTAAGTGAGCGCAGGGCGAGCGGAGCAGTCAATTTGTAATGACTGCTCCTTTTCGTGATAGGAGATGCTCGTTCAGATCGGAGTAAGCGTTATTTCTTGTATCGGACGGTCAGTTTCTTATTGACGTAGTCCTTTACGATTTCGTAATCGGGGTTGTAGGTGACGAGCGCATGACCGACGCCTGCCGCAACAGTGAATGCCGCCAGAGTTAATGTTGCTGGTGCTGACATTACGGTGGCTGCCGCTCCAAGCGCCCCACCGTGCATTGCTGCACCTTTCAGGTCGCTTACTACGCGGCACTTCATTCCCATGCTTTCAATCTTAGTTTCGACAAGTTTGATACCTGCCATGAAATTGCCCCTGAGGCCATGGATCTCGAAGGACGCTTTGCTTTTCACGAGACCTTCAATTTGCGCTTCATTCAGACCGGTTACGACGATCATGGCTTTTCTGAGCTCCCTGCAAGAGATAGTGTTTTAGAGAAAAAGTCGTATATCAACCTTTTGGGTTGAGTCTCGGTTTGGTAAGTCCTTCATGTCAATAGGTTGATGACCAACCATCCAAGTTGAATTGGAGGGTGGCATGTCAAAAACCGAATCGAAGCAGCTGGCGGAGCTTGTTGGTCAAGCAATTGCTCGCCAGCGGTCTCGTTGCAAGCTGAGTCAGGAGCAGGTTGCGGAAAAGCTTGGGATTGGAAGCGAGGCCGTATCCCGTATCGAGCGTGGGATCGTCATGCCTAACATCGAGCGTTTGGTCGAACTGGCGGAAATTTTTGGCTGTGAAACCGCCGACTTGCTGACGGCGGGCAGTTCACGCCCAGAAGACCAGGCGCGCAGGCTCTACGATTTGCTGTCCACGCTGGATACGGATGACCGCGCACTCGTCATGGGTGTGGTGGAGCGTCTTGTTGACCGGCTCGGTCGTGACTGAGTTGCTATTTTACGGCGGCTGAGGCGCTTGCTCAGAAGCTTCCTTCACCGCTTCACCGAATAAAGCGCCGCAGCGCAGGCACAGACAGTCGAAGCCTGCGAAGTGATATTTGGCGACATCCTCAGCCAATCGCAGCGCCGATGGGTAAGTCGGTGCGATGGCGGCCAGCCCACTCAGTAGCGAGTTGTATCCGAGGCGATCCTGCGTGCCCTGATTCGTGTCCTGAACTCCTCGTAGCGCGCCATCGGCCAGGCCGGCCAGCAGGGCAATGCCTCTTGCGGCCTCCTGGGTCAGGACGGCTCTTGAGTCGCAGATCAAACATTGTCTGATCATCGTTCATTCTCCTGATGGGTTAAGTGCGGCCATTCCCTGTCTGGCCGCTCATAAAGGTTGCTGAGGTCACCCCTGCGATGTGGGACTTCTCGTGGGATTGTCCTGGCCGGATGCGCGCAGCAGCTTGCACAGGCGGTTCAGAATCCAGCACGCAAGGACTACGGCGACCAGCAACGGCGGGAAACGCAGCATTAGCAGAATGCTCAGCACCAGTACGCCTGCTGCAGCCAGCGCCCCGATGAAAATGAATAGGCAGAATAGAAATCGAAGCAGGGTCATGACGGCTCTCCGAAAGAGCCTGCCTGGCCGATGCATTCAGTCCAGGCAGGAGTGGTATCAGTTGGCGTGCGAGGCGAGCGCTTCCAGCTTGCCCGCGAGTGAGTTGGGTGCCGGTTGCGGTTCGTCACTCTGGGCAGCGCCGGTGGCGGCATCCGTGCTCGAATAAAACTCCTCGATCACGGCGCCACCGTCTTCCTCACTGTCCTCGAACGCCCCGTTGCCGAGCCCATGCTTCGCTGCGCTGTCCAATGAGGCCTGATCGAAGCCCGCAGATTGCCGGGCTTCATCGAGCTGCCGAGCGGCGAACAATGCTTCCTCCATGCTCATGCCGCTGCGCACGGTGATATCGACGTAGAAGATCGGCGTGCCGTGGCTTTGCCGGGTGGACTTGCCGCGCAAACGCAGTTCCAGCGGCAGGCAGGCCAGGCGCTTGCCCGAGATGGCTTGGAAGTAATGCAGCCGAGCGGCCAGAGTGCGGATGCTATTGAAGCCGGTGGTACGGAACACGAAGCTGCCCAGCGGATCGTCATCACCGATGAGTACGTTCAGCCGACCATAAGGCTTGCAGGCCCCCCCTTTGGCCAATGGACACGCATCTGGCGAGGGGCAGGGCAGTGACTGCATGCCGTCTTGAGTGGCACGCTTGCAGGTCTCGCCATTGCCCACGCACAACGGCCTGCCAGACTGCCGGTCGAACAGGGTGTAGTCGGCCCGGAAATTCAGTTCCGGTTCGTTGAACAATAGGCGTACAGGAATGCTGCGCAGCTTGTCTTCCTTACTCGGGCGCAGTTCGTCGTTGAGTGGGTGTAGCAGCCAGCCATCCCTGCTTTGCACCTGGGATGTGATGGTGAACTGATCATCTTTCTCCGGCAGGCGTTTACCGTTTTTCTCGATGACTTTGCCGATGGAGATGCGTCCGAGCAAAGGGGGCGTCAGGGCTAAGCCTTTCAACATGATGGTTCTCCTGGAAATGAAAAAAAGGCCAGCCACACAGGGCGAACTGAATGGACTGGCCAAGGGGGAGGGAAGTGAGAGGTAGCGGAATCAGTTGATCAGGAAGCGGCGACTGCCTTCCTTGGTTTTGGCGTAGCGAACCTGCAGGTAAGGTTTCTCTTTCAGTAGGCGCTCGACATCGAGCACGGTACTGCCCTTGGATTTCTTCCAGCTGATATATCCGCTGGAGAACTCCGCTCGGGTGGCCTCGCCGATGGCTTGCTGCAGCATCTGCTTGAGTTGGGCCTCGCGCGTTTCTTTCTCGCCGATGGATTGGCGCACGGCCTTGAGCTCTAAGTAGGCCGCAGCCAATCCTGCATGGCCGCTGAAGTCGACGGTCTGACCGTTGTCCTCCGGGTACAAGCAGCGCAAAGCCGCCTCGGCCGATGCACTGCCGTCGACTGGCGGCGGGGTATCGGTTTCCACGTAGTTCCAGAACTTACGCTCCAGTTCGATCAGGCGGGCGATCATCTGCTCATCTCGCTCGATGCGATGGATCTCCAGGTGCTGACCGCCGAGCAGCACCGCCACATCTGCCGCCTGCTTGCCGGTGACTGCGAGTTGGTGCATCACTTGCAGTTCTACATATTCGGGTACGCCTTCCTTCCAGAGGCGTGCCCCGTTTATGCCGGCGGTCTTGCATTCGAGGATCTGCACGTCGTCTGCGCCGATTACCTCGCGGTCGATGTTGGCTAGCATCCAGGACAACTCGGGATTCGGATGCTGCAGTACGGCATTGATACGACGTACCCGGTTGCCGCTGCGTTTGCTGTAATGCCAGGCCACGATGGGCTCCAGCACATTGCCCCAGTAGGCTGGACTCTCATCATCCTGCGGGTCGAGCTTGGGAAGTGATGCATCTCGACCGGTTTTCTCCAGCCACAGTTCCAGCTGGGACTTGTACGGATTGAGGCCGACGGCGGCGGCAGCATCCGAGCTGCCGATGCCTTGCTTGCGCACCGCGAGCCAATCTTCACGAGGCAGGTCCTTGGTGCTGATCAGGCGCAGCGCTGGACGAGCCTTGCTAGTGCTGCGCAACGGAGTAGCGTTCATAGCGTTCACCTTGCAGAAATACAAACGCCTGATCAGCAACCAGGCTGATCGGGCGTTATGGGGTGGAGGAAGTAACCGGTTAGGCGACAAGTTGCAGTGCGGTGTCCAGCGCACGTTGTTTGATCTGGGCCCCTTGGCCGAACCACGCCGAGTCCATGCGGTACTCATTGCTACGGGCGCGACGTTCGTGGTCGACGTACTCAGTTACGGCATTGAGCAGGCCCCAGGCGGTACCGCGAGCCGAGTTCAGCTGACTGCCTCGGCCGCGACCTTCGTACAGCTCCTGAACCTTTCGCAGGGCACGTTCATTGGGCAGTACCTCTGGCAGTGCGCCGGTCGGATTGGTCTCGCACAGCACGTTCATAAAGAAGCCCAGCGCCTCATGCCACTGCACTTTGCGTTCGGCCAGCGCACGCATGCGGTACATAAAGTCGTCCCATTGCGAGACGGCGATTCCGAGCTGCTTCTTTACTGCCTTCGGGTCGAAGCGGGTGTTGTGCGGCACCTTGATCGCGCGGCTGGTGCCGTCCAAGGCGATGGTCAAGGTGTTGTTGCAGACCACGCGTACGGTAGTGGGTGTTGCCGTGGTGGCCAGGGTGCCGTCGCAGGACGTGGCCAGCAGCAGGTAACCGTTGACCTGATCGTTACCCTTGAGCGCAGCACCTTGACCGGTACGCGCCAACGCCCAGAACTTGCGACCACCTTTGAGTACCCCCGCAGTCTCCAGCGCGTAGCCGGAGACCTCGGTGAGGTCACGATAAAACTCCAAAACTTCCCGAGGCTGCACGGTGTGGTAGCGCTGGGAAACCACCGACAGCGGTGCTTTGGTGTCCGAACGGAAGAGCACCTTCTGCTCGGGGAAGGAATGGATCGCGCCCAGGTGGCCGACGGTCTCTGATTTGAAGAGGACGGGGCTTTCCTGGATCGCCCAGTCCATGCCGGCTTCGCGTTGCCAAACTTCGATGGGTTGCTTTTGAGTGAGCTGATTGCCCAGGCCATGCCAGGGAGTTTCGCCAGCATAGGCCATAGTTTCGATGAGATGAGCCATGGTTGTAATTCCTTTAGGTGCAAGCCGGCATAAAGCGCCACGCAGAGCGCAGCACCGTCCGGACGTAATAAATAGAAGGGAAGTTGACTTGGTTAGGTCGGGAGGTTGAAGCGGTGACCACATAGCAAGCAGAGGTTGTGGGCTAGGACGTGGCGATCGAGCGACTCACCCAGTTGGGCGCCGAGAGCACAGCCGCCGACACCGCCGGCCAACCCGCCGAGGATGGCACCCGATACCGAACCGAGTGTGATACCGACAGGGCCGGCGATAGCGCCAATAAGCGCGCCCGCTTGGCCTCCAGCTAGCGCAGCACTGACGCCGCGCGCAGCACCACCCACGGTGCCGATGGCCGCGCCGACTTTCATGGCGTGATGGAAAGAAGCGACTTTGGGGGAATGACAGCGAGGACACTGCAATGACATGGGGCGAACCTCCTTGATGGTGTAGTCAAGGTGGTTATGTAGTGTTAAGTATTTTTCGAGTCGGATTTTTAAGTTAGGCCTACAGTGAGGGTATTGGTTAAGCGCAATTAATCGACTTAATGCGAAGTAGTGGCAGCGGGCTTCTACACGCCTTTGATCCTGTTATGCTGGCTCCTCATTCTCTGGTCTGAGAGCCAGGATCGATTGCTTAGGAGGAGCCATGTCGGAAACCGTAAACGTTGGTGAGATTGCCGAGAAGCTTTCAGTCGATATCTTCAGCAGCTTCTTTTGGCAGATGAAGGGCAAGTGGAACGAGAATTTTGACTGCCACTGTCCTTCTCACCTGGGTAGCGACGACAAGCCGAAGACAAAACACCCTGGCGATGCCATCTTCTACTATGAAGACCCCTACCTCGGCAGTACGATCTACTTGCACACCGACCTCAAAGCCTACAAAAAAGAAAGCATCGGCAAGCAAAAGCTGCGCGACGCCTTCAAGTCTTTGGCGATCACCGTCGAGTGCGCCAGGGATTCAGACTCCTGGCGAAATACTTTCGCAATTACTGACTGCGGCAACTATGAAGTTCGCGGGCTTCTCTTCGTGCACAACCATGATCACGGTTATGAGAAACCATTTTACAGTCTGATTGAAAAAATTGGCTTTGACTCAATCTCGATACCGCCCAATGTCTATCTTCACTACCTTGGGCCGCATGACATCAATCGTCTCTTTACTATTGCCAACGATATGATTCGCCTGACGAGTCAGAAGAAGATGTCCAGTGAGTACACCTTTTACTATCCTGACCTAGTATTGCGTCGGCGGCAGGGGGACGTGTGGGGACAACCGGCAACTATTGAAGCGCTTACCAGCCCTTACTTGATTGTCCAGCACAAAGGTACGGACAAGACCGAACCAGGTTACGTGGTGTACTACAATCGCCCGGGCGCCTCGCATACTGAGTTCGAATATTTTTTGGACAGTCTGTCGCGATATCAGATGTTGGAGTCTGGCAAGTCAGTTCAGATTCGGGTCACAGTGCCTAGTACCGACCCTCAGATGGTAGCGAACTTCAAAGCCGCTAAAGAGAGATACGCCAAGGCTTGGGGCTTCGATCCGATTCGGGAAACCGTTCTTAACGCGATCAGCTTTGAGGCGGTGACTGCAGTGACTGACTCGTATAATCCAGGTTGGATGGGGTGGCGCAATTGAAGAAAAGGACTTTCGGCCCAGCCATGTACTATGCGTCGGACAAAAATGTCTTCGATGCTCTGATTCAGCATCGGGTGGACTCCCCCACCTTGGCCGTGCTCTTCGAGCGCCGCAACATGATTGTCTCCAAAAAGACTCCGAGAGACGATCTGGCTGAGTATTTCTCTCGTCTTCCTCATGACTACTACGACCACAAGATCATATCGGAGAAACTGGGCATTCTTCCTCGAAGGGAGCGCACTACCTCTATGGATCTTGTTGGTACCATTGATCCCGAGGAGCTTAAGTTCGCTCTTGAAGAGATCAAGAAGCAAATCGTTGCCAATGGAGATATCGCACATATTGTTAGGAGTGGTAATGATTTTTCTCTGAGGATCCAGTATTCACTCATTGATTACAAGAAAACTGAATTTGCGCAGCAGCAGATAAAAGATGGGGTTGTCGAGTTTATTAAGACTGCTGAAGGCTATTTGATCAACAACGCACAGAACGAATTTATGAGCTCTGTGCGGGATGAAATTGTAGCGAAGGTGGACTCGGTAGTACCCGATGAAATTGAGCGCGTCACGGTAAACCTGTATGACGTGATTGATCCAAAGATGAGAACGCGTTTCTTTATTGAACTCAGTACAAGCCTAGAGGGCTTCAGTCGTCGCGATGTTTCAGACGTTTATGTATATAAGCCGAAGATAAACGCCGACGATGAGGGGCTAGCCTCTGATGAGCACGAAACACATATCGAAAAAGTATTGCTCAAAGGTAATGGTATAACACGATCTTCCTTGCTTCTTGATCTTGTACATGAAGATGCATTCTATATATTCAAGATGTGTTGGACTGCGCAGCGAGTCCTTGGCAATGGAGATGTAATTAGCGTGGAGGTTTTGTTTGCAGATCCAATAAGCTGCACAGACTTCTCGATCCTGATCAAGTCTGTATACCCATACGTAGATGGCAAACTAGGCAAAAGGCGCGCGCCCTTGAAAGCTGAGATTGACTCAATGTCCAGGTTGATTGAGAAAACTGCACGTGAACAGATGCAGAAGCTTAGGGCTGAATGCACTCAAGGAGATGAGTAACTATGATTTCACGCTACAAGTGGTATCAGGTTCGCCTACCCTACTCTGTGGCTGAGTTCTTCACCAAACTACGAGACGTAGGTTACGACAATGCCAGCACAACAGGCTTTCTGTGCGACGCAAGCGAGTCGACCTTTCGCTATATCTGGCCATCTACTATCAATGCTGTCCGCCTGGATAGTGATGGGAATTATGAGTATCAGCAGGTCGCTACCGTCAACTCCCAGTATGTTACTGTCCTCAACGAGGGCTTCACCATCTTCCGGATTGAGAGTCCAGCAAGGTCAATACGTGAAATGTTGAACGCGCTGGAGGCTGCTGTGGGGTTTGGCTTTGCTTGTGAGCAGATCGTCATCAGTGACAGGTTGGTACAGGCGGCCTTGGAAAAAGCCACTAGCAAAACCCTAAACAGCCTGAAAGTTTCAGGAGCGATTCCTAGAGCCAATTCGCTCGCTCGGATTGAGTTGGCATCCAAAGAGGGTATCAATACAGAGAATGTGAAACTACTGGGGTTAGCTGATTTCCTAGTTGAAGCTGCCTCCTATGAAGTCGTCTACAAAGGAGTTAAAGGCCAGATAGGGTTTTCACGTTCAGCCGCCTGTAAGATCAGCGGCCCACTCACGCCATTTATCTTGAGCAGTATCGAGAACGCCCTGCAGGCGAAACGCTAGATCAGCTAGGGATGATCTGGTATTACTCCAGGGCTATATTTATTTCCCTTGAAAGTTTGAGTGAATCCAATGAGCTCGTTCCTGTTTCGCTTTTGGCATACTCAGAGAAAATCTATGGCCGTGCGGTTCCTATCCAAAGGTTGAATTTCAAGCAAAGATCGGGAGGGGCTTGGCTCCTCTCGGTAGGAGGCCCTTTGATCAGCGTATCGAAACAACGTTTTTATCTCGAATTTCTCTGATTGCCGACGCAGATAGGTTGCCGGTAGCAGCCTGTTGGATGTGTTCGCTCCACCAGGCCATCATTGGACGTCTGCGTTCTATATATTCGGCTCGGTTATAGGCGCTGCGGACCTCGTCTTTATCTACGTGGGCAAGCGCAACCTCGATCAACTCAGGATCCCAGCCGTGTTCGTTGAGAATAGTGCTAGCCATTGAGCGCATGCCATGGCTCACCAACCGACCTTCGAAGCCCATGCGCTTTAGCGCCATGTTGGCGGTCTGGCTGTTGCAATGGGTTCGAGGGTCTCGGTCGGCAGGAAATACATACTCCCGGTGTCCGCTGTATGGTTTGATTGCCTCCAGCAGTGCCAGTGCTTGATCTGTGAGCGGCACGATATGTATGCGGCGTTTCTTCATGCGCTCAGCAGGAATCGTCCAGATCTTCTTCTCGAAGTCGATGTCCGCCCAGCGAGTGGTGGCTGCCTCTGCTGGGCGGGTCATGGTGTTGAGCTGCCATTCGATAAGGCAGCGCGTGGTCCTTTTTATGCTGGCATTGGCAATTGCCACCATGAGTTCTTTCAGCTCATCGGGAGCAAGCGCCGCCATATTCTTCTTTTTCGGCTTCTTGAAGACGGATCGAATCCCACTAAGCGGGTTTGCGTGAATCAGTCCCGAGTTGACCCCGTAGGTCATGATCTCGTTGAGTCGCTGTGATAGCCGTTTAACTGTTTCAAGACTACCTTTGGTTTCGAGTGGCCGAAGCAGGTTGATGACTTGTGGTGCGCTGATGGCTGAGATCGGTGTGGTGCCCAAATCCGGAAAAACGTGCAACGTCAACGAGCGCCAGATGTCCTCGGCATAAGCTGGTGTCACTGCATCCCTCTTCAGTTCGTACCAGGACGTCGCAACATTCTGAAATGTGTACTCAGTTTCAGCTTGCTTTGCTTGCAGCACTACATCTCGTTGCTCTTTAGGATCGAGGCCTTGGGCAAGTACTTCCCTCGCTGCAATGGAGCCCTTTCGTGCCTGCGCTAACGAGACTTCAGGGAAGGTACCTAAGCCCATGTTGATCCGCTTCTTCGTCACGGGGTGTCGATAGTTGAAGTTCCATAGCTTAGAGCCATTGCTTCTCACTCGCATTTGAAGTCCGCCGCCGTCAAACAGGACGTAGTCCTTTTCAGAAGGCTTGGCAGATTTGATTTTGAGCTCAGAGAGGCGAGTAGCTTGTGCGCACATTGGCATTCCAGGATGGGATTTGGCATTCCAAAAATTAGCACTTATGGGCTTGGAATGCCATTTGGAATGCCAGAAAGCGTGGCTGCTCATGGATGTCCGTGGACGCAGATGGCGCTGAAAGCCCCGTATTTACTGGTTTTCAGGCACAAAAAAAGACGTCCGTGGACGTCTTTAGATGTAAGTTTGGTGGAGCCGGGGGGATTTAAAATCTATACATAAGATATTGTTTTAAATGGATTTATTTATAGATTTATTATTATATGCCCCCATAGGTGCCCCCGTGCACGTATTTCCGATGAGCGGCTATTTGAGGAGTTGAACTGGCGTCCTGAATTATCATTTTGCGACCGGGCGAGGCCAGTCAACCACCAGGGAGCATTCAATAGAGTCGGTCGTGTACGGCATAATCTCGGTTATCAGGCCAGGAGGGTTTGATGGCCAGCTCAGACCGGGTGCTGGGTAGATGTCAGGTCACGCGGTTGGGTTTTTTCCGCGGTAGCGCACCATGGGCTCATCTAGGACGATTTGAGCTGAGGTGCGGTATGAGACACTCGATGGTTACCTGCCACAACTGTGGCAAAGCGATGGTTCCGAGAGCGTCATATAGCCGTGGTTTCAGGGGGTATTCGCCTTCGTCCAATCATTGCCCCTTTTGCCTGAGTGAGAACTGGCACGGCGGAAATCCAGGGTTAGGGGCTCGGCTGTTCGCTTTGGTTGGCCTGGCTCTTGGTGTTCTGGCCTGCGTGTTGGTAGGAGCTTTTCTGTTCAAGGTGCAGTGGTGGCTTGGTGTCGAAGGACAGTGGCCTCTATTGACGCTGGGTACATGTGCTGTGTCTGTTAGCGCGGGATACCATTTCTACAACTGGTTTGTTGATTGCTGACCGGTGATCATGCTGTGGAAGGCAGCAATCGGCCAGAAGCGGCCTCTACAGTTCGACAACTCTGCGCCGGAGCTCGACCGGTCTGGTCCTTATGTCTAAGGCGGTCAGGTCATGCAGGCGGTAGAGGCGTGCTACCATTTCGCCACCCTAGCCAGAAGCCCTTTCTACTCTCAGGTAATCGCCATGGACGACGTAGTGATAACGCATTCGGATGTGTACCAGAGCTGGCAAAACCATCTCTTCAATTTCAGTCTCGACGATCCCAGGACGAACGCACCCGGGCTGCGAAAGCCGCAACTGGCTGCGCTTTATGCCACCCTGGGGCACCTGGTGGTCGACCCCTCCTCGACCGCTACAGTGGTCATGCCCACCGGCACAGGGAAGACCGACACCATGCTCGCGCTGATCATCGCTGCGAGGATGGCTAGAACATTGATCCTGGTTCCCTCGGACGCCCTCAGGACGCAGTTAGTGGGCAAGTGCACGGAGATGAAGACGCTTCGTACCGTGGGGGCAGTATCGGACACGGCGCGCAATCCCATTGTTGCAGCCATCGATTCGAAGCTGTCTGAGGAGCAGGTTGCTGAATTGGCTACTGCCAACATCATTGTGGCCACTCCCCAGGCTTTGCTGTTATTTGAGGACGCCGCCTTGGGGGCACTGGTGAACATGTGCAGTCACTTGATGATCGATGAGGCTCACCATGTCGCGGCAGCCAGTTGGAACCGAATCAAAACAGCCTTCAGGGGCAAACCTTGTATTCAGTTCACAGCGACGCCATTCCGGGAGGATGGTCTGGCTCTGGCTGGCAAGATCATCTTCAACTACCCGCTTCGGGATGCGCAGCTTGACGGCTATTTCAAAGGTATCGAGTTCCATCCGGTACGAGAGTACAACCTCAAACTGTCCGATCAGGCCATCGCAGACAAGGCCGTTGAGCTGCTCAGGACTGACCTCAAGGCCGGCTTCAACCATTTAATGATGGTGCGGGCCAAGTCGCACAAGCGGGCGACAGACCTGTTTGAAATTTATAAGCAGCACGCCGACCTCACGCCAGTGTTGATCCACAGCAAGGTGCCGAACCAAGCCAGGGTAATGGCGGAGATCGTCAAGAAAAAGCACCGGATCATCGTCTGCGTGGACATGCTTGGCGAAGGTTTCGATCTGCCCGAGCTCAAAATCGCCGCCATTCATGATCAACACCAAAGCCCTGCGGTGACGCTTCAGTTCATTGGCCGGCTGACGAGGGTAGATGCGGCCCTTGGTGATGCCAAGTTCGTGGCAAACATCGCTAACCAGAAGACCGACCACCAAATGGCAGCCCTTTATAAGGAGAGTGCTGACTGGGGTGCAGTCATTCGCGACGTGAGCGAGCAAAAGGTCAGCCGGGAAATTGAGAAGGCGGACTTCAACGAGCAGTTTGCCGATGGGGACGATGCCCAAGTGATTTTTGGGCTGAACCCGAACCCCAAAATCAGCGCCGTGGCGTATCACGTCTCCCCCAACGACTGGACACCACAGCGTGCGCAGGGTCTGGATGGGCGTAGAGAGACACTGCAGTACATCTCGATCAACGACCAGGCCGATACAGTCATTGTAGTGACTCGGCGAGAGACGCTGGTTGGGTGGGCTCAGACCGAAGAAATCGTCGACACCAACTGGAATCTGTACATCGCTTTCTATAACAAGGCGCAGAAAACCCTCTTCCTTCACGCCTCAGGTGACGACACCCAGGCAACTCGCTTTCTCAACCTGGTGGCCAAAGACCCTCGTCGCATCAATGGTGAGCCGACCTTCCGTACGCTTCACGATATCAAGCTTATGAAGCTGCAGAACGTTGGCCTATCCCGCGCGCGGAAAGACCTGCGGTTCACGATGCACGTGGGGCGCGATATCAATCAAGTGATCAACGACATCGAGACGGGCAACGCGACAAAATCCAACATCTTCGCCACCGGTTTTGAGGATGGAGAACGAACCACCGTGGGCTGCTCGCACAAAGGCAAGATCTGGGAGATGAACTCCTCTCCGATCAACTATTGGGTCGAGTGGTGCAAGCGCATGTCGGTCAAGCTCAACGACGACACCATCGATCCTGCCGACGTACTCAAAAATGTCATGCGTGTTGAGCAAATCAGGGGCAGATGGCCAGAAGGCCTGTTTTACGCCGACTGGCCTGTGTCGATTGCGATCGAAAACGAGCAAAGGATCTCGCTTTATTTTCAGGGAGAGACCTTCAACCTTCTCGATGTCGAGCTTGGTAAGCCTGAATACAACGGCGCGCGGACGCTGGATATTCCCGTCTTGGTTGCGGGTAACGACGGTGGGGAACGTCGCCTCACTACCATCGCAGTCAAGTTGTTGGAGGACGGATACAAGACCTCTTGCCCTGGTGTGAAGATCCTTTACCCACACGAAATGCCATTGGACTCATACTTGGATGGAGAGCCGCTTGTATTGCTCAAGGTTGACGGTTCCATGGTGCAGGGCAACTACCGTCAGTACTCGCTCAACAGCGTGGATGTAAAACTGCCTGCCGGCTTGCTCGAACCCTGGAATTGGGGAACGACGAAAATCCATCAAGAGTCCATGCGTGCGGAGCGACGTACGGACTCCGTACAAGGCTTCACCTTCGCCAAGATCGCTGACGACTACTCGATCGTCTTCAACGATGATGGCAAAGGCGAAATCGCTGACCTGGTGGCAATCCGGGAATCCGTGCATAGCTTGGAAAGCCAAGACGGCTACCGACGTTAGCCGCTGCGCCTTTCCAGTGCCCATTAGTTGCGAAGCCCATCACTACATATACAGTCTCAAGCAGGCCCGACACGCTTTGCAGTGGGAGATTTCCTTGGTATGTCTGGATATAGAGCTCTTCCCCGTACTCCCTCACCAATTTTTTATTGACGAATTCCAAGATGTCTACCTCATGAGACTCGTTGGCATAAGCACTAAACTGCGCCCATTGCTGGTCGTGGATCATGGCCTCGTGCTGACTGAGAAGCCCGCGCCGCACTGCCTCCCTGAGAATTGCCGAACCGGCCTTGGTCAAGTCCCGATCAAAATGTGCGTGGAAACTCTGCTTCATGGTCATTCCTCCATTCAGCTCAGGTGCTGAGCTGCTGAAGGAAATGTTGAGCGAGGAAAAATATTCTGGGGTTCGGTTTCGGTCGCTTTCAGCGCCTGAAATTGACGAGCGCATCCGTCCAATAAACGGTCGTTTTTGGTACGCCGATTCCAGTGTCATTTTCAGAAGTCGATTGCACCTAAGGTCAGAAGTCGATTGCACTACTGAGGAAGCCCTCGCTGTTGCGGACTCATGGGCTGGCACGAGAGGATCTCTATAGGTCATGTACATCCGAGCCCCACCCCACCACTCGCAAATTTGTAGGCAAAGGTGTGTCAGGAAAATGAGTAACCTGACGCTAGTCAATCTGGGGTACTGACAGCTATGGCATGCCGCCAGATGGACATTTCATGCTAATAGCGTCTTGCAGGACACGAGTGGTAGCAAATAGACACTAATAGTCGTTGCATAAACTTCCAACATTCAGCATCTTGCAACGGTAACCATGGACGGAGACATTGAGCCGCTTACACCGATGAGCAAGGTTTTTTGGTTGGCAAGCGCGATCACTATGGACGGACTTTCATCGGTTTCCACTTCAGAGCTATTGCCATCGTGCTATTCAATTCTAATAAAAAAAATATCAGCGCCCTGCAACAAACCATCGCCCAGCAAGCCAGTCTGCTCGAAGCCATCAACCGCTCCATGGCGGTAGTCGAATTCGACCTCAATGGCATCGTCCTCCGGGCCAACGACAACTTTTTAAAGACCATGGGCTATCGCCTGGAGCAAGTGCTCGGCCAGCCGCACCGCCAATTCTGCACGCCTGCCTATGCCCGCAGTGGCGAGTACTCACAATTATGGTCCCGTCTCAACGCCGGCCAGTTCGAGTCGGGCACCTTCGAGCGAATTGCCGGCAATGGCCAGACGATCTGGCTGGAAGCCAGCTATAACCCGGTCAAGGACGAGCTTGGTAACGTGGTGAAGGTGGTTAAGTATGCCCTTGACGTCACCTTGTGGGTACAACAGGAGAGTGAAGCCAAAAATAAGTTGCAGGCCATAGACCGGTCCATGGCCATCATCGAGTTCAATCTGGACGGCAGCATTATTGACGCCAACCAGAACTTCTTGGATGTGGTCGGTTACAGTCTGGCCGAACTCAAGGGCAAACATCACAAACTGTTCTGCCGTCCAGCACTGGCCAACGGCAGCGAGTACCAGGACTTCTGGCGACGCCTGAATCAGGGCGAGTTTTTCAGTGGGCAATTCGAACGGGTAGGCAAGCGCGGGCAAACCTTGTGGCTGGAAGCTAACTACAACCCGGTGTATGACGCTAGCGGACGGTTATGCAAAGTGGTGAAGTTTGCTACAGACATCACCGCCAAGATGGAGAAGCATGCGCAGGACGCTCAGAGCGCTAGCGAGGCGTATCACATCTCGGTCGAGACACGCCAAGCGGCTGAACATGGCTCCACGGTGATCCAACAAGCAGCGAGTGAAATGCGGGAGATTGCCTCGAATATCGAAGGTTCGTCAGCCCTCATCACCAAACTTGGCGAACGCTCCGAGCAGATCACCACCATCGTCAACACCATCCGCGGAATTGCCGATCAGACCAACCTGTTGGCTTTGAACGCTGCTATCGAAGCCGCTCGAGCGGGTGAACAAGGTCGCGGCTTTGCGGTGGTGGCCGATGAAGTCCGTCAGTTGGCCGCACGCACCAGTGGCTCGACGGCGGAGATTTCCGGGATGATTGGCATGATCCAGAACGAAACACAGCTAGCCATCAAGAGCATGGAAGGCACCCGTGACCGGGCCACTAAAGGCGTCGACCTGGCGGATCAGGCGGGCGCGGTGATCCAGCAAATTAGCGACGGTGCCAGCAATGCGGTGCAGGCGGTGAGTATGCTGGCCAAGGAGCATGGTCATACCCGGTAGAACTCACGAACAGCCGGATCATCGGCACTGCGCATAACAGACGTGTGGTCAAATCCTATGGGGAGATCTTCATCGTGCTGAAACGTATCGCGGTTACCGAGGTCCGCCTCGGCATGTACATCCATGAGCTTTGTGGTTCATGGATGGACCACCCTTTCTGGAGAGCGCGTTGGTTGCTCCATAGCGAGCACGATCGACAGCGCATCCTCAAATCCAATGTGACGACGCTATGGATCGACACCAGCAAGGGGCAGGACACTGCCCAAGGCCAGGCAAGCAATACGCTCGAAGAAGTTGAGGTTGAAACCGAAGCCCGATTGCTAGCCGTGGACAACACGGCGCTGCCGCCTCTAGCCGGGATGACTGAAGAGCTGTCACGTGCCCTCAAGCTCTGCGCCCGCTCCAAAGTCGCCATTGTCGAGATGTTCAACGAGGCGCGCATGGGCCAAGCTATCAACTTGGAGCACGTCGCGGCGCTGGTGGAGGAAGTTTCCGACTCGGTACTGCGTCACCCCAATGCCTTAATCAGCCTGGCACGTCTGAAGACTTCCGCCGAATACACCTACATGCACTCTGTGGCGGTGTGTGCATTGATGATTGCCCTGGCCCGCCAGCTTGGCCTGTCGGCCGACCAAGTCCGGGAGGCAGGCTTGGCCGGCCTCCTGCACGACATCGGCAAGGTGTCCATACCGGATGCGATCCTCAATAAGCCTGACAAACTGACCGACGCCGAGTTCAGCATCATGCGCAGCCATCCCAGAGCGGGCGGCAGGATGTTGCTGAAAAGCCGCCAGGTCAGCGCGCTCACGCTCGACGTTTGCCTGCACCATCATGAGAAGGTCGATGGCTCCGGCTACCCCTATCGCCTGGTCGGTGAGCAAATCAGTCTGTTCGCGCGCATGGGCGCGGTGTGTGACGTGTATGACGCGATCACGTCGGAGCGCCCCTACAAGAGGGGCTGGGATCCCGCCATAGCGATTCGCAAGATGGCTGAATGGAAGGGACACTTCGACGACCAGGTGTTCCAGGCCTTCGTCAAGTCGGTGGGCATCTACCCGGTTGGCGCCTTGGTGCGCTTAGAAAGTGGGCGTCTCGGCGTCATCATGGAGCAGCACAAGAGTTCACTGCTGACACCCATGGTCAAGGTGTTCTTCTCGACCCGCACGAAAATGCCCATTGCCCAGGAACTGGTTGATCTTAGCAAACTGGCCGGTCGTGACAAGATCGTCGGCCGCGAGTCGGCTAGCGACTGGGGTTTCAAGAACATCGAGGAGCTATGGTCGGGCCTCCCCGCCAGCAAGAGGTCGCATTTCGATTAAACATCGACGGCAATCGCGTCGTGAGGACCAACGCGACAACCGCCTGCTTTGCCTGCCATACCTCACAAAAAGATCACGGCTATGTGTTCAGCCGCTTGCGTGACTGAGGGTGAACCATAATGGACAGAAGGTAAAACAACTTGTCCGTTCGAGCATAAGGTTGAGCGTAATTTAAAAGTCCGGGGTGCCGGTGGCGCCGAGCACCAACCGGTGGTGCAGATGACTATTTGCATTGGAGACCAGATCTATAACGAGCAGTTCTCCTTGAAGAATCAAGGCAAGATGAACTACCCCGTTCTGATCGGGCGTCATACTCTTGAGAATCAGGATTCTGAGCAACTCATTGGGCTCTCTCCAGTAGTTTCGCTCCGTCACGCCGCAGCTCGCCCTTGGGCGAGACATGTCGATAGAGCGTCTGACGGGTAATATCCAGCTCTTCACACAAATCCGACACCTTGGTTTCCGGCTGTCCCATGGCCGCCATCGCTAGGCGTAGTTTGGCAGCGGTCATCTTGAACGGGCGCCCCCCTTTCCTGCCGCGAGCACGCGCCGAGACGAGCCCGGCGACCGTCCGCTCAGAAATCAACTCCCGCTCGAACTCTGCCAGTGCCGCGAAAATCCCGAACACCAGCTTTCCCGCCGCAGTAGTAGTGTCGATGGCCGCACCGTGGCCGGTAAGCACCTTCAGTCCTACGCTACGCGCGGTAAGGTCGTGGACAGTGTTAATTAAGTGGCGAAGGTTACGCCCTAGTCGATCGAGCTTCCAAACCACCAAGGTATCGCCTTCACGCAGGGCCTTCAGACACGCGGCCAATCCGGGCCGATCATCTTTCCGTCCCGAAGCCATGTCCTCATACAGATGTGCAGCTGCCACTCCGGCAGCAATCAAAGCATCTTGTTGCAGAGTAATTGTCTGGGAGCCGTCTGCCTTCGATACCCGCATGTAGCCGATCAGCATACCGCCCCCATTGTCACAAATACGTTCGATTATGTGACAGTTTGCATCGGGATGTCATTTTCAGAAGACGACTGCACCAATCAACGAGACATGAAGCCTGCTGTGCATACGGCTCCTGACAGCCCGATATCAGGACTCCTCTGCACGAAACTCGTCTATGCTCAATACTCGTGTGCACCAAAGCGAGGCGAGCATGGCGACCGATACCGTACCGATTGCCGAGCGCGGCGTAGCCACCCTGTCAGAACAGGCATGGGAGCGTGCTCGCTGCCGCGCGGAGATCATTGGGCCGTTGGCGCAGTCGGAGACGGTCGGGCATGAAGCGGCCGACGCAGCAGCCCAGGCGCTGGGTCTGTCCCGGCGGCAGGTCTACGTCCTGATCCGCCGTGCCCGGCAAGGTTCGGGGCTGGTCACTGATTTGGCTCTTGGACAGTCGAGCGGTGGCAAAGGTAAAGGCCGCTTGCCGGAGTCGGTCGAACGAATCATCCGCGAGCTACTGCAAAAGCGCTTCCTGACCAAGCAGAAGCGCAGCTTGGCGGCGTTCCACCGTGAAGTTGCGCGGGTGTGCAAGCTGCAAAAGCTGCGGATGCCGGCGCGCAACACGGTCGCGTTGCGGATCGCCAGCCTTGATCCACTCAAGACCACTCGACTTCGGGAAGGCCAGGATGCGTCCCGCATCCTGCAAGGTGTTGGCGGTGTTCCTCCGCCAGTCTCCGCACCGCTGGAGCAGGTACAGATCGACCACACAGTCATCGACCTGATCGTGGTGGACGAGCGCGACCGGCAACCGATTGGCCGTCCGTACCTGACCCTCGCCATCGACGTGTTCACCCGCTGCGTGGTTGGCATGGTGGTCACGTTAGAAGCGCCATCTGCCGTCTCGGTCGGCCTGTGCCTCGCACACGCCGGTTGCGACAAGCGCCCTTGGTTGGAAAGGTTGGACGTGGAAATGGACTGGCCGATGAGCGGCAAGCCCGCGCTGCTCTACCTGGACAACGCGGCCGAATTCAAGAGCGAGGCGCTACGCCGTGGCTGCGAGCAGCATGGCATCCGGTTGGACTATCGGCCTCTCGGGCAGCCGCACTATGGCGGCATCGTGGAACGGATCATCGGCACGGCGATGCAAATGATCCACGACGAATTGCCGGGGACGACCTTCTCCAACCCTGACCAGCGCGGGGAATACGCCTCCGAGAAGATGGCCGCCCTGACACTGCGCGAGCTGGAACGCTGGCTCGCATTGGCGGTTGGCACCTATCACGGCTCCGTGCACAACGGCCTGCTCCAACCGCCGGCCGCACGCTGGGCCGAAGCTGTCGCGCGTACCGGCGTTCCAACCGTCATCACTCGCACCACGGCTTTTCTGGTCGATTTCCTGCCCGTCCTCCGCCGCACCCTGACCCGCACTGGCTTCGTCATCGACCACATCCACTACTACGCCGATGCGCTCAAGCCGTGGATAGCTCGGCGCGACCGCCTGCCTGCGTTCCTGATCCGGCGCGACCCACGCGACATCAGCCGCATTTGGGTGCTGGAGCCGGAGGGGCAGCACTATCTGGAAATTCCATACCGTACCTTGTCGCACCCGGCTGTCACCCTCTGGGAACAACGGCAGGCGCTGGCGAAATTGCGGCAGCAAGGGCGCGAACAGGTGGATGAGTCGGCGCTGTTCCGCATGATCGGGCAGATGCGCGAAATCGTGACCACTGCGCAGAAAGCCACGCGCAAGGCGCGGCGCGACGCGGATCGACGCCAGCATCTCAAGTCAACGGAACAACCTGTCAAAACCACGCCACCAGCGGACACGGACATGGCAGACCCGCAGGCGGACAACCAGCCACCTGCCAAACCGTTCGACCAGATTGAGGAGTGGTAGCCGTGGACGAATATCCCATCATCGACCTGTCCCACCTGCTGCCGGCGGCCCAGGGCTTGGCCCGTCTCCCGGCGGACGAGCGCATCCATCGCCTTCGCGCCGACCGCTGGATCGGCTATCCGCGAGCAGTCGAGGCGTTGAACCGGCTGGAAGCCCTGTATACGTGGCCAAACAAACAACGCATGCCCAACCTGCTGTTGGTCGGTCCAACCAACAACGGCAAGTCGATGATCGTCGAGAAGTTCCGCCGCGCCCACCCGGCCAGCTCCGACGCCGACCAGGAGCACATCCCGGTATTGGTCGTGCAGATGCCGTCCGAGCCATCGGTGATCCGCTTCTACGTCGCGCTGCTCGCGGCGATGGGAGCACCATTGCGACCGCGCCCACGGCTGCCGGAAATAGAGCAACTGGCGCTGACACTGCTGCGCAAGCTCGGTGTGCGTTTGCTGGTGATCGACGAGCTGCACAACGTCCTGGCCGGCAACAGCGTCAACCGCCGGGAATTCCTCAACCTGCTGCGCTTCCTCGGCAACGAATTGCGCATCCCGCTGGTCGGTGTGGGCACACGCGACGCCTACCTGGCCATCCGCTCGGATGACCAGTTGGAAAATCGCTTCGAGCCGATGATGCTGCCGGTGTGGGAGGCCAACGACGATTGCTGTTCACTGCTGGCCAGCTTCGCGGCTTCGCTCCCGCTGCGGCGACCTTCGTCGATTGCCACGCTGGACATGGCTCGCTACCTGCTCACGCGCAGCGAGGGCACTATTGGCGAGCTGGCGCACCTTTTGATGGCGGCGGCCGTGGCCGCCGTGGAGAGTGGTGAGGAAGCGATCAACCACCGCACGCTCAGCATGGCCGATTACACCGGTCCCAGCGAGCGGCGGCGGCAATTCGAGCGGGAACTGATGTGAAGCCAGCGCCACGCTGGCCACTGCATCCGGCACCCAGGGAAGCCGAAGCCCTGTCTTCGTGGCTCAACCGCGTGGCCCTTTGCTATCACATGGAAGTGTCCGAGCTGCTGGAGCACGATCTTGGTCACGGCCAGGTTGATGACCTGGACACCGCGCCACCACTGGCGCTGCTGGCGATGCTCTCCCAGCGGAGCGGTATCGAGCTGGATCGGCTGCGCTGCATGAGTTTCGCCGGCTGGGTGCCTTGGCTACTGGACAGCCTTGATGATCAGATTCCAGCCGCATTGGAAACCTATGCGTTCCAGCTCTCGGTACTGCTGCCGAGACTCCGCCGTAAGACGCGATCCATCACGAGCTGGCGTGCCTGGCTGCCCACCCAACCGATACACCGCGCCTGTCCGCTCTGCCTGAACGATCCGGAGAACCAAGCCGTACTGCTCGCGTGGAAGCTGCCCCTGATGCTGAGCTGCCCACTGCATGGCTGCTGGCTGGAATCCTATTGGGGCGTGCCAGGGCGGTTTCTCGGCTGGGAGAACGCCGACGCCGAACCGCGCACTGCCAGCGACGCGATTGCGGCGATGGACCAGCGTACCTGGCAGGCACTGACGACCGGCCACGTGGAGTTGCCGCGCCGACGCATCCACGCCGGATTGTGGTTTAGGCTGCTACGCACGCTGCTCGATGAGCTGAACACCCCGCTTTCGACGTGCGGCACCTACGCGGGGTATCTCCGCCAAATCTGGGAATGCTGCGGGCATCCGCTGCGTGCTGGGCAAAGTCTGTGGCGACCGTATGAAACCCTGAACCCGGCAGTACGGTTGCAGATGCTGGAGGCGGCGGCAACGGCAATCAGCTTGATTGAGGTGAGGGATATAAGCCCGCCAGGCGAGCACGCAAAGCTATTCTGGTCCGAGCCCCAAACCGGGTTCACCAGTGGCCTGCCGGCGAAAGCGCCGAAGCCCGAACCCGTCGATCACTGGCAGCGTGCAATCCAGGCCATTGATGAGGCCATCATTGAAGCACGACACAACCCCGAGACGGCACGCTCGCTGTTCGCGTTGGCTTCCTATGGTCGGCGCGACCCCGCTTCCTTGGAACAGTTGCGCGCCACCTTCGCGAAGGAAGGCATCCCCCCGGAATTTCTGTCACATTATGAGCCTAGCCTACCCTTTGCATGCCTTAGACAGAATGACGGGTTAAGTGACAAATTTTGACGTGCAGAGCTTCCCGATGCAAACTGTCACATAATCGAACGTATATGTGACAGGTACGACATGCTGATAGGCTACATGCGGGTATCGAAGGCGGACGGCTCCCAGGCTACCGATTTGCAGCGCGACGCGCTGATTGCCGCCGGGGTCGATCCAGTACATCTTTACGAGGACCAGGCATCCGGCATGCGCGAGGATCGGCCCGGCTTGACGAGCTGCCTGAAGGCGTTGCGAACTGGCGACACACTGGTCGTGTGGAAACTGGATCGGCTCGGACGCGACCTGCGACATCTCATCAACACCGTGCACGACCTGACTGGGCGCGGCATCGGCTTGAAGGTATTAACCGGGCACGGCGCGGCCATCGACACCACGACCGCCGCCGGCAAGCTGGTCTTTGGCATCTTCGCCGCCCTGGCCGAGTTCGAGCGCGAGTTGATCGCGGAGCGCACGATTGCCGGCCTAGCCTCGGCCCGCGCGCGCGGGCGGAAAGGCGGCCGGCCGTTCAAGATGACCGCCGCCAAGCTGCGGCTGGCGATGGCGGCAATGGGTCAGCCAGAGACCAAGGTCGGCGACCTGTGCCAGGAACTTGGCGTCACGCGGCAGACCCTGTATCGGCATGTTTCACCCAAGGGTGAGCTACGTCCAGATGGCGAGAAGCTACTCAGCCGAATTTGATGCCGGCATGAGGCAACGTAGCGACAGCGTGGTTTGTCTCAATGGGAAGCGCTCATGATCGATCTTTGAAGGCCCGCAGCAGTCGTGTCACAGACAGGACGAACAAACCGGTCAGCGTGAGGGCTGCGATACCCCAGTACTCTCCGATGAACGCGCCGGCCGTCGTGCCGGCCAGCACAATGGCGAGAATCGGCAAATGGCAGGGACAGGTGAGCACGGCCAGCGCGCCCCACAGGTAGCCGGTGATCGGTTTGTGCGTCTCGGACGGCAAGCGCTCGGGGCTGTTCATGGCAGACTCTCCGCGTGCTGTGCCGGCTCGGTCGGCATGGTGGCCAACTGCACCTCCAGATCGGCCAACGCTTCGCGCCGACGCTCGACGAACTGACGCAGAACGGCAAGCTGCGCGGCCGCTTCATCGCCGTCCGCAGCATCCAGCGCCCGGCACAGCCGCGCCAGCGCGTCCAGGCCGATGCCCGCCTCGAAGGCCGCCCGCACGAAGCACAGCCGTTGCAAGGCGGCATCATCGAACAGGCCATAGCCGCCCGGGGTGCACGCCACCGGACGCAGCAATCCGCGCAGCAGGTAGTCGCGCACGATATGCACGCTCACCCCGGCATCAAGGGCCAGCCGGGACACGGTGTAGGCGCTCATTGAAAACCTCCTTTTTTTATCCAGCGCAGCAGG
Organism: Pseudomonas sichuanensis; assembly: GCF_003231305.1. Taxonomy (GTDB): domain Bacteria; phylum Pseudomonadota; class Gammaproteobacteria; order Pseudomonadales; family Pseudomonadaceae; genus Aquipseudomonas; species Aquipseudomonas sichuanensis. The sequence continues at coordinate 38,129 of NZ_QKVM01000008.1, read as the reverse complement.
AAAGCTGCTTCACGTCCTTGTTGAAGGTCTGCGCCGCAAGCTTCAACCCCTCGACCATTGTCAGGTAGGGGAACAACTGGTCGGCCAGTTCCTGCACCGTCATGCGGTTGCGGATGGCGAGCACCGCCGTCTGGATCAGTTCGCCCGCTTCCGGGGCCACCGCCTGCACGCCGATGAGCCGTCCGCTACCTTCCTCGATGACCAGCTTGATGAAGCCGCGTGTGTCGAAGTTGGCAAGCGCTCGCGGAACGTTGTCGAGTGTCAGCGTGCGACTGTCGGTCTCGATGCCATCGTGGTGCGCTTCCGCCTCGCTGTAGCCCACGGTGGCGACTTGCGGGTCGGTGAACACCACTGCCGGCATCGCGGTCAGATTGAGGGCTGCGTCGCCGCCGGTCATGTTGATCGCGGCACGGGTGCCGGCGGCCGCTGCCACGTAGACGAACTGCGGCTGGTCGGTGCAGTCGCCGGCCGCGTAGATGTTCGGGTTGCTCGTGCGCATGCCTTGGTCGATAACGATGGCCCCTTGCGCATTGACAGTGACCCCCGCCGCGTCCAGCGCGAGGCTGCGCGTATTCGGTGCCCGACCGGTGGCAACCAGCAACTTGTCAGCGCGCAATTCACCGTGTCCGGTGGTCAGCACGAATTCGCCGTTCACATGGGCGACCTGGCTGGCTTGCGTGTGCTCCAGCACCTCGATGCCCTCGGCGCGGAAAGCGGCTGTCACGGCCTCGCCGATGGCCGGGTCTTCCCGGAAGAACAAGGTGCTGCGTGCCAGGATCGTGACCTGGCTGCCGAGCCGGGCAAAGGCTTGCGCCAGTTCCAACGCCACCACCGACGAACCGATCACGGCCAGGCGTGCGGGAATGGTGTCGCTGACAAGCGCTTCGGTGGAAGTCCAGTAGGGTGACTCTTTCAGGCCCGGAATCGGCGGCACGGCCGGACTGGCACCGGTGGCGACCAGGCAGCGGTCGAACGTTACCTCGCGCTCGCCACCCTCGTTCAAACGGACGACCAGGCTCTGGTCGTCCTTGAAACGCGCTTCACCGTGCAAAACGGTGATGGCTGGATTGCCGTCCAGGATGCCTTCGTATTTGGCGTGCCGCAGTTCATCGACACGGGCCTGCTGCTGGGCCAGCAGTTTGCTGCGGTCAATCGCAGGCACAGTTGCCGCAATACCGCCGTCGAACGGACTTTCCCGGCGCAGATGGGCAATATGGGCAGCGCGGATCATGATCTTGGACGGCACACAGCCGATATTGACGCAGGTGCCGCCGATGGTGCCGCGTTCGATCAGCGTGACCGTCGCGCCTTGCTCGACGGCCTTCAGCGCCGCCGCCATCGCGGCCCCGCCGCTGCCAATGATGGCGATATGCAAACCGGCGCCCTCAAGTGCATCACGGATTTTTGGTTCATCTTTGAAATCACCAACCCGGATCGAGCCTTGATAACCCAATGCGGCGATGGCGGCCAGCAGTTGGTTGTGGCTCACGGCGGTGTCTGCCATGACTTGCGCGCGGCTTTCTGGATAGGACACCACAGCGGCATTCACGCCGGGAATCTTTTCCAAAGCATCTTTGACATGGGTGGCGCAGGATGTGCAGGTCATGCCATTCACGGTGATTTCGGTCATTTTTTTACTCCATTGAATTTCGGGGTGCAGCAGGCATCGGCTTGGCGTTTTCGTTGGATGGCGTAGATGGTCAAGCCGATGAAAATCGCCAGCGCAGGCAGCAGCACATAGTCCAGATAGCCGGTCAGCGCGGACAAGCCGACCACACCGAGCAAAATGACCAGAACAGGGGTGAAGCAACACAGCGCCACGAGGGTTGTGCCAATGATGCTGACCCGCAGCAGTGTCTTCGGGTCTTTCATGATCAGTTCTTGACTGATGATGGGTAGCCCGCATCCTCGGTAGCCTTGGTCAGTTTCTGCACGCTGGTCTTGGCATCATCGAAGGTGACCACCGCTTCGCGCGTCTCGAAGGTCACGTCAACTTTACTGACGCCATCGACCTTGGAAATCGCCTTCTTGACAGTGATCGGACAGGCCGAGCAGGTCATGCCCGGTACGGACAGCGTAACGGTCTGGGTGGCGGCCCACACGGGGGCAACAACGGCAGCGAGGGCAAGGGCGGAAAGCAGCTTTTTCATGGTGAACTCCTGTGATCAATAGAAAAATGGCACGACGTAGGGAAATCCGAGCGCGACCAAAACCAGCACGGCCACGCCCCAGAAAATGAGCTTGTAAGTAGCTCGCACTTGGGGAATCGCGCAAACCTCACCCGGTTTGCAGGCGGCTGACGGCCGGTAGATGCGCCGCCAGGCGAAGAACAACGCCACCAGCGCCACGCCGATAAAGATGGGGCGATAGGGTTCCAACACCGTCAAGTTGCCGATCCAAGCGCCGCTGAACCCCAAGGCGATCAGAACCAGCGGCCCGAGGCAGCAAGCCGAGGCGAGGATGGCGGCCAGCCCGCCAGTGAAGAGCGCGCCGCGCCCGTTTTGAGGTTCAGACATACGTTTGTCCTTTCGAATCTGAATTGGATAGCTTAAGCTTACTTCCGTAGTTATGTACGGAGTCAAGCGATATGGAAAACAATTTGGAGAACCTGACCATTGGCGTTTTCGCCAGGACGGCCGGGGTCAATGTGGAGACCATCCGGTTCTATCAGCGCAAGGGCTTGCTCCCGGAACCGGACAAGCCTTACGGCAGCATTCGCCGCTATGGCGAGACGGATGTAACGCGGGTGCGCTTCGTGAAATCAGCCCAGCGGTTGGGCTTCAGCCTGGATGAGATCGCCGAGCTGCTGCGGCTGGAGGATGGCACCCATTGCGAGGAAGCCAGCAGCCTGGCCGAGCACAAGCTCAAGGACGTGCGCGAGAGGATGGCTGACCTGGCGCGCATGGAGGCCGTGCTGTCTGATTTGGTGTGCGCCTGCCATGCGCGGAAGGGGAACGTTTCCTGCCCGCTGATTGCGTCACTGCAAGGGAAGAAAGAACCGCGCAGTGCGGACGCGGTGTAGCCCGAGGGAACTACGCCTTAGCGTGCTTTATTTTCCGTTTTCTGAGGCGACTCCTTCATCGACCTATGTAAAACGACTCCTTTATCGAAATAGTGCACTCATCGCTCTCCACGGCGATCCCTTCATCGCGAATTGCACCGCCCAAGACGATCTGCACTGAAATCAATACTTTCTGATGCCTCTTGATTAGAGATGCCAGCCATAATAATCTCATCGCCAACGCATACGGCGTTCGGCAGCCAACACACTCTCACTCACTACTGGAAGCTCAGACATGAAAACCATAGGCATTGAAAACTCGAAGTCCAGCGTACAGGCCCACTTAACGCTTGGAACCAAAACTATGGGGCTAGGTATCTATGGCGCGTACTTGGCTCTCGCTATTATTTACTTCTGGTTCGGCGGCATGAAATTTACCCACTACGAGGCCGAGGGCCTGGTTCCACTGGTGAGCAACAGCCCGCTTTTGGGATGGGTGTATAGCATTTTTTCGGTCGACATGTTCTCCAGCCTGCTCGGCATACTAGAGATTTCGATCGGCACTCTGATCGCAGGCCGCATGCTGTCGCCCAAACTATCCGTGGTAGGAGGCGCTCTGTCTGCAGGCCTGTTCTTCACAACCCTTAGCTTTATGTTTTCCACTCCGGGCGTCATTGAGCCTAGTTTAGGGTTTCCGGCGATTTCCGTTGCGCCAGGTCAGTTTCTGCTTAAAGACTTAGGGTTGCTTGCTGTTTCGATATTTGTGGCAGGCCATTCGCTGGTTGAACTGGAAAAACGTAAAATTAATGCATAATTTTTTCAATGGCTTAAGGCAGTAATGCCTTAGGCCTTTTTGCCATCATTTTCCCCCGCCAGATCTTTCAACCAGTCACGAGGGCTCAACCCCGTCTTGCGTCTAAATGCGCGAGACAGCGCCGAAGGACTTTCGTAGCCGACTTGAGCTGCAATCAGCGTAATCGAGCGCCCTTCTCGCATCAGCTTCTGAGCCAGGCTAACTCGCCAACTCAACAAATAATCAGCAGGCGTCTGTCCGATGACACTCTTGAAATGCACGGCATACGCAGCGCGTGACATATTTGACTCACTGGCCAGCTCTGCTATTGACCAGGCATGTTCCGGGGAGTTGTGCATCTGTAAAAGCGATCGGGCAAGCCGCATGTCGGCCAGTCCAGCCATCATTCCGGTGCGCAACTGGTGATGATCGAGCAGGTAACGGAGCAACAGAATGATTAGGAGCTCAAATAAGCGCTCAAGCGCGGCTTCCCTTCCACAATGCACATTTGCCGCCTCGGCAAACATCCACTCCAACGTGTCTGCCAGCATGGGCAGATCATCGAGTGCGAGCACCAAACAGTCCGGTAATGAAGCCGACAAAGGATTATCAATTCCGCCCTCAAACTCCATGGAAGCACACAACAACTTTGCGCCATCGGACTCACCCGCAAACAATTGATGCTTGGCGGGGCGTGGCATAAAAATCAAGCTAGGGCGAGTGAGCTGCAAATCCTTGCGATCGGGACCAAGCAACGTCACGCTGCCGGCCTGAAGCAGATGGATATAACCTCGCCGCTCGGCGCCATCGTAAGATGCAGAGCCGCATAGGTCGCCGTCATAGAACAGATTGGCCCGCACGCCGAACCGCGAGAGCAAATTAGACAAACGATCCATTGGCCGATCCTTGACGAGTCAGAACGCACAGACCATACCATCTGCGTTGTCGTTCAGTGCCTGTAGCGAACATGCCGGCGTAAATCAGCCAACGGATAAAGTGATCACTGAGCAGCTCAGCCTCCCTTTCCAGTTCGGCTGTTAAAAAAACAACACCGTTGTTTGAAAGCACCAGCAAATCAAGTGCTCACTCTTCTATTTTACGGGGTTGTACGCCGGAATCCCAGAAATTTCCGTCAGCCCAGCTCCAGTCCCGCCACGAGCGCATCCAGGTCGATGAACTTGCCGTCAGTCTGGAAGGTGTAATGCCCGTTCAGCAGGATGTGCCGCCAGGCCGCTGGCGACATCTGCGTGATCAACGCCAGCGCCTTGGCATTGCCAGCTGCCTCGTACTTCGTCAGCAGCAGGGACAGGATCGCCGAGTTGTAGAAGATGATCGCGTTGCCGATCAGCCTGGCGCACTGGTTGCTGATCTCGATTTCGATGTCGGTGCGGCCGGTCAATTCCTTCTTCCCACCGACTTGGGCGATGGTCGAGCGTAGCTGGTGATAGGACTCAATGCGGTTCTGCGAGCGGTGAACATTACGCTCCAGTTGCGGGTCGCGCAGGTAGCGCAGTGTGTAGATACTGCGGATGAGCTTGTCGAACTCGAAGATTGCGCGCCGCGTCGGGTTCGGCGCCGTATAGGTGCACAGCTTGCGGATCAGCGTGCCCTGCGTCATTTCCTTCAGGCCCAGTGTGGCGACGATTCGGTCGATGTTCGCCTTCTCACCGACGATGAGTTGCCGGTCGATCTGGCCAGCCGGCCGGATCAGGCATTTCTCGTACAATGCCAGATCATCGGCGCAATACAGCTCCTGCAACTGGTCGTCGAGGTCGGTGAAGCGCGGCTCGAAACGAAGTCCGAACCAGTGCAGGATGGCGAAGTTGGCCTTGTTGATGCTGTGCATGTCGCCGGTGATCGCGCTCGGCACGATGTCCGACGTGTTGCGGTACCAGATGTCGAACACGTGGTGAGCCTCGTACTCGTGTGCGCCTATCAGGTAGCCGTTCAACGGCACGTGATTGCACAGCAGCGTGTAGGCGACGACGCCCTTGCCGCGGCCGAAATATTTGCGCGAGTAGCGCGCCTTCACAGTTGGTCGCTCGACGCCGAATTTCTGCCCATCAACGGCACCGTACAACGAATCGAGGTCGAACGAGTAATGCGGGAAGATCGGCAGTGCGGCGATGGCGTTGCTGATGCAATCGTTGGCCACATGTAGCGTCGCCTGGCGCAGGTACTGCTGGTAGGTACTCTCCAGGACGTGGTACGGGATGTCGCTGGTACGTGCCATAACCTGGTTGCCGTGGTTCATGGCTTGGGCAATGATCACCGCCATCAGACTGTCGGCGTCGGCTACCTTCTTCGCATAGCGTGGCTGCAATGGTGTCAGCGCCGACAGGAACTGGCACTGGCCGTTGACGAAGCGAAACACGTCGGCGACATCGCAGTATGGCAGTTGCTCGTAGAGAGCTTGCTCGCGCGCCTTCTGGTTCTCCCCCTTGGGCTTGCGCCAGGTCAGTCTCTGCGTGTCCTTGTCGTATTCCAGGTGCGTCAGCTTGCCCTGTTTCAGCTCGCGATTGAACGCCACCCATTGCGCACGCAACTCGGTCGCCAGTGCATCGAGCTGGGCACTGACCGGCTGCCGCAGGAAGGGGATGTCCATCTGCGCGAGCACGGCGGCTTTCTCGTCCATCGAAACCAACTCGTCGGACAAATGCCGGTGCTGCAAGCTATCGTCAATGTAGAGCTCGCCCGCCTGGAAGCGTTTCCTGACCTGACGGTAAAGCCAGAATTCGTAACGATCGGCATGCAGGCCTGTCGGCGTGCCTTCGGCATCGAACATCAGCAGGTACGGACGCAAGCGTTTCGGCAGCGTTGCCGCCGGACATTCGTCGAGTGGCCGTTGTGATAGGCGCTGCTGCTTGGCGAACACGCTCTTGGCCCAAGTCAGCGCCGCGAGCCATGGGTTATCGGGGGCCGTGCCGGCGAAGTCGAGCGCGACGTACAGCGGCCGTAGATGGCGTCGAATGCGTTCGGCCAGGCCGTCCACCGCCTGCCAGTGCAGCGCCAGTTTGTTCAGTGGCTTGACGCTCATGCGCTGCGCCGTGTTTTGCAGCAATTCCCTGGACATGATTTTGTAGGCGCGTTGGCGCACCTCGCCGAACGGCGTCGGATCGGCCACGCTGTCGTCCACGTACAGCGACAGCAGGCGGCCAACCTGCGGCGTTTCCTGATGGCGTCGCAGCTGTTCGGCGACAAAGGACTGTTTCGCACCCGTGCGGCTCTCGTCCTCAAGTTTTTTCATGTGGAAGGCCATCGCGTCGACCAGGTTGTCGGTGAGCTGCCGGTAACGTACCCAGGCATAGCACAGCAGGTAGAGCCGGGTCTGCTCCGCCTTCAGGTGGCGCAGGTCATGGACGGTATAGAAGTTCGCCAGGCTCGCGTAGTACAGCAGGTTCTGCTGCGAGATGCCGAGCTTGGGCAGCAGCGCCTTGGCGATCCCGTGCAAGGACTTCAGCGTGGCGCGCTTCTCGCGCTCCCCTGCCATCTGACGCCAGCCGAAATCTTTAGCGTCCTGCTTGAGCGCTGCCAGTTGAGACAGGGTGTCGTCACGCACCAGGAGCTGGCCCAGCGCAGCTTTGGCCGATTCGTCCAACACTTCTGCCAGCAAGCCGCCCAAGCGCCTGCGTTCGGTGGACAGGGCTTCACTGACCAGCTCTTGTAAGGTGGTGTGGCCGGGCCGGATGATTTTGTGCTCGCTGAGCCAAACGATCAGTTCGGCGGCCACGAATCCTGGCATTACGTCGCGCCGCACGATCTGTTCAGCCTGCTGTGCCAGTTGCGGCAGGAAGCTAGCCGCCCACGACCGGTAGCCGAACAGTTCGGCGATCTGACCCCTCTGGCTGTAGTGCTCATGCTTGGTGATCGCCTTGCGTTCGAACGCTTCGCCGTGGAAATAGCGACTCAGCACGAAGGCGCAATCGTCCTCGACCTCATGCCAATCGAAGCGGAAGAAAGCATGCTTGGCCTTGAAGTAGCCGATCTGCAAGACGCAATAGACTTGGGCCTGCAGGCTAGGCCGGCTGCTGGCGAACGCCAGTTCAGATTCGGCCAACGCCAGGTATTCCAGCCGCTGAGCATCGTCGAAGTCCGGTAGGCCGTACAAGGCTTCCTGCTCTGCGTCAGAAAAGACGGTGAGTAGCTTATTCTTGTTGCTCATCGACCGTCCTTCCCGCACCACGCCAACCTGCTCGCGTCAATGTTTCGATCAACGTAGTGCGCTTGACATTGAAGTTGCGGCACACCGCCGCCTTAGACATGCCGCCATCGAGCGCGGCGACGATGGCGTCCAGCTTCTCACCAGTGATCGCCTGCGGCCGGCCGCCGATCCGGCCGCGTTTGCGTGCGGCGGCCAAGCCCGCGACGACGCGCTCCTGAATCAAGGCGCGCTCGTACTGCGCGAGCGCACCGAACACCTGGAACAGGAATTCGCCCGAGGGCGTCGTAGTGTCCAGGTTCTCTGTCAGCGAGCGGAACGCCACCCGCTTGTCCTTGAGCGAAGTCACAATGGCGAGCAGGTGCGACAGCGAGCGACCGAGCCGGTCGAGTTTCCACACCACCAGCACATCGCCGGCTCGAACGAACTCAAGCGCCCGCGCCAAGCCGGCACGGTCATCCTTCGCGCCAGAGGCACGATCCTCAAACAGGTGACGCGGATCGACGCCGGCGGCGAGCAGCGCGTCGCGCTGCAAGTCCGTGCTCTGGCGGTCGGAGTCCGACGACACGCGCATGTAGCCAACCAACATAGGCGGATAACCATCAAAAACAGGTTTCGGGGTTTGGGGAGCAACGGAACAGAAAGTGCACTTAAGCCCTGCCATTTCCTCTCAGCGCCATAATCCAGGACCTTCATCTCCATCTCTCCTTGATTCCGTACTTAACTACGGAGATAGAGTCGGCTCGTGGGTAGAAAACCCGAGAGGAGGCTGTTATGAAATACCTAAGACTACTGCTGATAGTTGGTGCGACTCTGCTGTCATCCACCGTATGGGCCGAGAGCGGGAGCGACCGTTCAATCGAGCGAATCGCCGCTATGCGCGACAAGGCTGAGGCGGCCTTGGTGGCGGAAACCGCCAAGAAGATTGAGCAACTGGGGGCCACGGCGGCTGGCCGGGTCGAGGCGCAGCCCGGCTGTCCGCCTGCAAAGTAGAACATGAGCTGCTGATGCAGTACTAACCTGTGGCCTATGCAAGTGCTCCTTTGGCCATTCAGCGGCGCTCAATGAGCGCCGCTGTTTTGCCAAGCGCAAGCCGACCCCGGAGGTGCCTCACGCATCGGGAAATCCTCGGTTAACGCGCGGAGTCAGCGCAGTTCCTTTTCCCCCTGCAGCGAAACGATCAGCGGACAGGAAACCGTCCCGTGGCTCGCACAACAATCGTGAACCAGCCGCGCCAACACCGACTCGATCCGCCGCAGATCCGCGAGTTTCCCCCGCACATCCTCGAGCTTCTGCTCGGCGAGCACGCGCGCTTCGTCGCAGTGAGCGCCGTCATCCAATCGCAACAGCCCGGCCACCTCATCGAGGCTGAAGCCCAGTCGTTGCGCGGATTTGACGAATTTCACCCGGGCCACGTCCGCCTCGCCGTAGCGGCGAATGCTGCCGTAGGGCTTGTCCGGTTCGGGCAACAGCCCCTTGCGTTGATAGAACCGGATGGTTTCCACGTTGACCCCGGCCGCCTTGGCGAAGGCGCCGATGGTCAGGCTTTCCACAGTGTTTTCCATACTGCTTGACTCCGTACTTGACTACGGAAGTAACCTTAAACCATCGCTCACATGCTCGAAAGGAGAAATGCATGTCTGAACCATCAAACGGGCGCGCCCCTCTTGTCGCCGGGGGGCTTGCGGCGATTCTCGCCTCGACTTGCTGTCTTGGGCCGCTGGTTCTGATCGCACTGGGATTCAGCGGGGCCTGGATCGGCAACCTGACCGTGCTGGAACCTTACCGCCCGCTCTTCATCGGTGCGGCGTTAGTCGCGCTGTTCTTCGCCTGGCGACGCATTTTCCGCCCGGCTCAAGTCTGCAAACCGGGTGAGGTCTGCGCCGTGCCCCAGGTACGCACCACCTACAAGCTGCTGTTCGGGCTGGTAACGGCCTTGGTGCTGGTCGCGCTCGGCTTCCCCTACATCCTTCCCTTGTTCTACTGATCAGGAGTCCGCCATGAAAAAACTGCTTGCATCCTTCGCCCTCGCCACCCTAGTCGCCGCACCTGCCTGGGCGGCCACGCAGACCGTCACTCTGGCGGTGCCGGGCATGACCTGCGCCGCTTGCCCGATCACGGTGAAGAAGGCGCTGACCAAGGTCGAGGGCGTGACCAAGGCCGAGGTGAGCTATGAGAACCGCGAGGCCATCGTCACCTTCGATGATGCCAAGACCAATGTCCAGGCGCTGACTAAGGCGACCGAGGACGCCGGCTACCCGTCCAGCGTCAAGCAGTAGGCGGGCATTCCGATGGCAAACCCTTTCAATTTGTTCACGCGGATCGGTGACAAAGCCGGGTCCGTTGGCGTGCTGATTTCTGCCATAGGCTGTGCCTCGTGTTTCCCCGCCCTTGCCGGTCTGGGGGCCGCGATCGGTCTGGGCTTTCTGAGCCAGTGGGAAGGCCTGTTCATCACCACGCTGCTGCCGTTATTTGCCGGGCTGGCCCTGCTCGTCAATGCCCTCGGCGGGTTCAGTCACCGGCAGTGGCGACGCGCTGCGCCTGGCCTGATCGGCCCGGCCCTGGTGCTGATAGCGGTGTATTTGATGCTGGCTCACGGCTGGCGGAGCGGCTGGCTGCTCTATATCGGCCTGGCCCTCATGTTTGGGGTGTCCATCTGGGATCTCGTGTCGCCCGCCCACCGCCGTTGCTCCCCGACGTCCTGTCCGACTCCGCCAAAATGAAGGAATAACACTATGACCAAACTACAAATCGTCGGCATGACCTGCGCCTCCTGTGTCGAGCATGTGAAAGAGGCCTTGGAGAAGATCCCCGGCGTGCATCGGGCGGATGTTTCCTACGCCAGCGGGAAGGCCGAACTGAAGGTCGACGAGGGCGTAAGCCGTGAACAGATGCAGGCCGCCGTCGAGGCCCTGGGGTATCGAGCGGCGTTCGAAGACGCCACGGCACCTACCCGCTCAGGCCTGCTCGACAAGGCGCGGGGCTGGTTGAGCGGCAGCATTGGCGCCGGGAAAGATGGCGACAGGCTCCACGTGGCGGTCATCGGCAGCGGTGGCGCCGCCATGGCGGCCGCGCTCAAGGCGGTGGAAGGCGGTGCGCGCGTCACCCTGATCGAGCGCGGCATCATCGGCGGCACCTGCGTCAACGTTGGCTGCGTGCCCTCCAAGATCATGATTCGCGCCGCGCATGTGGCCCATCTGCGGCGCGAGAGCCCGTTCGACGCCGGACTGTCCACCACGAGCCTGACCGTCCTGCGCGAGCGGTTGCTCGCCCAGCAACAGGGTCGTGTCGACGAACTGCGCCACGCCAAGTACGAAGGCATTCTGGAGAGCACGCCGGCGATCACCCTGGTACGCGGCACCGCCCGTTTCCAGGACGGCCGCACGCTCAGCGTGGAACTGGCCGAGGGCGGCGAGCGCATCGTCGCCTTCGACCGCTGCCTGATCGCCACCGGCGCGAGCCCGGCCGTTCTACCGATTCCCGGACTCAAGGACACCCCGTACTGGACCTCGGACGAGGCGCTGGCGAGCGACACCATTCCTAAGCGGCTCGCCGTGATCGGCTCCTCGGTGGTGGCGGTGGAACTGGCGCAGGCCTTTGCCCGGCTGGGCAGCAAGGTCACGGTCCTGGCACGCAGCACGTTGTTCTTCCGCGAAGATCCGGCCATCGGTGAAGCGCTGACGGCAGCCTTCCGTATGGAGGGCATCGAAGTGCTGGAACACACGCAAGCCAGCCAGGTGTCCCACGTCGACGGCGAGTTCATCCTGAGCACCAATCATGGCGAGCTGCATGCCGACCGACTACTCGTCGCCACCGGCCGCACGCCCAACACCCAAGGCATGAATCTGCAAGGCGCCGGCGTGAAGCTGGACGAACGCGGTGCCATCCAGATCGACTCGGGCATGCGCACCAGTGCCCCGGATATCTATGCGGCCGGCGACTGTACCGACCAGCCGCAGTTCGTCTACGTGGCGGCGGCCGCAGGCACCCGTGCGGCGCTCAACATGACCGGCGGCGAGGCGAAGCTCAATCTCGACGCCATGCCGGCCGTGGTGTTCACCGATCCGCAGGTGGCCACCGTGGGCTACAGCGAAGCGGAGGCGCACCACGCCGGCATCGAGACCGACAGCCGCACCTTGACCCTGGATAACGTGCCACGCGCACTGGCCAACTTCGACACGCGGGGTTTCATCAAGCTGGTCATCGAGGAAGGTAGCGGACGGCTCATCGGCGTGCAGGCGGTGGCCCCGGAGGCGGGCGAACTGATCCAGACCGCCGCCATCGCCATCCGGGCGCGGATGACGGTGCAGGAACTGGCCGACCAGTTGTTCCCCTACCTGACGATGGTCGAGGGGCTGAAGCTCGCGGCGCAAACCTTCGCCAAGGACGTCAAGCAGCTGTCCTGCTGCGCCGGGTAATGAGCGCGCGAGGTTGAAGCATGAACGACACGGCAAGCGATCTCGGCAGTCGCGACAGCCTGCGCAAGACCTGGCAGGTAATCAGCTTATGGGGGCTGCCTGCCGTCGTGGCGACCATAGCGCTTGTTCTGGCGGATCGACGCCCTGCGTTGTTCCTGGCAGCGAGCGCCGCGCTACTCGTGATGGGCGGCGCCTGCCTGGTCAACGCCGCGCGCTGTCGCCGCCTTCACTGCTACATCACCGGGCCGTATTTCCTGATGCTCGCGCTGGGTGCGCTGCTGGCTTATGGGTTTGCCCCAAACGGCGAGTATCACTCCCGGCTGTGGTTGCTCCTGGCACTAGGGGTTACGCCATTGCTCATCTGGCTACCTGAACGCCTAGCCGGAAGGAAATATCTGAGCGCCCTAGTTTGCGGGGAAGACCGGGAGTGTCGGTGATGAATGCCTACACCATATCCAGACTGGCCGAGGACGCGGGCGTCAGCGTGCATGTGGTGCGCGACTATGTGCTGCGTGGCTTGCTGCACCCCGCGCGGCGCACGGAGAGCGGTTACGGCATTTTCGATGAGCGGTCCCTGGCGCGTCTGCGCTTCGTGCGCGCCGCCTTCGAGTCTGGTATCGGGCTCGACGAATTGGCACGGCTCTGCCGGGCGCTCGATGCGGACGATGGCGCCGACTTGATCGGCTGCGTCGAGTGCCTGCTCCGGCTAGTCACGGCACGGCAGGCGGCCTTAGCCGCAGTGGCAACCCAGCTGGCCGGGCTGACTCATTGCGCCGGCGAAGGTTCTGCCTATGCGTAACGCCGATCACGTTGAGTCAAGCAAGGTCTTCCGCTGGCGTGCTTACACCTGGGGCGTGCTCGCCGCGCTCACCTGCCCTTGCCATCTGCCGGTGCTGGCATTGCTGCTTTCGGGGACAGCGGCCGGCGCGTTCGTCAGCGAGCAGTGGAGCCTCGCGACGCTCGTGCTGGCGGTTTTCTTCATCCTCTTCCTGCGAGCGGCATTGCAGGCCTTTCGGAAGCGACCGTGACCCGCTCGGAGCACGGCGCGACCACCACTGCCGAGTTGGGCAGGGAGGCTGCAGGTCGATCGGCGCTCAGTCACGGGGGGAAAGCGTTGCTAGGTTTTCTTGGACGATGGAGGAACCCCCATCATGAACACAAACAACACCTCCACCATCAGCTGCTGCGAATGCTGCAAGGACATTCCCCTTGACGCCGCACTGACGCCGGAAGGTTCCGAGTATGTCGTGCACTTCTGTGGCCTGGAGTGCTATCAGCGTTTCATGTCGCGAGCAGATAAGAGGGCGGCATCCGAGCCTGATCACCCCTGCACACAAAAGGTCAGTACCCGTCAGGACGGCTAATTCGCGCTGCACCGGAAAAGTGGCTCTTGCTGGTCGCAGAAAGCGTGAGCCCGAGGACTCCGTCAGTCGCAATCCGTCTGAGCTGGAAGTGGCATCGAGTGCGGTGCCCGGCCGATTTCGAACCCAGGCCGTTACACCTACTGGTCGTCGTCCGGATTGCGCAGCGGCCGCAGTTCGCCGCGGGTAACCTCTTCCGGCACCGCGAAGGAGTAACGGCCCAGCATGTTGATGTGCTCGTGGATCAGTGGCGAGAGCCGCGCGACATCCTCCTCCAGCACCGGGTAGCCGTGCTGCCTGAGCCGTTCTACGGCCGCCGTCATGTAGAGGGTGTTCCACAGCACGATGATGTTCACCACCAGGCCGAGGGCGCCGAGCTGGTCCTCCTGGCCTTCGCGGTAGCGCTGGCGCAGCTCGCCGCGTTTGCCGTGGAACACGGCGCGGGCCAGGCTGTGGCGGCCTTCGCCCCGGTTCAGCTGGGTCAGGGTGGCGCGGCGCTTGGACTCGTCGTCGATGTAGGTCAGGGTGTGCAAGGTCTTCTCGATGCGACCGAACTCAGCCAGCGCCTGGGCCAGGCGGGTGGGACGATCCCCTGTTTGCAGGGTGCGCATGATGCCGGTGGCCGGCACTCGGCCGAGCTTGAGCGAGCCGGCCAGGCGTAGCAGGTCGTCCCAGTGCTCGGCGATCAGATCGAGCTTGACCGACTGCCGGGCCAGGCCGTTGAGTTTGCCGTAATCCGCCTCCGGGCGCGTGCGCCAGAAACGGGTACCGCCGACGTCGGCCAGGCGCGGGCTGAAGTGGTAGCCGAGCAGGCGGAACAGCCCAAACACCACATCGCTGTAGGCCCCGGTGTCGGTCATGATCTGCGTCGGCTGCAACTCGGTCTGCTGTTCCAGCACCACGGCCAGCAGCACCAGGCTGTCGCGCAGGGTGCCGGGCACGGTGATGGCGTTGAGGCCGGAGAACTGATCGGAAATCAAGTTGTACCAGGTGACGCCCCGGCCGGTGCCGAAATACTTCGGGTTGGGGCCAGCATGCACGGTGCGCACCGGTACCACGAAGCGCATGCCATCGGCGGAGGCGACCTCGCCGCCGCCCCAGACCTGGGCCAGCTCCAGTTGGCTCTGCGCCCCCACCAGAATGGCGTTTGCCACTGACAGCGTGTCGTCACGGATATAGTTCTGGCTGACCCAGGACAGCCGGTCGCGGCGTAGCGCCTGATTGTCGGTGCGGATCAGCGGCTCCAGGCCGGTGTTGCAGGCCCCACCCAGCAGCACCGCGCAGAGGCTGGTGACCAGGTTGTCGGCCCGCGCATTGCGCTCGGACACATGGGTGAAGGCCTCGGCGAAGCCGGTGCGAGCGGCGATTTCCAAGAGGATTTCCGGCAGATCGACACGCGGCATCAGATCAGCCACGGCTGCTCGCAGTTGCAGCAGCGAGTTCGGCTCCTCCAGCTTGTCCAGTGTGCCGAGCGAGAGCTCGGTCTTGCCCTCGGCGTTCTCGCTCAGCTGGATCGCGGGGTTGTCGGGTAGGCGGGCCGCGACCGCCTGCCAGGTCGCATCCAACTCGGCGCTCAGCGCATCCAAGGTGGTGCCGGCGTCAATGGTCAGGCCCAGCGAGCGGCAGATGATCGGCCGCGCCGCCAGCCATTCGGCACCGTCGAGCAGGCCGAGACGCGGGTCGGCATAGCGCCAACTGGGCGAGACGAACACGTCGCGCCGGCGCAGGGCCGTGCGCAGCGCATCGAGCGTGCAGAACACATAGGCGCCCATGTCGAGGGAGCCATCCTCGCGGGTAATGTGCTTCTGCCAAGCCTTGGCCACGATCTCCTGCGGCGCGTCATCCTCCGGTTTCCGGCGGGGCAGGTTCAGCTGCAACCAATCCAGGCCGGCGACCACGCCTTTGCCGGCCGGGCTGAAGCCGAAGCGGATGTGCTTGAGCAGGTCGGGCAGGAAACGGCGCACACTGCGGTAGCGCGCCTCCAGGGCGAGAAAATACACATCGTCAACCGGGCGGATCAGCGCATTGACATCTTCCAGGGCTTTCTCCAGCGAGGCCCTCGGCAGGTCGTTGAACAGCCGGGCGCGCACGTTGTCATCGCTGATTGAGCTGTCCAGCACGACCTTGCACGCGGCGGCGAGCGTCGCCGCCGAGCGATCCAGGTCTTTCAGGCTGCGCATGCGGGCTTTCTTGTCGGCCTTCTCCGCGTTGCTGAACAGGTCGCGTAACAGCGCTTCCAGGACCTCCAGGGCGTCGTCGTGCGCGGTGGCCTCCAGGCACAGGGCGAACGCCACCAGTGTCGCCATCCGCCGCGACGCCGGCAGCCGGTTGATCGCCGTGACCTTGGCGGTGTTGGCGAAGCGAGCCAGGGCCGCGATACGGCTGGGCGGGATGTGCGCCGCCGCTGGCAAGGCGATGCCGATGCCGCGCACGTCATCAAGCCGGCGCAGCGCCCGAATCAGTGCGGGGCCACTGACCATCACCGGGCCGGAGCGCAGTTGATCCAGCCGGGAACTGCGGTTGCCTTCGGCGACCAGCAGCAAGTCCTGTAGCTGCTGCCGTTGCGCCTCGCTCACACTGCGGCCAAGGGTTAGCCAGAGGCGTTCTTCGACCCGGCTGCGCAGTTGGGCGATGAACCGTTCCAGAACGGTGACGCCGGGCAGTAAAACCTTGTGCGTCAGCAACCAGGTCGTCGCCCGATTGAACAACTCGCCAGGACGATCTGTCCCTGTCCAACAGAGCGCATACAGCCAGCGGGCAAGTCGAAAGCCGACGCTGGAATCAGCAAACACCCGATAGCCGTAACGCTCCTGAATCTCGGCGGCATGACGTTGACGTTGGCGGGTTTCGGCATAGGCCAGGATACAAGTTGGATCGGTAATGCCTAACTGGCGACTGAGCGCTTGCAGCACCTCTTGGGGGACGGCTGAAAAGTCGTCGGGAAAAGTGCCCAGGTAGCGGATGCTGGTCAGTTGGGTGGCGTAGCCAAGGCGGTTGTGCTCGCCGCGCAGCGGTAGGAGGATTTTGTGGTCGTCGTCGCTCAGGTGGAAGTAGCGTTCCAGCTCCTCACGACTGGGGGCATCGACATAGCGGCCAAAACCGTCGCGTTGCTCCTGGGTCAGAAAACCGACCGGCATCGATCACAGCACCTCGGCGCAGAACACGGCGGGCATGACAATCCGCGTGCGTTCGATGTGCCCGCGTTGCAGCAGGCCGGCGCGGCGATCACCGGTCACCAGGTAGTCCGCATCGCCTGCCAGGGCCATGGCCAGCAGAAACGAGTCATCCGGATCATCGGCTTCGACCTCGATGGTCAGACGCTCCAGTACCACAGCCCGTTGCAGGTTATTGATCATGGCTCCCACTTTGGCGGGCTGAAGGATGGCCTGGAGCTTGGGGTAGCGGCTGGCTCGGCGGATTTCATCGAGCTGCATCCGCGAGGTCACTACCTCGAAACGCGCCGCCCGCCAGGCACGGTAGATCGCATCGGGCGCGCCATGCGGCGAGATCAGTGCGCTGAACAGGATGTTGGTATCCAACACGACCCGCATCAGCGCTTACGTGCCCAGTCGAGCGCTTCGTCAACCGCTTCGGTCAGCTCTGCCTCGCTCAGATGGGCATTAGCGGCCTTGGCCTGTTCGGCCGTCAGTTCCAGGATGTGGGCCCGCACCGCCTCTTCAATGAAGCGCGACAGGTCGCCTTTCCGGCCACCGCC
The DNA here is from genome assembly GCF_003231305.1 of Pseudomonas sichuanensis. Lineage (GTDB taxonomy): Bacteria > Pseudomonadota > Gammaproteobacteria > Pseudomonadales > Pseudomonadaceae > Aquipseudomonas > Aquipseudomonas sichuanensis. The sequence continues at coordinate 20,682 of NZ_QKVM01000008.1, read as the reverse complement.
CTGGCTGGCCAGAAACATCCGAAGCGACTGGTCGGTGTCGGCCGAGACGGCGACATTCCAGCGAATCGTATTCATGGCGTTCCCCGCTAGTAGGTGTTTGTGTGTTTATACGCCAATCACAAAGGGCTATGCAATGGTTCAAAAAAACCTTCGTTTTGCCGAACTTTAAGTGGACAGGAATCGGCTGGTTAACCTACCTGCGCTACGGTTCAAATAACTGGTACGCTTAATCAAAGTTCAACTATTACTAACGTAGTCGAGTAAACGGTACTTTTGATGAAGATCGGTTATGCGCGGGTGAGCACTCGGGATCAGAACGCCGACCTCCAGGTCGATGCCCTGAAACAGGCCGGGTGCGAACGCATCTATCAAGACATCGCCAGCGGCGCGAAAAGCGCCCGGCCGGAGTTGGACAAGTTGCTAGCCCATGTTCGAGCGGGCGACACCGTGGTGATCTGGAAGCTGGATCGCCTCGGGCGCTCCCTCAAACACCTGGTCGAGCTGGTCGGCGAGCTGGCAGAGCGCAAGGTCGGCTTGCAGAGCCTGAATGACCCAATCGACACCACCCACGCCCAAGGTCGCTTGGTGTTCAACCTGTTTGCCTCGCTGGCCGAGTTCGAGCGCGAGCTGATCCGCGAGCGGACTCAGGCGGGTTTGTCGGCCGCGCGGGCGCGGGGCCGGATCGGTGGCCGTCCCAAGGGCCTCCCAGCCAAGGCCGAGGCCACCTCCATGGCGGCCGAGACGCTGTACCGCGAGGGCCGCCTGAGCGTCAGCGCCATCGGCGAGAAGTTACACATCTCCAAGAGCACGCTGTACAGCTACCTGCGCCATCGTGGTGTTGAGATCGGCGCACACCAGAAGAGCGCCCAGCCGCGAGGTCAGCAACGCAATGTCGCGTCGCCGGCAGAGCCCGCCGCCGAGCAGGTGGCCACCGTCACGCTGCGCCTGGCGGTGGTGAACAACAGCAAGTTCGTTCGCGGCCGGAAACGGGCCAAGGAAAATATCGAGCGCTACTGCTTGGAGCCCTACAGTATGAAACGGCTGGAGTCGGGCAACTACGAACTGGCCATTCCGTATCGGAGCGACGATGAGCTGGACAAGACCGTGCATGACTTGCTGACCGAGATCAGCCAGGAAGCCGACATGCGCAACTGCTTTATCGAAGCCGATGCCTGGGAAGAAGGCTCTGAACGGCGCTGGTAGGGCTTAAGTGCACTTTCTGTTCCATTGCTCCCCAAACCCCAGTTACAGCTGCTATGATGAATGAGATCGAAAACTGAAATCCCCCACTAGAATTGTTGACTGGAGTCAAAATGAATAAAAAGCGGCCGGTTAATCTTGATATTCGAACCATTCAGCTTCCTCTCACGGCGCTTACATCGATTCTGCACCGGATTTCAGGAATTATGCTCTTTATTTTTCTGGGACTGATACTGTATATGCTGAGCAAATCGTTGGAGTCAGAAAAGGGTTTTAATGAAGTCAAGGAGATTTTTTCTTCACCTTTCGGCAAAGTTAGTTTCTGGTTGGTATACTCTTCATTTATTTATCATCTCGTAGCCGGAATTCGACACCTAGTTATGGATGTGGGTGTTGGTCATACTTTGAAAGGCAGCAATCGCGCCTCTACTATTGTTTTAGTAGTGTCGGGTGTTTTAATGGTTGCTGGCGCCGTATGGATTTGGTAGCTGTGGAGTCGTAATGCGTATTTACAAGGACTAAAAGCGTCCTTTAAAGCTAACTTACGAAAGTATTTATAATCGACGGTTCACGCTTAAACGGTTGAATCCTTTCGGGCTTCCGAATAGCTGTTAGCTGAAAGCTATCATGAGCTAAGTTTTCTGTGCATCATCAAATGTGTTAATGGGAGCGCCATAGTACTAGGTACAAATATGGCTCTAGGACAATGTTAGATGTTTTGGATTTTGAGGCGGATCGCTCTTATCGAAGATCGTCTAATTCGCTCTGAAGCGCAGGTTTTTTGAAACTATCACCTGGTTGGCACACTGTGCGAATCAACATCAGATATGAGAAAGCCAATCAGGTGAACACTACCCTCGAGGGCTCATCTGTCCAGTTAAAGCCTCGAGTCTTTCTGGGTGCGCAAAAGACAAGAAGGTTATATGGGAAAATTATGAGGCCTGGATACCATGCGTCATGGGCGTGCCGATGCTGTGAGTGACAGAGCGAGAAGCAAGTGAAAGTCCCTGAAGTAGGGGCGGGATGCGCCCGAGTGGCATTTTTTGTCTTAAGGTAGATCGCGTAGCTGTTCTTCAGAATAATCTTCAGAGCGTTGACGACAGCCATCGCTGTGCATTCCTCAAGAATAGAATGTGTCGGAAGGGTGGCGTCATTGGTGTTAGTCATCGCTTAGGATTTCTCAATCTGGCTTACACGGGCGCCTGTACCGATATCCCCGCGGATGGCGACGTATCGATGTTGAATTCCTCGCCAGACGAAGTGCAATGAGCTGCGGCTATAGGCTTGCGCAGCCTTAGATAGCCGGCCGTCGCAGGCGCGCCGGTTGGCCGGGATCTTCTTCTGCCCGTCAGGTGTCCGGTCGGAACTCCAGCACGAACGCTACGACCTTTTCGGCGGACATTTCGCACGGCTTCAACAATGTCCTATCTGATGTAACGCGGAAGAGGTTGAAGCTGACAATGTCAGTCCCGTCCAACTCCCTGGCGAACAGACTGTTGCGACGTCCGTCCCCAGATCGCCGGACGATCAAGCTGAAACGCCGGCCTTCATAAGTCCCTTCTCTGTATCCCTCCGCAAGCTTCGCGAAAGCGGCATCGAACTCGGAATGCTCCATGTCATCCATCCTTATTGATAGAACAGAGGCGCGGCGGGTGCGAGACCGCCAGTGCCGGGTCGCGCTAAGGTGCCGGGCAGATTCCTGCAGCCGACGAGGCCCGGGGTGGGCAGGATAATTGAGATGTCGGCGCCCGCATGGCTATCAGCGAAGTCGTCCGTCCAGTCTGCTAGGCAACGTCCACGCCTTTCCAGAAAGCGATGTAATCCCGGATACCCTCGGCATCCGGAGTGGGGGCGGGATAGGTCCAAGCGGCGTTCACGTTGAGCGCGTCACCCGCGCGAACATGAAAGAAGCGCGCGGCGCCTTTGATCGGACAGACAGATGTGTGCGGGCTCATCTCAAGCAGGCTCAGGTCGACTCCTGACGGTGGGAAGTAGTGATTTCCCTCGACGATGACTGTTTCGTCGCTTGTGGCGATAGTAGTGTCTTTCCAGATGGCTGAGACCAACGGACTCTCCTTTTGTATTCATCAACCGGCGAAGGCTCGCGGGCTGGCTGCCCCAAGCCGCACCTCCTCAGGTGGCAGGCGGGTTGCGTCCGAGAAGTTTGTCGAGCTCGCCTCTGACATCGAGCGCGAATAGCTCATCGGAGCCACCGATAAGGGTGCCATTGATGAAGATCTGCGGCACGGAGCTTCGCCCCGACGCTTCCGCCATGGCCTGCCGGTGAGCCGGATCCGCCTCAATATCGAGCTCCTTCCATCGCACGCCCTTTTCCTTGAGGAGCGCCTTCGCTCGGCGGCAGAACGGGCACCAATTCGTGGTGTACAGCAATACATCAGTTGTCATATTGCATCTCCGGCAGTTGCACGCGGATCGCTGTCATGGCGTTGATCTCCAATTCGCGGCGTTCAAAGATGGCGACTGCACCTTGGCCGACATCGGAGCAGATGCTGACGATTGGCCGCTATCCAGGCGACATGGCCCAAAGTGCTTTCACCGCCAGGCAGAGGCCGCACGCGCCTCCTGTAGCGCCGAGCCGATGCTCTAAGGTAACCGAGCCTCGATTGGGACGGAAGCGGTCCCGCTCGAATCGCCCATCATGCTGGTCGAGCATATCAGGACGACGGATAGTGCAGGAACTTTCAAATTGAGCTTGATGTCGAGCCAGGTATCGCGAGCGAAGGCGTTCTAGAGGCCGGGGGGTACGAAGACTGTGTTCGGCAAAACGGTTCACGTTGATCGCCAAAGCTTCCCAGGGCGCACGTCTACGATCGGCGCGACGTGAGATAGCTCGCGCCGCTAGCCCCCGTAGCGCTCCGTCTTGATGATGGAGGCGTCCAAGCCCGCCAGCAGCGCGCTATCGGTTGCGATGTTGACGAATCCGTTAGACCCGCAGACGAACACTTGCGTCGGCTTTCCCTGAAGCCTGGTTAGAATTTCTTGGACCATCATGCCGTCGATCCGTCGCGCAAAGTCCGATGCGCGAACCGGTTTCTCGCGCGTAATCGCGAGCGCCAGGACGAACGCCGGATCGCTGATTTCGATGCAATGAAGTTCTTCTGAGAAGAGAACGTCCTCGGCGGTTCGTGCGGACAGGAGCAACGCTGTCGGAACGGCTTGGGCCAATGCGCGGCGCTGCCGGATCATTGCCATCAACGGCACGAGGCCGGAGCCTCCCCCGATCAACAGAACCGGATCTATGGCAGGCTCAGGCCAAAGGAAATGGCCACCGAGCGGACCGCGAACTTCGATTTCGTCACCAATCGCCGCGATGTCGTGAAAAAACGGCGAAACTTCGGCATCCGGCATGCGCTCGATAGCTATCTCGACGATCGGGGTCGAAACTGCCGATGACGCGATCGAGTAGCTGCGCATTGCACTGTAGCCGTCGGGCGCGGTCAGCCGGATATCGACGTGCTGACCTGCGGTGTGCGCGAACGGCTTGCTCAACCGAAGGAAGAAGCTCTTGATACTCGGTGTTTGCTGGATGATGTCGTCGATCACGCATGATTGCCACGAACGGACTTGCGCTTCGTTTTCAGTCATGGGTGTATCGTTGTTCGCGCCACGGATCGCCGTAGATGTGATAGCCGTGCAGCTCCCAAAAGCCGGCCTCGTCACGCGTCGTGAATTGCAGCGCATTCACCCATTTGGCGGATTTCCAGAAGTAAAGGTGCGGCACTAGAAGACGCGCCGGCCCCCCATGATCGCGGGAAAGTGGCTTGCCCGCATAACTGAGGGCGACCATCGCTTTCCCGGAAAGCAGATCCGTCAGAGGGACGTTTGTCGAATAATTATCGTAGCAGTGCGCCAAGACGAAATCGGTAGGCCGATCAAGCTCTGCATCTGCAAGGATGTCTTCAATGAGTACACCCTCCCAAACGGTATCCAGTTTGGACCAAGAGGTGACGCAGTGAATATCCTTTGTCACCTGGGTCTTTGGTAGAGTGTTGAATTCGCCCCAATTCCACGTTTTGACGGGCTTCGGACCAATTTTGACTGTGAATTTCCAGTCGGAGGGCTCTACCCTCGGCGTAGGGCCGGCCGACAGAACAGGGAAATCCTCCACCAGATGCTGACCTGGCGGAATCCGATCGGACTGGTCGCCTGAACCGCGACCGGTGAAACCTCTGGTGACCATAGTGACCCCTCTTGCTCGATACGGCAGACCGAAGCCGGCCTTCATTTCAGTACTCTGCGTAAAGCATTTGCCCGCACATCCGCCGAATAAGCCAATCGACTAAAAATCAGATACAGATGCTCTATCATCGTAAAAAATCGCGTATCGAACATAGCGTCAGGCCAGCATGATTCCCAATACCCAATGGCTATAGGGTAGATAACCCCAAGGCTGCGTACGCTGATCTGCGGTATGCGGAGCGGAAGTTGCAGGTTCGCTCTCAAACGGATGGGCAGCGTGCAAAGCTCAAGGCTCACCAGCGCATGGTTGCCCAGTTCGCGCTCGCCGGCAGCTTGAGTATATTAAGGACGAAATGTCGATCTGATCTATTCTGGCTTCAGGAAATAGGGAAAATAAGGTCGGACGTTCGCGCACCGTCGCGACGCGCGATCATCCACTAAGCTTCTGTATCGGGGTTGGAGGATCAGATGAACGAGATCGAACGACAAGCGCCTGAGCTGCGGGTGCAAAAATGGATTGGCAAAGATGGGGAAAGTATCGCGCCGTTCAAACTGTCAGATATCGGGCCCGGCCCGAAAATCTTGTTTGCCTTCCAGCATTGGTGCCAAGGTTGCCATTTGCATGGGTTTCCGACGCTACAAAAGTTGCATGCAGCGTTGAGCTCAAAAGACGTGGGGTTCGCAGTGATCCAGACCGTCTTCGAAGGAACGCATGAGAATACCTTCGAGAAGTTGCGCGTGAACCAGCTCAAGTATGAGCTTCCTATCGTTTTCGGTCACGACGAGCAACCGACCGGCTCGCCGTTTCCAACCTTCATGGAAGACTACCGCACACGAGGAACTCCGTGGTTTACGGTTATCGACGCTGGCGGTAGCATTGTTTTCTCGGACTTCCATCTCGACGCGGAGCGACTAGTGAAGCAACTTGAGCAAGGTTAATCGTTGGAAGGTGGGCAATCATCCTGATTGCCACCCATCCCCTGATGCCCACTACAGGCGTTGCGCGCTGTAACTCTGTTGATCAGCGTGCGAAAACCCGGATCCGGATAGGAGGAGCGTCAACGATTGAATCAATCCGTTGGGAGAGGGCGGCTCCGCTCCGTCAGCTCGGCAATAGATAACCCATTCTCGCCGAGCAACTCTCTGATCCGATCGACGATATGAGCCCCTAGCGCCGCTGTCTTGGTCCCCCCCACAGATTCCCAAGATGCGAGTTCACACGCCGATACCTCGTGGTCAGCGCCGAAGTGCTTCTGTCGGTATGTCACCGCCGCCCTTCAATGATAAAGGCGCGGTAACGGGAACCGGCAAAGCGTTGAGCAGCGATGGTTTGGTAGGCGGGACTGTCATACCAGTCGCGAGCGGCCTGCATCGTCGGGAAACGCAAGATTACGGCCCCTTCGATGGGCGGCCCCTCCAAATGCTGGATCGCGCCATAAGCGGCGAGAAAGGTAACGTCGTGACCATCGAACGATGGTCCGACGCCTGCAGAATAGGTTGCGAGTGCATGTGGGTCGCTGGTTTCTTCCCGCGTAAAGACGACGAACGCTTCCATCATTAGGCCTCTCAAAGGTTGGATCTGTTGGCCATTACCACCGGTGATGGCCTCACAGTCGTCAGGCTGGCAACTGGAACCCGATTTTCATGAGTGCCTCGACGCACGCATCCTGATCCTGCTGATAGTTGCCTCCGGAGATGCCTATGCCGCCGATCAACTTCCCATCCTCCAGAATCGGATAACCGCCGCCGACAGCGACCATCCGAGGGCGATAGGCTAGCGGCGCCACTTTTGGATCGTTGGTCACATAGTCGTTCCAGACATGGGTCGGGAACCCAAACGAGGCGGAACTCCAGGCCTTGTCGATGGCAACATCGACGGTAAGGAACGGCGCATCGTCGGTGCGCTCGAACGCGCGCAGGTTACCGGTGGCGTCGACGACGGCGACGGCAGCCGGGATGCCGATGGCACGGGCCGCAGCGAGCGCCGCGTCGATGAGGGCGACTGCGGTTTCGCGGTTGATCGAGGCGGTGGCAATAGATTTGGTCATGGGATTCTCATCGCTGGGGCATAACCCGTTCGGCTTTTTGAGGTTGGACAAGATGTTTGGCGATCGCGGTCGTTAGAAGCCTTCGAGGACGATCTTGCCTTTAGCCGCGCCACTTTCGATCAGTGCATGCACCGTCTTCAGATTGGCGGCATTGATCGGCGACAGTCGCCGGGTCAGCGTCGTGCGGATTTTGCCGTCGTCAACCAGCGCTGCCATCGCATCCAGAATCTCGCCCTGCTCATTCATGTCGGGCGTGCCGTAGATCGACCGCGTGAACATCAGCTCGTGGTGGATCGACACCGCCTTGCGCTTGAAAACCATGATATCGAATGCCTTGGGATCGTCGATCAGTCCGAACCGTCCTTGTGGGGCGATCAGTTCGGCGATGTCGGCGACATGTTGCTCGGTATGTGTGGTCGAAAAGACGAAAGCGGGAGCACCGATGCCGAGTTCGGCGATCTGTGGCGCGAGCGGACGAGAATGGTCGATGACGTGGTGAGCTCCAAGCCCTCTTACCCACTCTTGGGTTTCCGGTCGAGAGGCTGTGGCGATGACGGTGAGGTCCGTGCGCTGTCGCGCGATCTGGACGGCGATCGACCCAACCCCGCCCGCGCCACCGATGATGAGGATCGCCTCCGCCGCACCGGGTACGGGCTTCGCCACGTCCAGGCGGTCGAACATCGCCTCCCAGGCCGTCAACGTCGTCAGCGGCAGCGCCGCCGCTTCCGCCCAGGAGAGCGACGCAGGTTTGTGACCGACAATCCGGGCGTCGACGAGATGGAACTCCGCATTGGTACCGGGCCGTGTGATCGATCCGGCATAATAGACCTCGTCGCCTAACTCGAACTGCGTGACGTCGGGGCCGACCTCGCGCACAATCCCGGCGGCATCCCATCCCAGCACCTTCCAATCGCCATCTGCCGGCGGCGTGCTGTTGCGGACCTTGTAGTCGACCGGGTTGACCGAGACGGCCTTCACCTCAACCAGGATATCGTATCCTGCAGCGACAGGCCGAGGCAGATTGATGTCGACCAGCGCGGCATCCGCGGCGATGGGTCCCGGAACCTTGTAACCAATGGCTTTCATAAATGTCTCCAGCTTGCTTGATCGGATGACGCGAATGCTCGTTAGTCAACTTCTTCTACATTGAGGTCCCGACTCTTGAACTGGGTCGCGGTAGCAGATTTCATCGAACACGTCGATCAACAGGCCCTTATGCTCGGTCGCCGGATCGGTGATCGCGTAGAGGGTGGAGGCGTTATCGCCATCATCACCGCTTCCGAGGCGAAACGCCGCGTCGACGCAGATGCCGCACGGACCGATGGTTGATCCTGGCTCGAGATCGACGAGATTGCTGTCCTTGACGCGCTATTCGCGGTCTTAGCCCTTGGCGATGAAGGACTGAACTGCTTGTAGAGCGTCGGTCAGCTGCTATGTCATGGACGCACCTTCATCTTGAGTTGGATTGGACAAGCTTCCGTATAAGGCCCGCTGTAACCGTCAGATGACGGCGAAGAAAACGATGGGCAGTATTCACAGCCACTTAGCCTTCTTGAAGCGCACAAATAGGAAAACGCACGATATCGCTATCACTCCGAGCACGACAAAGTATCCGTAGGCCGTGTCCAGCTCCGGCATGTGCTTAAAGTTCATGCCGTATATTCCAGCGATCGCCGTCGGGACTGCCAGTATTGCCGCCCAAGCCGCCAGCTGGCGGGTGATCACCCCCGTCCTTTGCGCTTCAAGAAGGCTGCTGGCCTCAAAGACCGTGGACAGGACAAGCAGGAGGCCGTCGACCATGGACTGCACGCGGTGGACATGGTCCGCGACGTCGTGGAAATATGGTGTCATTTCGGCGCTGATGCAGGGAAAGTGGCCGCGAACGAGCTTTCGCACCAGCTCGGCCATAGCCCCGAGCGTGCGCTGGAACCGCGTGAGTTCGGACCTTAGTTCGAAGATTCGCGCCACCTCTTCTGGCCCGAGGAAATCGTGCAGCGACCGTCGCTCCATCGCCAGGACGTCGTCCTCGATCATTTCGAAGATGGGCAGATACTGGTCGACCACGCGATGCAAGATCGCGTGCAGCACATAGTCGACACCCTTGCCGAACTGCGTCGGCGATGCCTCGAGTTGCTCCCGAAGTTTGCCCAGCGCTCCGGCATTGCCGTGCCGCACGGTGATAAGGTGATTGTGACCGGTGAAGATCGCCATCTTGCCGTAGCTGATCCGGTCGCCGACCAGCTCGGCGGTCTGCGCGACGACGTACAACTCATCGTTGTAGACCTCGAGCTTGGGCGGGCACAGCGGGTGCATCGCGTTGTCGATCGCCAACGGATGAAGATTATATGTCCTTTGGATCGCGAGTAGTTCCTCGGGGGTGGGTTCGCTAAGCGCGATCCAGCAGAAGCCCGAGCGACTCTCGCCCAACTTGACGTGCTCATCGAGCGCGATTTCGCGAACTCGCTTGCCTTCGTTGTAATAATAGGCGGCGATGATGCTCATGCTGGCCTCGCGGGAATGTGGAGGCCACGCTGGACGGCCGGTCGAGCCAGCCCGCGTCCAAGCCATGCGCGGACGTTCGAAAAGCTGCTGAGGCCAAGGATGTCACCCGCAGCGTAGAATTCCACCAGCGCATTCACCCAGCCGAGCGTCGCGATGTCCGCGATCGAATAGTCGTCGACGATCCAGTCGCGGCCTTCCAGCCGGCGATCCAGAATCCCCAGCAGACGCGTGGATTCGTCGATAAAGCGCTGTTGCGGCCGCTTGTCCTCATAGTCCTTGCCGCCAAATCGCAGGAAGAAGCCGAGCTGACCGAACATCGGCCCGATGGCCGACATCTGAAAGAACACCCACGCTAGGGTCTCGTAACGCTGGCCTGGTTCGGTGGAGATGAACTGACCCGTCTTGTCGGCCAGATAGAGGAGGATCGCACCGGATTCCCATAAGGCGATGGGTCTACCGTCAGGGCCAGCCGGATCGATGATCGCCGGTATGCGTCCGTTCGGGTTCAGCGACACGAACGCCGGATCCTTCGACTCGTTGTTCGAGATGTCGATCAGGTGGGGCTCGTACGCCAGGCCAGTCTCCTCAAGCATGATCGAGACCTTGACGCCATTGGGCGTAGGGGCTGCGTAGAGTTGCAGGCGATCGGGATGAGATGCCGGCCAGCGCTGCGTGATCGGAAAGGACGAGAGGTCTGGCATAAATCTGCGATCCTGGTGTTGCGATGGCGACTGACTGGAACGAGCCGTCACTCTGAAGTAGGGTTCGATGACCGCGTCGCTGAACGACGCGGTCACGAAGATTGCGGACCGGATCGGCGCAGTGGCAACGGCAGTGAAGCCTATTCCGCCGCGGTCCCGGCCGCTGGCTGTACGTCGTCAACCTTTTGGCGCTTCGGAAGCACCCAGCCGGGACGGACGAAGTGGCAGGTGTAGCCGCCCGGGCGCTTCTCCAGATAATCCTGGTGATCGGGCTCGGCCTCCCAGAACTCGCCGACCGGCTGGACCTCGGTCACCACTTTGCCATCCCACAGCCCCGAGGCATCCACATCGGCGATCGTATCCTCGGCGACGCGCTTCTGCTCCTCGTCGACATAATAGATGCCCGACCGGTAGGAGAGCCCACGATCATTGCCCTGGCGGTTCAGCGTCGTCGGATCGTGGATCTGGAAGAAGAATTCCAGGATGTTCCGGTAGCTCGTCACTGTCGGGTCGAAGACAATCTCGATCCCCTCGGCATGCGTGCCGTGATTACGATACGTGGCGTTCGGAATATCGCCGCCCGTGTAACCCACACGGGTCGAGATGATGCCGGGCCGCTTGCGGATCAGATCCTGCATGCCCCAGAAACATCCTCCTGCGAGAACAGCGCGCTGATGCATGTTAAGCCTCCTCTACTTGATCGAGATATTCACCGTATCCCTCGGACTCCATCTCGTCGCGCGGGATGAAGCGAAGGGACGCTGAGTTGATGCAGTACCGCAGACCGCCGCGGTCGGAAGGACCATCGGGGAACACATGGCCGAGATGACTGTCTGCGTGTACTGACCTGACCTCCGTCCGGACCATGCCGTGTGCGCTGTCCCGCACCTCGTTCACGTTTGCCGAAACGATCGGCTTGGTGAAGCTGGGCCAGCCAGTACCCGAATCGAACTTGTCCGTCGAAGCGAACAGTGGCTCTCCCGACACTATGTCGACGTAGATGCCAGGCTCCTTGTTGTCGTTGTACTCGCCCGTGAAGGGCCTTTCGGTGCCCGCCTCCTGGGTAATTCGGTGTTGCTCGGGAGTCAGGTGGTCGATTGCTGTCTGTGACTTTTCAAACTTCATTACAGTCTCCAATACTTATCTAGAGGGCCAGGCACGCTACCGCTAATTTTTTATGTCTCCTGATTTGCTCCTACAATGGTAGTGGGATGGCAAACGAGGTTTTACTAAGTGTTGGAAAATTAGAGATTTAAATTTCGCGTCTATTAGTTCTAGCGCAACTGAGTGGTTAAGCAAGTACGTAATCAGTAAATATTAAAAAAATAACACAAAAGCACGATTATATAATACAGTGTCAGTGTTTTATGATAATCAACAACGCCTGTCAAGGCAATCGCATGAAGCTCACCTGAGACCTAATAGTTCAGCCCGATAATCATCAGAGGTTGCAGCAATCAGCCTTCGTGCCTTGATGCCACCCTTGCGCTTGACCGGATCCAACCGGATCAAATTCAATGTAAGTTGCTTGAGAACGGCCATGTTGTGGGCAGCATGCCCGGTTCGGATCCGCATCTGATCGTCACCAAAAATGACATCCATGCACCAGTGGACGCGGTTCTCCACGCCCCAGTGCGCCCTGATGGCATGTGCGATGCGCTCTGCATCCGGAGCAAGACTGCTGATGTAGTAACGGCGCTCCAGGCTGGTCTGGTTGCCCACAGTCCGCTCGGACTCCAGCATCACGAAAGTGCGCAGTCCTGGCCAGCGTTCTGGCTGTGGCAGGCACTGGAGTTGGTCGAAAACATGGCTGCGACGAACCTCCAGCCGGCCATGGTCCTTCTCGACATGCTCGAAGTGCGCATGGGGTACCCGGGCAGGATCGCCGTCCAAAAAGGTGTCAGCGAAGTCATCGATCGCTTCGGCCAGCTTCGGCTGGTTTCCCTTGATGGCCAGCAGATAGTGCGCCCCGCGATCGAGAATGGCCTGTGCAATGTCCGGCTGGGTACCCATGGCATCGATCGTCACGGTGCAGCCCTCAAGCGCCAGTGTGGCCAGCAGCTCAGGAATGGCGGTCTTCTCGTTGGACTTCTGGGAGGTCGCCCTCTGCCCGAGAATCAGCCCTGAATCAGCCGCAAAAGCGCTGACCAGGTGCAACGGGGCCGTGTTTTTCTTGCCGGAGCGGCGACTGGTCTTGCCGTCTAGGGCAACCACTTGCGGAGAAAGGGCCGGTAGGATCGCCGCAACCCAACAGCGGAAGGCCTGCTCGAACTCCTCTGGATCGATCAGGCTGAATAGCCGTCCAAAGGTGTCGTGTGAGGGAATGCCGTGGGGTAGTTTCAGAATACGGCGGAACCAGTCCAGCCGCTGCTCAGCCCAGAGTTCGATTTCGATGAAGGTGTCAGCGCCGGCAAGCACGCCGCAGATAGCCACGACCAGTGTTTCGACCAGGTCGTGACGAATCTTGCCCTGCTGACGGGGATCATTGATGGCGACCAGAACATCGGAGATTGGTATGTGATGCGACATTGCAGGGCATCCTGAGTAGAGAGGCGCTCAGGATGCCCGCTGGGAAAGGACTCATTCAAATCGGCAGGCGTTCATGCGATTGCCCTGCAACGCCTGTTTAGATGCTGGTAGATGCGAATTTTTTGGCGTACAGTCAAAATTTTCTGATGGTTGCTTAGTGTGTTGGCGCTGATGGAAAATTGACCCACCCTGCCGATTGAAATTTGACCCAGGGCGGATTGCTGATTTTGTTACCAGCAACTGTGGATAAGTCTACCAGCGCAGCTGCTGTTGCCCCCACTCCTTCGCTAGCCCAGTTCAGTTGTTTAAGACCTGCCACACGCAGCCATGTAGCAGGCCGTCGTCGCCATGAAATCAGAACGGCTCATCGTCCTCCGGTTCCTGGCCGCCCTTACGCTTTCGCTCCCGTGATTTGATCTTGGCCTGGGCCGCCAAGCTACTGTGTTGCAGGCGATAGGACTCGTTACCGGTTTCGACGATGTGGCAGTGGTGGGTCAGCCGATCCAGCAGGGCGGTGGTCATCTTGGCGTCGCCGAACACGCTCGACCATTCGGCGAAGCTCAGGTTGGTGGTGATCACCACGCTGGTGTGTTCGTACAGCTTGGATAGCAGGTGAAACAGCAACGCACCGCCGGCCTGGCTGAAGGGCAGATAACCCAGTTCGTCGAGGATGACCAGATCCATGCGCAGCAGAGCTTGGGCGATCCGCCCGGCTTTGCCGTCGTGCTTTTCGCGCTCCAGCAGATTGACCAGATCGACCGTGGAGTAGAAGCGCACGCGCTTGCCGTGCCGGGTGATGCCGGACACGGCCAGCGCAGTGGCCAGGTGGGTTTTACCGGTGCCAGGCCCACCGATCAGCACCACGTTCTGCGCGGTGTCGGTAAAGGCCAGACTGGCCAGTTCGCTGATCAAACGAGCGTCTGCGCTGGAGGCGCTGAAGTCGAAGCCGGCCAGATCGCGGTGCATCGGCAGCTTGGCCATGTTCATCTGGTGGCTCACCGAGCGCATGGCGCGATCTGTGTGCTCTTGTTCCAGCAGGTGTTCGAGCAGCCACTTGGACGAGGCTGTGTTCGACTCACCCTGTGCAGTTAACTCCGCCAAGGCCGTGGCCATGCCGTGCAGGCGCAGCTCCTTGAGTTCCGCCATCAAATCACGCATGACCGACCTCCTCGGCCTGGCCACGCAGGCGGTCGTAGCGCGCCGTGTTAGCGACGGGGGCTTCCTTGAGCGACAAGTGGGTTTCGACGCTGGGTGGTGGTTCGGATGCTGTCAGCCGTGCCACGACATTGAGGATGTGTTCGGCGCTCAGGCTGCCGCTCTCCAGTACCAGCTCAACGGCTACCAGCACGGCATCGAGTCCGGCGACCGGTACGGCAGCCAGGACTTGCGCCATGATCCGGTCACCGCCGGCATGACGCCCCAGACCGTGCTTAAGCTGACGCAGCGGCGCCGGCAGATCAGCAAAGGGCGCGCCGTTGCGCAGCGCACCGGGCTTGCGTTCGATCAGCGGGAGGTAGTGCTGCCAGTCATAGCTGACCTGGTCGCGATCCAGCAAGCGGACATGGCTGGCGATCAGCGCGTCGTCAGCCACCACCTCGATTCGCGTCGGATACAAACGGCTGCTGACCCACTTACCCGCGTACTCACACGGCACCGAGTAGCGGTTGCGCCCGACGCTGACCAGGCAGGTGCTGGAGACCCGCGCAGGCCGCTCGACGTAACCGTCGAATGGCGCTGGCACAGGCATCAGTTCAGCGCGCTCCAACTCCAGCACTTCGGCCACACTCAGCCCGCTGTATTGAGGGTGCGTCAGCTCGTTCCAAAGCGCGCGGCAGCGCTGGCCCAGCCAGGCATTGAGTTCCTCGAAGGAGTGAAACTGGCAGTCCTGGGCGTCTAGCCAGATACGCCTGCGGCTGTCTTGCACGTTCTTTTCAACGATGCCCTTTTCCCAACCAGCGGCGACGTTGCAGAAGTCCGGATCGAACAGGTAATGCGCGCACATCACCGCAAAGCGTGCATTCACCGCCCGGCCTTTGCCCTTATTGACCTTGTCGACGGCCGTCTTCATGTTGTCGTAGATGCCCCGGCGCGGCACGCCGCCCAAGGCGCCGAACGAGCGTGTATGGGCGTCAAATAACATCTCATGGCCCTGGCTCGGATACGCCACAAGCCAGAACGCACGGCTGGCACACAGCTTCAGATGTGCCACCTGCATACGCCGGTAAATGCCGCCGACCAGCAAGCCTTCCTCGCTCCAGTCAAACTGAAACGCCTCGCCAAGAGCAAAGGTCAGCGGCACAAAGGCCTGCGACGCCTTGCCCTGTCCCCCTCGCCAGGCACGGATAAACGCGGTGAGCTGGCTGTAGCCACCGTCATAACCTTCGGCTTTGATTTGCGCCAACAGCGCCTTGGCACTGCGCCGCTGTTGCTTGGGGCGCAGCGAATCGGCTTTTAGCGCCTGCTCTAGCGTGGCGTGAAAAGGGCTGAGTTTGTTAAAGATCGCGCGGCGTTGGTACACCGGCTGCTTGGCCTCAGGTGCTCTGACCCACTTGCGAATCGTGTTGCGCGCCAGCCCGGTGCGCTTGGCTATCTCATGCAGCGACAGCTTGTCGCGGAAATACATCCGCCGAATTTTGCCCATCATTTCCATACTGATCACCCTGTGTTCTCCTGCTCAAAAATTGAGCAGAAGCAGTTGAACACCTGGGTCAGTTTTCAGTCGGCAGAACAGCCTCTACTGGGTCAGTTTTCGGTCAGCGGCAACACCCTGGCCCGCTACTCGTCCCCCGAGGGACACCTGATCTGCGACTACCGCTATGGCCTGAGGGAGGCCATTGCCGACGGGGTGTGCCGCGCGCCCCGCATCGTCCTTCTCGATAACCAGAAGGTGAAGCTAACTGAAGAACTGGAGACCGAGAGCACCGTCAGGCTGTTCCCCAGCATCGCCAAGCTGCTTGGTGAATCCCCCGTCACCTTCGAAGAGCTGTTGCGCCATGACGAGGTGATCGACCAACTGCTCGGCCTGGGATGCGCCAAGCTGGATGAGCTTCGCCAGATCAAGCCGGATGCAGCCGGCCTGGTGGTCGCCACCGATATTGAGCACGCCCAGCAGATTGTCCAGGCTCTGGAAGCCAGCGGGGAAGGTTGCCGCGTAGTGACCAACCGGACTCCGAATGCCCAACAGGTGATCAATGCGTTCAGGCACAGTGATTGCCGCTGGATCGTCGCTGTTGGGATGATCAGCGAGGGTACGGATATCCCCCGCCTGCAGGTGTGCTGCTACCTCAGCCGCATCCGTACTGAGCTGCACTACCGGCAAGTCCTGGGGCGCGTGCTGCGGCGGATGGGCGAGTCCGATGATCAGGCTTGGCTGTTCATGCTGGCGGAGCCAACATTGCGGCGCTTTGCGGAGCGCATTGCGGATGATCTGCCGGATGACCTGGCAGTGCTGAGCCGGGTGAAGATGCCCGCTGCCTCTTCTGGTTCGATGGCTGGTGGGATGGGGGCTACCTGCGATATCGATGGCTGCGGTGGAGGCGAGGCCGGGCAAAGTCTTGGTGCAGGTTTGGCGGGTGCCTACTCGCTGGGGGATTTTGCTGCTGAGCCGAGCTATCAGGTCAGTTTTTCTCAGCACTATCGGCAGTTGTTGTTGGCTTGCCTCTGATGGTCGGTAAGCAGTTAGCCCCAACTAGGGTGAGGCTGCCCGAAGTCTGACCGAGCCAACACAGGCCAGTCACCAGCCTTTCACCAATTCCGCGCCGAGCGGCCCAATGCGCTCTCGGGGCGTTCAGCTATTCGCGAAAGGCATCTCTTGGCCGATAGCTGGTCCGCTTTGTGCCACAAGCGGACGTTAAGTCGGTGAGTTATCTGTCTTGGCAAATCGGTTTGGGCCTAAGCCCTCGCTACACAGGAAATGGCGGCAACAACCTGGCCAGCAATAAAAAGCCGCCTTGCGGCGGCTCTATCCCTAAAGCAGTCATGCCCAAACTGGACGGTCAAAGGGAGGATTTCACTAAACAGGCTCTACTTATCGCTCCAGGGTTACCGGGGCCTGCGGGGCAATGTTCACCTTGAGTTCAAAGATGTCCGGCCGGGCATAATGGCCGACGACATCAAAGTCCAAGTTGGCTTGGCTAAGCAGATCCATATTGAGGTCTGCATAGATTTCTGTCTCGCAGTCGAACACCGGCCCTGCCAGTACTTCTCCGAGCGGACTTACAACCATGCTGCCCCCTCGCATCACGTAATCGTCCTCGTTGAACTCCAGGCCGAATGCATCGCGGTGCTGTTGTGGGTATTCACCAAGACGGATTGCCTGGCAGGCTGACAACACATAAACACGCCCTTCAAGAGCAATGTGCACCATGGAGCTGGCCCAGGACGGACGGTCATCTGCTGTCGGGGCGCAGTAGATCTGAACACCCTGGGCATACATGGCCTGGCGTAGTGCTGGCATGTAGTTCTCCCAGCAAATCACGCTCCCCAGGACGCCAAAATCAGTTTCTACAGGCTCGATTGTCGAGCCATCACCGAAGCCCCAAATTAGTCGTTCCTGGCCGGTGGGCATCAGCTTGCGGTGGTAACCGGCAATACCCCGGCCTGGGGCGATGGTGACCGCGGTGCAGTAAAGGGTGCGACCGAAGCGCTCGATTACACCAATCACAGTGGTAACCCCTGTGTGCTCGACACTTTCAGCAAGCAATGCCAGTTCCGGCCCATCCAGCGTCACAGCCCCATCGACATAGCGTTGGTACAGCTCACGCCCGCTGATGCTGCGATTACCCACTACGCTACCGAAAGCTATCCCCTTGGGATATCCGCCAATGAACGCTTCAGGGAATACGGCCAGCCTTGCACCTTGATCTGCTACGCGCCGCAGAATTGTGGAAGCCTTTTCAACGCTGGCTGCAGGATCATAAGGAACAGAGGCGGCCTGGATGACTGCAATTTTGGTCATGAAAAACTCCTGAGGGCAGTAAGAACCTAGAAACGTGTGATGTCGTTGTCGCGGGTTTCCGGCAAGGTCTTCCACAGCACGATGAGGCATGCCAGCGAGACGGCTGCTAGATAGGCGGCAGGGATGTTCGCGTCGCCAGCCTGGCTAATCAGGGCGGCGGCAATGAAGGGGCCTGGGCCTGCGAGTGTCGCCAGGGCCAGGTTGTGACCGAGCGCTGCTCCCGTGGAGCGGATGGACGCTGGAAAGACTTCAACCAGCAGCACCACATCCATCACCGCAGTTACAGCCACAAGTAGTCCCAGAACGATCAATCCTGCGAGGATTGCCACTGGGTTGCCGGTGTTGAGCAGCAGGAAGATTGGATAGGCCAGTACAGAGAGTGCGGCAGCAGCACTGAGCAGCAGCTTGCGTCGCCCGATGCTGTCGCTGAGCCGGCCGATCAGTGGATTGGCAATGACATAGACAACCAGCGCGATGCTGCACAGCCATAGTGCATTGCTTCGTGGTAGCCCAACGGTAGTGACCAGGTGGTTATTGGCGTAGGTGATGAAGTAGTAGAGCGAGACGCCGAACAGCGCTGAGAAGGCGAAAGTAGTGATGAAGGCGCGACGGTGTACAGACTTGCTCGGTGCTTCGAACTGTTGTGAATCGCGTTGACGTACCAGCTCTTCATACACGGGGGTATCACCCAGCTTCCGGCGGATGAAGATGGCGATACCGGTCATCACGATGGAGGCAACGAATGGGATCCGCCAGCCCCAGGACGCCAGTTGCTGGTCATCGAGTGTTGAGGTGAGGCTCGCGGCGGTGAACGTACCAAACAAGAAGGCCAAGCCAGCCGTTCCAGTGATAACGCTGGCTGCCGTCGCGCGGCGGTTGGACGGAGCACTCTCTACGATGTAGATACCTGCGCTAGACCATTCGCCCCCTACCATCATGCCTTGCACGAAACGCATGACGATCAGCAAGACAGGTGCAGCGATACCGATTGCCTCATAGGTGGGCAAAAGTCCGATGATCGTGGTGCACACACCCATACCGAAGACAGTGATGATAAGCACCGCGCGGCGACCGAGGCGGTCACCGATGGGCCCCAGAATCAATGCTCCAAATGGTCGCGATACGAAGCCTACGGCGAACACTGCCAGCGACGACAGCAGCGATACACCTGGGGCGCTAGAGGGGAAGAACAACATACCGATCACGGCAGCGAAGTAGCCGTAGATGGCGAAGTCGAACCACTCCATGAAGTTGCCGATACCCACCGCGATTGCACGCTTGCGAATGTCTGACTGCTCACCCTTGGTATGGATACTGCTTGGATTTACTTTTTTATTAATTGCGTCCACGGTGCTCCCCAGCTTTTCTTAGGTGTGTATGGGCAGCAGACTATGAATCCTCTCGGCCGCAGAGCAAACGATTAGAAAATATGAGCCGGATTAGTGTACGTAATATCTCGAGAATTGATCTGAACCTGCTGCTGACGTTCCACTGCCTGATGACCGAGCGCAGTGCCACCCGAGCCTCGGCCATGCTGCATGTGACCCAGGGGGCAGTTAGCTCGGCGTTGCGTCGTTTGCGTGAGCATTTCGGAGATGAGCTCTTTATCCGCACCGCTTCCGGAATGCAGCCAACCCGTAGGGCGATGGAGCTGGCGCCGAAGATCGCCGAGGCCCTTACGTCTATCTCAGGCGTGCTTGGGGCAGAGCCGGATTTCTCCGCACACGACTCGAGCTACATTTTCAACATCGGTCTGTCCGATGATATTGAGGCCTATCTCGCTCCGCGGATCGTTAACGCCGCAGCGGATCAGGGGCTGGGAGTGAGCTTTTCGTTCCATCAGAGCAACAGCTCACTGTGGAAACAGTCGCTACAAGATCCGGACATGGATCTAGTGATTTGCAGCGAGCCGAAAGACTTCAGCAGCGGGTATTCATCCAAGGTGCTGTTTTCCTCGTCATACTCCTGCTTGTACCTGCCTGGCGCAGACAACGCAGGCACACCTATCGGCCTGGAGGAGTACTTCGAGGCAAGCCATGTGCGAGTTTCCTATGACGGCCGCCGCGGCTTTATCGACGACATGTTCGAAGCGGCGGGCTATTCGAGGCGTGTTATAGCCTCATTCACCCACTTCAGTGGCGCGCTCACCACGTTGATCAGCAGCGGCGCGATAGCCACAATTCCCACGTTCGCCGCCGAGAGCTATTCGGCCATGACTCGGCTAAGTATTTGTCCGGCGCCGATTCCGGTTCCATCATTTCGATGCTTCATGGTTTGGGACATTGCCAAGAACAGTAAGCCTCAGCACGAATGGCTGCGGCTATTCATCGGGCAGCTGACACAGAAGCTTGCTTAGACTTGGTCGCAGGTAGCCAGGAGTTACGGGAAAAAGGGGGCGGATTTATTGGAATCATCGACCGCTTCTGACCGATTTGTGCCGGTCGTCAAGGACCGCTTCGGATCACTCTCAACCGGATCGCGGGCCAGCTGATTTGCTAAAAACCCGCGCCAAACTCAACGAAGGATTTCGCATGATCCGTTTTTT
>NZ_QKVM01000079.1 GCF_003231305.1 Pseudomonas sichuanensis | reverse complement strand
TCGCGTGCTGCCGTCCGAAGGCATCGTTGCCCTGGACAACGGCATCTACAAGATCTGGTTCGCCCGCAACTACAAGGCGCACAAGCCCAACACCGTGCTGCTCGACAACGCCCTGGCGACCATGGGCGCCGGCCTGCCGTCGGCCATGGCGGCGCACCTGGTGTACCCGGACCGCCCGGTGATCTCGGTGTGCGGCGATGGCGGCTTCATGATGAACAGCCAGGAGCTGGAAACCGCGGTACGTCTGGGCATGCACCTGACCGTGGTGATCCTGCGTGACGACGGCTACGGCATGATCCGCTGGAAGCAGGCCAACATGGGCTTCACCGATTTCGGCCTGGACTACGGCAACCCGGACTTCGTCAAATACGCCGAAGCCTACGGTGCCAACGGCCACCGTGTGGAAAGCGCCGAAGGCTTCCTGCCGCTGCTGGAGCACTGCATCAAGACCCCAGGCGTGCACGTGATCGACTGCCCGGTCGACTACAGCGAGAACGACCGCATCCTCAACAGCGAGCTGCGTGAGCGCGCGCTGGCGGTCTAAACCGTAGCACCCTCATCGCGGGGCAAGCCTGCTCCCACGTTGTCAGACACGTTGTCGGACACGTGGGAGCGAGCTTGCCCCGCGATCGTTTTTAGCCACTTCTCCCATGTGTTAGGGTTCACCCAATTTCCTTTCCCAGGACACTCCCCATGCTCCCCCCGCTCAGCGAAAAAGAACTCGACCGCCTCGAAGACCTGCTGATCACCTACGGCAACGACTATTCGGTCATCAACCTGGCCGAGCTCAACGGCTTGTTCACCGCCCTGGCCAGCTCGCCGATCCAGGTCAATCCGCAGACGTGGCTGCCTGCCGTTTCAGGCGGCAAGGTCCCGAAATTCAAGAAGCCCGCCCATGAAGAGGCCTACACCGCGCTGATGCTGCGCTACGCCAGCCAGATCGCGGAAGAACTGGCCGACAACCTTGCCGACTTCGAGCCATTGTTCGAAGAGAGCGAGGATGAAGGAGGACCGGCGATCATTCTCGAAGAGTGGTGCTTTGGCTACATGCGCGGCACGCAAGTCGCCGAATGGAGCGCGCTGCCGCCGGAGCAGGACCGTCTGCTCAAGGCCATCTCGCTGCATGGCCTGGAAGACAACTTCGAGCTGCTCGACGCCATGAGTTTCGATGAGCTCCAGGCCTGTGTGCCGCAGGTAGTGGAGGCAGCGCGCGGGTTGTACCAGTATCAGAAACAGCAGCGGCATTGAGCCCTTGATCGCTGGGCTGATTATTCCGCCTGGCGAAATACTGGATTGCTCCCGGCACTCATTCTGCTGCCAACCGATCCAGTGCAGCATGTTCTCCAGCAGCGCCACTCCCGGCGCTGATCCGGAGCCAAGCACATGCCAACCCCGATCAAACTCTACAACTTCCCCAAGTCCGGCCATGCCCACCGCATCGAGCTGATGTTGTCGCTGCTGAACCTGCCCACCGAACTGGTGTTCGTCGACCTCGCCAAGGGCGCGCACAAGCAACCCGATTTCCTCGCCCTCAACCCGTTCGGCCAAGTGCCGGTGATCGATGACAACGGCACCGTGATCGCCGACTCCAACGCGATCCTGGTGTACCTGGCCAAGGCCTACGGCGGTGAACGCTGGCTGCCCCAGGACCCGGTTGGTGCCGCTCGCGTGCAGCGCTGGCTGTCGGTAGCCGCCGGTCCCCTGGCCTTCGGCCCTGCCGCCGCACGGCTGGTCACGGTATTCGGCGCCTCGTTCAACACCGACGAGGTCATCGGCCGCGCCCACACCCTGCTCAAGGTCATCGAGGCCGAACTGGCCCAGCGCCCGTTCCTGGTGGGCAGCGAGGCGACCATCGCCGATATCGCCAACTACTCCTACATCGCCCACGCGCCAGAGGGCAACGTGTCGCTGGAACCCTACCCGAACGTACGCGCCTGGCTTGCCCGCATCGAAGCGCTGCCAGGGTTCGTGCCGATGCCGCGCACGGTCATCGGCCTGCAGACCACGCTGTAACCCTTGAGGAATGCCGCCATGCGCTCTCCCTGGCACGAAGGTGAAAAACGACTGCAGGAGCAGGTCGGCGTTGCCGAGCGCATGGAGGTGTTCGGGCAGAAAGTCATCCGCGACCATATGCCTGACCAGCATCGGGTGTTCTATCACCAGTTGCCGTTCATCGTGGCAGGTGCCGTGGATGCGCAGGGCAAACCCTGGGCAACCCTGCTCGAAGGCCCGGAAGGCTTCGTCAGCTCGCCCCATCCGAAGCAACTGCTGATCGACACTGAGCTGGCCAGCGATGATCCCGCCACGCCTGGCCTGGCCCAGGGGGGCGCCATCGGCCTGCTGGGGATCGAGCTGCACACCCGCCGGCGCAATCGCCTCAACGGCCAGGCCCGTCGCGTCGCAGGGGGGCAGCTGGAGGTGGCGGTCGAGCAATCGTTCGGCAACTGCCCGCAGTACATTCAACTGCGCGAATACACCCGTGTCGATGAGCCCTCACAGGGTCGCCAGGATTCAACGGCACTCGATGCCCGCACCCGGGCGATGATTGAAGGCGCCGACACTTTCTTCGTCGCCAGTTACGTCGAGCATGACGATGGCCGGCGCTCGGTGGACGTGTCCCATCGCGGCGGCCGCCCAGGTTTCGTCAAGGTCGAAGGCAACCGGCTGACCATCCCCGACTACGCTGGCAACCTGCATTTCAATACCCTCGGCAACCTGCTGGTGAACCCGCTTGCCGGCCTGCTGTTCGTCGATTTCGTGACCGGCAATGTGTTGCAGCTGTCCGGCCGCACCGAGGTGATGCTCGACAGCCCGCTGATCAGCGCATTCGAAGGTGCCGAGCGGCTCTGGGCGCTGGACGTCGAGCAGGTGGTGCTGCGCCCGGCAGCGGTGTCGCTGCGCTGGGCTTTCCAGGAATATGCCCCGACCAGCCTGGCGACCGGCACCTGGGCCGAGGCCGAGCAGCGCCTGCAACAGCGTGAACGGCAGCACCAGTGGCTGGCCTGGCGGGTGGCGCGTATCGAACAGGAAAGTCGCGACATCCGCTCGTTCTATCTACAGCCCGATGACGGCAAGCCCGTGCCCTTCGCCCCAGGGCAGCACATCCCCGTGCGCCTGCAACCGGACGGCGAGGCTCCGCTGGTCCGCACCTACAGCCTTTCCAGCGCACCGTCCGACGGTTACCTGCGCATCAGCGTCAAGGCGCAAGGCCCGGCTTCGCGACACCTGCATGAGCGCTTGAAGGTCGGTGACGTGCTCAAGGTGCGACTGCCCATGGGCAATTTCACCCTCGATCAACAGAGCCAGCGGCCCTTGGTGCTGATCGGCGCCGGGGTCGGCATTACACCGCTGATGGCCATGCTCCGCGAGCAGCTAGGCAGCGGGCAGGGCCGGCGTATCCACCTGTTCCACGGCGGGCGCAGCCTGGCCGAGCTGCCGTTCCGGCAGGAGCTCGCCGTGCTCAAGCAGCAGGCCGGTGACCTGCTGGCTATCCACCGCGCCCTGAGCCAGCCCGAAGCGCATGCCGTGCCTGGTCGCGATTTCGAGTTCGCTGGCCGTCTGGGCATCGCCCAGATCAAGACCGCATTGGCGCTGGACGACTACGACTTCTACCTGTGCGGCCCGGCCAGTTTCACCCAGGACCTGTACGAAGGCCTGCGTGCGCTGCATGTGCCCGACGCCCGGGTTCACGCCGAGGCGTTCGGCCCCTCGACCCTGCGCCGCCACACCGACGACCGGCAACCCGTGCTGCAACAACCCCCGGCCGCCACCCAGCCGGTGCCGGTGTACTTCGCCAGCTCCGCCAAGGAAGCCCGCTGGGCGCCCGACAGCGGCACGCTGCTGGAACTGGCCGAGCGCCGTGGCCTGTCACCGGATTTCAGTTGCCGGGGCGGCTCCTGTGGTACCTGCAAAACCCACGTGGTCAGTGGTCAGGTGCATTACCCTAACCCGCCCGCCGAGCTGCCCGACAGCGGCACTGTGCTGATCTGCTGCGCGGTGCCGGCCCAGCCGGAGGACGGTGCGCAGCCGTTGGTCCTGGAGCTGTGAGGTTGGCCCTACCGGCCCTATCGCCGGCAAGCCGGCTCCCACACAGACCGAATGAACCCAAGCTATGCGCCATCCATGTGGGAGCCGGCTTGCCGGCGATGGGGTCGGTGCAGCCAGCACAAAACCCCGCTATAACGGATAATCCCCGCACTTCCGAGGCCCAGGAGCCCGCATGGACCAGATCCACCTGATGAAGGTGTTCGTCGCCGTCGGCGAGCTGGAAAGCTTCGCCGCCGCCGCCCGTCGCCTGGCGATATCGCCGGCGGCAGTGACCCGCGCCGTCACGGCCCTGGAAGAACAGCTCGGCGTCAAGCTGCTGTTGCGCACCACCCGCAGCGTGCGCCTGACCGAAGCCGGCGGGCGCTACCTGGAAGATACCCGGCATATCCTCGCCAGCATCATCGAAGCCAACGAAGCGGCCGCCGGCATCAACGCCATGCCCAAGGGCGACCTGGCCGTGACCGCGCCGATCCTGTTCGGCAAGAAGTTCGTCATGCCCTGCATCGTCCGCTACCTGCAGCAGTACCCCGAGGTGGACGTATCGGCCTACTTCCTCGACCGAGTGGTGAACCTGGTGGAGGAGGGCATGGATGTGGCGGTGCGGATCGGCCAGCTACCCGACTCCGGCCTCAAGGCCCTGCGTGTGGGCAGCATGCGCAGGTTGCTGTGCGCCTCGCCAGAGTATCTCGAACAACACGGCACCCCACGCCATCCGAGCGAGCTGCAAGGCCACGCGGTCATCGCCGCCGGCGTTCTCTCGCCACGCACCGACTGGCGCTTCGGCGCCATCGACGACCCGACCCTGATCCGCATGAAACCGCGCCTGACCGTGACCAGCAACGACGCGGCCATCGCCGCCGCCAGTGCCGGGCTGGGTATCGCCCGGCTGCTGTCCTACCAGGTGGCCGACGAACTGGCGGCCGGGCGGCTGCAGGTGATCCTTGCCGAGTACGAAGAAGCGCCCTGGCCGATCCATGTGCTGCACCGCGAGAGCAAGTATGGTTCGACCAAGGTACGGACCTTCATCGACATGCTCGCCGAGCACCTGCGCGGCCAGCAGCATCTGGCCTGAGCCGGTTCAGGCCGGGGCCGCGCAAGCCTGCCGGGCCAGGCTGGCGCATTCGCCGAGCACGCTCAGGCCATGGGTCAGTTCCGGCGACAGCGGCCTGCCCAGACACAAGCGCAGCCCCGTGGTGGGCTGGCCATCGGCGAAGAAAATCCCGCTGCCGGCGATGTGGTAGCCCCGCTCATGGGCCAGTTGCTGAAGCAGGGCCATGTCGGTACCCGCCGGCAATTCCAGCCAGTGGATGAACCCGCCGCGCGGCGGCACATACACCGTCCCCGCCGGGAAGGCCGAACGCACCAACCCGTGCATCGCCTCGTTCACCGTGGCCAGCTGGCTGCGCAGCCGGGCGCAGTGTTCGTCCATGTAGCCGCGCCCGATGAACTCGTTCAGCGCGCTTTGCGCCAGGCTCGACACCGCCAGGTTGCGCGAGAACATCTGCGCGAGGATGGCATCGCGGTACTTGCCGGCCACGCACCAGCCCACCCGGAAGCCCGGGGCGACGGTCTTGGAGAACGACGAGCAGTAGATGGTCTGCCCGGTGCTGTCATGGCTCTTGAGTGCGCGTGGTCGCTCGGTTTCCGGCACCAGGTCGAAGAAGATGTCGTCCTCGATGATCGGTACATCGGCCTCGCGGGCCAGTTGCGAGAGCCTGGCGCGGGCCGCCTCGGGCATGATGAAGCCACGCGGGTTCTGCAGGGTCGGATTGAGGAAGATCACATCGACTTTCTTGAGCTTCAGCGCCT
The DNA here is from genome assembly GCF_003231305.1 of Pseudomonas sichuanensis. Classification (GTDB taxonomy): domain Bacteria; phylum Pseudomonadota; class Gammaproteobacteria; order Pseudomonadales; family Pseudomonadaceae; genus Aquipseudomonas; species Aquipseudomonas sichuanensis. Next base: position 12,118 of record NZ_QKVM01000079.1, on the reverse strand, counting down.
CTTCGAGGTGCTCCATGTCGATCCCGGTTTCCCCGTGGGTGCGCATGGGCAGTGCGCGCATCCCCAGGCGCTCGATGGTCTGCAGGATGCCGTAGTAGGTGGGGGTTTCGATGGCCACCGTGGCGCCGCGCTGGGCCACGGCCTCCAGGGCCAGTTCCAGGGCCACGGTATCGCCGGAGGTCACCAGCACTTCGTCCGGGCCGCAGACCACGCCCCGGGTCAGCATCAACCCGGCAATGCGCCGGCGCAGCGCCGCATGCCCAGGTGGCGTCACCAGCCCGGCGATTGCCAGGTCGGCCTTGCTGGCCAGTGTGGCCATGCACTTGTTGAGCAGCACGTGGGGGGTGAGGTCGCCGTGCAGCACGGCCGAACTCAGCGACAGGGTGGTGCGGCTGGCCGCCTGGGAGAGCATGGCGACCACCGCGTGGTTGACGTTGACCGTGACGCTGGAGAAGTCGAAGCGGCTGGCCGGGCTGGCGCGCCCCGCCGCCGACACGAAGTAGCCGACCCGCGGCTCGGTCAGCACATAGGCGTTGGCTTCGAGGTCGGCCAGGGCCCGCTGTACGGTGGTGATGCTGGTGTCGAACAGGCGGGCCAGGGTGCGGATCGACGGCAGCTTGGTGCGCGCCGGCCATTCACCGCTGTCGATCTGGCGGATGATCCAGTCCTTGACTCTCCGCCAGCGTTTATCAGGTGCTTCGAACCGATCCATGGGGTCTCTTGTCAGCTCAGGAATGACCTCCCAGAACATAAAGTAAAACCACCCCGGTTGCAGCAACGATGGCGATGTTCAGCGCCACCAGGCCGAAGGCGAAGCGGATCAGCCCGTGCTCTTCATCGCGGTTGGCGGCTGCCAGCCCGGTGATCAGCGACAGGATCGACAGCGAGCCCAGCGCACCATGCCCGGCGGCGCTGTTGACCATCGCCGCCAGCCACGGCCCGTAGTCGCTGCCCAGGGCGGCGATCGACGGCATCACCAAGGTGTTGCCGCCCACGTTGGAGCCGGTGACGTAGCCCGCGATACCCGCCAGCAGCGCCACGGTCGGCGCCAGCGAAATCCCCGACAGCGATTGCAGGGCGCGCTGCGCCTCGACCAGAAAGCCCGCGTTGACCATCACCTGCGACAGCAGCAGGAACAGGAAGATGGTCGCCACCGGGAACTTGGCGCGCTTGAGCAGCGAGGCCCACGGGAAGCTGCCGTCGGCGCGCTGGCGCAGGGTCATCAGCACGGTGACGATCAGCAGTGCCAGCCCCGGCGAGGCCAGCGGTTTCCACGACACATGCTCGCCCTTGATCACCCACACGCCATCCCAGCCCGACAGTACGAACAGCGCGCGCGAGGCGACGATCACCCCCAGCAGCGCCAGGTACGGCCAGGCTGCCGCCGGCCAGCGCACCAGGCGCTTGCGCTGCAGGTACGAAATCACCAGGCCCACGGCGGCCACGGTCAGCCCCGCCAGCACGCCCGATACTTCAGGCCCGACAAAGCGGTTGATGCCGTACAGTACCGCGCTGAACAGCACCGATACCGCACACAAGCCCAGCCATGGCAGGGCGCTGCGAATGCCGGCCTGCCACAGGGCGATGCCCGCCAGCACCAGGAACACTGGCGCGCTGATCAGCGCCGAATGGCTGCCCAGCTCGTTGGCCGGCAGGTGGGTGAGCAAGCCGCCGATCACCGTGGCCAGGCCCAGGGTGCCCCACGGCATGATGACCATGCCGGCCAGGGCGATCTTCATGCCTGCCTGGCGCGAAAACAGCCCCATCAGCAGCGGCACGGTGGCGATCAGCGAGACGCCGAAGCCGGTCATCGCCTCCAGCAGCGGCGCCAGCCCCAGCACGATGAAGATCACCTGCGCCGCTGGCTTCCAGCCCAGCTCGCGCACCCAGGCACCGATGGCCTGCGGCGCGCCGCCGCGTTCGACCAGGATGACGAAAGCCAGCCCCGGCACGATCACGCAGGCGGTGCTGAGGAACAGGATCATCGTGTCCTTGATGATCGCCGAGCTGGCGGCGGCCGACAGTGGCGCAGCGGCGCCCATGCCCCACAGCAGGAAGACCACCGCGACGCCGGCCAGCGCTGCCTGCACGGGCGGGCGACGCACCAGCAGGATCAGGGCGATCACCAGGCCGATGGGCGACATTTGCAACAAGAGAGCAGCCATGTGCTGTGTTCCTTAATCGTGGGTCTGACCGCTGTACTCGGTGGCGCGCATCGAGGGGCGGTCGCAGAAACGCTGGTACCAGGCGTTCAGGCGCGGGTGCTGGGAGAAGTCGCCAAGCTCGCGGAACACGATCCAGTCCAGGGCGGTGCCCAGGGCCACGTGACCAACGTTCAGCGGGCCGTCGAGTTCGACCTGTTGTTCGAGGTAGCGGTACGACTCTTCAAGCTTGTACTTCTGGCCCTCGCCGTAGGCCGGGTAGCGCAGGTGCGCCGGGCGGCGCTCGACTTCCCAGCGCAGCTTGATGCCGACATCGCACAGGCCCTGGGCCAGCGCCTGCAGGCGCAGGGCCTGGTAGCGTTCGGGGCCTTGCAGCGGGATCAGCTTCGGCCCCCGGTGCAAGGTGTCGAGGTAGTCGCAGATCACGATCGAGTCGAACAGCGCCTCGCCCTCGGGCAGCATCAGCACCGGCACCTTGCCCAGCGGGTTGGCCTGGTAGATGGTCTCGTTGCGGGTCGTGGGGCTGGTCTCGTGGTGGATCACCTCCAGGCGCTCGGCGAGCCCGAGCTCATGGGCCATCACCAGCACCTTGCGGGCGTAGGGCGAGTGGGTCTGGTAGTAGAGCTTCATGGGGCGGTCCCTGTGTCGAGGATGGCCGAGGCGGCCTTGTGGGCGTCGATGAACAGCCGCGACGGCGCGCCGGCCGAGGTGACGTAGTGGTTGTAGTAGCACGAGCCCTCGGCCAGCGGCCCGAGCACCCAGAGGTTGCGCACCGGTTCGCCGCTGCTGGCGCGCGGGTGGCAGGCCGCGTCGACATCGATGCCATCCAGGCCCGGCACATCGGTGCGCGGGCGGATCAGGCCAAGCCGCGCCAGGTCGCGCACCGGAGCGCAGTCGCTGTCGTGCACGCCGCTGCCCTGCACGTAACCGGCCACGCGCCGGTAAGGCTTGGCGGCTGGCACGGCGCCCGGTGGCAGGAAGGTCAGCAGCCCGGCGTCGCTCAGGGCCAGCAGGTCGGCGTGGCGTTCCTTCTGCGGCCCGGCCACCAGGCGGTTGATCGCCTTGTGCCAGCGGCCGTAGAACTGCCGGTGCGAAGCCTCGGTGAGGCCGTCGAAGTCGACCGCCTCGCGCAGCCGGTCACGCAGGTCGCGCCACACCTCGATGGCCGCCTTGACCGGCGATTCGGCGCGGCCGATGCGGGCCTCGTGCAGGTCGGCCTCGATGGCGTCGTAGATCCACGCATGGTAGTTGTGCGCGTTCACCTGCGCCGGCAGGCTGTGCAGGATCAGCGCCTGCGGGTCGATGGCGCCGGACAGCGCCTCGTAGTGGCGCAGCAGGCCCTCGCTTTCGCGGGTATCGGTGGGCGTTTGCAGGCTGACGCTGCGCAGTTGCTCCAGCACTTCACGGTGGCGCGCCGGGTCGGTCTTGGCGTGCAGCACCGCCATGCCGGCCGCGCGCATTTCCAGGAGCATGCGCGGCAGCACGTCACGCTCGAAGTCCAGCTGGCCGTTCGGCGCCTGCTGGCGCAGTGCATCGATGTGGGTGCTGGTGAGGAAGATCGGCTTGTGCCGTGGCGCCCGGGTCAGGCCATTGGGGCGCGCGCGGAACGGCAGGCCGTCACGCGACTGGATATAGATCACCGGCTCCTTGCCGGATGGGAAGTACACATGGCTGGCGTCGGCCATGCGGTGGTAGGCGCCACCGCGGCCAGCGGTGAGCGCCGCCAGGGTATCCATCGCTCCCAGGCCCAGCCCTTCGAGCAGCACGGCTTCGCCGGGGGCGATGCTGTCGAGGCTGCCCGGCAGCGGGTAGATATCGCCCACCCGGCCTTCCTCGTCTGCCCGCACTCGCCCGGTATGGCCGACGGTCAGGATCAAGCGGTCCACGCTCACACTGTCGCCCGACGGCAGCTTGAGCTGGTAGGCCTGCTGCGCGTCGGTGCGCAGGCCGACCACCGGGTGCGGGTGCAGGCGCACCGCCACCCAGGCCGGCGCGCTGCTCAGGATGCGTGAGAAGGCGTCGGCCAGATAGGCGCCGAGCAGCCGGCGCGGGAGGAAGTCCTCCGGCTCCACCGCGCGCCCCTCGTCGGCCACCAGGCCGGTTTTCGGGTCGACCTTGACCCCCTTGGCCCGGCACCAGTCCAGAAAGTCCGGGCCCGAGCGTTCGCGTGCATCGTGCAGGGTGCCGAAGGCCGCCGCGTCGGGGTACACCCCGAGTTGCCCGGCCACGGTGTTGAGCAGCAGGTAGTCCGGTTGATTGGGCCAGTGGGCACCGGTGCCAAACACGTTGGGGTCGAAGATGTCGATCACCAGCGGCTGTTGCGGGCGGGTTTCGGCGATGCTCAGCAGGCGCTCGAAGATCGACAGCCCGCGCGAGCCGCAGCCCACCAGGCCGATGTGCAGGGGCTTGCTCACCATCTGCGCTCCTCCCCGAAGAACGACGGCACGGCGACTGCCGAGCCTTGCTCGAGGGCCACGTCATGGATACGCCGGCCCAGGGCCAGGTCGAGGATGCCCATGCCGAACGGCGAATAGATCAGGGGTTTGTCACGGTTCACCTGCAGTTCGCCGCGCAGGATCTGCGCCACGGTGCCGGTGACGAAATCGCGGTGGCCGAAGCGCTGCTCGGCCAGGTGCGGCGACGTGTTGGCCTTGAGGCAGTGGCTGACGTCGTCGAAGTAGTTGTAGCTGGCGGCGACGATGCCGGCATCGATGTCGCGCAGCGAGATGTTCAGCACGATCTGGCCTGGGCGGAAGGTGTCGTCGCCGCTGACGTAGGGGGTGCCGGCGCTGGTGGCGAACACCACGATATCGGCCTTGAGCGCTTCTTCCAGCGACCACAGTTGCACCTGCGGCAGGCCCAGTTGCTCACCGAAACCGGCCAGTGCCTCGGCCGACTCGCGGTTGAGGTCATGCACGCCGACCTGGCCGAACGACCAGTCGTCGCCGATGAAGGTGTCGAGGATGTTGCGGGCGATCACGCCGCCGCCAATGATCGACAGGCTGCCAGCGCGTTTCTGTTTGTCATTGAGCAGCCAGGCGCCCAGCACGGCCGAGGCGGCGGTGCGCACGGCGCTGATCAGCGCGCCTTCGAGCAGCGCGTAGGGATAGCCGGTTTGTGGGTCGTTGAGGATCAGTACCGCCGAGGCCCGTGGGATGCCGGCGTGGATGTTGTCCGGGTAGCTGGCGATCCACTTGATGCCTGATACCGACTGTTCGCCCTGTTTGTCGACGATCGCCGCCGGCAGGGCAATGATGCGGTTGGCCGGCTCTTCGGGGAAACGCAGGAAGTAGCTGTCCGGGTTGACGGTTTCGCCGCGCTCATGGGTGAGGTAGGTCTGCGCGACCACCTCGATGGCCTCCTGGCGCATGCCGGCAAGGATGTCCTTGACGGTTGCGCCGGGGATCACGTGGAACGGGGGAATCGAAGCTTGTGCGGTCATGACTGGTTACGCCGTAAGGGAGAGAGGGAATTCGGGGAACAACGGTTGCAGCGCGTCCGGGCCCAAGCGTTGGCTGACCCAGTCGTCTGAATAGAGGGTTTCCAGGTAGCGCTCGCCCATGTCCGGGGAGATCGCCACCACCACATCGTCCGGGCGGATCTGCGCTGCCCACTGCTGCACGCCGGCCAGCACCGTGCCGGTGGAACCACCGAACAGCAGGCCGTAGCGCTGCGCCAGCCAGCGGCACACCTGGACCGTGCGCACCTCGGGCACGGTGAGGAAGGCGTGGATATCGCTGGGCTCGTAGATCTCAGGGCGGCGGCTGGTGCCGAGCCCCGGGATGTGGCGGGTGCCGCCGGGCAGGCCGAAGGTCACCGAACCGACCGAGTCCACCGCGATCACCTTGGTGCGCGGGTGGTGGTCGGCGAAGTAGCGCTTGCAGCCCATCAGCGTGCCGGTGGTGCCGGCGCCGACGAACAGGTAGTCGACATGCCCGAACTTCTCGGCGATGGCCCGCGCGGTGGCGTTGTAGTGGGCCAGCGGGTTGTTCGGGTTCTGGTACTGGTTGAGCCAGATGTAGTCGGGGTTCTGCGCGACCATCTGTTCGATCAGGCGGATGCGCGAGTAGAGGAAACCACCGTTCTCGTCGCGCTGGTCGACCACGATTACCTGCGCACCCAGGGCCTGGATCAGTTTGCGGTTGGGCGCCGAAGTGTTCGGGTCGATGACGCAGACGAACTGGTAGCCCTTGGCCGCGCAGACCATCGCCAGGGCCACGCCGAGGTTGCCCGACGAGGATTCGATCAGCCGCGTTCTGGGGGTGATCAGCCCACGGCTTTCCAGGTCGGCGACGATTGCGTGGGCGGTCTTGAGCTTGATGGAGCCGGCCGGGTTCAGGCCCTCGATCTTCAAGTGCACCTTGGCACTGCACAGCTGATCGACCTGGACGTAGTTATTTTCGTTTATCAGTTGCTTGATCATTAGGGCATCCCTGTCAGATTTCCTGAATGAAGCGGGCCGTCCGCCGTTGGGGCGGCAGGCTTTGAAGTAACGGGGCAGCAGGGAAGTGAGGTACCGGGTGGTAGCGCTTGCCTGTTCTACGGTTATCTACAAACGCGCTTTCCATCCGTGGAAACGATGTTGCTCATGATGTTGGGGTTGGTATGCAACTGCGCGCCGGCTGTGCCTGCGCTGCGGGAGTGATGGTGCGGGGCGGGGAGGGGAGGGCGACAGATACAGAAAATCGGGATTTTTCAATACAGGGGAGGCGGGCAGGGTAGGCCTGGCGCGGTCATTGTGGGAGCAGCCGTCTGCTCGCAATTCAAAGCGTTGGCGCGATACCTGTGGGAGCGGGCTTGCCCCGCGATTGCAACAACGCGGTGTATGGCACCGGCACGGCCGGTGTTCGCGGGGCAAGCCCGCTCCCACGCTATGGACTTCCCCAGGAAGTTGGACCACTTGGGGGGCAGTCCACTATCGTCACGTGCTCTGCGCGCTGTGTCATACAGCGCAGGCCAAGGCTGTGGCTAGGTCAGCAGCCGCTTCCGGCAAGCCTCGAGAATTTCATCCGCCAACGGCGAATCATCCGGGCAGGCGCGGGACAGCGTGATGGCCCCCACCAAGGTGGCAATCACGCTCAAGCGCCGGGCACGCTGGGCCTTTTCATCGGCAGTATCGATTGGCCCGCCGGCCGCCTGCAGCGTCTGAAGCAATTGCTCCAGCCCTTGGGCAAACACCGTCTTGACCGCCTCGGGCTGGCGCGCTGCATCGTTGCTCAGCGCCGCCAGGGTGCAGCCGCCTGCCGGATTGTCGCGGTGCTCCCTGGACAGGTACTGGCCCAGGAAGTCCGCCAGATCGACCCCTTCGCTGCGCGCCGCGCTGCCGGCCAGGCCACAAGCCGCGGCCTCGGCCATGAGGTCGGCCTTGGAGCCGAAGTGCTTGTAGAACCCGCCATGGGTGAAACCGGCAGCGGCCATCAGCTCGGCCACACCGACCCCGTCATACCCCCGCTCGCGAAACAGCGAGGAGGCCGTTTCGACAATATGCGCGCGGTTGGCTTGGGCTTGTGCCTTGGTGACTTTCATGGCGGGCGACTCCTGCACCGGGGTGATGGGGCTCATCATACATTGATGTCGTTCATCATCAAAACGTTGACATGGTTAGATTATGATCGTAATCATAATGGCAGACACACCCAACCTTGAGGATCTACCCATGAGTGCCTTGCCTACCGTTCTTGTCACCGGCGCCTCCAGCGGCATCGGCGCCACCTATGCCGAACGCTTCGCCCAGCGTGGCCACGACCTGGTACTGGTCGCCCGCGATAAGGCCCGGCTGGAGGCCCTGGCCGATCGCCTGCATGAGCAATTTGCCGTCGCAGTCGAGGTGCTGGTGGCCGACCTGACGCAGGACGCTGCCTTGGCCAAGGTCGAAGCCCGTTTGCGTGAAGATGGCCGCATCGGTGTACTGATCAACAACGCAGGCCTTGGCCAGTCGGGCGGTTTCCTCGGGCAGAACGGCGAAAGCCTCGAACGCCTGATCGGCCTGAACGTCACCGCCGTTACCCGCCTGGCGGCCGCCATCGCCCCGCGTCTGGCCGAGCAGGGCAGTGGTGCGATCGTCAACATCGGTTCAGTGGTGGGGCTGGCGCCGGAGCTGGGCATGACGGTGTATGGCGCCACCAAGGCGTTCGTGCAGTTCCTGTCCCAGGGCCTGGCGCTGGAGCTGGGGCCAAAGGGTGTCTATGTGCAGGCCGTGCTGCCGGCGGCGACCCGTACCGAAATCTGGTCGCGCTCGGGGCTGGACATCGATTCGCTGCCTGAAGTGATGGAGGTGCAGGATCTGGTCGATGCCGCACTGGTGGGCTATGACCGGCGCGAGGCGATCACCATCCCGCCGTTGCAGCACGCCGAGCGCTGGGTGGCGCTGGACGGTGCGCGGCAGATGTTGATGGGGGATTTGCGCCAGTCCCAGGTGGCTGAGCGTTATCGCGCCGTGTAGCTGGCCAGGTTCACAGCCCCTCGCCAAGGTACAGCCGGTGTGCCTCGCCAATCCGCTCACTGGCGGCGGCAGGCACACCCGCTTCCCTGGCAAAGCGTGGCCACTGTGCGACGGCCTCGCAGACTTCCTTGATGATCCGCCGTGCGTCCATGCCGCGAACCTGGCTTGCCACGCTCAGCAGGTCATCGAGGGTGAAGTCGTCGCGCTTGCCGTTGACCGTCATCTGGTGGGTGTCAACCCAGAAGCTGCCGGGCAGGTAGGAGTAGGACACGTCGTAGGCCGGCGTGAGGTACCAGGTGCCGTCGGTATCCATCATGAAGGCCGTGTTCTTGGTGTGATCGTCCTGGTTGCGGGCGACCAGGTTGAAGACCATGCGCCGGTAGAACTGCTCGGCCCCGTCTCGGGAAATCCTCAGTGCCCGCATGACCCCGAACGCCTCGGCATACGAGTACTGGCCAGGCTTGCGGAAGTCGGCATGGTCGAGTGCGCACAGGGTGGCCATGTGGATTTTCTCGCCTTCGGCCGTGCGGTCGAAGCGCTTGGTCATGAAGTGGGCGCGGCCTCCCTCTTCCAGCAAGCGGCACTCGGTCATGCTGATGCCCGCAGCCTTTGCCATCAGGTGGTAGGCGTACTCGATCCGCCCGTAACCCTGTGAATCGGCCAGCAGTTTCGAGTCCTTGGCCACATCGAACTTGAGCAGCCAGTACTCGAACCCGGGGGGCGCGGTGACCTGGCCTGAGCGGATCTCACCTTGAGCATCGATGGCGATGACGGCTTTCGCCCGTGCCCCGCCCGCGCTGGTGCCGATGTGGATGAGGTGCTGCAGGGCCGCGTCGTCCACCGACGGGTCATGGGCGTTGAGCCGTTCGGCGATCGACTCGCGCTCCGACAACACCTCGCTGGCGAGGCGCACCAGGGCGTCGATCTGGATGCTTTCTGCCTGGTCGCGCTCGGTGGCCAGCGCCGGGCGGTATTCCAGCGCGCCCATGCCTCGCTCACCCTGGTACAACAGGCGCTCGACCGGCGTGAAGGTGGCTTTGCTGCGCCCTTGCTGGGCCAACCAGGCATCGATCAGCGCATTGCCGAAGTCATCAGGCAGGGAGTCGGCGAGTATCGACGGCAGGCCTTTGAAGGTTTCGCGGTCCAGCCCCTGGAAGACATAGACGTAGTCCGCGCGCAAGGGCATGTGGATAGGTGAGATTTCCAGGCCGGTCCTGACGAATTCGGGGGTGTATTCGAATTCCCCAACCTGGGTTTGCGGGTTCCAGTTGAGTGCGCCTACGTACACATCCCAGAGGTAGATTTGTGCGATCACCAGCTTTCATCCTTGTGGGGTTTCTGGCCACCAATGAGCGAGGGCTTGCCAATCGGGGTTCTGCCGGTGGGTTCAGGCGCCGGCTGGGTTGCCCGTGTGACTGTCGCTCGTTGCCTTTGCTTGCCCTGCATTTTCGCCAACTGCAAGGGGCTGCTTCTGACTTCCTCGATCAGGCTGGCGAGGCGCTCCAGCTCCCCAAGCACCCGCAGCACGGCGATCACGTTGACCAAGGTGCCTTTGCCGGCCGCAAGCTTGCGGTAGGTTTCCCGGGAGATCCCGGCTTCATGGGCAACGATGTCCTGGCCGATATTACGCTTCAAGCGGATCGCTTCAATGCGTTGGCCGATCTCACGGGCGATGGCGTCGTCGGTCATTGATGTGGCTTTCATAACGCCTGGAATCCTATGTTTAAAAGGCCTTTATTCATCTCTTTGCCTAGAATATTAGGCTTTGAAAAGCGATTTTTAAAGGTGAACCAAGCATTTTATAAGGCCTAAAAAACTAGGCGTTATACGGATTTTTATGCATTTGAGCCAAGTATACTAGGTGTTAGTGTTGCAGGGTCGGCTGAGTGATTGTGCCGCCTTTGTTTACGACATTTCGTTTCGCGCAAGGCGGCTTATCGATGTGCGTCCCGCAGTGGCCAAGCCTGCGAACACCTTTTCCAGTTTCACCACCGCGGCCTTCATCTCGACGGTCGTTTGAGCGGCAAACCCCATCAGCAAACCAACATCGTTCCTCGGCACCGCATACAGGCCACCCAGCCCGAGCAGGTCGATCCCCACCCCGCGCGCGGCCCTGACCACGGCGTCCTCAGGCAAGGCCTGGACGAAATGGCAGGGCATCTGCAGCCCTCCGGCCGGGATCTGCGGCACGAGAAATGCCGCCAGGTGCCGCTGAATGAGATCCGCCAGCACATCGCGCCGCTCGGCGTAGAGCCCACGCATGGCCCGCACATGGGCGTTGAAGTGGCCGCCTTCCATGAACCTGGCCAGGGTCAGTTGCGCGATGGAGGCGTTATGCCCGTCCTGCAGGGTTCGGGCGGCGGTCATCGGCGCGACGAGTTGGGGCGGCAGCAGCAGGTAGCCGATGCGCAGGCCGGCGAACAGCGATTTGGTGAAGGTGCCGATGTACAGCGTGCGGTCATGCGGGTCCAGGCCCTGCACGCAGGCGGTGGGGCGGCCGGCGTAGTGGAACTCGCTGTCGTAGTCGTCCTCGATGATCCAGGCGCGTTGCTGTCTGGCCCATTCGATCGCCAGCAGGCGCCGGTCCAGCGACAGGGTCGCGCCGGTCGGGTACTGGTGGGAGGGGGTGAGGAACAGCGCCCGGGCGTCCGGCGCGAGTCGGGCCATGGCGTCCACCTGCAGGCCGTGCTCATCCACCGGCACCGGTACGCCTGCCAGGCCGGCGGCGCTCACGGCCTTGCGTGTGCCCTGGTACAGCGGGTCCTCGACCAGCACCTTGTCGTCGGCGTCCATCAGCACCTGGGCGCACAACCCGAGTGCCTGCTGCGAGCTGGTGAGGATCAGGATGCGCTCGGCGGATGCCTGGGCGCCGCGCTCGAGGTTGAGGTAGTCGGCGATCGCGCTACGCAACGGCGCCATGCCCTGCGGCTCGCTGTGCTCCAGCGCCCGCGTGCCGTATTCCTTGTACACCTGCCGCTCCAGCTTCTCCCAGATGGCCAGGGGGAAATGCCGGGTTTCGGCCACGCCCGGGGCGAAAGGGCGGGGCGACTGGAAGTTGTGCACGCCACCGTTGTGCAGAATCGCCGTGCCTCGGCGGCTCAACTGCACAGGGGCTTCGCTGTGTGCCGGGCGCTGGCGCTTGCGCAGCGGCAGGCACCGGGCCCGTTGCGACACGAAGCTGCCGCTGCCCACGCGCCGCTCGATGAAGCCCTCGGCGTGCAACTGGCTGTAGGCCGACTCCACGGTATCCCGCGACACGCCCAGGGACTGGGCCAGCGGACGCGAGGCGGGCAGCGCCTTGCCCACCGGCAGTGCGCCGTCGAGGATCAACTGGCGGATCGCCCGCTGGATGCGCACATGCAAGGCCAGCGCGCTGTGGGCGGGGTCGTTGATCCAGGCTTTTACCGATTCCAGTTGCGCGTGTTTGAACATTGGCCTGATTCCCTGGCTGATGGACCTGATTGATGGCTGCCAATACCGGGGCCGCTTCGCGCCCCTTTCGCGGCACAAGGCC
>NZ_QKVM01000078.1 GCF_003231305.1 Pseudomonas sichuanensis | reverse complement strand
TCAGCCGGCGACCAGTACCCGGATGGCCTCCAGGCGCAAGGCGGCCTTGTTCAGCGCGGCCATGCCGTCTTCGCGCTGCTGGCGCAGGGCGTCGATTTCGCTGTCGCGCACGCTCGGGTTGACGGCCTTGAGCGCTGTCAGGCGCGCCAGCTCTTCGTCAGCCTCGGCGGCCAGGCGTTGCTGGGCCTGGGCAACCCGCTCCTCATGGACCGGGATGACCTTGGCTTCACCTGCGCTGATGCGCTTGGCCAGGACATCACGCTGGGCCTGGACGAACTTGTTGGCGCTGGCCTTGGGCACGCTTTCAAGCTGGTCGTTGAGGGTTTCGAAGGCCACGCGCGGGGCCAGGTCGTTGCCATTGGCGTCGAGCAGGCAGCGCAGCGCCGCCGGTGGCAGGTAGCGGCCCATCTGCAGGCTGCGCGGGGCGACCACTTCACTGACGTAAAGCAGCTCGAGCAGCACGGTGCCGGGCTTGAGCGCCTTGTTCTTGATCAGCGCCACGGCGGTGTTGCCCATCGAGCCGGACAGCACCAGGTCCATGCCGCCCTGCACCATCGGATGCTCCCAGGTGAGGAACTGCATGTCCTCGCGCGACAGCGCCTGGGCGCGGTCGTAGGTGATGGTCACGCCTTCGTCGTCGCCCAGGGGGAAGCTGGCGTCGAGCATTTTCTCGCTCGGTTTGAGGACCAGGGCGTTCTCGGAATGGTCTTCGCTGTCGATGCCGAAGGCGTCGAACAGGGTTTCCATGTAGATCGGCAGGGCGAACTGGTCGTCCTGCTCGAGAATTGCCTCGACCAGCGCCTGGCCTTCGCCGGCACCGCCGGAGTTGAGCTCCAGCAGGCGGTCGCGGCCGGTGTGCAGCTCGGCTTCCAGGCGCTCACGCTCGGCGCGGGCTTCGCCGACCAGCTTGGCCCAGCCCTTGTCGTCGCCACCGGCCAGTTGCGCCAGCAGGCGCGGGCCGAACTGGTGCTGCAGGGCGTTGCCGGTCGGGCAGGTGTTGAGGAAGGCGTTGAGGCCTTCGTGGTACCACTGGAACAGGCGTTCCTGAGGGCTGTCCTGCAGGTACGGGATGTGCAGCTCGATGGTGTGCTTCTGGCCGATCCGGTCGAGGCGGCCGATGCGTTGTTCGAGCAGGTCCGGGTGCGCCGGCAGGTCGAACATCACCAGGTGGTGGGCGAACTGGAAGTTGCGGCCTTCACTGCCGATCTCGGAGCAGATCAGCACCTGGGCGCCGAACTCTTCATCGGCGAAGTAGGCAGCGGCGCGGTCGCGCTCGAGGATGCTCATGCCTTCGTGGAATACCGTGGCCGGGATGCCGGAGCGCACGCGCAGGGCGTCTTCCAGGTCCATGGCGGTTTCGGCGTGGGCGCAGATCACCAGGACCTTGGTGCGCTTGAGCATCTTCAGGGTGTCGATCAGCCAGTCGACGCGCGGGTCGAAGCGCCACCAGCGCTCATCGTCGCCGGGCTCGCCCTGGGCCTGGAAGGCCACTTCCGGGTACAGCTCGGCACGCTCGCCGGATGGCAGCGCGGCATACGGCTCGGGGTTGGCCAGCGGGTAGGGGTGCAGTTGGCGCTCGGGGAAACCCTGGATCGCCGCGCGGGTGTTGCGGAACAGCACGCGGCCGGTGCCGTGACGGTCGAGCAGCTCGCGAATCAGGCGCGCGCTGGCCTGGCTGTCGCCATCGGTAACGGCGGCCAGCAGGGCTTCACCCTCGGCGCCCAGGAAGCCCTGGATGGTGGCGTGGGCTTTCGGCGACAGGCGGCCTTCGTCGAGCAACTCCTGCACCGCCTCGGCCACCGGGCGATAGTTTTCGCTTTCGGCGCGGAACGCGGCCAGGTCGTGGAAACGGTTGGGGTCGAGCAGGCGCAGGCGGGCGAAGTGGCTGTCCTGGCCGAGTTGTTCAGGGGTGGCGGTAAGCAGCAGCACGGCCGGGACGACTTCGGCCAATTGCTCGACCAGGGCGTATTCGGCGCTGGCCTGTTCTTCGTGCCAGACCAGGTGATGGGCCTCGTCGACCACCATCAGGTCCCAGCCGGCGGCGAACAGCGCGTCCTGGGCCTTTTCATCGTCGACCAGCCATTCCAGGGCGACCAGCGCCAGCTGGGCGTCTTCGAATGGGTTGGTGGCGTCGCTTTCGATGAAGCGCTCGGCGTCGAACAGGGCGACCTGCAGGTTGAAGCGGCGGCGCATTTCCACCAGCCACTGGTGCTGGAGGTTCTCCGGTACCAGGATCAGCACGCGGTTGGCGCGGCCGGACAACAGCTGGCGGTGGATCACCAGGCCCGCTTCGATGGTCTTGCCCAGGCCTACTTCGTCGGCCAGCAGCACGCGCGGGGCAATACGGTCGGCCACTTCGCGGGCGATGTGCAACTGGTGGGCGATGGGTTGGGCGCGCACGCCGCCCAGGCCCCACAGCGACGACAGCATCTGTTTGCTGGTGTGCTGCAGGGTGTTGTAGCGCAGGGAGAACCACGACAGCGGGTCGATCTGGCCGGCGAACAGGCGGTCACTGGCCAGGCGGAACTGGATGAAATTCGACAGCTGTGTCTCGGGCAGTACATGTGCCTGGTTCTGGGCGTCGATGCCGTGATAGATCAGCAGGCCGTCGATGACCTCAACTTCGCGCACGGTCAGCTTCCAGCCCTCGAAGTGGATGATCTGGTCGCCTGGCGAGAAGCGCACGCGGGTCAGCGGCGCATTGCGGAGCGAGTATTGGCGGGTTTCCCCCGTCGCCGGGTAGAGCACGGTCAACAAGCGACCATCCTCGGCCAGGATGGTCCCAAGTCCGAGCTCTGCTTCGCTGTCGCTGATCCAGCGTTGCCCCGGTTGATACTGCTGCGCCATACTGCCTGAACTCCCGCGATGAAAAAGCCGAGTATGTTAACGGATCGGCTGCGCCAGACCAATGAATGTGAAGAGTCTAGCGCTTTCATCGACGAACACCGTCCCGTCACGAGGGCCAAGCGCCAACATGGCTGCCAAGCACCGCTGGTTGAACCTATCCCTGGCCATTGGCAGTTTCACGCTGCTGGCCGCCTGTGAACAGAAAACCTTCGAAGTATTGCCGCCGATTCCGGTCGAGCAGCTGGAAGTGCTGGGCGTGCAGACCCCGATCAAGAGCGTGCATTTTCATGACCGCGAGGGCGAAGGCCTGCTGGTGCTGAGCCGGGTCGACGGCCAGGCCAGCGACCCGGATACCGAGGAGGAGGTCGACAAGGTGGTGCTCAAGGCCACGTTGTATGGCCGTGCCGCCAGCGCAGAGGTGTTCAAGCCGCGCTGGCAGATCGAGCAGGAAACCACCTGCGCCGGCCTGGACCTGGATGTCGACTTCTATACCGATGTCAGTGACGTCAGCGACCTGAACAAGGACGGCGTCGCCGAAGTGACCGTGGCCAGCCACGCGTTCTGCGGCGGTGGCATCGACCCGCACGATATCGCCATCGAGATGCGCGAAGGCCAGGCGGTGTACAGCATTACCGGGCAGTCGCTGATTACCCCGGCCGGTGAAGAGCCCTTCGGTGGCGAGCGCGAGGACAGTGCCTCGCTGAAAAACGCCCCGCAGGTGCTGCGCGAGCATATGGACGCGGTCTGGCAGCAGGTCTACAAGCGGCCGTGGAGCGAAACCAGCGCGCCACCGGACGACGACCCTGACGGCGAAGACCAGTAACAGCACCCGTGCGGCGTTGTGATGCGCCGCTCACCTTTGCCCACAGGCGTTCAAGGCGGCGTGGCGCCGGCCGACACAGTGGCTACAGGAGAACATTCCATGCTGCCGCCCATCATTCCGCTCAGCGCCGCCCCGGTGACCTCGCAACAGGATCCGGTCAAGCCGCCACCGGCCATCCCGCCGGTGGTGCCGACACAACCGGCTGCCGGCGAAGGGGCCATCGACCTCAAGCACCATCGTGACCCCGCAGAGCGCGCCCTGCTGTTGCGCGAGGAACAACGGCGCCAGCAGCAACAGCGCAACCAGGGGGACGCAGAGCACGCTGTGGTCGTGCCCGGCGAGGAACTCAACGCCGACAACACCGTGCCCGTGTCGCCGCTGGGCGAACGCACGCGCCAGGGGCTGCTGGTGGACATCGAAGTCTGAAGCGCCGAGGTGTTTTGCTGCAAAGCCTAGTCAGCGCTCATGCTTGCCTTCATCATGAGTGCCTCTGCTGTCCGTCGAGCCCGCCATGAGCCAAGACAATCTGATCGACTTCGGCGCTGAACGCGCCAAACGCATCCATGACCTCAAAGACAAGCGCCTGAACGACATGCGCCAGGCCTTCGAACAGGCCATGCCGCTGGCCTCCGGGAAAAAGAAAAAGCCCAAGGGCAAACCCAAGAAGCGCTGAAACTTGATGCAGGTCAACCCTGCACCCGCCTCGCGTGCCCGGCCCCGGGCACCATTGACGCTGGTCAATTTCCCCTCGCCTGCCTTTGGTTAATGTGCACTCATCGGATGACGGCACACCAAGGGAGGGGCCGACATGTTCTTCGACAACGTGGTTATCGCCGGTGTGGTGACGGTCGGGCTGATGTTGGCCTTCTTTGCCGGTCTGGGCATTTTCATCTGGAAGGATGCGAACAAGCGCAAACAGCGCTGATCCTTCCCGATTCACGAGCACGCAAGGCATTTAGGGCGACTTCGGTCGCCCATTTTTTTTGCCTGTAGGAGCGGCCTTGTGCCGCGAACGGGGCGCGCAGCGGCCCCAAATTCTCGTTGGTGGCAAAGATCGCTGGGGCTGCTTTGCGCCCCGTTCGCGGCACAAGGCCGCTCCTACAGGGGACTGTCGGCTCACTTAGATGATTAGCTAGCTAATTAATCGTCTGCGCTTTATCCTTCCCCCAGTTGTCTATCGTTCTTCTCATACCGTCTGCTCCCGCAAGGTCCGATTCGTGCCCATCACCTTCCAGGCCCTGTTCGCCCCCAGCAGCCTCGCGCTCAAGTTCGCCATCAAGACCCTGCTTGGCGGTGGCCTGGCGTTGTGGCTGGCGATGCGCTGGGGCCTGGAGCAGCCGGCCTGGGCGCTGATGACGGCGTTCATCGTCGCCCAGCCGCTGTCGGGGATGGTGATCCAGAAGGGCCTGGCACGCTTGGCCGGCACGCTGGTCGGTACCTTCATGTCGGTGGTGTTCATCGGTGCGTTCGCCCAGACGCCCTGGCTGTTCCTGCTGGCGCTGGCGCTGTGGCTGGCCCTGTGTACCGCCGCTTCGACCCAGTTGCGCAGCGCCTGGGCCTATGCCTTCGTGCTGGCCGGCTACACCGTGGCGATCATTGCGCTGCCGGCGATCGACCACCCGTTGCAGGTGTTCGACCAGGCGGTGGCGCGCTGTACCGAGATCTGCCTGGGCATCTGTTGCGCCACCGCCACCAGTGCGCTGATCTGGCCCATGCGGGTCGAGCAGCAGCTTGCAGGCCAGGCGCGACAGGCCTGGCACAACGGGCTGCAGGCGGCCAGCGCCATGCTGGGCGGTGAGGATGAAGCGCGCAAAGGGCTGCTGGAAAGCCTCGGGCGCATCGTGGCGATAGACGCCCAGCGCGAGCATGCCTGGTTCGAAGGCAATCTTGGTCGCCAGCGGGCCAAGGCGATCCAGGGGCTGAGCCAGAAGCTGATGGTGTTGCTGCGCATCTCGCGCTCGGTGCGCCGGCAGTGGCGTCAGCTCGATGAAATCGAGGCCGGGCATCTGGCGCCATGGCTGGAAGAGGTGCGCACGCTGCTGGCCACCCCCGAACAGGCCAGCCTGCTGGTGTTGCGCCAACGGGTGTGGGGTGCCGCCCAGGGCACGCAAATCAGTTCCGCCGAGCATTACTGCCTGGCGCGCCTGGCGTTGCTGCTGGACTACGCCATGGCGGCCACCCAGGCGCTCGCCGACGTGGAGCAGGGCCGGGCACCCAAAGAGCAGGTGCAAAGCCTGGCGGCGCACCGTGACCTGTCCCTGGCCCTGCTGTTCGGCTCCCGCAGTGCCCTGGCGTTCCTGGTGATGAGCAGTTTCTGGCTGGCCACCGCCTGGCCCTCGGCGCCGGGCGGCCTGGTGCTGACTTGCGTGGTCTGCAGCCTGTTCGCCAGCCGCGAGAACGGCGCGCAGATCGGCCTGAGCTTCTTGCGCGGGATCCTGCTGGCGGTACCCGTGGCGTTTCTGGTCGGGCAGATCCTGCTGCCGCAATGGAGCAGCTTCGCCATGCTCTGCCTGGGCATGGGCGTACCGTTGTTCTTCGGCGCCCTGGGTATGGCCCATCCGCGCACCGGCGCTACCGCCACCTCCTATTGCCTGCACTTCATCGTGCTGGTGGCACCGCTCAATACCATGCATTTCGATGTGGCGAGCATGCTCAACAGTGCGCTGGCCATGCTGATTGGCGTGAGCGCCGCGGTATTGGCATTCCGCCTGCTGGTGCTGCGTCACCCGGCCTGGCTGGGCCGGCGCTTGCGCGCGGCCACCCAGGGCGACTTGGTGCGCCTGACCCGGCGCGACCTGCGCGGTGCCGACAGCTGGTTTGGCGGGCGCATGGCCGACCGCCTGATGCAACTGGCGCGGCATGCCAGTGAGTTGCCGCAGACCGAGCGCCAGCGTTGGGACGAGGGCCTGCACAGCCTGGATATCGGCGACGAACTGGTGCACCTGCGCATGTGCCTGGCCGTGGCCCAGGCGCCTTTGGCCAACGCCGAGCGCCAGTACCTGCAGCAGCTTGAGGCGGTACTGGCGAGCGGCCCGGCGCCGGGCCGTGGCGCGCGGCTGGATGCCGCCAGCGCACAATTCATCGAGGCCCTGCAGGGGCAACCGCCCAGCGATGCGCTGCGCCTGGCCGAGGGCGCGGTACTGCAGTTGCGCAAGAGCTGGGGCAAATGGTGCCGCTGGCAGGAGGATGCCTATGGGGTTGCGTGAATGGGCGCTGGGTGGCGTGCTGCTCAGCCCGTTTCTGATTTATGTAGTGCTGGCGCTGCTGCTGACCGGGCTGCTGCGCTTTGTGGTGCAGGCCACGCCGCTGGGGCGCTGGATCTGGCACGAAGCGCTGTTCGATACGGCATTGTTCGTTTGTGTCCTGTACCTGGTGGTGCGTTCGCTAGGTCCTCTGTAAGGAGTAAGTCCATGCGTACAGCCGTACGTATCCTGGTCACCCTGTGTGTGGTGATCCTCGCCGTCTTCGCAGGCTTCAAGCTCTGGCAGTACTACATGCTCACCCCTTGGACCCGGGATGCCCGGGTGCGCGCCGATGTGGTGGTGATCGCCCCTGATGTGTCCGGTTGGGTGAGTGCGCTGAAGGTGCACGACAACCAGCAGGTCAGGGCCGGTGACCTGTTGATGACCATCGACCGCGAGCGCTTCCAGGCCGCCTTCGACCAGGCCTCTGCGGTGGTCGAGACCCGCACCCAGCAAGTGCGCCTGCGTGAGCGCGAAGCGGCGCGGCGTACCGCCCTGGGGCCGGAGGCGATCAGCGCCGAGCTGCGCGAAAACGCCCAGATCAATGCGGCCGTTGCCCGGGGCGAGCTGCACGAGGCCGAGGCCCAACTGAAGGTGGCGAAGATCAACCTGGCCCGCAGCGAAGTGCGCGCACCGCGCAGCGGGCACATCACCAACCTGCGCCTGGCGGAGGGCAACTTCGTCACTACCGGGCAATCGGTGATGGCGCTGGTGGACGATGCCACGTTCTATATTCAGGCGTACTTCGAAGAGACCAAGCTGCCGCGCATTCGCGTCGGCGACCCGGTCAAGGTGTGGCTGATGGGGGCGGGTGAGGCGATGAACGGGCATGTGCAAAGCATCAGCCGGGGCATCACCGACCGCAACTCGACGCCTGACGGGCAATTGCTGCCGGAGGTGGAGCCGACCTTCAACTGGGTGAGGCTGGCGCAGCGTATCCCGGTGCGGATACAGCTGGACCAGATCCCTGTGGGGGTGAACCTGAGCGCAGGGATGACCGCAAGCGTGCAGGTGCGTGAGGATCAGGTCGAGCGGTAAACGCATCGGCAGCCATCGCGGGGCAAGCCCGCTCCCACGTGTTCGGTTAAGCCAGCACGTGGGAGCGGGCTTGCCCCGCGATGGGCTACTTGCGTCAAGGCTGCTGTGCGGTCGCCGCCAGCACGATCTCGCGAATGCACACCTGCTGCGGCTGCTGGTACGCCCAGAGGATCGCGCCCGCCACATCCTCCGCCGTCAGCACCACGCCGCCCATGTCGTTGGCTTTCCAGGCCTGATAATCGCGCTTGATGCCTTCGTCGGTGGTATGCCCGAGCAGCTCGGTCTCTACTGCGCCCGGGGCGATGATCACCACCCGCACGTTGTGCGGCGCCAGTTCTTCGCGCAGGTTCTCCGACAGGCCGTGCACGGCAAACTTGCTGCCGACATAGGCCACATGGTTGGGGAAGGTCTTGCGTCCGGCCACGGAGCTGACGTTGATCAAGGTGCCGTGGCGACGCTCACGCATGCCGCCGACCAGCGCGTGCACGCCGTTGAGCAGGCCTTTGACGTTGATGTCGAACATGCGCTCCCACTGCTCCGGGTCCTGTTCGTGCATTTGCCCCAGCAGCATCACCCCGGCGTTGTTCACCAGCGCATCGGCCGGGCCATGCAAGGCTTCGGCTTCGTGTACGGCGGCCACCAGCGCCGCGCGGTCGCGAATATCCACGGCGCGGCACAGGCAGTTGGGCAGCGCCAGTGCCTGCAAGCGCTCCAGGCGCCGGGCGATCAGCAGCAGCGGGTGGCCGGCGGCGGCGAACAGGCGGGCAGTGGCGGCGCCGATGCCGGAGCTGGCGCCGGTGATGATGATGAGGGGCTTGTGCATGATGGCCTCCGAGGCATAATCGTTTTCGATGGTCGAAATTCTAGGTAGTGCTGCAAACCTTGAAAAACGGCTTTTTTCTTTGGCTGGCATCGGTTTTAACTATGGATATCCGTCATCTCAAGGCGTTCATCGCGGTGTTCGAGGAGCGCAACATCACCTTAGCCGCCCAGCGCCTGTGTGTGGCCCAGCCAACGCTGTCGGTGACCATTCGCCAGCTGGAGGATGACCTGGGGGCCGAGCTGTTCGTACGCCAGGCCCGTGGCGTCGAGGTCACCGAGCAGGCCCGTGCACTGTATGCCCAGGCCTGTCGCATGGTGGCCGAGGCCGAGGCCCTGCGCCGGCGTTTCCGCCAGGGGCGCGAACAGGTGCCGCTGACGCTGGGGGTCGAGGCGGACATCGCGCCGGCCCAGGTCGAGGCTTGCGTGCGTCTGGCCAACCAGGCGGTGGAGCGGCTGCAACTGACCTTGCTCGAAGGTTGCGCCGGCGATGCGCGGTTGGCCGACGAGGAGCAGCGCTGCGAGGACGAGTTGTTTCTGCCGCTGTGGGAGGAGGCTTTCGTGCTGGTGTCGGCCACCGGTAGCCAACCGGATGGGCGTTGGATCAGTTGCCCGCAGCACCCCTCTCACCAACGCCTGATGGCCGCTTATGGCGAAGGTGAGCAGGTGGGGCAGGCCGCTTCGCTGCAGCAGGCGCTGGCCATGGTGGCAGCCGGCCTGGGCACGGCGTGGCTGCCGCAGTCGTTGGCCGAGCGCCACCCTGGGGTGTATTGGCAACCAGGCCCTGGGCTGGCGCTGCGCCGCCGGATCGGCCTGTGCCTGACCCGCGAGGCCCTGGCGCTGCCGGCACTGGCCAGCCTGCACCAGGCACTGGGCGGTGGTTAGAGGAACATGCCGCCGGAGACTTCCAGGCGTTGCCCGGTGATCCAGCCGTTACCGTCTTCGAGTAGCAAAGCGACGGCCGCGCCGATGTCGTCGGGCACTCCGACCCGCCCCAAGGCGGTATTGCCCGCGATGAAGTCGTTGACCTGCGGGTTGTCACGTACCACGCCACCGCCGAAATCGGTCTCGATGGCGCCCGGGGCAAGAATGTTGACGCGAATGCCACGGGCACCCAGTTCCTTGGCCTGGTAGCGGGTCAGCACTTCCATCGCGCCTTTCATCGCCGCATAGGCGGCATAGCCGGGCAGGGCGAAGCGGGTCAGGCCGGTGGAGATGTTGACGATGCGCCCGCCATCGGCGAGCAACGGCAGCAAGCGTTGGGTCAGGAAGAACGGGCCCTTGAGCTGGATATTCAGCAACTGGTCGAACTGTGCTTCGCTGGTGTCGCTGAACGGCACATTCAAGCCGATCCCGGCGTTGTTCACCAGGAAGTCCAGCTGCTTGCTACCGAACTGCTGCAGGGTGTCGCCCAGGCGCTCGACGAAGGCGGCGAAGCTCGAACTGTCACTGACATCCAGTTGCAGCATGGCGGCGCGTACACCGGACGCTTGCAGCGTGGCGGCCACGGCCTGGGCCTCGTCGGCCTTGCTGTGGTAAGTGCCGACGATGTCGATGCCGCGGGCGGCCAGGTGTTGGGCAGTATTGCGGCCCAGGCCGCGGCTGGCGCCAGTGATCAGGGCAATCTTGCGAGTCATGTCGGTTACCTCATGGGCGATGGCTGTTACGGACAGGTTATTGATCGGTCGATGGCTGTTAAATCCAGCAAAACCGGAAATACTGTTCGTCTTTTCAGGACAAATGAGGTGGCGGATGAACAAGCTGGAGCTCTTGCGCACATTCGTCCGGGTCAGCGAGCTGAGCAGCTTCACCCTGGCCGGCGACAGCCTGGGGCTGCCGCGTTCGACCGTCTCCGAGCAGGTGCGGGCGTTGGAGCAACTGCTCGGCACGCGCTTGTTCAATCGCACCACGCGACGGGTGCAGGCCACCCAGGATGGGGTGCTGCTGTACGAGCGCAGCAAGGACCTGCTGTCGGGGATGGACGAGATCGAGGGCCTGTTCCGTGCCGACGACGCCGAGCTTGCCGGCTGCCTGCGCATCGACTTGCCGACCATGATGGCGCGGCGGGTCATCGTGCCGGCATTGCCAGAGTTTCTTGAGCGTTTTCCACGGCTTGAAGTGGAGATCAGTTGTACCGACCGCCAGGTGGATCTGCTGCGCGAGGGCTTTGATTGCGTGATGCGCATCGGTGCCTTGAGCGACCTGGACGTGGTCGCCCGGCCGGTGGGGCACTTGAGCATGCGCAACTGCGCCAGCCCCGCCTACCTCGAACGCCACGGCGTGCCGCGCAGGCTCGAAGACCTGGCGGGGCACCGGCTGGTCCACTACGTGCGCAGCCTTGGGGCGCGCAGCCAGGGCTTCGAGTACCTGCACGGCGGCGAACTGCGCTACCAGGCCATGGCCGGGGTGGTGACGGTCAACAACGCCGAGGCCTATTCCGCCGCCTGCCTGGCGGGCCTCGGGCTGATCCAGGTACCGGCGGTGGGCGTTGCCGAGCACCTGCAGCGTGGCGAGCTGGTCGCGGTGCTCGAGCCGTGGCAGGCACCGGCCATGCCGGTGTCGCTGTTGTATGCGCGCCAGCGCCATGTGCCGCGGCGGGTCCAGGCGTTCATGAATTGGCTGGCGGCGTTGCTGGCGTCGCAGGTCGACCCGCCGCCGGGCTGAAAATCCTTGGCATTTGCGGTAGGCTGGCATCCGCGCGTTGCCCGTCAGAGGCAACCGTTCCCGCCCGGCGTGCGTCACTTCCGAATTTTTTGTGAGGTTACGTCATGGCCATCAGTTCCCAGGACATCTGCAACGCCGCCGATCAGCTCAAGGGCTTCGTCGGTTTCCACGGTAAGCGCGGCACCCATATCGTGCGTTTCTCTGAAGACGCCTTCGGCATGGACGTGGCCGACGACAGCATCACCCCTTGCAGCGAATTCGTCTGGCGGCCCGAAGCCGAGCAGCGCATGGCCTTGTGCCGCGAGCGCCTGGCGTTGCTGCTCGACCAGCATGTGGATGACCGGCTGAATATTGGTGAGCCGCTGCGCCTGTACCTGCGGCGCACCGACCTGCCGGAAATCGTCGCTGATCGACGCCTGCGCTGAGCCCGCCTCAGCCGGCATCGTGGCGCTGCTCATGCCCTGCCAGCAGCGCCTCGAAGCCTTCACGGTCCACCGGGCGGCTCAGGTAGTAGCCCTGCACCTCGTGGCAGCGGTCCTTGCCCAGCGCCTTGAGCTGCTGCTCGGTTTCCACGCCTTCGGCGGTGACGGTCAGGCCCATGGCCTTGCCCAGGTTGATGATTGCCTGGACCACGGCTCGGTCATTGCCGCTGTGGTTGTTCAGGCCGGCGATGAAGCGTTTGTCGATCTTGATGCTGTCGAAGGGGTAGGTGCGCAGGTAGCCCAGCGATGAGTAGCCGGTGCCGAAGTCGTCCATGTTCAGGCGTACGCCCAGCTCCTTGAGGGCGAGCATGGTGCCCAGGGCGCCTTCGATGTCGTTGAGCATGACGTTCTCGGTGATCTCCAGCTCCAGGCGCTGGGCCGGAAAGCCGGTTTGCAGCAAGGCTTCGCGCACATCGGCCACCACGTCACTGCGGGAGAACTGTGCCGGGGACAGATTGACCGAGACCAGCAGTTCGTCGGGCCAGTCGCGGGCGGCTCTGCAGGCTTCGCCAAGCACCCAGCGGCCAAGCGGGACGATCAGGTCGCTCTGTTCGGCCAAGGGGATGAAGGTGTCGGGGCCGAGCAGGCCTTCCTGGGGATGCTGCCAGCGCAGCAGCGCCTCGACCGAGACGATGCGCAGGTCATCCAGGCGATAGCGTGGTTGGTAGTGCAACACGAATTCGTGCTGTTTGATGGCGCGGCGCAGGTCGTTCTCCAGCTGGCGACGGTACTGGATCTGCTGGTTCATTTCTGGCGAGAAGTAGCGCCAGGTGTTCTTGCCGTCGGCCTTGGCCTGGTACAGAGCGATGTCGGCGCAACGGATCAGCTCGCCGGCATCGAAGCCCTGGGTGCGGGTCTGGGCGATACCCAGGCTGGCGCCGATGTGCAAGGGCTGGTCGTCGAACAGGATCGGTTGCTGCAGGCGCTCGATAAGGCGTGCGCAGAAGCGGTCGATTTCGTTGCGGTTGTCCAGGCCATGCAGCACCAGGACGAACTCGTCACCGCCCAGGCGCGCCACCAGGTCATCGTCGCGGGTGGCATCGCGCAAGCGCGCGGCGACCTCCTGCAGCACCGCATCACCGGCGGTATGGCCGAGGGAGTCGTTGATCAGTTTGAAACTGTCCAGGTCGAGCAACAGCAGGCTCAGGGGAGGGCTGTCATTGCCACGCAGCAGGGCCTGCTCCAGGTGGCGCGAGAGCTTGTTGCGGTTGGCCAGGCCGGTGAGGGCGTCATGCATCGACAGGTGCTGGATGCGCGCATGGGCGGCGACTTCGTCGGTGATGTCGCTGGCGGTGCCGCGAAAGCCGGCGAGGCGGCCGTCGAACAGGATCGAGCGCGCCGAGATCCGGCAATAGCGGCTTTGCCCGTTGGGGTCGTGGTAGGCGCAGCGCAGGTTGGCCATTTGCTGCGGGTCGCTGTCGGTCTGGGTGTCGAGCCAGGGCAGCAGGGGGGTGGTGTCGCAGGACAGCAGTTGGTTGAGGGGCTGGCCGAGCCAGTCTTCGATGCGGTAGCCGGTGACATTGACGAAGCGTTGTGACAGATACGTCAGGCGGTGATGCCGGTCGGTTTCCCAGATCCAGTCGGATGCCGCTTCGGCGACGGCGCGAAAACGCTGTTCGCTGGCTTCCAGTGCCTGGTTGCTCTGTTGCAGGCGCA
Source organism: Pseudomonas sichuanensis (assembly GCF_003231305.1). Classification (GTDB taxonomy): domain Bacteria; phylum Pseudomonadota; class Gammaproteobacteria; order Pseudomonadales; family Pseudomonadaceae; genus Aquipseudomonas; species Aquipseudomonas sichuanensis. Next base: position 4,502 of record NZ_QKVM01000078.1, on the reverse strand, counting down.
ACAGGCTCTGGTCGATGGCTTTGGAGCTGTGCAAGGCATGGCGGAACAGGTACAGCAGCACCAGGCCCATCACCAGCAGCACGCCAAGCAGCGGTGGCAGGAAGGCCCAGAGCAGCTGGCGACCGGGCTGTGGGCTGTTCCAGGCCAGGTGATAGCCGGTGTCGCCCAGGTCGATGTGCGGCTGCGGGCGGGCATCTGCAACATTCTTCTCCAGGCGCATGCCGGCCAGGCCGGCGCCCTCGCCAAGCTGGGTGAGCTTGGCCTCGGTCAACTGGTCGATGAACAGCATGACGGGAGCCTGGCGGACCTCGCCTTCGAGCACATCCTTGTCTGGGCGTACTGCGGCGGCGCTGAGCACCGCCGGCCAGCCGTTGAAGCGCACGAACCGGGTAATCTGTTCACGGGCCGGCGCTGCGTTGCGCGCTTGCGCGAGGATCGGCGCGAGCGGCGCGTCCAGGTAGGCAGTGGCGGGTGAGTCGGTGGGTTTGCCCTTGAACAGGGCGTAGGTGGTGCCGCCATCCTCGACCACGAACACCCCTTCGTAGCCGCTGGCGCTGTACAGCGATTCGCCGACGTTCTTCTCTTCATAGGCCCATTGCCAATCGACTTTGCCGACCAGGTGCTCGTAGGCGGCATCCCATACCGCGTAGCTGGAGAGGAACTGGCGTGAGGCCAGCAGTCTTTGCTCCAGTGCCTGGGTGGCGTGGAAGCTGCTGCGCTCCTGCTCCTGGCGGTCCAGGGTGGCGGCAATGTTGAACAGGGCGCCAAGGGCTATGAGGCAGGCGAGGCCGAACAGGGCGCAGAAACCGCCGACCAGGCGGCGTACCTGCAGATGCGAGGTGAGGCGGGGGGCAGAGCTGTCGACATTCCTGTCCATGCGCGTGCGGCTCCTTGAACTGCAGCCTTCCGCCCAGGGGCTGGAGGAAGGTTCAGTCAGGATAGGCCAGCCTGAGCGCCGTGACTTCGCCGCGGGCGAAATTGACCTGGTCGCGGCCCTGATGCTTGGCGGCGTAAAGCGCTTGGTCGGCCTCCTGCAGCCAGTGCTCGGGTGTGTGCAGGCCAGGGTGGAAGGCCGACAGGCCGATGCTCAGGGTGATGCGCAGGTCTGGAAGCTGCGGGTTGCGGTAGGCCGCGACCTGCTCGCGCAGGCGTTCCATGGCCAGGCAGGCCTGGGCCTGCTGAGCGCCGGGGAGGATCACGCAGAACTCGTCGCCACCATAGCGTCCGGCCTGGTCGTCGTCGCGCAGGTTGCGCTTGAGCGCCTGGCTGAGCTGGCGCAGCACGCAGTCGCCGACCACGTGGCCGTAGGTGTCGTTGATGGCCTTGAAGTGGTCGATGTCGATCAGGGCAATCACGGCAGGCAACTGTTGCTGCTGACAGGCCTGGAACCTGAGCAGCAGCAGGTCCTTCCATGAGCCGTGGTTGAGCAGGCCGGTGAGGCTGTCGGTGCGGCTCAGGGCGCTGAGCCGGCGCTTATGCTCGGCCAGCTTGATCGCCAGTTGGTAGCAGACCCAGCCCAATGCCAGCGGATAAAGGGTGAGCATCGGCAGGCAGGCCAGGACCTGCAAGGGTGTGGTCTGCGTCTGCAGGCCGGTGCCGAGCAGGGCGCTGGCCAGCACCATGCCGCCGGCCTGGGCCAGCAGGCCGCGCAGCAGCATGCGCTTGCCCCCGGCGGCAACGTTGTTCATGGTCATCATTGACAGGATGGTGACGCTGGGCAGGGGGTTGAACTGCATGGCTGCGGTCCAGAAGCCCCCCATCATCGAGTCGAGTACAAGGTTGCGCTGTTCGGCCTGGTAGGGGGTGGCCGAGCGACGTGCCCACTGGTACGCCAGGTGTGGCCAGGCGATGCCGTTGAACAGCAGCAAAGCCCAGGCCCAATGCGGTAGCTGCAACGGCGCGACGGCGGCCAAGACACTGAACAGGCCGATACCCAGGCCGATGATGCGCGGCAGGTAGATGCGCCTGACGAAAGAAAGCCCCTTACCGCTGCGGTTGTCGATCATGGTTGTCGTTCTTCTGAGGTGCGCCGTTTATCGCATAAGTTGCATGAATATTGTTGAACAATCATTCATGGGCTAAGAATGGCCTTGCAAGCCAATTCACGGTTGATGCGACCCCCGTGGAGTAACATGAAGGCTTTCCTGCTGCTCGGAGTGTTCCTGCTCATGGCACCCATGGCTTCATCGGCTGGCGAGCCGGCACCGCACCTGGACGGGCGCTTTCATAACCAGGCCGAACTGCCCCGGGACGGCGTGTGGAAGAAGCTGCGTATCGGCTTCAAGTACCTGTTGCTGCGCAAGCCGCCCGAGACTCGCCCGGCCACTGCGCCGGGCCTGCAGCCCATGACCCGCCAGCAGGTGCTCGATGCACCGGACCACAGCCTGTGGCGGCTGGGCCACTCCACGGTGCTGCTCAAGCTGCGCGGGCGCTTCTTCATCACCGACCCGGTGTTTGCCGAGCGCGCCTCGCCGGTGCAGTGGGCCGGGCCCTTGCGCTTCCACGCGCCACCGCTGGCGCTTGATGACTTGCCAGCGCTGACGGCGGTGATCCTTTCCCACGACCATTTCGATCATCTTGATGAGGACGCGATTCGCCGCCTGGCGCCACGCACCGAGCACTTCCTCGCACCGCTGGGCGTTGGCGACCTGCTGATCGACTGGGGAGTGCCGGCGGCCAAGGTCCGGCAGCTGGACTGGTGGCAGCAGGCCGAAATCGAAGGGATACGTTTTGTCGCTACGCCTGCGCAGCACTTTTCCGGGCGCGGCCTTTTCGACAGCAACCGCCGGCTGTGGGCGTCCTGGGTAATGATCGATGAGGGGCTGCGATTGTTCTTCAGCGGTGACACCGGGTATTTCGAAGGTTTTCGTGAAATCGGTGAGCGCTATGGGCCGTTCGATCTGACGTTGATGGAGACGGGTGCCTACAACCTGGCCTGGCCCAATGTACACATGCAGCCTGAGCAGAGCCTGCAGGCGCACCTGGATCTACGAGGGCGCTGGTTGCTGCCGATTCACAATGGCACTTTCGACCTTTCCATCCATGCCTGGGAAGAGCCCTTCGAGCGTATCCTGGCGTTGGCCAATGCCGCGCAGGTGCAATTGAGCACCCCGCAGATGGGCGAGCGGGTCAGCCTCGACTCGCCGCACGCCGGGCAGAACTGGTGGCGACCGCAGCCGCTGCGTCGGCAGGGCAAGTCTGCCCAGCGGGCGGTAGCTGCGCGCTAGCTAGTTTTCGTTTGCCGGCGGTTTCTCCTTCTTTAATAGCTGCGAAGGCGGCTTGCCGCTGTCGCTGCGTACCTGGGCATGGCTGATCAAGGCGAAGATGAAGCTGCCGCCGATGATGTTGCCGGCCAGGGTGGGCAGGGCGAAGTCGAGCCAGAAGGCGCGCCAGGTTTGTTCGCCGGCCCAGACCAGGTAGGACACCTCGACCGAGCCCACGACTATATGGGTGAAGTCGCCCAGCGCCATCAGGTAGGTGATCATCAGGATGATCCAGATCTTGGCGTGCTCCATGGACGGGATCATCCATACCATGGTGGCGATCATCCAGCCCGAGACGATGCCCTTGGCGAACATCTGGCTGGTGTCGTTTTCCATGACCTTGCGGCCAACGTCGAGGAAGGCGATATCGGTCTTGCTGTCGAAGATCGGCAGTTCGAGCATCACCCAGGCGACCAGCAGGGTGCCGGCCAGGTTGCCGAGCAGGACGATGGTCCACAGCCGCAACAGGCGGCCGAGGTTGGCCAGGGTAGGGGTGGTCATCACCGGCAGCACGGCAGTCAGGGTGTTCTCGGTAAACAGCTGCTGGCGGGCGAGGATGACTGCCAGGAAGCCTGCGCTGTAACCGAGGCTGGCGATCACCTGGGCGCTGTCGCCCTCGGGCAGGCGGGCGTAGAACAAGCCCATCGCCATCAATGACAGGCCCATGGTCAAACCGGCTGCCAATGCTGACCACCACAGCGCGGCGAGCGTGCGCTCGAGCTCCTGGTCACCCTGGGCGCGGATGATCTCGTGCAGCACTGCCGCGCGGGGTGGCTGGTTGTGGCTTGCTTCCTGCTCTTCGTCCGCCGACAGGCCAGGGGTCTTGTCGCTTTGCGCATCGCTCATGATTGCCAGGCTCCGCAGGGTGTTTATCTACAGAGCGAAAGGGGCGGGCAATAGTTGCCAGGTGCCGTCCGAAAAGTTTTTCAGGATCAAGGTGTTGACTCTGAGTTCAAAGCGCGTATTATTCGCATCCTCGCAGCGTTGAACGCCGCAGAGCAAGCAGTAAGTTGTTGAAGTTGAAGGTGTTTTAAAAGAAGCAGCTTCGAAAAAATACTTCAGCAAGGCGGTTGACAGCAGGTTGTAACGCTGTATGATTCGCCTCCCGCTACGAGAGATCGCAGCGAGTTAAGCGGTTGAAGCTAAACGAGTTTCTCGGAAAAAACTTCAAAATAAACGCTTGACAGCAAATGAGGAAAGCGTAGAATGCGCGCCTCGGTTGAGGCGAAAAGCTCTTAG
>NZ_QKVM01000077.1 GCF_003231305.1 Pseudomonas sichuanensis | reverse complement strand
TACTGGTGGTACTGCGCCGACAACTCATGCACAGCGTTGATGAACACGCCGGCGTGCTCCGGGTCGACTTCCGGCGTAATACCGTGGCCCAGGTTGAACACATGGCCAGTGCCCTTGCCGTAGCTGGCAAGGATGCGCGCCACTTCGTTGCGGATGGCTTCGGGCTTGGCGTACAGCACAGTCGGGTCCATGTTGCCCTGCAGGGCCACCTTGTCACCGACGCGGCGGCGGGCGTCGCCGATCTCGCAGGTCCAGTCCAGGCCCAGGGCGTCGGCACCGGCCTCGGCGATGCTTTCCAGCCACAGGCCGCCGTTCTTGGTGAAGAGAATGACCGGCACCTTGCGCCCTTCGTGCTCACGGATCAGGCCGCTGACGATCTTGCGCATGTAGGCCAGGGAGAACTCCTGGTAGGCCGCCGCCGACAGGTTGCCGCCCCAGGTGTCGAAGATCTGCACGGCCTGGGCACCGGCGAGGATCTGGCCATTGAGGTAGCTGGTGACCGACTGCGCCAGCTTGTCCAGCAGCAGGTGCAGGGCTTGCGGGTTGTCATAGGCCATGGCCTTGGTCTTGCGGAAGTCTTTCGACGAGCCGCCTTCGACCATGTAGGTGGCCAGGGTCCAGGGGCTGCCGGAGAAGCCGATCAGCGGCACACGGCCGTTGAGCTCGCGACGGATGGTGCTGACCGCGTCCATCACGTAGCCCAGGTCTTTCTGCGGGTCGGGGATCGGCAGCGCTTCGATGTCGGCCGGGGTGCTGATGACCTTCTTGAAACGCGGGCCTTCGCCGGTTTCGAAGTACAGGCCCAGGCCCATGGCATCGGGGATGGTGAGGATGTCCGAGAAGAGGATCGCCGCGTCCAGCGGGTAGCGGTCCAGCGGCTGCAGGGTGACCTCGCAGGCGAACTGCGGGTTCATGCACAGGCTCATGAAGTCGCCGGCCTTGGCGCGGCTGGCGCGGTACTCCGGCAGGTAGCGGCCGGCCTGGCGCATCATCCACACCGGGGTGACGTCTACGGGTTGCTTGAGCAGTGCACGCAGGAAACGATCGTTCTTCAGGGCAGTCATGTCGGCATCCGGAAAAAAAGTGCGGGCATTTTCTCAGACGCGGACACAAAAGGCACGGGCATGGCGATTCGTTTTGTCTATCGGATGCCATGGATCAAGGGTTTTTGTATACAAAACCGAGGTAGCGAGCGCAACCGCTGCCTCGGCGAGCCTGCTCGGCAGGTCGGCTATTACGCCTCGCTCTTCTCGAAGGCGTGCCCCAGGGAGAGCAGCGCCTGATCGCTCCAGCGCGAGCCGGTGAAGTGCACGCCTTTGAGCATACCGCCGTCGTCCAGACCCGCAGGCACTGTCAGGCCAGGGTAACCCGCCTGAGCACCGTAGCCGATCAATTGGCCCATGGGCAGGTCGACCAAGGCGGTCAGTTCATGTGCGGCCAGCGCGTCGTCGATCAGCGCCTGGCTCTGGCTGCGCAACTGATTGGCAAGGCTGGCGTAGAGCTCTTCATCGAACTCCAGCGCCTCGGCCGCGACCAGCAGGGCCTGGCCATAGTTCTCGGGGACGGGGTTGGCCTCGTTGAATGCAACCACGTCAGCCAGCGTCTTGACCTCGATGCCCTGACGGTTGCCCAGGTATTGCGCCAGTTCACGCTTGAAGTCGAAGCTCAGCACCGCCATCTGCGCCTGGAACAGGTCGGGGAACGCGAAGTCGATCGGTACCAGCGTTGCGCCGGCGTTCTCCAACCTTGGCGTAAGGGCAGCGAACACAGGGTCCTCGAGCATCGGCGTGCCACGCGGGGTCAGCGACGGGTAACCCAGCCTGGCGCCATCCAGGGCCGTGGCATCCAGGCCGCCCGCATAGTCGATCATTTCGGTTGGTGCCCCTTCCGGCGCGGGTGTCGGCAGGTCAAGGCCGAACATCGCGTCGAGCAGGGCCGCCGCATCGGCTACGGTCCTCGCCATGGGCCCCGCGGTATCCTGCCTGCTGGTCAAGGGCACCAGGCCGGACGCACTGAGCAAGCCCAAGGTAGGGCGCAGGCCAACAACCTGGCTGAAGAATGCAGGCCCCACCAATGAGCCATTGGTTTCGGTGCCCACAGCCACTGCCACGAAGCCGGCGCTGACAGCGACGGCAGAGCCCGCGCTGGAACCGAAGACCGGCAGTTCCTTGCTCATGGCGCTCTGCGTCTGGCCACCACGGCCGCTCCAGCCCATGGGGCTCTGCCAGTCACGAAAACCCATCCACTCAGAGGTATTGGCCTTGCCGAGGATCACCGCACCCGCAGCGCGCAGCCGCTGGACCAGGTAAGCATCGACGGGAGCCGGCTCACCGACCAGTGCCAGCGAGCCAGCGCTGGTCTGCATGCTGTCGCCGCTGTCGATGTTGTCCTTGATCAGTACGGGGATGCCGTGCAGGCGGCCACGCAACTCGCCAATGGCACGTTCGGCATCCAGGGTTTCAGCGATGGTGAGGGCGTCGGGATTGGTTTCGATGACAGCCCGCAGTTGCGGGCCTTGTTGATCGAGGGCAGCGATACGCGCCAGGGCTCGCGTCACCAGCGCGGCAGAAGTCACGCTACCTTCGGCCAGCAGGGCCTGAAGCTCGGCGATGGTGGCGAAATCGTTACTGTCCGGGTCGATGATCGAGGCGAAGACAGGACCGTCGAAGTCGTCCTGCGTCACAGAGTTGAGGAGGAAAGAATTGCCTATTACAGAAATTGACGGCTTTTGCAGCAGATTATTCATACATCAGATTCCTTGACTGGATGTTAGCTCTTCGTTGAGCTCCTCCAGTCTCAGAATCAGTGAGCAGTGAAACTAGCCCGACATTTCGTCGGGCTAGGTAGGATCCGTCCTACTTTCAAGCGCTCGGTCACACACCCAGGTAATCGAGAATTCCTTCAGCCGCAGTGCGCCCTTCGAAAATCGCCGTCACCACCAGGTCCGAACCACGCACCATGTCGCCACCGGCGAACACTTTCGGGTTGCTGGTCTGGTGCTTGAACTTGCCTTTCTCCGGTGCCACCACGCGGCCCTGGCTGTCCATCTGGATGCCATGCTGCTCGAACCACGGCGCCGGGCTCGGGCGGAAGCCGAAGGCGATCACCACGGCGTCGGCCGGGAGGATCTCCTCGGAGCCCGGGATCGGCTCGGGGCTGCGGCGGCCACGGGCGTCCGGCTCGCCGAGACGGGTCTCGACCACCTTCACACCTTCGACCTTGTCTTCGCCGACGATGGCGATGGGCTGGCGGTTGTAGAGGAACTTCACGCCTTCTTCCTTGGCGTTCTTCACCTCTTTGCGCGAGCCCGGCATGTTGGCTTCGTCACGGCGATAAGCGCAGGTCACCGCCTTGGCGCCCTGGCGGATCGAGGTGCGGTTGCAGTCCATCGCGGTGTCGCCACCGCCCAGCACCACGACCTTCTTGCCCTGCATGTCGACGAAATCTTCCGGCGACTTTTCAAAGCCCAGGTTGCGGTTGACGTTGGCGATCAGGAAGTCCAGTGCGTCGTGCACGCCTGGCAGGTCTTCGCCGGGGAAACCGCCCTTCATGTAGGTGTAGGTACCCATGCCCATGAATACGGCGTCGTACTCGGCGAGCAACTGCTCCATGGTGACGTCCTTGCCCACCTCGGTGTTCAGGCGGAACTCGATGCCCATGCCGGTGAAGACTTCGCGGCGATTGCTCAGCACGGTCTTTTCCAGCTTGAACTCGGGGATGCCGAAGGTCAGCAGGCCACCGATCTCGGGGTTCTTGTCGAACACCACCGGGGTCACGCCAGCGCGCACCAGCACGTCGGCACAGCCCAGGCCAGCGGGGCCGGCGCCGATGATGGCGACGCGCTTGCCGGTGAGCTTGACCTTGGACATGTCCGGGCGCCAGCCCATGGCGAAGGCGGTGTCGGTGATGTACTTCTCCACCGAGCCGATGGTCACCGCGCCGAAGCCGTCGTTGAGGGTGCAGGCACCTTCGCACAGACGGTCCTGCGGGCACACGCGGCCGCACACTTCCGGCAGGGTGTTGGTCTGGTGCGACAGTTCGGCGGCGGCGAGGATGTTGCCTTCGGCAACCAGCTTCAACCAGTTGGGGATGAAGTTGTGGACCGGGCACTTCCACTCGCAATACGGGTTGCCGCAGCCCAGGCAGCGGTGTGCCTGTTCCACGGACTGCGCGGGCTTGAAGGGTTCGTAGATCTCGACGAACTCCTTCTTGCGCTGGCGCAGCAGTTTTTTCTTCGGGTCCTTGCGGCCCACTTCGATGAACTGGAAGTCGTTGTTCAGACGTTCAGCCATTTTTCAAAACCTCTTTACCGCAGTTGCCGGCATCAGCCGCAAGCTGCAAGACGATCACTTGAGCCGGGCAGGCCCCGCGCACGGGGCCTGCCACTTGCAGCTGTTGTTACTGCGGGTTGGCGCGGGTGCTGGACAGCAGTTGCTTGAGCGTGGCCGCCTTCGGCTTGACCAGCCAGAAGCGCCGCACGTAGTCGTCCAGGTTCTCCGAGAGCTCACGCCCCCACTCGCTGCCGGTCTCTTCCACGTACTCGCCCAGGACCCGCGCCAGGTGGCTGCGGTAGGCCTCCATCGCCTCACCACTGATGCGCTGGATTTCCACCAGCTCGTGGTTGAGTTTGTCGACGAAGCTGTTGTCCATGTCGAGCACGTAGGCGAAGCCGCCGGTCATGCCAGAGCCGAAGTTGTAACCGGTCTTGCCCAGGACGCAGACAAAGCCACCGGTCATGTATTCACAGCAGTGATCGCCGGTGCCCTCGACTACAGCGTGGGCGCCGGAGTTACGCACAGCGAAGCGCTCGCCCGCGGTGCCGGCGGCGAACAGCTTGCCGCCCGTGGCGCCGTACAGGCAGGTGTTGCCGACAATGGCGCTGTGCTGGGTTTCGAACGGGCTGCCGGCCGGTGGCACGATGGTCACCTTGCCGCCGGTCATGCCCTTGCCGACGTAGTCGTTGGCGTCACCTTCCAGGTGCAGGTTCAGGCCACCGGCGTTCCACACGCCGAAGCTCTGGCCCGCGGTGCCCTTGAAGCGGAAGGTGATCGGCGCGCCAGCCATGCCCTGGTTGCCGTGCAGCTTGGCGATTTCGCCGGAGATGCGCGCACCGATGGAGCGGTCGCAGTTGCAGATGTCGAGGCTGAACTCGCCACCGGCCAGGTCGCGAATCGCCGGCAAGGCCATGGCCACCATCTTCTCGGCCAGCTCGCCCTGGTCGAACGGCGGGTTCTTGTCGACTTCGCAGAACTGCGGCTTGTCGGCCGGGATGTGCGAGCTGCCCAGCAGCGGCGACAGGTCGAGGTGGCCCTGGCGCTCGGTGTCGCCCGGCAGCACGTCGAGCAGGTCGGTACGGCCGATCAGCTCGCCGAGGCTGCGCACGCCCAGCTTGGCCAGCCACTCGCGGGTTTCTTCGGCGACGAAGGTGAAGAAGTTGATCACCATGTCGACGGTGCCGATGTAGTGGTCCTTGCGCAGCTTGTCGTTCTGGGTGGCCACGCCGGTGGCGCAGTTGTTCAGGTGGCAGATGCGCAGGTACTTGCAGCCCAGGGCGATCATCGGCGCGGTGCCGAAGCCGAAGCTCTCGGCGCCGAGGATCGCGGCCTTGATCACGTCCAGGCCGGTTTTCAGGCCGCCGTCGGTCTGTACCCGCACCTTGCCGCGCAGGTCGTTGCCGCGCAGGGTCTGGTGGGTTTCGGCCAGGCCCAGCTCCCACGGGGCGCCGGCGTACTTGATCGAGGTCAGCGGCGAAGCGCCGGTACCGCCGTCGTAGCCGGAGATGGTGATCAGGTCGGCATAGGCCTTGGCCACGCCGGCGGCGATGGTGCCCACACCGGCTTCGGCGACCAGCTTGACCGAGACCAGGGCCTGCGGGTTGACCTGCTTGAGGTCGTAGATCAGCTGGGCCAGGTCTTCGATCGAGTAGATATCGTGGTGCGGTGGTGGCGAGATCAAGGTCACGCCCGGTACCGCATAGCGCAGCTTGGCGATCAGGCCGTTGACCTTGCCGCCGGGCAGTTGGCCGCCCTCGCCAGGCTTGGCGCCCTGGGCCACCTTGATCTGCAGCACTTCGGCGTTGACCAGGTATTCCGGGGTCACGCCAAAGCGGCCAGTGGCCACCTGCTTGATCTTCGAACTCTTGATGGTGCCGTAGCGGGCCGGGTCTTCACCGCCCTCACCGGAGTTGGAGCGCGCACCCAGGCGGTTCATGGCCTCGGCCAGGGCTTCGTGTGCCTCTGGCGACAGCGCGCCCAGGGAGATGCCGGCGGAGTCGAAGCGCTTGAGGATGGCCTCCAGCGGCTCGACTTCATCCAGTGCCAGGGCCTGGTCGGCCACCTTCACTTTCAGCAGGTCGCGGATCATCGACACCGGGCGCTGGTCGACCAGCGTGGTGTATTCCTTGAACTTGGCATAGTCGCCCTGCTGCACGGCGGCCTGCAGGGTGTTGACCACGTCCGGGTTGTAGGCGTGGTACTCGCCACCGTGGACGAACTTCAACAGGCCACCTTGCTGGATCGGCTTGCGCGCGCTCCAGGCTTCGGCGGCGAGCAGCTTCTGGTCGCTCTCCAGGTCTTCGAAACGCGCACCCTTGATGCGGCTCGACACGCCCTTGAAGCTCAGGCCGACCACTTCCTCGGACAGGCCGATGGCTTCGAACAGCTGGGCGCCACGGTACGAGGTGATGGTCGAGATGCCCATCTTCGAGAGGATCTTGAGCAGGCCCTTGGAGATGCCTTTGCGGTAGTACTTGAACACTTCGTCCAGATCGCCCAGCACTTCGCCGGTGCGGATCAGGTCGGCCAGCACTTCATAGGCCAGGTACGGGTACACGGCCGAGGCACCGAAGCCCAGCAGCACGGCGAAGTGGTGCGGGTCGCGGGCGGTGGCGGTCTCGACCAGGATGTTGCTGTCGCAACGCAGGCCCTGTTCGGTCAGGCGGTGGTGCACCGCACCGACGGCCAGCGAGGCATGCACCGGCAGCTTGCCCGGGGCGATGTAGCGGTCGCTGAGCACCAGTTGGGTCTTGCCGCTGCGCACCGCTTCCTCGGCCTGGTCGGCGATGTTGCGGATGGCCGCTTCCAGGCCGACGCTCTCTGCATAGTTGAGGTCGATCAGCTGGCGGTCGAAGCCTTCGCGCTCCAGGTTCATCAGCGAGCGCCACTTGGCGGGCGAGATGACCGGCGAACTGAGGATCACCCGCGAGGCGTGCTCGGGGGACTCCTGGAAGATGTTGCGCTCGGCACCCAGGCAGATTTCCAGCGACATCACGATCGCTTCGCGCAGCGGGTCGATCGGCGGGTTGGTCACCTGGGCGAACTGCTGGCGGAAGAAGTCGTACGGCGAACGCACGCGCTGCGACAGCACGGCCATCGGCGTGTCGTCGCCCATCGAGCCGACCGCTTCCTGGCCCTGCTCGCCGAGGGGGCGCAGCACCTGGTCGCGCTCCTCGAAGGTGACCTGGAACATCTTCATGTATTGCTTGAGCTGGTCAGCGTCGTAGCTGGCCGCGCCCTGGTCGTCGGTCAGCGTCGCCTGGATGCGCGTGGCGTGCTGACGCAGCCAGCGCTTGTACGGGTGGCGCGACTTCAGGCGGTTGTCGATGGCGTCGGTGTCGAGGATCTGGCCGGTTTCGGTGTCGACGGCCAGGATCTGGCCCGGGCCGACACGGCCCTTGGCCAGGACTTCCTCAGGCTGGTAGCCCCATACGCCGATTTCCGAGGCGATGGTGATGTAGCCGTTGGTGGTGGTCACCCAGCGCGCCGGGCGCAGGCCGTTGCGGTCGAGCAGGCACACCGCGTGGCGGCCTTCGGTCATGACGATACCGGCCGGGCCATCCCACGGTTCCATGTGCATGGAGTTGTATTCGTAGAAGGCGCGCAGGTCGGCGTCCATGGTCTCGACGTTCTGCCAGGCTGGCGGTACCAGCATGCGCACGCCACGGAACAGGTCGATGCCGCCGGTGACCATCAGCTCGAGCATGTTGTCCATGCTCGAGGAGTCGGAACCGACGCGGTTGACCAGCGGGCCGAGCTCTTCGAGGTCGGGGATCAGGTCGTTGGCGAACTTGGTGCGACGAGCCATGGCCCAGTTGCGGTTGCCGGTGATGGTGTTGATCTCGCCGTTGTGGGCGAGGAAGCGGAAGGGCTGCGCCAGCGGCCACTTCGGCAGGGTGTTGGTGGAGAAGCGCTGGTGGAACACGCAGATCGCGGTTTGCAGGCGCTCGTCACCCAGGTCTGGATAGAACGCCGCGAGATCGCGCGGCATCATCAGGCCTTTGTAGATGATGGTCTTGTGCGAAAAGCTGCAGATGTAGTGGTCGGCGTCGTGGGCGTTGGCCACGGACGAACGGCGACGGGCACTGAACAGCTTGATGGCGAATTCCTGATCGCTCAGGCCTTCGCCGCCGATGAACACCTGTTCGATCTGCGGCAGGCGCTCCAGGGCCAGGCGGCCGAGCACGCTGGTGTCGATCGGCACTTTGCGCCAGCCGACCAGGGTGAGGCCGGCATTGACGATTTCGCGGTCCATGTTGGCGCGTGCGGCTTGGGCTTTGACCGGGTCCTGGTTGAAAAACACCATGCCGACGGCGTACTGCTTGGGCAGCTCGACGGCGAAGTGTTCCTGGGCCTTGGCACGCAGGAATCGATCGGGCTTCTGCATGAGCAGACCGCAACCGTCACCGGTCTTGCCGTCGGCGTTGATGCCACCGCGGTGGGTCATGCAGGTCAAAGCCTGCATGGCGGTTTGCAGAAGGTGGTGGCTGGGTTCGCCCGTCATATGGGCGATCAGGCCAAAACCACAGTTGTCCTTGAATTCTTCGGGATGGTACAGACCTGTTTTCATAGACACTTTCTCACCAGGTTCACCTCTCAACCGGAGGCAAATCTCTTTTTTAACAACCACTTACCATCCACGCCGATCAAACGCCAGCTTTTTTGCGGTGGTCATGGAAAACCATTGTTGCACAGCGACAGCGATGCTCACAAATTTTCATGTCTCACCATTGAAAATTTATGTCGCAATTTTGAATGTTTTTGCGCCATGCGCCGTGATAGCGGCTCGGCTCGAGTCTGAAGCGTTTCAGCCATGACTGCAACACGGGGCTTGTGGCCGGCAGTCTGGGACAGAAAAGCCTGCCGCACTTGAAGTGCAGCAGGCTAGTCGAAAGCTAGAAGTCGCTCAGCAACTGGGCGGCGGGGGTGATGCCGCCCGGAAGGTGTCAGCGGGCCGTGGCCAGCTCTTGTTGGACGCTGCCGACGGTACGTGGCCAAGGTTTACCAGCCTGGACCTTGGCTGGCAAGTTCTTGATTGCCGCAGCGGCGGCGTCGCGGCTGGCGAAGTTGCCGTAGGTGACCACGTACAGGGGTTTGCCCTGCAGGTTTTTCTTGAAGTAGCGATAGTCGCCACCCTGCTCTTTGACGAACGACTGCGCCGACGCCTCGGAGCTGGTGCCGAAGATCTGCACCACATAATTACCGGCTTTCTGGCCGGCATACCAGCTGCTGCCGCCGGCGCCACCGGCTGCCGGTTTCTCGACGGGCTTGGCTGCAGGCTTGGCGCTGGCGACCTGGGTTGGGGCCGGCGCGGGCTTTGCAGGTGCAACCGGTTTTGGCGCCTGGGTTGCGACAGGCTTCTGCACAGGCGCAACCGGCTGGATCGGTTGCGCAGGTGCCGGTGCCGGCCCAGCAGTAGCGCCTTGCGGCGGGGCAATCGTGGTGACAGTCGGCGGCACTGCTGCGGACGGCGCGGCAGGCTGCAGCGCGGTGTTGCCGGCAGGCCCGGCTTCTTCGCCGTCACCCATGCCGGCGGCCTGGGCCAGTGGCTCGCGCATGACCGGCTGCGACTGGCCGACCAGCGGCAGCGGCATTGGCTGCGAGGAGCCGGCGAACTCGATGGCCGGCGCGCCATTGCCGCCCTGCCCCAGCGGCAACTGCGCCTGGGCACTCGGCGCCTCGGTCGGGGCCTTGTCGCTCTTCTTCGGCATCAGGACCGCCGCACCAACGGCGACCACGACCACAGCGGACAGCGCAAGCACGTGTTTCTTAGGCATTTTGAACCCCATGGTTGGTCGCTTCACCGTGGTACGGCTGGCGATCATGGCTTCGATCAAGGTATCGCGGGCAACCTGGTTGATGGTCCCAGGCCACCCATCGGCATTTTCGTGGATGTCGGCGATCTGCTCGCGGGTGAACACGTCGATACCCCGGCCGGCACCGTCCAGGCGCTGCTCCAGGTATTCGCGGGTTTCTTCCTCGCTGTAGGGTGCCAGCTCGATGATGTGGAAACGCTCCTCATCGATACTGAGCTCATCCAGCCCGGCGATCAGCGACGGTTCGCCGAACAGGAATACATGCGGACGCCCTTCGGCAACACCCGCCGCCAACTCCAGCAAGGCTTGGAGTGCCGACTCGTCGAGTTGTTCCGCATCGTCCACCAGCAGATAGACTTCCTGGCCGGTCAGCGCCAGTTGCACCACCTGCGACAGGATCGCCTGCACTTCAGGCTGCGCCACATTGAGCGACTGAGCCACCTGGCCAAGCACGCTGGCAGCGTCGGAGGCACCGCGGGCGGACACCACCACGCTTTGTACCGACTGTTTGTTGGTGCTGGCCACCAGCGCCTGACGCAGCAGGGTCTTGCCGCTGCCCACGGGGCCCGTGACCACCAGCATCAACTGGCTGTAGCGCGCCAGGTGGTGCAGTTGGCCCAGCACCGGTTTGCGCTGGGCGGGGAAGAACTTGAAACCGGGCACACGGGGTGCGAACGGATCGTGGCTCAACTGGTAATGATCGAGGAACGCCTCATCGGCATGCAGACTGGTCATTGCGTTGTCACAACCTCAAAGCTGGGCCACGATCGCGCGGTAATCCGCCGCCAGCGTGGCCTGAAGAATCTCTGTCGGATAGTCGTCGGTGACGACGGCCTCGCCCATCTGGCGCAGCAGCACCAGGCGCAGGCGCCCGTCGAGCACTTTCTTGTCGACCGCCATATGCTCCATGAAATGCGCCGGGGTCATTTCCTGTGGTGGCACCACCGGCAATCCTGCGTCCTGCAGCAGGCGAATACCGCGATCTCGCGCCGGCTGGTCGATCCAGCCAAGGCGCATGGACATCTCCAGGGCCATCACCGTACCCGCAGCCACGGCTTCGCCATGCAGCCAGACGCCGTAGCCCATGTGGGTCTCGATGGCATGGCCGAAGGTGTGGCCGAGGTTGAGCGTGGCGCGCACGCCCGACTCGCGCTCGTCGGCACCGACTACGGCGGCCTTGGCGGCGCAGGAGCGGGCGATGGCTTCGGTCAGGGCCTTGGGGTCCAGGGCGCGCAGGGCCTCGATGTTCTGTTCGAGCCAACCCAGGAAGGGCTCATCGCAGATCAGGCCGTACTTGATGACTTCGGCAAGCCCGGCGGACAGTTCGCGCGCAGGCAAGGTCTTGAGGCTGGTGGTGTCGATCAGCACCGCGTTGGGCTGATAGAACGCACCCACCATGTTCTTGCCCAGCGGGTGGTTGATGCCGGTCTTGCCGCCGACCGACGAATCCACCTGCGACAGCAGGGTGGTAGGCACCTGGATGAAGTCGACGCCACGCTGGTAGCAGGCCGCGGCGAAGCCGGCCATGTCGCCGATCACGCCGCCACCGAGGGCGACCACGGTGGTGCGACGGTCATGACGGGCAGTCAGCAGCGCATCGAAGATCAGTTGCAGGGTTTCCCAGTTCTTGTGGGCCTCGCCATCGGGCAACACCACTGGCAGCACCTTGTAGGCACCCAGGGTCTTGCTCAGGCGTTCGAGGTACAGGGGCGCGACGGTCTCGTTGGAAACGATGGCCACCTGGCGCCCGGCAATGTGCGGCGCCAGCAGTTCGGGCTGGTCCAGCAGGCCCTCGCCAATGTAGATCGGGTAGCTACGTTCGCCCAGGTCGACCTTAAGTGTCTGCATGTATCCCCACAATGTGCTTGGGCGCGGTGACGGCTGTGCGGCTCCGCGCGATGACGTTCAACCCCGCCTCGGCGTTGGTGGCCGAGGATAGTCCTGACTTATCGGGGCGGCAACTGATGCAAACGCTCGAGAATGTCGAGCACCACCATGCGCGGTGGCCGTTCGTCGGTTTCCACCACGATGTCGGCAATCTCGCGATAGAGCGGGTCGCGCGCCTCCAGCAGGGCGCGCAGCGTGGCTTCCGGGTTGGCAGTGCGCAACAGCGGCCGGTTGCGGTCGCGGGCGGTACGCCCGACCTGCTGCTCCACCGAGGCATGCAGGTAGATCACCCGGCCTCCGGCGTGCAGCGCGGCGCGGTTGGCATCGCGCATCACCGCGCCACCACCGGTGGCCAGGACCACGCCATCGAGCTCGCAGAGCTCGGCGATCATCGCCTGCTCACGATCACGAAAGCCCGGCTCGCCTTCTTTGTCGAAGATCCACGGGATATTGGCGCCGGTTCGCAGTTCGATTTCCTTGTCGGAATCCTTGAACAGCAGGCGCAGCTCTTTGGCCAACAGGCGCCCGATGGTGCTCTTTCCAGCGCCCATGGGCCCTACAAGTATCAAATTTCGCACAGAATCAACGACTCACAGCAATCGCCTGGTCACTCATGATACGCGGAGTCAGGAAGACCAGCAGCTCGGATTTTTTCTCTTGTAATGCATCGCGTCGAAACAGCCGCCCAACATACGGCAGATCGCCCAAAAATGGCACCTTGTCGACCACATTGTTGTGCGACGTCGAGTAGACGCCGCCGATCACAATGGTCTGGCCATCGGCCACCCGCACCTTGGCATTGACCTCGTTCTTGCGGATCGGCGGCACATTGTTCAGGGCATTGACGAAATCCGGCTCATCCTTGGTCACCCGCACCTCCATCACCACCTGGCCATCCGGGGTGATCTGCGGCGTCACTTCCAGCGACAGCGAGGCCTCGCGGAACGAGATGGAGGTGGCACCACTCTTGGTCGTCTCCTGGTAAGGCACCTCGGTGCCCTTGATGATGCGCGCGGTTTCTTTGTCGGCGGTGACCACCTTGGGCTGCGAGATGATCTCGCCGTTGCCGCTCTTTTCCATGGCGCTGAGCTCCAGATCCAGCAGTATGTCACTGCGCAGCAGGCCCACGCCCAACCCCGACGTCCCCCGCTCCACCCCAAGGTCGACGAACAGCTCGCTGCCCAACCGGCTGCTCTGCCCGTACAAAGGGCCTCCCCAACGCACACCCAGTGCCTTTTCGTAATCGACGCCGGCCTCGACGATGCGCGCTTCGATCATCACCTGGCGTACGGGCACATCGAGCTGCGCCACCAGCCTGCGCAACTCGGCGATCCGTTCTGGCGGCTGGGCCACCACCAGGGTATTGGTCCGTGCATCCACGCCGAGGCTGCCGCGCCCGGCCAGGATGCCGTCATCGGCAAGGCTGCCCAGCAGCAACTCGGCCAGCTCCGCAGCCCGGGCGTGATGGACCGGAATCAGCTCGCGCTGCAAGGGTTCCAGTTGCGCCTCCAACGCCTGTTCCAGGTGGGCATCGCGCGACTGCTCGGCAAGCTCCGCAACCGGCGCGACCAACAGCACATTGCCCTCCTGGCGCCGCCCCAGCCCTTTGCTGCGCAGCACCAGATCCAGCGCCTGCTGCCACGGCACATCGTCAAGGCGCAGGCTGATGCGGCCCTGGACCGTATCGCTGGCCACCAGGTTGATCCCCACGTAGTCGGCCATGACCTGCAGCACCGCGCGCACTTCCACGTCCTGGAAGTTCAGCGATATGGGCTCTTTCTCAAACGCCGTCGCCAGTGTCGGCTTCAAGCCCAGCAGGAGTATCAGAAACCCGCTCGACCACACTTTCATCGTCATCCCTGACCTCTCCATGGGCACCCTTCCCGAGTGCCAGAAACCGGGAGCGCTCCTGCCAGCCACCGGCAATGTACAGCCGTTCGTGCACCTCGACCTGATGCGCATCGATCCTCACCACGACCCCTTCATCACGCCCCAGCCGATCACCCACTGCGACCCGGTACAGATGACCTGCCGAACGCAACAGCGCATGGCGCTGCCCCGCCCGTGAAAGGCTGCCGACCATCTCGAGTTGCTCCAGCGGAACGCGGCCAATCCCTCGGGGCGCAACCCGGGATGACCACACCATGAACGGATCGAAGTGGCGGGTGGATACCGCTTGCCGGGCGGGCTCATCTGCCAGCGAAATCGGCACCGCCAGGCTCTGCGCGGCAGCGTACGCGTGCACTTGCAGCTTCGCCCTGACCAACCCGGAACGCTCATCCAACGCGAACAGCTCCAGCCGCGCCACATTCAACAGGCGCACCTGCTGCAGCCACTGCTCCAGCCACGCTCGCAACGCCGGGTAACGGCCCACTACGCTGATGTCCAAGGGCATCACGCGATACCCGGTTTGCTGACGCTCTTCCAGCACATCGAGGCGCTCGACCAGCAAGCCGTGCTGGTGCCCCGAAACCGCCAACTGGTCGAGCAACTCGCTCACCCCCTCCCCTGCCGCCAGCCGCCAGCGTTCCCGAAACAAGCGCTGCTCGTCGTCGTGAAGCGCCAGGCGCTCCGGGTCAAGCTCGGCGGCCTGCCCTTCCTTCGCCGCAAGCGTCGCCTGGAGCTGCTGCTCAAGCAGGGTGTATGCCTGATGATGTTCGTACACCTCGCGCAGGCGCATCTGATAGCCCACGACCACCACGGCCCCCGCCAGTGCCAATACCAGCACGGCCCTGAGCGCTGCCGAGCGCTGCAGCATCGCCTGCCAGTCAGCGAGAGAGGCACGTTTCATGAGTCGTGCACCGCCAGGCGCGCCGTCAAAACAAATTCATCGCCCGTTTCGAGATTGCGCAGATGAACCAACTGCAGGTCCTGTAGCCCCTGGGCTGCTTGCAGATCGCGCATGAACCGGGCGACGACTGCAGGCGAGGCCGCCTGCCCGGTCAGCCGAAACTGCCCATCCAGCGCTTTGAGCTCAGTAAGCCGGGCGCCCTCTGGCAGGGCATGCTCCAAATCGAGAAAGAAGCCGGGCAGCGACGCCTGGCGAGCCCGCAACCCAACCAACTCCGCCTGCTCTACCAACAAGGTTGCGCGCGCCTCACGCAACTGCTCGACTTGCGCCACGATGGCATCAATACGCTGCACGTCGGCTTGTTGCGCGGTGACGGCGTCGATCTGCCGTGCCAGGCGTGACCGCGCCAGATGATCGAGCAGCATCACACCCAGTAAAGCCAGCACCACGCTGGCAATCACCTGCACCCGAAAGCAATACGCATCCCGTGCCCTGCGCCGCTCACGCCACGGCATCAGATTCAGCCGCAACTTCATTGCAACCCACCCAGCGCCAGGCCGCACGCCAAGGCCATCGAGGCATCGAGCGCCTTGGCCTCACTGCCCTTGGCCAGGCCCGCAAAATCCGCATCGCCTGCCATTCTGCATGCCACTTTCAGGCGCTCAGCCAATATTGCAGCCCGATCTCCGTCAGCGGCTCCGCCCACCAACACGACTCCACCGATACCGGCTTGCATGCAAAGGCGCTCGACAGGTTCGAGCCACCGTTCCGGCGACGCCAGCGCGACCTGCTGGCGGTGTGGGAGCAGATTGTCCTGCCACCGATGCAACACGGCCTCGTTCCTTTCCAATTGCAAAAGCACATCCGTGCCTGGCGACACCGATGACATGGCCCGGCGCAGGGCGATGCTGTCGACTTCCATTGCCTGCACCTGCAGGCCTGCCTGGGCGAACAGTTGCTCTAGTGGGTCGATCTGGCTTTGCCTGCAAGCGGCGACCAGCACGTCGTTGTGCCCTGGCTGTTCGGCGGACGGCCCCAACACTTGAAAGTCCAGGGCCAGGTCATCCAACGGAAAGGGGAAGAGTTGGTCGGCCTGTTCAAGCAACTGCACCTCGGCCTCGAAATCGGACACAACGACAGGCAAGCTCAAGACCTTGCAGATCACCTGCGACGCCGGCAACGCCAGTGCTACCTGGCGCTGGCGTGTGGCGCAGCGACCATGGGCCTGGCGCAAGGCACACACCAGACGCTCCCCCTCATCGAGCAAGTGGGGGCCGCGCAAAGGCGGATCGATGCGTTCCCGGGCCCAGCCCACGACCCGGCAACGCCCCCGCTGGCGGCGTACCTGCAGCATTCGTATGGAATCGGCGGCGATTTCCACCCCCAGCAGTGAACCTGCGTCCTTGCCAAAGCGTCCAAGCATGGCTGTGCCTTCCCTGTCATCAAAGCCCGTGCGCTTGCCGCGCGGGCGGTCATCGCAGTACCCCGGCCGGTCACCCGAAGGGGCGAAAAATGCTTATAATGCCCAGCGTTTTTTCCTGTCCGCCGGCCACGCGCCCTCCACTCCTCAACCTGGACACCCAAAAGCCTTGATACGCCTGCTGAAGTTCTTCTGGTGGTCTTTCGTCGCAGTCATCTGCGCGCTCGTGCTCGGTGTGAGCGGTGCGTTTCTGTATCTTAGCCCCAGCCTGCCGTCGGTCGATTCGCTGCGAAGCGTCCAGTTGCAAATCCCCCTGAGGGTGTACAGCAGCGATGACAAGCTGATCGCCGAGTTCGGCGAAATGCGCCGCTCGCCAATCAAGTTCCAGGAAATTCCCCCACAGTTCATTCAGGCACTGCTGTCGGCCGAGGACGATAATTTCCTCAACCACTACGGCGTCGACCCCAGCAGCCTGATGCGCGCGGCCACGCAGTTGGTCAAATCCGGGCACATCCAGAGTGGTGGCAGCACCATCACCATGCAGGTAGCGAAGAACTTCTTCCTCAGCAGCGAACGCAGCTTCTCGCGCAAGACCAACGAAATCCTGCTGGCCCTGCAGATCGAACGCGAGCTGACCAAGGACGAAATCCTCGAGCTGTACGTCAACAAGATCTACCTGGGCAACCGCGCCTACGGCATCGATGCCGCCGCGCAGGTGTACTACGGCAAGTCGATCCGCGACGTCAGCCTGGCGCAGATGGCCATGATCGCCGGCCTGCCCAAGGCGCCGTCACGCTTCAACCCGCTGGCCAACCCGGTGCGCGCCAAGGAACGCCGCGACTGGATCCTCGGGCGCATGTACAAGCTTGGCAAGATCGACGACGCCAGCTACCAGGCGGCCCTGGCCGAGCCGTTGAACGCCAGCTACCACGTGCCGACGCCGGAGGTGAATGCCCCGTATGTCGCCGAAATGGCCCGCGCCGAAATGGTCGGCCGCTACGGCAGCGATGCCTACACGGAAGGCTTCCGCGTCTACACCACCGTCCCTAGCGACATGCAGCAGATGGCCAACAGCGCTGTGCTCAACGGCCTCTCCGAGTACGACGAACGCCACGGCTATCGCGGCCCCGAAGCGCGTTTCCCGGGCAAGACCCGCGCCGCCTGGCTGCAGGAGCTCGGCAAACAGCGCACGCTTGGTGGCCTGGAGCCGGCCATCGTCACCCAGGTCGAGAAGAGCGGCCTGAAGGTGATGACCCGCAGCGGCCTGGAAGAGGACGTTGCCTGGGACACCATGAAATGGGCCCGCCCGTACCTCAACAGCAACGCCCAGGGCCGCACGCCGCAATCGCCGGCGGATGTTGCGCAGGTAGGCGACCTGGTGCGCCTGCAGCGCCTGGAACACGGCAAGCTCAAGTTCAGCCAGGTGCCTGGCGCCCAGAGCGCACTGGTGACCCTCGACCCGTATAACGGCGCGATCCGCGCCCTGGTCGGCGGTTTCTCCTTCGAGCAAAGCAACTACAACCGCGCCATGCAGGCCAAGCGCCAGCCGGGCTCGAGCTTCAAGCCGTTCGTCTACAGCGCCGCGCTGGACAGCGGCTACACCGCCGCCAGCCTGGTCAACGACGCGCCTATCGTGTTCGTCGACGAATACCTGGACAAGGTCTGGCGACCGAAGAACGACACCAACACCTTCCTCGGCCCGATCCGCATGCGCGAGGCGCTGTACAAGTCGCGCAACCTGGTGTCGATCCGCCTGCTGCAGGCCATGGGCGTGGACCGCACCATCGACTACATCGCCAAGTTCGGCTTCAACAAGCAGGACCTGCCGCGCAACCTGTCGCTGGCGCTGGGCACCGCCACCCTGACCCCGATGGAGATCGCCACCGGCTGGAGTACCTTCGCCAACGGCGGCTACAAGATCAGCCCGTACCTGATCGAGCGCATCGACAGCCGCAGCGGCGAAACGCTGTTCACCGCCAACCCGCCGCGCGTGCCGCAAGGCAACGAAGACCAGGCCGGCCTTGCCGCACCCGAACAGCCGATCAGCGTGACCGCCATGCCGGGCGAAGCCCCTTCCGCCTTTGGTCAGGTAGCGCCAGCGCCGCAAACCCCGGCAATCGCCGAGCGCATCATCGATGGCCGCACCACCTACATCCTGACCAGCATGCTGCAGGACGTAATCAAGCGCGGCACCGGCCGCCGCGCCCTGGCCCTGGGCCGCAGTGACCTGGCGGGCAAGACCGGCACCACCAACGAATCCAAGGACGCGTGGTTCTCGGGTTACAACGGCGACTACGTCACCACCGTGTGGGTAGGCTTCGACCAACCGGAAACCCTGGGCCGGCGCGAGTACGGCGGCACCGTGGCCTTGCCGATCTGGATGGGCTTCATGGGCCCGGCGCTCAAGGGCAAGCCCGAGCACACCCCGGCCGAGCCGGAAGGCATTCTCAGCCTGCGGGTCGACCCGATCAGCGGCCGCGCCGCCACCCCGAGCACGCCGAACGCCTACTTCGAGCTGTTCAAGGCCGAGGACTCGCCGCCGTCGGTGGATGAGCTGGGCAACGGTGCAGCGCCTGGCAGCCCGCTGCCAGCGGATGAAGCGGCGCCGATGGATCTGTTCTGACAGACGCTGCCTTGCGCCGCGAAGGGCCGCTGAGCGGCCCCAGCAATACGAAGAAGACGCCATAGGCGTCTTTTTTCGTTTCAACGGTTCAGTGCCTTGCCGGAGTTGAACTGCCCGACAGGCACCTACACGACTTGGTCGCCTGGATATACCCGACGTCTAACCAAGAATCGTCCTACGAACACTCGGAATGGTCCTGCATATTCCGTTGGCAGGCCCCGCTAGCTTGGCAGCTTTTCCCCTGGCGGGGCGACGCTGTGCAAGCCCTTGCCAGACTGACCTGACAGGGACAACGGATGTTCGACTCGACACTCACAGACCGCCTGCGCTTCCACGTGCCGGCGGTTGAGCATGATCTTCAGGTACTGGCGTTCAACGGCGACGACGCCATCAGCAGGCTCTACAGCTTCGATATCGAACTGGTCAGCGAAAACCCCCGCCTGCCGCTCGAACCCATGCTCAACCAGCCT
>NZ_QKVM01000076.1 GCF_003231305.1 Pseudomonas sichuanensis | reverse complement strand
ATTGGCCTTCTGGAGCTTGCCAATCACATCGAGCTTATCTGCTGGAAGCAAGTTTCCGCGCGCCTGGTCGATGCCTAGGCTCCTACCAATGGCCTCAGCGGTATGCTCGTTGTCGCCAGACAGCATCGCAGTCTTGATGCCGAGTTGGTGGAGAGCCTCGATGGCCTTTTGGCTCGAAGGTTTGATAGTGTCGGCCACTCCGAAAATGGCAAGCACACGTTGTGTGTCGAGCAGCGCAACTACCGTTTTACCCTCACGCTCCAGCGCATCCATGGCGCCGGTAAGGATGGGTGTGGTCAAGCTCAGCTCACTGACAAGGCGGTAATTGCCCAGGTAGTAGAGGTGACCGCCAATGACACCCTGGATGCCTCGCCCTGGCAGCGCCTCGAACTGCTCGACATCGGCCAACTGGTCCAGCGAATCCGACGCTGCTTTGGCGATTGCCTGGGAAACCGGGTGGTCGGAGCGGACCGCCAGGCTGGCCGCGATCAGTTCAGGGGAAACGTCAGCGACTTCACCCCACAGACGGTAATCTGTTTGTACGGGTTTGCCATGTGTCAGTGTCCCGGTCTTATCGAAGGCAATGAAACTGAGCTTGGCGCCAAGCTCTAGGTAGATACCGCCTTTGACGAGAATCCCCTTCCGCGTCGCGGCAGTCAGCCCGCTGACGATGGTTACCGGCGTTGAAATGACCAACGCGCAAGGACAAGCGACCACCAACAGAACGAGCGCACGGTAGATCCATTCGGTCCAGACGCCAGCCATGAACAGTGGTGGGACGACCGCAATGGCAACCGCGAAAAAGAACACTGCCGGTGTATAGATTCGGGCAAAACGATCCACGAATCGCTGAGTCGGCGCCCGCGAGTTCTGTGCCTCCTCGACCGCGTGGATAATCCGCGCCAATGTCGTATCGCTGGCCTTGGCCGTCACGCGGTACTCGACCGAGCCAGACTCGTTGACCGTGCCCGCATACACGGGGTCACCCACAGTCTTGTCCACGGGCAAGCTCTCACCGGTGATCGGAGCCTGATTGACCGCCGAACTCCCCGAGATCACCTCACCATCCAGGCCTATGCGCTCGCCTGGGCGCACGCGCACAATAGCCCACAGCTCAACACCTTTGACCTCGACCTCCCGCCAACTGCCATCGTGCTGCTGCACTGTGGCGCGGTCAGGCGTCAGATCAATCAGGCCTTTGATTGCATTGCGTGCGCGATCCAGGGATCTCGCCTCAACCCGCTCGGCCAGCGTGAACAGCACCATGACCATCGCCGCTTCCGGCCATTGGCCAATGAGCGCCGCACCCGTGACAGCAATGCTCATCAGCGCATTGATGTTCAGGTTCAGGTTACGCAGCGAAATCCAACCCTTCTTGTAGGTGGACGGACCTCCCAACGCGATGGCCAACAAGGCCATAAGGGCCACCACCCACTCAGGTGCGGCGGCGGTGAAGTGCAGCACTTCCGAGAACACTGCGGCGATCCCGGCCAATCCAATGGTCCACCAGCGGCTTACGTGGGCATTGGGCGCTACAACCTTGGCTGCCGAGTCGCTGCCCTGCCCAGACGAAGCCGCCGGCACGGCTTGCATGCCCAGTGCATGAATGGCGGCCACGATCTGGCTACTGTCAGCCAGCTCGTGCCAGACACCCATCGTCCTGTTCATCATGTTGAATTCCAGGGCATGAATGCCGGTGACCTTCTTCAGTTTCGCTTCGATCATGGTCTGCTCGGTTGGGCAGCACATTTGGGCGATGCTGAATCTTTCGAACTGACCGCGCCGCTCTCCCGTGGGCGCACGCGATTCATCAACCTTCACATTAGCGCTGGCATGGACGAACAGCGGAGTAGAAGCGTTCGCGGCAGTTGCTGGCTCCGCCAGTGCATACAGCGTGGAGGACGATGCGGCTCGTGCAACCGGAGACGAAGCGCAACAGCCTGTCGCACAGCTCTCGACCGAGGACTGCTCAGTCTCAACCTTGCACGCCTCCCCTGAGGTGCAGCATGCATCAGCTTGTTCTTCCTGCTTGTCCGGTGCAGGGCTACCTACCGGCTCGGCTAACTTGTAAAGGCCAGACTCCTGGGCAGACAGCTTCGGCGAATTCCCCTGGCAGCAGGATGAGGATTGAGCATTCACATCAGCCGCTGCCGCTGGGTCGAACACTTCGACAGCGCCTTTGGTGTTGGAGGGTTTGTCACCGCAGCAGCTTTTCATAGGCAGTTCCTGAGCATCGATGGACATCAGTAAACACCCTATAGCGACTATAGGGACAAGGGGCATCGTTGACAGTTAGGTCACGCTCAGCGTGACTGGCTGATCTCGCTACGGATCAGGTCGTACAGCGGTTGCGCACCAAATGACAGCAGCGGCTTGCCATTCACGAAGAATGTCGGCGTGCCTTTGACCCCCAGTGTTTTGGCATCCTGAGTGTCTCGCTCGATGGCTGCGATGATGTCCGGCGACATCATGTGCGAGCGCGCTTTGTCGACGTCCAATCCGGCCAAGGCAGCGGCTTCCCACGCAGCCGCAGCCGTGGCGTCGTCATGCCATTGCGGCCGAGATTCCAGGACGGCTTCCAGCACAGGCGCAAATACACCCTGCTTGCGCGCAGCCTCCAGTAAGCGAATGGCCTCCTCAGAGCCAACGTGCAAGCGCACATAGCGCAGGACCAGCCTGACGTCCTCGGGGTGTTTGGCCATCATCTGTTTGACGATCGGATAGAACGCCCGGCAGCTTTCACATGATGGGTCGAAGAACTCCACAATGGTGACTGGAGCCTTGGCGGGCCCGAAACTGGGTGCATTGAAACGCAGCAGCGCGCTGGTGGATTGCACCGGCACGGCCACCTCCGGTGCGGGCTCTTTACCTTTGTAGATGAATGCAGCCGCCAGGAAACCCGCGATGGCAAGGAGGCTGATGATGATGACCGCAGTGCGTCTGCTCATGGTTTGGCGTTCCGACGAAGAAGCAAGAGAAGAATGATCAGGAGGGTGAATGCAGCCAGCGAGAGTGAGGGCAAGGGCAGTACGCCCATCATCGTCATGTCCACTCCTGAGCATGAAGGACCTGTGCCGCAGGGCTTGATGGCTTCCGGGATGACGGCGAAGTACAAAAGGTTGTGATACAGGGCTGCAAGCCAACCCGCGGCTGCGAGTGGTACGGCATAGCGCCAGATGTCCGAATCACACCGTACCGTCGCGACGGCAAGCATGATGGCCAGCGGGAACATGAACGCTCGTTGATACCAGCACAACACGCAGGGCTCCTGCCCCATAACTTCACCCACGAACAGCACTACCAGCGTCGAAACGAGTGCCAGCAACCAAGCCGTGAACAGCAGCCCGGCGTCGCTCGGTAACGTTTTTGATGTTGCATCCATAGAGAGAAGCCCGGTCGAGTTCTGAGGCGGAATCGACAATCAACACTGTCGAGGGTCTGAGTATAAGCATCAGGGTTCTAGCGGCTATAAGGTCAACCCTGGTGCTCTGTGCGTATCACTGACTTGCCCGGGCCTCCCAGTACGCCTGGAGTTGGCAGTTGAGTAAGCAGACTACGATCAGAACCGCGAGCAATGCCGAAGGCAGCGGCCCTATGGTTTCGCCGGCATGTCGAACCCAGCGGATGTTACCCTCTGCTGGGCCAATGTCCGGCTGCAAATACACCAGCAGATCGAAGAGGCCAGCGTGCCTGCTGCTGCCGCTGAGAGTAGCCCCCGATAAAGGGCGCTCTGGCCGTGGCGATACAGCGCTGTCGACGCCAGCCACAGGATTGGCACGAGCAGCATCAACTGAACAAGACAAATCACCCCAGGCGCTTGAGCCAACACCACTTCCTGCCCCCAGAGCATCACATTCAGCGCCAACGCGAGAAACCAAGCGGCCACAAGCAGCCCTCGCGGCAAACGTGTCGCCCCACTACTCACAAGGACATAGATCCGCGCCGTACTTCATGCAGTTCGCTCCCTCAAGTCGGTTCGCGTAGACTCAGGGTTATAGCAACTATAAGGTCAAGCTCCATGAGCGAAACAACGTTGAGCATCGGTGAA
Source organism: Pseudomonas sichuanensis (assembly GCF_003231305.1). Classification (GTDB taxonomy): domain Bacteria; phylum Pseudomonadota; class Gammaproteobacteria; order Pseudomonadales; family Pseudomonadaceae; genus Aquipseudomonas; species Aquipseudomonas sichuanensis. The sequence continues at coordinate 16,097 of NZ_QKVM01000076.1, read as the reverse complement.
CTGGCCAAGGCGACGCAGACGAAGGCCGTGACCATCCGTTACTACGAGCAGCTCGGGCTGCTGCCGCCAAGTGGCCGCACCGCCGCGGGCTACCGGATCTACGGGGAAGCTGAGCGTGACAGGCTGCTGTTTGTGCGCCGCAGCCGTGGCCTGGGTTTCACCCTCGATGATGTCCGTGAGCTTCTGGGGTTCGCTGACCACCGCGAAGCGTCCTGTGCGGCCGTGGACGCGAAGGTCGCCCAACAATTGAGTCAGGTGAAAAGCCGCATACGCGACCTGAAAGCCCTTGAGGCTGAATTGCAGCGGCTGCTGGGATGTTGCAAAGGCGGTGTGATCGAAGAGTGTCGCATCATCGAGTCGCTGACCCGGCACGACTGCTGACTCTTGTTCAGCAACGGAAGCGCAGGCTGGCTCGGGTGCCTTGCGGTTCGAGGTTGAGCAACGTCGCCTCGCCGCCAAAATGCTCCATCACCTGGCTGACCATGAACAGGCCGATGCCCAGGCCACCCTGCTTGGTGGTGTAGAACGATTTGAACGCGGATATCTCCTGCTGACGGGAAATCCCGGGGCCGGTGTCGTCAATCAACAGAAGTGCTTCGGCGGTGCCTGAGCGCTTTAGCGACAAGCGCAATTCTCCGCCCTCTGGCATCGCCTCGATCGCATTGGCCAGCACACTGTTGAGGACCTGTCCCAGCAACAAGGTGTGACTGATCACCTCGACCTTACCGCTGATCGCCAGCGTAGTGCGAATCCGCGATTGCTGAAGCTGTGCCTCGAAACTGCTCACCGCCTCACGGGTGATGGCCACCAGGTCCACGGATTCTGCCTCGCCGCGCAGCGACCGCAGGTATTGCAGCAGATCATTCACCCACCCCGACATCCGGTCGACCTGCGCAATGATATCCGCGATGTTTCCAACGGCTGGCTGACTTGGCATGACCTGTGCCAGTTCCGCACTGCTGCGGATGCTTGCCAATGGGTTGCGCAGACTGTGTGCGACTGCGGTGGACATCTCCACCAAGCCGGCATACGTCTTGTTTGCCACCAACTGGTCCTGCTGCTCGGTCAGCAGTCGCGCCGCTCGCCACACGATCCAGAACAGACCGAAGTAGATTGCCATCCCACCCAGTGCTGTTGCGGCCCAGATCAGCCTGCGACCGCGCTCCAACCGCTCGAAGAGATCGACTGGCTCCTTGTAGATCTCGACCATCGCCAAGACCTTGCCTTGATCATCCAGCAAGGGAATGTAGTTCTCGACGAAGAACATTTTCGGTGACCGAGTGAACTGTTGCTCTGGTTTGCCAGGCTCGACTTCGTCGTACCGGGCACTGACTCGCCCCCTGAGCGAAAAGCGCTATCCAGCACGCTATCGTGTTCAAGCTTGCGGCCCACCAATTGAGGGTTGGTGGACCAGATGACCTCTTTGTCCGGCGAGAAGATGGTGGCCAACAGAAGGTCTGGAAGGTTGGACAGGTGATCGAGAAACTCTAATCGCGCCCGCTGACGATTCTCTGCGGTGCCCCGCGTGAGCATGCCGTAACGCACAGCGGACAAGACGTCACCCATCTTCATCCCCGTCAGGTCATGGTGACGAATTTCACCAACGGCGATCGACTGGATGAATTGAGCCGAAAGCAACGCATCGCGTTCCAAGCTTTCATTGACCAGAAAGCGCGTTGAAAACCCGGCAAGGCCGAGAGCCACCGCGCCGATGATGATGAAACTGGTCAGCGAGAAACGCAGCATCAGGTTGAGCGGTTCAGAACGCTCAGGAGGCCTCGCCCGAAATTGCCAGGTGCGCATCCGTCCAGAAAACAATCCCATCACGCCTCCTGGTCCTCGGCAGGTCCTTAGCAGGTGCCGGCCGAGAAAGTTGCTAATTCACCTCCCCTATACATGGGGAAAAGAATGGGCTTACCCAGTATTGGGGGATATCTCCATCGCAGCATTACTGCAATCTTCACGTTCTGGCTAAGAAAGCTGTTCACCGGTCATAGAAACCTTCAATTTTCGCACTCTGCGAAGCAACGTAAAAGCAGGCGCACTGAGGATCAGCAAATCCGATGCCAGAAGAGGACTCGCCGGAATATGGAGAAGATTTAGCCAAGCCCCCGCTCCAAGTCTTCCGGTCTAAGTAAAATCAACTTGATCTCCGCAACGAGATGGCTGTTACGGCTTTGGAAGTGGTTGATCATCTTCCATCGGCAGCTGGTACCACTCTCGCCCATGCTGTCTGACCGCGATGGCAAGCTAGGCAACGTCATTTTCCTGAATCTCTGCGGCAAACATATCAGTGACAAGCGCCATCGTTCCGGGCCTACCCCCTTGGTTTTAACCAAGACCGCTGGTTTAGATACCCGGACGGATCGTAAAAATCAGCATGCCCGGATAGCCTGGCGGCGCGATGTCATCGGACAGGGATGCGCCAGCTCAGGGACTGTTCACCAAGCTGGGCACCAGCAGCGATAAAAAGCGCCGTTCTCTATGTCGACAGGGACATTTTTATAATGAAAATTAGGTGCCTTTAGGGTAGGCCAACAGACGTAAGGCGTTGAATACTACCAACAGTGTTGAGCCCTCATGGATCGCAACAGCAGCGCCAATGCTCAAACCCATGATGGTTGACGGAACGAGGATGGCCACAATCCCCAAGCTGACGAACAGGTTCTGGCGAATGATCGATCGCGTGTGACGGCTCAGCCCCACCGCAAAGGGGAGTTGCCTGATGTCGTCAGCCATAAGCGCGATATCAGCCGTTTCCAGAGCCACATCGGATCCCGCAGCTCCCATTGCGATGCCCACGCTTGAGTTGGCCATGGCAGGGGCATCATTCACGCCGTCACCCACCATAGCTACACTGGAGCTAAGGCGGAGATTCTTGATGGCTTTGACCTTGTCCTCCGGCATCAGGTCTCCCCAAGCCTCATCCAAGCCAACTTGTCTGGCTACAGCTTCCGCAACGCGGTTGTGGTCACCAGAAATCATGACCATACGGCCGATGCCCATCTCTCTGAGTTTTTGGAGTGCCTCTTTGGCTCCCTCTCGGGAGGTATCCAGTAACCCGATAGCGCCCAGATCCTTGTCGGCGCGACGTACCACCATGGTAGTGCGGCCCGACTGACGCAGACGCTCTGCAGCCTCCAAGGCTGCTTTGCTCAGTGCGGGAACACCATCAGTACCGAACATCTCGACCTTGCCAATCCAGACGAACTGCCCATCAAGCTCAGCACGCACGCCGCGACCAATCATGTTGGTCATGTTCTTGGCTTGGAATCGGCGCCATGTGCCAATCATCTCTTCACCGTCACGCACAATTGCCGCAGCCAGCGGGTGGTCGCTCATCGACTCCACTGCGATGGCGACGTTTAGTAAATCCTCAATCTGCGTACCGCCTACGGGTATTACATCGGTGATACGTGGGCGCCCTTCGGTCAGGGTACCGGTCTTGTCGAATGCCATGGCATTCAAGGAGCCAAGCTCTTCAAGCGGCGCACCGCCCTTGATCAGTACCCCACCACGAGCTGCCCTGGCGATGCCCGATAGAATGGCGCTTGGTGTTGCGATCGCAAGCGCGCAGGGGCTGGCTGCAACCAGTACGGCCATCGCCCGGTAGAACGAGTCACGGAACGGCTCGTCAAGGAAAATGCCGGCAAAGATCAACCCTACCACTAGCAGCAAAACTAACGGGACGAATACGCGTTGAAAGCGGTCCGTGAATCGCTGGGTCGGTGACTTCCTGACCTCCGCTTCACTGACCATCTTGATGACCCGCGCCAGAGTACTTTCAGTGGAGCGCCGTGTTACCTCAACTTCGATGAGCGTTTCGCCATTGATGGTACCGGCGAAGACTTTGGAGGCTGCGTCCACTGCATCTGGCTTGCTCCGTGCGAGTTCAGCATCAACTACAGGCTGCTTGTCAACGGGGACGCTCTCACCGGTCACCGGCGCCTGGTTAATGCTTGAGGAGCCTACAACCACAAAGCCATCGGCAGGCAGGCGGTCATTGGGACGCACGATGACAACGTCACCGGGAACGAGAAGCTCCACCGGCATTTCCTGCGTTCCGTTTGTTCTGCGTACGATAGCGGTGGCCGGTGCGAGCTTGGACAGAGCCTCAATCGCTTTCTTCGCCCGCCCCATCGCGTAGCTTTCAAGGGAATGCCCCAAACTGAACAGGAACAGCAGCAGAGCCCCCTCCGCCCAGGCGCCAATGCTCGCGGCACCGGCTGCGGCGAGAAGCATTAGCGAATCGATGTCAAAGCGTTTCTGGCGGATATTGCTGATCGCTTCCTTGGTGGTGAACCATCCACCGAAAACGTAGGCCGACACGTACAAAACCAGCTGTAGTCGATCAATTAGGTCGAGTTTTCCTGCGAGGGCTCCGGCCCCCAGGAGAGCACCACAGATCAGCGCGAAAATCAGCTCGGTGTTCATGCCAAAAATGCCGCCATGCTCATGGCTATGACCTTCATGCCCGGCTTGATCATCAGGGCGTTCAATCAAACTCTTCATAACTCGTCCCTTCTGGGGTCAAGGCTTCCAATTGCCCTCTGCAGTTGGGAGCCGTCGCTATTAATTAGCTAACATCTAATGCACGGTTTGCCCGGGCCCAGGCGTTAACATTCCGAACCTATGGTGGTATCGGGCGTAATAAAAAATGCCAGGCGCTGCCTGGCATTTATGAATGCTCTAGTTGTTCTGTTCAACTTGCTTACTACTTGTTGTTGATACATTGCGAATACATCGAGTAACGAACGGTCTTGAGCGTGCCCTGGGAGTCCTCGAAGGTCATCAACCGTGGGTAGACTTGGCAAGTACGGGGGTCCTGCGACTGACGCACGAACTTAGCAACGTCTATCTTCATACCATATTTGTAATCCTGAATCTCTGGCATTGGCTTGCCATTCTTCTCTGCGTACGTAGCCACTGCGGTCTGGTGTTCCTTGGTGTATTGCAGCTGCTTGCTCTCGGAGAAAGTGTTGGCCTGCGAAGCCATCGAGAAAACAACAAGTGCAGCAGCGATAATTATCTTTTTCATAAAACCCTCTCAATTTCAAATCTTCTCGGGCATAACCTTAGCAATGCATAGGCATCACCGGCATGACGAGAAACTTACAATTTTGAAAGGTAAGTGCATCTACTTCACTTTAAACAAAAAAGCCCACAACACGTGTTGTGGGCTTCTCTCTAGCGGAGGCTGTTAGCTAACCACTTCGGCCTCCTCGCCGTCTTCATCCTTACGGTGTGCCCAGTGATACAGGGCAGGCAGTACGAGCAAGGTCAGTGCGGTGGAGGACAGGATCCCACCAATCACCACTGTCGCCAATGGCCGCTGAACTTCTGCACCGGTACCGGTGGCCAAAGCCATCGGGATGAAGCCCAGGGACGCTACCAAAGCTGTCATCAGAACAGGTCGCAAACGGGTCAATGCGCCTTCATCGACTGCCTGCCTGAGCGTCCGCCCCTCCTCTCTTAGCCCGCGGATGAAGGCAATCATCACCAGGCCGTTCAGTACTGCAACGCCGGACAGTGCGATGAAGCCGACACCTGCCGAGATCGACAGAGGGATGTCCCGCAGCCACAGCGCCACAACACCACCAGTGAGTGCGAATGGAATACCAGTGAAGACCAGCATGCCGTCCTTCAGGTTGTTGAACATCAGGAACAACAAGGTCATGACCAACAGCAAGGCGACTGGAACAACGATCTGCAGACGCTTGGCTGCCGACTGCAGCTGCTCGAACTGGCCACCCCAAGTGGTCCAGTAGCCGGCGGGAATTTGCACCTTAGTATCCAGCGAGGCTGCTGCTTCCTCAACGAAGGATCCCAGGTCGCGGCCTCGAACGTTTGCACTAACGATCACTAGACGTTTGCCGTTCTCGCGGCTGATCTGGTTCGGTCCCAGTTGCAGGTCTAGATTCGCAACCTGCGACAGCGGGATGAAGCCGATCTGATTGGCGCCCTGGGCCGCATTGGCAGGTACCGGGATCAGCAGGCTAGACATACCCGCCACGTCGGTGCGAACGGTCTCAGGCAGGCGTACCACCATGTCGAAGCGCCGATCGCCTTCATACAGCGTACCGGCCTGACGGCCACCCACCGCGATAGCGATCGAGTTCTGAACATCCGCGATATTTAGGCCGTAGCGCGCAGCTTTTTCACGGTCAATATTGATGGTTAGGACCGGCAGACCGGATGTCTGTTCAACTTTCACTTCCGACGAGCCCGGGACCGCTCTGAGCACTGCTGCGATCTTGTTGGCAGTATTGTTGAGCACGTCCATATCATCGCCGAAGACCTTCACAGCGACGTCACTACGCACACCCGAAATCAGTTCGTTGAAACGCAGCTGGATTGGTTGGGACAACTCATAGTTACTCCCTGGAATACCTTCAGCGGCTTTCTGCACTTCAGCGATTAGCTCATCACGTGACTTCTTGGGGTCCGGCCACTGGTCCTGCGGCTTGAGCATGATGTAGGCGTCGGAAGCGTTAGGCGGCATTGGGTCAGAAGCGATTTCTGCAGTACCCGACCGAGCGAACATCCGCTCTACCTCGGGAACCTGCGCCATCACCGCTTTCTCCAAGCGCTGTTGCATCTCTACGGACTGAGTGAGGCTCGTTCCAGGCACACGCATCGCCTGCATCGCGAAATCGCCCTCACTGAGGCTTGGGATGAACTCGCTACCCATCCGACTTGCCAGTACACCGCTGAGCACGACCAAGGCTACTGCGGCCGAGAAAGCGATGTTCCGATGTCCCAGCACCCATTGCAGAACTGGCTCATAGCGCTGTCGAGCTGTGCGCATGACCACGCCTTCCTCTTCCTTTACCTTGCCAGTGACGAACATGGCAATAGCTGCAGGAACAAAGGTAACGGACAGGATCATTGCTCCCAGCAGCGCCATCACGACGGTAAAGGCCATCGGGTGGAACATTTTACCTTCGACGCCGGTGAGGGCGAAGATCGGCAGGTACACCACCATAATGATTAGCTGACCGAAGATCAGCGGCCGGCGAGCTTCTCGCGCCGCAGCAAAGACCTCATGGAAGCGTTCGGTTTTGGTGAGCATGCGGCCATGCTTATGCTGCGCATGAGCCAGTCGTCGGATCGCGTTTTCTACGATCACCACAGCACCGTCGACGATGATGCCGAAGTCGAGTGCCCCCAAACTCATTAGGTTGGCACTGACCTTGTTGTTGAACATGCCTGTGAAGGTGAACAGCATGGACAGCGGGATCACCATCGCGGTGATCAGTGCAGCACGGATGTTGCCGAGGAACAGGAACAGAATGGCAATTACCAGAATCGCACCTTCCACCAGGTTCTTCTTCACCGTAGCGATGGCTTTTTCAACCAGATTGGTGCGGTCGTAAACGGTCACGGCCACCACGCCCTTTGGCAGGGTGCGGTTGATGTCCGCCAGTTTGGCGGCGACAGCTTGAGATACGGTACGGCTGTTTTCACCAATCAGCATGAACACAGTACCGAGCACGACTTCGCGGCCGTTCTCAGTAGCAGCACCTGTTCGGAGCTCTTTGCCGATGCTGACGTCAGCAACGCTGCTGATGCGAATCGGTGCACCATCCACGCTGGTGATCACGATGTTGGCGATGTCTTCGATGCTGCTTACCTGACCTGGCGCACGGATGAGCAACTGCTCACCATTACGCTCGATGTAGCCGGCGCCGACGTTGGCGTTGTTACTTTCCAACGCTGCGACCAGGTCATTGAGGGTCAGCTTGTAGGTAGCCAGGCGCTTTGGATCCGGCGCAACCAGGAACTGCTTGGCGTAGCCGCCGATGGTGTTGATCTCCGCTACACCCGGCACATTGCGCAGCTGAGGCTTGATGATCCAGTCCTGGATCACGCGCAGGTCGGTCGGGGTGTACGGTGTACCGTCCTCTTTGACCGCGCCATCTTCGGCTTCAACGGTCCACAGGAAGATCTCGCCGAGGCCGGTAGATACCGGACCCATGACGGCTTCTACACCGTCTGGCAGCTGTTCCTTCGCAACCTGCAGCCGCTCGTTGATTAACTGGCGGGCAAAGAAGATGTCAGTGCCATCCTTGAAGATCACGGTGACCTGAGACAGGCCAGAGCGAGACAGGGAACGGGTCTGCTGAAGGCCCGGGAGACCGGCCATGGCCGTTTCAACAGGAAACGTGATCCGTTGTTCGGTTTCCAAAGGCGAATAACCAGGCGCTGCAGTGTTAATCTGCACCTGAACGTTGGTGATATCGGGTACCGCATCGATGGGCAGCTTTTGATAGCTGTAGATACCGATACCCGCCATGATCAGAACAGCGATCATTACTACGATGCGCTGCTCGATGGCGAATCTGATGATACGTTCAAACATGAGAAATCATCCTGTCAGTTCGCATCAGTGACCGTGTTCGGCAGAAGCTTTGCCGAGCTCAGACTTGAGTGTGAAGCTGCCACTGGTTGCTACCTGGGCGCCGGCTTCAATACCGTCGATGATTTCCACGTACCCATTGTCGCGACGACCCAGTTTTACCGGGCGGGTGTCAAAACCTTCTGGGGTTCGTACGAATACCGAGGGTTTGTCTTCAACGGTCTGCACTGCGTGCTCAGGGACCGCTACGGCAACTCGATCAGTCTGGGAAGTGACCGCAATGTTCACGAACAGGCCTGGACGCCAGGCACCGTTGGGGTTGGTCAAGGTGACGCGGACAGTAGCTGCACGGTTTTGCTCGCCCAGCAGGCTGCCGACATAACCCACCTTCCCTTCGACCTCGACGTTCATATCAGGCGAAGAGACTTTCACCGCACGACCAGTCGTGACCTTGCCCAGATCTGTAGGTGGGACGGCGAAGGTTGCCCAGACCTGGTTCAGGTCGGAAAGGATGAAGGCGTTGGTCGCCTCGCTAACGACTTCGCCAACGGTCAGGTGTTTCTCCACTACCACGGCGTCGAAGGGAGCTCGGAGTTCGTAACGATTACCGCCAACGGAGTTAACCGAGGCACCGATCGCGCCGACCTTCTGCTTGGCGTTGGCCAAGGAGATCTCCGCTTCTTGCAGCGCTTGGCGTGCTTGGAGGTAGTCTTGCTCAGCAGAGATCTTGTCCTGCCACAGCTGTTTCTCACGCTCAAAGGTCACACGCGCCAGTTCGACGCGACGCTGTGCGGCCTGTTGTTCACTGCGCAGGTCAGAGATCTGCTGGCTGGCGATTACAGCGAGGACCTGACCCTTTTTGACCGTCTCACCCAGGTCCGCCTGCACCGCTTCAACAACGCCAGGGACACGAGGAACGACGTGGGCAGTGCGGTCTTCGTCGAAGCGGATCTCGCCCGGGAAGCTCACGACAGTACCGAGATCACGAGGCGCTGCAGCTTCCAGGGCAACACCGGCTGCCTTGATCTGTTCAGCGCTGAGCGTCAGCTTGCCCTCTTCTTCACCACCCTCTTCGCTGTGGCCCTCTTCTCCATGACCCTCATCACCCTCCTCTATGGCGGCAGATGCGGCTTTCTTTTCGTCGCCATGACCGTCGTTAGCACCGTGCTCGGCGGTACTAGCGGCCTGCTGCTCGGAACTGTTGTTCCAGGCAAGGCTGCCAAATCCGAGGGCTGCCACAGCGGCTACCGCGAGGGCGATCTTGCGTTTATTATCCATTGCTACTCCTGCTGATCGTTGGCACCGGCTTGTTCAAGGCTGGGTGCCGAAGAAAATGTTTGGCCCGTTCAGCGAGCGCCGGCAGTTGAGCCGACTTCGCCATAAACCCTTTCCACCTGCGCACGCGCATTGGTCGCCGCTGCCAACGATTCGAGGTATTGGCCACGAGCGACGATCAAGGTGCGCTGGGCATCCAGCACTTCGATGAAGCCGAATTTGCCCATCTCGAAGCCGCGGGTTGCGGTCTCTACGGCTTGTTGGGCTGACGGCAGAATGGTCTTGTCGTAGGACTCGACCTCCTGCATTGCGGTGGACCACTGGTTCAACGCGGTTTGGGTTTCGGTGCGCAGGCGCAGCTCCACAGCATTGCGCTGGTCTCGGGCCTGATCGGCACGTCGAGAAGCGGAAAGAATGTTGCCTTGGTTACGATCAAACAGCGGCAGAGGCATAGACAGGCCCACAGTGTTGACCCGCTCGCGCACAGAGCGGTCGTACTGGCTGCCTACGCTGACAGTAAGATTCGGGATACGCTGAGCTTTCTCTGAACCGAGCGAGGCATCGCTCTTGTCGATCTGCACCACGGCCTGGCGCATTTCTGCGGTCTGATCGAGCTTTGCCAGCAGCTCTTCAGTCTGCGGTGGCAACCCCGGGGAGAGGGTTGGCGATTCGAGTCGATCAAAGACCGTGACCGAGCTCCCGGTAATTTGCGCGAGCTGCTGGTAAGCGGTCGTCTTTTCCGTTTCGGCACGTCGAACTTGAAGCTTGGCTTCGGCCAGTTGCACCTGGGCGCGGGTGGCCTCTACTGGGGACGATTTACCTGCGCGAACACGGCCATCGACGATGCGGAGGCCGCGCTCAGTCAGTTCGAGAGATTGTTTGGCCAGGTCAAGGCCTGTCTGGGCCCGCAACGCGGCGTAGAAGGCCTGTACGACGTCTGCACGCAGACCGTTCACGCGACGGTCCAACTCCAGCTGTGCGGCGGTCTGCCCGTAAGTGGCGACGTCGACACGAGCTCCTCGCTTACCCCCCAGCTCCAGGGTCTGGCTAAGCGACACGGTCGTCGTGCTGGTGTTACGACGGGTGTCTTCTACGTCGTACGAAATAGTGGGGTTGGGGATAAGCCCGGCCTGCTTGCGAGCACCATCAGCGATTCCAATCTCTTGCCTGGCCGCGGCCAGGTCAGGGTTGGCATCCATGGCCGTCGAAAGCGCCTGGGGCAAGCTGATGCTTTGAGCAAGTGCTTCTGGGGCCATCAACCCGGCCATGACCGCGCAAAGGGCGGCGATCTTCCAAGGAGTGACGGAGGTCTTAGATAAGACATTGCGGTTATACCGGGGCACTTTGATGGTCCTCGTGCACAAACTTCGATAAAGCTTGGCGAGAACGCCGAAACAGCTGCCAAGCCCCACTTGATTAGGTGATGGCACTCTAATGAGCGGTAGCTATCAGAGGGGTGGCTAGAAAATTACAATTTCGTAAGAAATCTCTGTAATGCCCGTAAATACTGGGAAAACCAACCCGGCACTATGATTTCGTTACAAGCAACGGAGATGGCAAACACGCGGTGTAGAAGCGCCAAATAGCTGGCAGATGACGAAATTGTAATTATCCTATCACCCTCCCGTTATCTTCGGCCTGCAAATATGAGCTCGCGCTACGCTAGGCGCACCGCCGGGTCAGAACAATTAACGACACCCGCGCAGGTAAACATAATAAAAACTGCCGTGAATCAAAGGAGCATCGGATGAAAATCAAAGTACCACTGTACCTGGCGGCAGTTTCTGCGCTGTCTGGAAGCTACGCTATTTCGGCACAAGCTGAAGACAAGCCCGAAGGCTTCATTGAAGGCAGCAGCCTTACAGTGCTGAACCGTAACTTCTACTTCAACCGTGATAACCGCGACAGCACCGCCCCCACTTACAACAGTGGCAAGGGCAATACCAACGGCTACTCCGAAGCCTGGGCGCACGCGATCATCAGCAAATTCAACTCTGGGTTTACCCAGGGTACCGTTGGCTTCGGCGTTGATGCCTTCGCCATGATCGGCCTTAAGCTCGACACCGGTGATGGTCGCAACGGCGGCCGTAGCTCCTTCGACGTGCTACCTGTTGATAACAAGGGCGAAGCTCGCGACGAATACACCAAGGTAGGCGGCGCAGCCAAGGTCCGCTTGTTCGATACCATCGTGAAAGTGGGTGATGTGTTCCCATCGACACCGGTGGTTGCATCCGGCGACTCTCGCCTGCTGCCTGAAAGCTTCCGCGGTGTGACCGTTGAGAACACCAGCATCCAGGGCCTCACCCTTCAGGGTGGTCGACTGCACGCCATGAGCCAGCCAGTCTCCAGTGACCTGAACGACAACTTCGTGACCTTCTACGGCGGCCCGGTCAACTCGCCATGGATCGGTTACGGTGGTGGTGACTACTCGGTCAACGACAACTGGACTGTGAGCGTCTATGCCAGCCAGCTGAAAGACGTCTGGAATCAGTACTACGCCGGCACCAGCGTGGTTTACCCGCTGAGCGACGATCTGGCGCTGATCGGTGGCTTCAACTACTACAAAGCCGTAGATGAAGGTAAGAAGCGCCTGGGTGAATTTGACAACAACATCTGGAGTGCCAAGGTCGGCGTGCGTTACGGTGCCCACACCCTGGCCCTATCGCACCAGCGCAACAACGGAGACGACGATTTCGACTACCTACGTCAGTCGGACTCGATTTTCGTCGACAACTCCATCCAGTACAGCGACTTCAACTCGCCGAAAGAGCGTTCCTGGATGCTGCGCTATGACCTGAACTTCACCAGCTACGGCATTCCAGGCCTGACGTTCATGACCCGCTACGCCAGAGGCTCGGGCGCGGATTACTCGAACGCTAACCAGTTCTACATGCGCACTGACGACAACGGCAACCCGCTCGACAATCAGAAGCGTTGGGAACGTGACGTCGAAGTCAAATACGTTGTCCAAACCGGTCCGGCAAAAGATCTGTCCTTCCGGTTGCGCCAGGCAACAACGCGTGCCACTGCATTCGAATCTGATCTGGATGAAACTCGTGTAATCATCGAGTACCCGCTTTCGATTCTGTAATTCGCTAGCCGGACCAGTTATTCATTAGCTGGTCCTATTAGCACAACGAGCATTACGAATTCACCTTGAGAGGCTTAAGTGCTCCTTTGGTAAAAGGTGAATATTTGGCGCCCATTGGGCGCCTTTTTTTTGCCTAGAATTCAAGTAAGCGTTCGATTGTACGCATCGCATGTCGGTGAAGTTCATGACTACACCAATGACCAGTCTCCTCGATGTGAGCGACCTCGCCGTCATCTGAGCGGAACGAAGCCAGCACAAAGAAGAAAATAACCCAATACTTCATAAGGTCAAATCACCTGCTGGAGAGAGGGCCCGCAACTGTCAAACCCAAACCGCGACAAGATATACCGCTAGACTATCAACTGTATTACCTAGAAATTACAAATCCGTCATTTGAGCCCCGACGCGCTCATTTTGATTTACCATCCCTTTCAATAATGCCGGCGCGCGTGCGCGGTTAATTGCTCAGTGATATCGAGACAAAATCCCATGCGAATTCTGGTAATTGAGGATGAAGTAAAAACTGCGGAGTATGTGCGTCAAGGTCTGACGGAATGTGGCTATGTCGTAGATTGCGTCCACACCGGGTCAGATGGATTATTCTTGGCCAAGCAGCACGAATACGAGCTGATTATTCTCGATATAAACCTTCCAGAGATGGACGGTTGGCAGGTTCTTGAGTTGTTGCGGCGTAAAAATTGCCCTTCCCGCATCATGATGCTGACGGCGAGAAGCCGGCTGGCGGATAAGGTCCGGGGGCTGGAGAACGGCGCAGACGACTACCTGATCAAGCCATTTGAGTTCCCTGAGCTTCTGGCCCGGGTTCGCGCCTTGATGCGCAGGTCAGATCACCCCGCATCCGTAGAAGTCATTCGCGTCTCTGACCTAGAGCTTGATCAGAGCCGACACAGGGCATTCAGGGACGGTCAGCGCATAGACCTGACCACGAAAGAATTCGCGTTACTGCATTACCTGATGCGTAATACCGGTGTGGTGCTGAGCCGTACGCAAATTATCTCGCAGGTTTGGGATATGAATTTCGACTGCGACACAAACGTTGTAGAGGTGTCGATTCGAAGACTCAGAGCCAAGATAGATGACCCTTTCGAGACCAAGCTGATACATACGCTTCGGGGCGTAGGGTATGTGCTCGAAAAGCGATAATTGCCAAGATCTCTCGTACCGAAAATCAGTTATATACTCCCGTCGCTTGCGAGCTTGAGCTTTCTGTCTACGATCCGCGGCGCTGATTCCTCACCCAACAAATGAGGTAGGCTGTACATGAGGTATAGCATTTATTATCAGCAGGTTTCGCAAGGTCAATCGCATGCCAGGATTGATGCCTGTCCAACTGAAATTATCTTCAACAGCGACCATGGCTTAGCACTTATTCCGTGCGTCGGTGATGTTATCAATCTCCCCTCTACGGCGGTCAAAGGAGGGGTATGCGGCGTCGTTAGATCAAGGATTTTCAATTATCTACGAGGCCCAGAAGATCTGTACTGCCACGTCAATATTCTTGTTGAAGAGGCGGGCATTGGGCGGACGGATCATCGACCCCAGTCGATGCGGTGATCTGGTGTACCGGATTCAAGCCGGCGCTGGGGCACTTGGTGCGTCTTGGTGTAGTCACTGAAGGCGGTCGCGTCGAAGTTACAGGTACACGTGCGGTGAATGAGCCTGGCCTTTGGCTGGTGGGTTATGGCGAGTGGACAGGTTCTGCCTCGGCGACCTTGATTGGAGTGACCCGTACAGCCCGTAGCACCGCTGCTGAGATTGAGCAGTTTTTGGTGAAGGTGGAGACCTGAGTTCCCCTATTTCCAATGTGAATATCCGGAAATCCGGAGGCGCCTTGTTTGGATAGGCGGTCATGTACGGCCCAACTCCCGAGCATTGCTCGGGAGTTGCCTAAGGCGATCAGTCCTGTAGGGGTACCTTTCGCTGATAGCCCATGGGCGTAAGCGATCTACTCTTTTTGGATATCAACAATCGTCGCCGCGCTGCCCTCCATCCGGAAATCAAACGCTACTTTGTCTCCCACCTTCAATTGTTCGAGCTGCTGCGCAGAAGCTTTGAAGCCCATGGTCATGGCTGGCCATTTCAATGCCGGCACCGGTCCATGTGCCAGGGTCACTTTACCGCCCAAGGCGTCAATAGCCTTTACCGTACCTTCAGCGTGAGCAGCAGGTGCTGATGGGGCTTCCTTCATATCCATTCCGTCCATGTTCATTCCGACCATGGAGTCTTGGGCTTGCGCGCCTGATGCGAAGGCAACGAACAGTGCAACATTGAGGTAGAGCTTTTTCATTGGATGTCTCCTGGTTTGGAATCATGGGTTACTGCAAGTTCGCGGCGCCGTATTAGCCAATACGCTGCGGGAATCACAAAGAGAGAGAGCAACGGCGCCGTCAGCATGCCGCCTACCATCGGTACGGCGATGCGACTCATCACTTCGCTGCCTGTCCCGCTGCTCCAGAGAATGGGTAACAAGCCTGCAACGATAACTGCCACTGTCATCGCCTTCGGCCGGATGCGCTGCACCGCGCCCTCGCGAATGGCTTCCAGAAGTGCAACTTGCGTGCGCTCGCTATTGGCTTGCCGTTCAGACCAAGCGTTGTTCAGGTAGATCAGCATGATCACTCCGAATTCCGCCGCGACCCCGGCCAGGGCAATGAAGCCAACACCGGTGGCCACCGACAGATTGAAACCCATCAGGTACAGCAACCACACGCCACCGGTGAGGGCGAAAGGCAGGGTGCCCATAATCAGCAGCGCTTCGCCGAGGCGGCCAAAGGTCAGGTAGAGCAGGACGAAGATGATTGCTAGGGTCGCCGGCACCACCCAGGCCAACCGTGCGTTGGCGCGCTCCAGATACTCGAACTGCCCTGAATAGCTCAGACTCACTCCTGGATCGAGCTTCACATCGCTATCAACTGCCTGACGCAAGTCAGCGACCACAGACGACAGGTCACGGCCCCGCACGTCGATGTACACCCAGCCAGAGGGTCGGGCGTTTTCGCTCTTAAGCATCGGCGGGCCTTCAGCGATTCGCACATTTGCCACGGTACCGAGGGTGATCTGGCCCCCTTGTTCGGTGTAGATCGGTAGCTGACGCAGGGCGTCGACTGAGTCGCGCCATTCGCGGGGATAGCGCACGCTGATCGGGTAACGCGCCAACCCTTCGACCGTCTCACCGATGGTTTCGCCACCAATGGCGCCGGCGACAATGGCCTGCACGTCGGCGATGTTCAAACCGTAACGGGCAGCAGCCTGGCGGTCGATGTCGAGATCGACGTATCTCCCTCCGGTCAAACGCTCGGCAAGGGCTGAAGTCACGCCAGGTACAGACTTCGCTACCCGTTCGATAGCCAA
>NZ_QKVM01000075.1 GCF_003231305.1 Pseudomonas sichuanensis | reverse complement strand
TCAGGCCAGTTCCTGACGCGTAACTCGCGTCGCAAGCCCCACGCGCATGTCATTGCCGCTGGGCTGCTGATACAGGCTCAAGCCGAACTCCGGCAGCACCGCCAGCAGGTAGTCGAAGATGTCGCCCTGGATGCGCTCGTACTCGGCCCACACCGTGGTGGTGGTGAAGCAGTAGATCTCCAGCGGCACGCCTTCGGCGGTGGTCTGCATCTGGCGCACCATGCAGGTCATGTTCGGGTGCACGTTGGGGTGGCTCTTCAGGTAGGCCAGGGCGAAGGCGCGGAAGGTACCGATATTGGTCAGTTGCCGGCGGTTGGCCGACAACCCGGCGTTGTGGCCCTGGGCCTCGTTCCATTCGCGCAGTTCCTGGCGCTTGCCGGCCAGGTAGTCGCCGAGCAGGCGCACCTGGCCCAGGCGCTGTTCTTCTTCCTGGGTCAGGAAGCGTACGCCCGCGGCGTCGATGAACAGGCTGCGCTTGATCCGCCGCCCGCCGGATTGCTGCATGCCGCGGTAGTTGCGAAACGACTCGCTCATCAGGCGCCAGGTGGGGATGGAGACGATGGTCTTGTCGAAATTCTGGACTTTGACCGTGTGCAGGGTGATA
Source organism: Pseudomonas sichuanensis (assembly GCF_003231305.1). Taxonomy (GTDB): domain Bacteria; phylum Pseudomonadota; class Gammaproteobacteria; order Pseudomonadales; family Pseudomonadaceae; genus Aquipseudomonas; species Aquipseudomonas sichuanensis. The sequence continues at coordinate 20,055 of NZ_QKVM01000075.1, read as the reverse complement.
TCCACCACATCGCCATCGGCCCCGGCCTGGGGCATCTCGATCCAGTCGCCGACGTGGAGCATGTCGTTGCTGGTCAACTGCACGCTGGCGACGAACGACAGCAGGGTGTCCTTGTACACCAACAGCAGCACCGCCGACATGGCACCCAGGCCCGACAGCAGCAACAGCGGCGAACGGTCGATCAGGGTGGCGACGATGACGATGGCGGCGAAGATCCACAGCATCATCTTGGCCAGCTGCATGTAGCCCTTGATCGAGCGGGTGCGGGCATGTTCGGTGCGGGCGTAGATGTCCAGCAGCGCGTCGAGCAGGCACGACAGCGCGCGGGTCATGAACAGCAGGGTGATGGCCAGGGCGAGGTTGCCGAGAAAATGCTGGGCGGTGGCCGAGAGTTCCGGCACCAGCTTCAGGCCGAATTGCACCACCAGCGATGGGGTGGTCTGGGCCAGGCGGTGCAGCACCTTGTTGTGGCGCAGGTCGTCCAGCCATTTGAGTGCCGGTTGCCGGCCCAGCAGGCGGCTGGCGTGCAGGATCAGGAAGCGCGCCAGGCGGCCGATCAGCAGCGAGACGAGCAGCAGCACGGCCAGGCCGAGGGCGGCGTGCAGCAGCGGGTGTTGGTCGAGGGTGCCCCAGAGGTCGAGGGCATCGCGCCAGAATCGTTGGAGGTCCATAAGCGTAGAAAACGGTCTGTGTTGCGGTACGAAGCGGCATTAGAGCGTGGATCGGCGCAAAGTTGCCAAAAGAAATTCGGTTCTGGCGGCGGAAAACGTTACCCTATGCAACTTGAATTTTTCGCACTTGCCCGAGGTTACCCCCGTGTTTTCCCAATTCGCCCTGCACGAACGCCTGCTCAAAGCCGTGGCCGAGCTGAAATTTGTCGAGCCGACCCCGGTGCAGGCAGCGGCCATTCCCCTGGCCCTGCAAGGGCGTGACCTGCGGGTGACGGCACAGACCGGCAGCGGCAAGACCGCTGCATTCGTCCTGCCACTGCTCAACCGCCTGGTCGACCGCAGCGGCCCGAGCGTGGAAATCCGTGCGCTGATCCTGCTGCCGACCCGCGAGCTGGCCCAGCAGACCCTCAAGCAGGTGCAGCTGTTCTCCCAGTTCACCTACATCAAGTCGGGCCTGGTCACCGGCGGTGAAGACTTCAAGGAACAGGCCGCCATGCTGCGCAAGGTGCCGGACGTGCTGATCGGCACCCCGGGCCGTCTGCTCGAGCAGCTCAATGCCGGCAACCTCGACCTGTCCCATGTGGACGTGCTGATCCTCGACGAAGCCGACCGCATGCTCGACATGGGCTTTGCCGAAGACATGGAGCGCCTGTGCAAGGAATGCGAGAACCGCAAGCAGACCCTGCTGTTCTCCGCCACCACTGGCGGCGCAGCCCTGCGCGACATGATCGGCAAGGTCCTCAAAGACCCTGAGCACCTGATGCTCAACAGTGTCTCGCAGCTCGCCGAAGGTACCCGCCAGCAGATCATCACCGCTGACCACGACCAGCACAAAGAGCAGATCGTGCAGTGGCTGCTGGCCAACGAGACCTACCAGAAGGCAATCATCTTCACCAACACCCGCGCCCTGGCCGACCGCATCTACGGCCATCTGGTGGCCAAGGAAGTGAAGGCCTTCGTACTGCACGGCGAGAAGGACCAGAAGGACCGCAAGCTGGCCATCGACCGCTTCAAGGAAGGCGGCTCCAAGGTGCTGGTGGCCACTGACGTGGCGGCGCGCGGCCTGGACATCGACGGGCTGGACCTGGTGATCAACTTCGACATGCCACGCAGCGGCGACGAGTACGTGCACCGTATCGGCCGTACCGGCCGTGCCGGCGGCGAAGGCCTGGCGATCTCGCTGATCACCCACAACGACTGGAACCTGATGTCGAGCATCGAACGCTACCTCAAGCAGCAGTTCGAGCGCCGTGTCATCAAGGAGGTCAAGGGTACCTACAGCGGGCCGAAGAAGGTCAAGGCCTCGGGCAAGGCGGCTGGCACCAAGAAGAAAAAGACCGAGAAGAAGACCGGCGACAAGAAGGGCGCCGCCAAGCGCAAGCCGACCGCCAAGCCGAAGGCCAATGCGCCATTGGCCAGCTCCGATGGCCTGGCGCCGCTGAAGAAGCGCAAGCCAGCGGCTGAGTAAGCGCATCTCGGTTCAAGCCCGCCACCGCAAGGGTGGCGGGTGATTTCGCGCTTTCCCCAAGCGTGTGTAGCTCATTTCCCAAACTGCTCCTCGGCCCAGCATTTTGCTGCCTGGCTTCCACACTCCCTCTGGCATGTATTCGCTGGCAGGAGTAGCGTATGTACAACTGTAAATACGAAAGTCCCATGCGCTTTGAATGGGACGAGGAAAAGAACCAGCTGAACATCCGCAAGCACGGTATCGATTTCAACGAAGTGCAAGACATGTTCCGGCACCCGATGCTGGTGCTCAAGGATGAGCGGTTCGACTACCTGGAACCACGCTGGATCAGCATGGGCTGGATCAACGCCTGGGTCAGCGTGGTCGTCTACACCGAACGGCAAGGGGATGCAATCCGAGTCATCTCCGCCAGAAGAGCCACACGACGCGAGGAAATGCGCTATGTCGAAACCCTCCATAAACAGTGATGAACACTCCGGTCGTGGGCCGATCGACACCTCGGACATCCCCGAGCTGGACGACGATTTCTTCCGCCAGGCCGAGCTTCGGTTACCTGCCAAGCAAACCGTGACCATTCGCCTCGACGCTGACGTACTGGCCTGGTTCAAGGACCAAGGCAGCGGCTACCAGACCCGAATCAACCAGTTGCTGCGTCAATACATGCTGGCCCAGCAGCGCCGCTGAAGCGGGCGCTGCTCAGGTTTTTTTCTCGGCTTCCTTCAATTCCTTGATCCGCTTGTCGATCAGTTGGCACTTATCCGGCAAGTCCTTGCTTGCCGTGCCGAGCTCCATGCCTTGCAGCTCGTCGTTTATCTCTTTGGCTTTCTGTGGGTTCTGCTCGGTCAGCTGGGCAACCAGCCCGGCCAGTTCCTCGCGTTTTTGTGTGGCTTCTTCCGGCGTGCAGGCCCAGGCGGGCAAGGTGCACACCAGGCTGGCAAGCATTGCGGCGCGGTAGAGGGTTTTCATCATCTTGGCCTCTGGTGATCCTGCTACGTGTGAGGGGCGGGGCAATTTGAAAGTTCAGATTGCCTGGGATGCCAGCGGCAGCTTGCCGATCTGAACGCCGGTCGGCTTCTGTCGGTCCACCTTGTGTAACCCATCCGTTCATTGCAGGAGGCCATTCCATGAGCCGCTACGACTGGGACCTGATCGAGCGCTTGCTGCACGAGGTGCAGAACGGCGCCGGCCATAGCTTCACGCCACGCCCCTATGCCGAACAGCACGCCGCAGCGCTGGCTGCAAATGGCCAGGCACCGGGCGACCTGGACCATCTTAAAACCCGCGCCTGCGAGTACGAGAAGCTCCTGTTCGAACGTGGCTTCATCGCCAGCCGGCCTGAAGAAGACGGCGGCAACGGCGAGAACTTCGTGCTGACCGAGCGTGGCTCGCGCCTGCTCAGCCTGATCGACAGCAGCATCCCGGGTTTCGGCCATCCGCGCGAAGTCCTTGACCGACAGGAGGATGCGCTGGACGAAAACACCTTCGACCAGGTCTCGGCAAACGCGCAGATCGCTTGAGGTCGTTTTGAGGCTGGCAAGTGGCGGGCTGAACGGCTGATAATCGCCGTTCGTCTGCCACTGCCGAGCCCTTGATCATGTCTGTAGAAATCCAGTTGGCCCGCTTATGAGCGAGGTCCGCAAGAACCCTGACGCCTTTGCCCTGCAGGTGATGCTGGGGCTGTGCCTGATCTGGGGCTGCCAGCAGGTGCTGATCAAATCCGCTGCCGTCGACATTGCCCCGGTGATGCAGGCGGCGTTCCGTAACGGCATCGCCGCCGTGCTGGTAGGGCTGTTGGTCTGCTTCAAAGGAGGTTGGGGCCAGGTGGGTAGCACCTGGCGTGCCGGGATGCTGGCCGGTGCGCTGTTCGGGCTGGAGTTTCTGTTCATCGCCGAGGGGCTGAAGCTGACCTCGGCGGCGCACATGTCGGTATTCCTCTACACCGCGCCGATCTTCACCGCCCTGGGGCTGCATATCATGATGCCCAGCGAGCGGCTTCGCCTGTTGCAGTGGCTGGGCATCCTGCTGGCGTTTGCTGGCATCGCCCTGGCATTCGCCGGAGGCGTCTCGTTCGAGCAGCTCGATGGGCGCATGTTGCTGGGTGACGCCCTGGCTATCCTGGGCGGCTTGGCCTGGGGCGCGACCACGGTGGTGGTGCGTTGCTCGCGGTTGTCCGAGGCGCCGGCGACCCTGACGCTGTTCTACCAACTGGCGGTGGGTTTCGCCGGGCTGCTGCTGATGGCCCTGGTGAGCGGGCAGATCGCCGATTTCGCGTTGACCCCGCTGGCGGTTGGCAGCGTGCTGTTCCAGGGCATCGTGGTGTCGTTCGTCAGCTACCTGACCTGGTTCTGGTTGTTGCGCAAGTACCTGGCTTCGAACCTGGCGGTGTTCTCCTTCATCACGCCGCTGTTCGGGGTGACCTTTGGCGTCGTGCTGCTGGACGAACCACTGAGCCTGAACTTCGTGCTCGGCGCGGTGCTGGTGCTGGTGGGGGTGATCATGGTCAGCGCCGAGGCCTGGGTGCGGCGGCAACTGCGCAGGATCGTGGGGTAGTCGCGAGCGGCAGGGGCGCCAGGCTCAACCCGCCTGGCGCAGGCCGGTGCATGACGCGGAGCGTGGCACGGCCCCCGTCAGCACCAGTACCCCGGCCAGCCCCAGCCCCGCAGCCGCCATCACCAGCGCCGGCTGCAAGCCACCACTGAAGTGGCTGCTCAAGGCCGCCAGCAGCGGCCCGCTCAACTGCCCCAGGGCAAAGCACGCTGTAAGCAGCCCGGCATTGCGCTGGGCCGCATGGGGCGCCAGTTCCCGCGAGCGCTGCATCACCAGTTGCATGCAGGCCAGGAATGGCCCACCGCAGAGCACTACCCCCAGGCCCAGCCCGATGCCGCCGCCTTGCAGGCAGGCCAGAACACCCAGGCCTTGCAGCCAGAGCGTGGCGGTCAGCCACAGCGAGGTGCGCCCTGGGCGGCGCAGGCTGACGACGATCACGCCCAGCGCCGCCGACAGACCGAATGCCGGCCAGAACAGATCGGCCATCCACTGCCCTTGGAACTGCTGGTTGGCCATCTGTGACAGGAAGGTGGCCGGCAAGATATAGCCAATGCCGTACAGCCCATACACCAGGCCCAGGCGGCCGATCCCCTTGCCCTGTGTCGGGCCACTGTTGCTGGTGGCCGCGACAGGCGCAGGCTCCAGGGCCCGTGGCAACCACCGCAGCACGGCCAGCAGCATCACCAGCGCCGCCATCGCATAGATCAGCCACAGCGCCGCCGAGCCGAGCCCCAGCAGGTGCGCGCCCAGTGCCAGCAGGCCGGTGACGGCGATCCCGGCACCGGGCCCGGCGAACACCAGGGCACCGAGGCGCTGACGGCCATGGGCGTTGGCCAGTTGCTGGCTGAGGCTGGTGATCATCACCAACACCCAGGCACTGGCCACGCCCGTGCCGAAGCGCAGCAGCAGGTGGCTCCAGAAACCCTCGGCCACCGCTGAGGCGAGGGTGAGCAACACGCAGAGCCACAGGCCGCCGTGCAGGCGCAGACGCACCTGGGCCGGCTGGCGGGCGAACATGCCGTCCACCGCACCGAGGAAGTAACCCAGGTAGTTGGCGGCAGCGACCAGGCCACCTGCCGTCAGGTCGAACTGGCCCTCGGCGATGAGGCGGGGCAGTTGCGGGGTGAGGGCGAAACGGCCGATGCCCATGGCCATCATCAGGGCCACGGCACTGGCCAGCAGTTGCACGAAGGGCGACATGGAGGTGTCTCCTGCTCGAAGGGTTGCGATGGATGGCAGGGTAGGGCGGATTGACTTTCAATAAAATTGAATAATGATGATCAAGTTGTTCTGTTTTGGAGAATGATATGGAGTTCAGCCAACTGCGTATCTTCCTTGCCGTGGCCGAGGAAGCTTCGATCACCCGCGCTGCCGAGCGCCTGCACCGTGTCCCCTCGAACCTGTCGACGCGTCTGCGCCAACTCGAAGAGCAGCTGGGCGTGGAGTTGTTCCTGCGTGAGCGCCAGCGCCTGCAACTGTCGCCTGCGGGCAAGGTGCTGCTGGATTACGCCAACCGCCTGTCGGCGCTGCGTGACGAAGCGATGGCCGCCGTGCAGGGCGGGCAGCCGGCCGGTGATTTTGTGCTGGGCACCATGTACAGCACCGCGGCGATCCATTTGCCGGCGCTGCTGGCGCGCTATCACCAGGCCTACCCCGCAGTGAACCTGCAAGTCCAGGCAGGCCCCAGTGGCGATTTGCTGGAGGGGCTGCTCAGCCATCGGCTCGATGCCGCGCTGGTGGATGGGCCGCCAAGCCTGGCCGGGCTGGATGGCGTGCCCTTGTGTGAGGAAGAGCTGGTGCTGATCACCAGCCCCGAGCATCCACCGGTCAGCAGCGCCCGGGATGTGGCTGGCAGGGCGGTGTTCACCTTCCGCCAGGGTTGCTCCTACCGCATGCGTCTGGAGGCCTGGTACGCCCATGCCCACACGCCCATGGGGCGGGTGATGGAGATCGAGTCGTATCAGAGCATGCTGGCCTGCGTGATCGCTGGCGCCGGGGTGGCGCTGATGGCGCAATCGATGCTCGACAGCCTGCCGGGGCGTGACCGGGTGCGTGCCCATCGCTTGCAAACGCCCTTCGATCAGGCGGTCACCTGGTTGATGTGGCGCCAGGGCATGCGTGGGGCCAATCTGCAGGCGTGGATCGAACTGCAACAAACCGAAACGATTGACCGACCGTCGGAAGCTGTCGCCTGCGCTTGATCCGGGTCAAAATCGCCCATATCTGTAAGAACAGAGGCATGCGCAATACAGGACATCGGGCTATGATCTGTATGACGCATCGCAGGATTGATTGACCGTGAGGCTGAACCCGTCAAGGGGGCATTATGAACGAACGCATGTATAACTGGCTCCACGACCTCGCCGTCGCCTTGGGCTTGCTCCCGCCACCTCTGCAGCCGGTGCCGATCCCTACCGACGAAGAACAGCGCAAGCGCCAGCCGCGCCGTCGCTGATACACCAGGCAAAAGGCCGCCGCATCGACAAGATGCGGCGGCCTTTTGCATTGAGGGTGCAGCTAATCGCGGGGCAAGCCCGCTCCCACGGGGGTTGGCGTCAGGCCAGGTTGACTGCCGCAGCCGGTTTGCGCGACGCCAGGCTGACCAGCACGAAGCTCACCAGGCCGATCGCCAGGCTGTAGTAGATCGGCGTGTTGGCCTCCAGGCCATCCTTGAACATGAAGAACAGCGCGGTGACAAAGCCCAGCGACATGCTGGCGATGGCCCCGGCGGTGGTCGCGCGCTTCCAGAAGATCGCGCCGATCAGCGGGATCAGCATGCCGCCCACCAGCAGGTTGTAGGCCAGGGTCAGGGCGCTGATCACATCGTTCACCGCCAGCGCGATGCCCAGTACCGCCAGGCCGGTCAGCAGGGTGAACAGGCGGTTGATGCCCAGGCTCGACTGCTTGCCGCCGCGCAGCTTGGGCAGCAGGTCTTCGGTCAGGGTGGTCGAGGCGGCCAGCAGGCCGGCACTGGCGGTGGACATCATCGCGGCCAGGGCGGCGGCCATCAGCAGGCCACGGATACCTTCAGGCAACTGGCCCTTGATCATCTCGGCAAAGGCATTGTTCGGGTTGGCCAGGTCTGGCATCAGCACATGGGCGGACATGCCGATCAAGGCGCAGGCCAGGCCGTACAGTACGCAGTAGACACCCGCGGTGGTGCCGGCGCGCTGGCAGACTTTCTCGTCACGGGCGGTGAACACCCGCTGCCAGATGTCCTGGCCGATCAGGATGCCGAAGAAGTAGATCAGGAAGTAGGTGATGATGGTGTCCCAGCCGATGGTGGTCCAGCTGAAGCTGGCCGCCGGCAGCTTGGCCACCAGGGTGTCCCAGCCACCGGCCTTGTACAGGCACACCGGCAGCAGGATGAACATCAGGCCCACGGTCTTGATCACGAACTGGACGATGTCGGTCAGGGTCAGCGACCACATGCCACCGATGGTCGAGTACACCACCACCACGCCACCGCCGAACAGCAGTGCCAACCAGAACGGTACGTCGAGTAGTACCTGCAGCACGGTGCCCATGGCCAGGGTCGAGGTCACGCCGATCATCAGCGCATAGGCCAGCATGATCGCCGCACTGGCCTGGCGCGCCATGGGGTTGTAGCGGCGCTCCAGCACCTGGGTGACGGTGAAGATCTTCAGGCGCAGCAGCGGTTTGGCGAGGAACAGGTTCAGCGCGATGATGCCCAGGCCCAGCGCGGCGCACAGCCAGAAGCCGGAGATGCCATGCACGTAACCCAGGCGCACGGTGCCGACGGTGGAGGCGCCACCGAGCACGGTGGTGGCCATGGTGCCCATGTACAGGGTCGGGCCGAGGTTGCGCCCGGCCACCAGGTAATCTTCGTGGGTCTTCGCACGTCGCATGCCGTACCAGCCAAGCGCGAGCATGCCGGCGGCATAGATCAGTACAACGATGATGTCCAAGGCCATTGGGGGTCTCCCGATTATCTTTATTATGGCGAGATCGGCCGTCCGGGCGGGTTCACGCGCCCGGCGGTCCTGTCATGTGTTGGCGGGCCTCTATGGCCCTCCCGAATGGCTCCTGCCGGGGTGTTTCCATGGCTCGACGGATGTTGTGGGAGCGGGCTTGCCCCGCGATTGCTATCACGGGGCAAGCCCGCTCCCACAAGCCTTCATGCCAATCAGCGGCGTACCACCCCTGGCAGCACGCAGAGCATTTCGAACAACAGGTTGGCGCCCAGCAGCGAGGTGTTGCCGGTGGTGTCGTAAGGTGGGGAGACTTCGACCAGGTCGCAGCCGATCAGGTCCAGGCCGTGGCAGCCGCGGATGATCTCCATCGCCTGGATGGTGGTCAAGCCGCCGATTTCCGGCGTGCCGGTACCGGGCGCCCAGGCCGGGTCGATGCCATCGATGTCGAAGGACAGGTAGACCGGGCCACCACCGACTTTCTCACGCACTTCGGCCATCAGCGGTTCCAGCGATTTGTGCCAGCACTCTTCGGCCTGGACAACACGGAAGCCCTGGCGACGGCTCCAGTTGAAGTCGTCGGCGGTGTAGCCCTGGGCGCGCAGGCCGATCTGCACCACGCGGTCGCAGTCGAGCAGGCCTTCTTCCACGGCGCGGCGGAAGGTGGTGCCGTGGGCGATCTTCTCGCCGAACATGTGGTCGTTGACGTCGGCGTGGGCGTCGATGTGCACCAGGCCGATCTTGCCGTGCTTCTTGTGCAGCGCGCGCAGGATCGGCAGGGTGATGGTGTGGTCGCCGCCCAGGGTCAGCGGGATGACATTGTGCTCGACGATCTCGTCGTAGGCTTCTTCGATGATGCGCACGGCGTCGAGCAGGTTGAAGGTGTTGATCGCCACGTCACCGATGTCGGCGACCGACAGTGAGTCGAACGGGGCGGCGCCGGTGGCCATGTTGTACGGGCGGATCATCACTGACTCGGCGCGGATTTGCCGTGGGCCGAAGCGGGTGCCCGAGCGCAGCGAGGTACCGATGTCCAGCGGCACGCCGATGAAGGCGGCGTCCAGGCCTTGGGCGCTTTGCAGGTGGGGCAGGCGAAGCATGGTGGCGATGCCGCCGAAACGCGGCATTTCGTTGCCGCCCAGTGGTTGGTGGAGAGTCTTGTCCACGGTGGGCCTCATCAGTCGGTCGATTGTTATGTTTGTTCGAACCTGTGCCGCCGCGTGCCTCGAACAACGATGGGGCCGGCGGGCAGGGACATTTCGCCGCAGTCTGCGCAAGGTAGTGCGGCGAAAGAATCGCTACCGACAAATACTTACTTCAGGAAATTCTGAACTATCCGGCTGAAGGCGCGTTAGACTCTGGCGATTTCCAGCCCGCGGAATCCTCGCCCCATGGCCTCATCGCTGCCCGACCTGAAACTGCTGCGCATCTTCGCCAGCGTGGTGCGCCACCAGGGGTTCGCCAATGCCCAGCGCGACCTCAACCTGTCGACGTCGGCCATCAGCACCTACATGAGCCAGTTGGAGGGCGCCCTGGGTATCGTCCTCTGCCACCGTGGCCGTGGTGGTTTCAGCCTGACCAGCAAGGGCGAGCTGTTCCATCAGGAGACCCTGCGCCTGCTCGGCGAACTGGATGGTTTCGAGCAGTATGCGGCGGCGCTCAAGGGCGAGCTGCGCGGCACCCTCAACCTCGGCGTGATCGACTCCACGGTGGGTGATCGCGCCCTGCCGCTGGCCGAGGCCATCGGTGCCTACAGCCAGGAGCACCCGGGGGTGCACCTGCACCTGTCGGTCTCCAGCCCCTACGAATTGCAGCTGGGCGTGCAGGACAACCGCCTGGACCTGGCCATCGGCGCCTTCTCTTCGCGCATGAGCGGCCTGGTGTACCAGCCGTTGTACCGCGAGCAGCACTGGCTGTACTGCAGCAGCCGCCACTCGCTGTTCGCCGAGCGGCGCATCCCGGAGCCGGTGATCACCCAGCAGCGCATGGTCGGGCGCGGTTACTGGAGCCAGGCCGAGCTGGCCCGCCACGGCTTCAAGCACAGCGCGGCGACGGTGGAGAGCATGGAGGCGCAGCTGATCCTGATTCTCTCCGGCGCCTACATCGGCTACCTGCCCGAGCACTACGCCCAGGCCTGGGTCGACAAGGGCGACCTGCGGGTATTGTCGCCGGCCACCTTCGGTTACCAGGCGCCGTTCTCGCTGATCATCCGCCGCGGCCGCAGCCGGGAACCCTTGATCCAGACCTTCCGCGACCTGCTCAAGAGCCAGCTCAACGTTGGCTGACCAATGTCGTTTTCAGCTCATTCCGTCAGGTCGGTAAAAAATCCTGCAAAACTTGACCACTGACGTGATGGCCTTCTGCTAAACATCTACTTGCTTTGATGAATTTCCCACTCATCTGGATAAGCAAGGGATCGCCAGCGATGCGCATGAATTTGCCCGTCACCGAACACGAAAGAACCTTTCCCAACCACCAGCGGCTGATTTCCACCACCGACCTCAACAGCCGCATCACCTACTGCAACGACGCATTCGTGGCCATCAGCGGTTTCACCTACGACGAACTCGTCGGCCAGACGCACAACCTGGTGCGTCATCCGGACATGCCGCCGGCAGTCTTCGGCCATATGTGGGACACCATCAAGCAAGGCAAACCCTGGATGGGCGTGGTCAAGAACCGTGCCAAGAACGGCGATTTCTACTGGGTCAGCGCCTACGTCACGGCGGTGTACGAGAACGGCCGCATCAGCGGTTACGAGTCGGTGCGTTCGGTGCCCACCCGTGAGCAGATCCGCCGTGCCGAAGCGCTCTACGCGCGCCTGCGCGCCGGTCGCTCGCCGGTGGCGTTGGCCGCGCGCCTGGGCCATGGCATCGGTCACGGCTGGCCGTTGATCGGCGCCGGGCTGGTATCGGCCGCCGGCTATCTGTGGTTGCCCCAGTACGCCGCACTGGGGGTGCTGATGGCCAGCCTGCTGGCGGCCTGGTACCTGGTCGAGCACCGGCAGAACCAGGCCATCCGCCGCACCCTGCAGGAGCATCCCAAAGCGTTCACCAGCCCGCTGGTGGCCCTGACCTACAGCGACAACCCCGGCCTGCAGGGCCAGCTCGACCTGGCGATCCTCAGTGAAGAAGCACGGCTGCAGACCGCGCTGACCCGCCTGGTGGACGCCGGGGTCGGGGTCAAGTCGCGGGCCGCGCAGTCCGCCGACCTGTCCGACGCCCAGGCGCAGATGCTCGACCGCCAGCGCAGCGAAACCGACCAGTCGGCCACCGCCATCGCGCAGATGGCGGCGACCATCCAGCAGGTCACCCACAACGTGCAGAGCACCGCCCATGCCGCCAGCGATGCCGACCAGTTGGCCCAGCAGGGCAGCGACCTGGCCCAGCAGAGCCTGCGCGCGATGGGCAGCATGAGCGAGGCGGTGAGCGATATCGGCCAGGCGGTCAATGCCCTGGCCGAGCAGACCCAATCGATCGGCAGCGTGGTGGACGTGATCACCTCGATTGCCGAGCAGACCAACCTGCTGGCGCTCAACGCCGCGATCGAAGCCGCCCGTGCCGGTGAACAGGGCAGGGGCTTTGCCGTGGTCGCCGACGAGGTCCGCTCGCTGGCCCAGCGTACCCGCGCCTCCACCGAGGAGATCCACCACATCATCGCCGGCCTGCGCACCGGGGCCGACCGTGCGGTGGCCAGTGCCAGCCGCGGCCAGCAGATCTCCAGCGACAGCGTGCACAGTGTCGAGGCGGTGCAGGAAGCGTTGTCCGGCATCGCCCAGGCGGTCAGCCGCATCACCGGCATGAGCCAGCAGATGGCCACGGCGTCCGAGCAGCAGAGCCACGTGGCCGAAGACATCAACCAGCAGATCGTGCGCATTGCCCAGCTGTGCGATGAAAGTGCCGGGCAGGCCAGGCAAGGGGCCGAGATCAGCCAGGACCTGGAGCGCATGGCGGAGTACCTGCATAGCCTGGCGGAGCGGTTCAACCGGTAGTGACTGACTGTCGGGCCAATCGCGGGGCAAGCCCGCTCCCGCGATTGGCCCGTAGTCACACAACCAACCTGTGGCAAACTGCGCGCCCCCAAGGAGCCCGCCATGCCCAGACCCCGCTGCGAACGCTGCCAGCGCCCGATCGCCCACTGCCTCTGCCCGCTGATTCCCAGTCTCGACAGCCGCACCCGCGTGCTCGTGCTGCAGCACCCTAGCGAAACGTCGCATGCGCTCAATACCGCGCGCCTGGCAGCCCTCGGGCTGATCAATGCCGAACTGCGAGTGGGGGAGGTGTTCGACGACCTCGAAGCGTTGCTGGCTACACCCGGATATCGGCCGGTGCTGCTGTTCCCCGGTGACGCAGCCGAGGTTCTGCAAGCCTATGGCGCAGGCATCGACGAGCTGCCGCTGCTGTTGATCGTCCCCGACGGCACCTGGCGCAAGGCGCGCAAGATGCTCTACCTGAACCCGCTGCTGGAGGCGCTGCCGCGGGTGACGCTCGGTGATGTGACACCTTCACGCTACCGGTTGCGCAAGGCGCCGGAACCGGGCGCGTTGTCGACCATCGAGGCGGTGGTGCAGGCGTTGAATGTGCTGGAGGGGGCGAGCCGGTTCGATCCAGTGTTGCGGCCTTTCGAGGCCCTGATCGAGGGGCAGATCAGGGCGATGGGGCTGGAGACATTCGAGCGTAATCACAACCTGGGATCAGACTAGTTCGAGATTGATGCATCGATTGGGTCGCATCGATCCTGGGATGTGCTTGAAATCCCTTGGAACCACACTGGACCAGCCGACGGTTTGCTGGCTGATCCCACGCCCATGTAGGTCGCATATTTCGATCAGCGTTCGCGCAATGCTTCGGTTCGCGCCTTGAGCACCGGCTTCAACAGATAATCCAGCACGCTCTTCTGCCCGGTGATGATATCCACCGTGGCCACCATTCCCGGGATGATCAGCAACGGCTTGTTATCCCCACCCAGGTGGTTCTTGTCGGTGCGTACCTGGATCAGGTAGAACGCGTTGCCCTTGTCATCGGTGACGGTGTCGGCACCGATCAGCTCCAGCTTGGCCTTGAGCCCGCCGTAGATGGTGTAGTCATAGGCACTGAACTTGACCATCGCCGTCTGCCCCGGGTGCAGGAACGCCACATCCTGTGGTCTTACCTTGGCCTCGATCAGCAGGTTGTCCTCGATCGGCACGATTTCCACCAGATCGCTGCCGGGCTGGACCACGCCGCCGATGGTGTTGACCTTGAGCAGCTTGACGATGCCGTGCACCGGCGACACCACGGTGGTGCGGTTGACCCGGTCGTCGATGGCGATGCTGGTGGCGGTGATCTTCGACAGTTCAGTGCGTTTGTCGTTGAGCTCCTTGGCCGCCTCGGAGCGGAAGGTGGCGTCGGACTCCTGGATCTTGCTGCGGATCTCGGCCACGGCCGCTTCGGCGCGGGGGATCGCCAGGCTGGTGGCATTGAGCTGGCCGCGGGCCTCGACGGTGCGCTGCTTGAGGCGCAGGATTTCCACCGGCGAGATGGCGCCCTTGCTGACCAGCGGCGCCGACATGTCCAGTTCCTGTTGCAGCAGGCCCAGCGCCGAGCGGTATTGGTCGACCTTGGAGCGGAACTCGGCGAGCTCCTGGGTCTTCTGCCGCAGTTGTTCGTTGAGGGTCTGTTTCTCGCTGGCCAGGCGGCGCTGGCGGGAGTCGTACAGGGCGGCTTCGTCCTCGGCTACTTGCGGGGCTTTGTCACGCACGTCCTGCGACAACACGAAAGGGCGGCCTTCAGCTTCGGCCGACAAGCGCTCGACCTGGGCGGTGAGGGCGTAGCGGTCGGCTTCGCTTTCGCCCTTGTTCGACTTGAACCGGGTGTCGTCCAGGCGCAGCAGGGTGGCGCCCTTGTCGACCATCTGGCCTTCGCGCACGAAGAGCTCGGTGACGATGCCGCCTTCGAGGTTCTGCACCACCTGCACCTTGCTCGATGGGATGGCCTTGCCTTCGCCGACCGTGACCTCGTCGAGCACGGCGAAGTTGGCCCAGACCAGGGCCACCAGCAGCAGGATCGCGGCCAGCCACACGGTCAGGCGCGACAGGCTGGGTGAGTCCTGCAAGGTGGCGCCGGCGAGCTCCGGCAGGTAATCGCGTTCAGCGTGCCGTTCGGTGCCTTGGAGGTAGCTGCGTACGCTGTGGAAAATGGACATCTGCTGCCTCCAATGGAGAGTGGAGAGCCTGTGGGAGCGGGTTTACCCGCGAATGCGGCAGTGGCCCTGCTGGCGCTTTCGCGGGTGAACCCGCTCCCACAGCGACGGTGTTGCACTTGCAGATCTACAAAGCCGACCCGATACGGCCCTTGCGCAGGGCATCGATCACCGCATCTTTCGGCCCGTCGGCGACGATCTTGCCGTTGTCCAGCACCAGCAGCCGGTCCACCAGGCTGAGCATCGAAGTGCGGTGCGTGACCAATAGCAGTGTCTTGCCCGGTACCCAGTTAGCCAGGCGCTGGCGCAGTTGTTCCTCACTGCTGTTGTCCATGTGGCTGGTGGGCTCGTCGAGGATCAGGATCGGTGGTTCCAGCAACAGTGCCCGGGCCAGCAGCACGGCCTGGCGCTGGCCGCCGGAGAGCAGTTGGCCGCGCTCGCCCACCGGGCGCTCGAAACCTTGCGGGTGCTGCCGGGCGAGGTCGCTGACGCCGGTCAGCTCGGCCACTTCGAGCATGCGTGCATCGCTGACATGCCGCGCACCGAGGGTGAGATTGTCGCGCAGGCTGCCGGCCAGCAACGGCAGATCATGGGCAACGTAGCCGATCTGGTTGCGCAGGTCGGCAATGTCCAGTTGGCGCAGGTCGAGGTTGTCCAGCAGTACCTGGCCTTCGTCGGGGTGATGGAAGCCCATCAGCAGCCGCGCCAGGGTGCTCTTGCCCGAGCCGCTGCGGCCAATGATGCCGATGCGCTCGCCCGCCTTGAGGGTGAAGCTCACGTCGTTGAGGGCAGGGGCAGCCTGGCCTGGGTAGCGGAACGCGACGTGGTTGATGCTCACGCCGCCGTGCAGTGTGGTGTGTTCGAGCGCCAGGCGGTCCGCCTGGCGCTCCTGCGGCAGGCTCATCAGCGCATCGGTGCTTTGCATGGTCAGCTGCGCCTGCTGGTAGCGGGTGATCAACCCGGCGATCTGGCCCAGCGGGGCAAGCACGCGACTGCCCAGCATGTAGCTGGCAACCAGGGCGCCTACGCTGAGGTTGCCAGCGATGATGCTGTATACGCCAGCGACTATGGTGGCCATGCCGCAGAACTGCTGGATGAACAGCGTACCGTTGGTGGCCAGTGACGACAGGTTGCGGCCGTGGGCGTCGAGGCGGGTGATGGCGCCGTTGGTGTGCTCCCACTGGTACTGGCGCTCGCTTTCGGCGCCGCAGGCCTTGAGGGTTTCCAGGCCGCCGAGGGTTTCGATCAACAGGGCCTGGCGCACGGCGCCAAGGCTCAGGCTCTTTTGCACGGTGTCGCGCAGGCGCACCTGGATGAACAGCGCCAGGGCCATGGCCACCGGGAAGGCGATCAGCGGGATCAGTACCAGCCAGCCGCCAAGCAGGCCGATCACCACCAGCATCAGCGCGACGAAGGGCAGGTCGATGATGCTGGTCAGCGTCACGGCGGTGAGGAATTCGCGCAGGCCCTGGAAGTCATGGATGCTCTGGGCGAAACCACCGATGGTGGCCGGGCGGGCTTTCATGCTCATGCCGGTGATGCGTTCGAACAAGGTGGCGGACAGGATCAGGTCGGTCTTCTTGCCGGCCTGATCCAGCAGGTGGGCACGGACCATGCGCAGCACCAGCTCGAAGGCGGTGCCGATGAACAGGCCGGCGACCAGTACCCACAAGGTCGACAACGCCTGGTTGGGGACCACGCGGTCGTAGGTCTGCATGACGAACAGCGGCACCATCAGCCCCAGCAGGTTGATCAGCAGGCTCGCCAGCAGTGCGTCGCCGTACAGCCAGCGGGAGTGGCGCAAGGTGTCGCGAAACCAGGCGTTGACCCTCGGAATCAGTGGCGCGCGTACGTCTTCCAGGGTGTGGCGGGGGCGGGCGAACAGGGCCTGGCCGCTGTAGGCCTCGGCCAGTGCCTCGCGCTCGACCCATTGTTCACCGCCTTCGGCCTCGCACGGCAGCAGCAACGCCCGGCCGTCGTCCCCCCAGCGTTGCAGCACGGCGCTGCGGCCATCGTTGAGGATCAACAGCACGGGCAGGTTGAGCGGCGAGATGGCGTCCAGCGTGCGCTGCAGCACCCGCGCCTGTAATCCGGCACGGGCGGCAGCGCGCGGCAGCAGCGCCAACCCCAGGCGCTGCTCGGCCAGCGGCAGGCCGCTGCACAGGCTGGCGCGGCTGGCAGGGCAGCCATGCAACTTGCACAGGATCAGCAAGCCATCGAGCAGCGGATCATCCACATCCAGGCGCGGTTGGGTGCTTTGCATGCTGGTCACGATGGCCTACTCCTGCCGCGGTGGACGCACAATTTCCCTGTTTGTTTCAGGCCTAGCGCATGTCAGGCAGCCTGGCTTCGTTACGCACTTCGCTCTTGGCGATGGCCTCCGGCGGCAGCGAGATGCGTTGTTTGCCCAGCAGTTCACCCATGGTCGCCAGTACCCGGTACATCGAGAACTCCTCGGTGTAACGCACCTCGGTGTAGCGGCGGTTGGCGTTGTACAGCTCGTTTTCGCTGTCGAGCAGATCGAGCAGGGTGCGTTGGCCGAGGCCGAACTGGTCCTGGTAGGCGGCGCGCACGCGCTGGGTGGTTTCGGCGTACTCACGTGCGGTGGGGGTCTGCTTGCGCGCATTGTTCATGGCGTTCCAGGCCAGGCCGAGGTTTTCGTTGAGCTCGCGCAGTGCGTTGTTGCGGATGTCCATGGCCTGGTTGATCTTGTGGGCGTCGGACTGCAGGCGAGCCTTGTCACTGCCCCCGCGGAAGAGGTTGTAGCTGAGCTCGACGCCAGCCTGCCAGTCGTTGTTGTCGTGGCCCTTCTGGCCTGCGATGTTGTTGTTGGCGCCGGTGGCCAGTACCGCGTCCAGACGCGGGTAGAAGGGCGACTTGGCCACTTCGTACTGTTGCTCGGCGGACTTGATGTCCGCCTGTGCCGACTTGAGGTAGGGGTTGTTCTCGAGCATGCCCTGGCGGGCATCCTGCAGGGTGCCTGGCACTTCGCCCTTGATCGTGACCGGTGTCTCCAGCTCGTCGGGTACGCGCCCGACCACGCTGTAGAAGTTGGTTTCGGCGTCTGCCAGATCGACTTCGGCGGTGTCCAGGTTGTTCTCGGCCAAGGCGCGACGGGCGCTGGACTGGTCGAGGTCGGCGTTGCTGCCCACGCCACGCTCGCTGCGCAGGCCGATCTGGTCATTGACCCGCAGGTGGGCTTGCAGGTTGTTCTTGGCCAGGGTCACCAGTTCGCGGCGCTTGAGCACTTCGAGGTAGACCTCGATGGCGCGCAACGCCACGGTCTCGGCGGTGGCCTGGGTGTAGTAGGCGCGGGAGTTGGCCACCGCCTCGGTGCGGCCGACCTCGTTGGCGGTGTTGAAACCGTCGAACAGCATTTGCCGCAGGCGCAGTTCGGACTGGGTGTAGTTGAGGGTTTCCTTGTTGTGGTTGCGCGTACCGTCCGGGTTGAAGCCGCGGGTGTTGGTGTTGTCCGAGCGCTGGCGGCCATAGCCGCCCACCAGGTCGACGGTTGGGTAGTAACCCCCGCGGGCGAACTTCACATCCTCGTCGGCCGACAGCCGGCTGTTGCGGCTGGCACTGATCTGGGGATGCTGGTCCACGGCACTTTGCACGGCCTCGGTGATGGACATTGCCTGAGTATTGGCACACGCCATTGCCAATAAAATCGCACTGGTGAGGGGGGTAAATGTGCGCATGGGGTACTTCTCCCTGGTCTCTAAAAAGTCCTGCGATCGCCAATAAAATGACGAAATATTAGAATCAAACCGTTTCAGGTTTGTAACAACAGAGCTAAGAACATTTAACGCGCGAACTAAGAAGAATTTCTCATAAGGTATATGCGAAAAAAAACTTATGCGGTCTAAAGAAAGCACGACATTGTTTTATCCAGGTGGCTCGGCGAACTGGCTGGGATCAGCGGTTTTCGGGCTTTGCAGAAAGTTCTAGATTTTTTGCGGATAAGCAGTACGGGGAGGACGGCGAAAGCGGAATTTGGCGACAATAAATTGGCATTCATTAATGGCCATTGCCTATCACCGCTATCGCAGCAGTAGTCACATGGAGGGTGATTCCCACGTATGTGACAGTAACGGTCCGGCAAACAGCCCATACGGAACGTTGCACGATTTACCCGGCATGCCTTGATCTGCGAAAAGCCCATCGGCAGGGGAGGCGTGCATTCATGGCCAGATTAGTCGGCGTGGTCAGCAAGGTGGTTGGCCAGGTTTACGCGGTTGGGGACGACGGCCACCGGCGGTTGCTGGTGGAAGGTGACCGCCTGTTTGCCGGTGAGCAGCTCGAAACGGGGGATGCCAGTGCCGTGGCAGTGCGCCTGCAAAACGGTGCCGAACTCACGCTGGGCCGCGACAGCAGCCTGCAGATGACCCCGGAGCTGTTGGCCAATCACGCCCCCCATGTGCATACCCCCGACCTGCAACCGAGTGAGGCGCAACTCAGTGATGTCGAGCGCTTGCAGAAGGCCATCGCTGCGGGCGCCGACCCTACCGAGGACGCCGAGCCCACTGCGGCGGGTGGTAACCCCGGCGGCGTGGCAGGCGCGTTGGGCGGCGGGCACAGTTTCGTAATGCTGTCCGAGGTGGCAGGGCGCGTTGCCCCTACCATCGGTTTCCCGACGGCAGGTTTCAACGGTATCCCCGAGCTGGCCAACCTTTACCTGGGCGAGCGGGACATCGACGGCAACGACAGTGGGGCATTGAATCCGCTTGCGCCACCACCGCCAGTCAATCCGCCGGATCACCCGGTCACCCTCAATGGCCTGGAGGTCGAGCCCGCTGAGCTGACCGTGAATGAAGCCAACCTGCCCCAGGGCAGCACGGACAACCCGGCGGCACTGACGCAAAGCGGCAGCTTCAACGTGGTGGCGCCGGATGGGGTATACAACCTCAGTGTCGGCGGCATCAACGTGGTTACCGCCGGTGTGGTGACCGGTGTGGGGCAGTCCATCGTCACCGGCCTTGGCAATATCCTCACCATCACCGGCTACAACCCGGCCACGGGCGTGGTCAGCTACAGCTACACGCTGCAGAGCAACGAAAGCCATGCCAATGGCGATGGCACCAACAGCCTGATGGAGCACTTCCCGGTCAGTGTCACCGACAGCAACGGCAGCCATGCCAGCGGCAGCCTTGATGTGAACATCGTCGACGACGTGCCCCAGGCCCATGCCGACTTCGCCCATGTCACCGAGGGCGACAGCATCAGCGGCAACGTGCTGGACAACGACGTCAAAGGCGCC